>NZ_VOHJ01000033.1 GCF_007923255.1 Vulcaniibacterium thermophilum | reverse complement strand
CGCGAGGCGCTGCAGGACTGGCTGCATCACTACAACTGTCACCGCCCACACAGCGCACTCGGCGGTCAGCCACCCATCACCCGCTTGGCGCTCCGCCGAAACAACCTATTGAAGCTTCACAGCTAGCCGCAGGTCGCGTGGGATTTCGGGATTCGGCGAGGCGACGCAGTGCGGCGTTCGCCCGCCCTTCGACGTCCCGATCACCCGGCGCGCCGCACGACAAGCCAGCGCCGCCCCGAGAACCCAGTCTCTTCCCGCTTCCCGCATCCCGCATCCCGCTTCTCGCTTCCCGCATCCCGCTTCCCGCTTTCCGCATCCCGCTTCCCGCTTCCGCTTCCCGCTTCCCGATTCCCGCTTCCCGCTTCCCGCTTCCCGATTCCCGCTTCCCGATTCCCGCTTCCCGATTCCCGCTTCCCGATTCCCGATTCCCGATTCCCGATTCCCGATTCCCGGTTCCCGGTTCCCGGTTCCCGGTTCCCGATTCCCGATTCCCGATTCCCGATTCCCGATTCCCGATTCTCGATTCCCGATTCCCGCTCCCCGCCCCTCACGCAGCCCGATCTTCCGCCGCCCAGTCCTCGTGCAACCCGCACTCGCGCTTCAGGCCGAAGAAGCGGGTCTCCTCCTCGTGCATGCCGGGCTCGAGCGGGCGGGTGGTGTGGACATCGCCGATCGAGACGTAGCCGCGTTCCCACAGCGGGTGGTACGGCAGGTCGTGGCGCGCGAGGTAGCGGCCGACGTCGCGGTCGCTCCAGTCGGCCAGCGGATGCAGCTTCCAGCGGCCGTCGCGCAGTTCGAGGATGTCGATGCCCGCGCGCGTGTGCGCCTGGCTGCGGCGCAGGCCGGCGATCCAGGTGCGCACGCCCAGCTCGCGCAGCGCGCGCTGCATCGGTTCGACCTTGCGCAGGCGGTTGTAGCGTTCCAGTCCGTCCAGCCCCTGCTCCCACAGCCGGCCGAAGCGCGCCTCCATCCAGGCGATGCCGAGCTGCGGGCGGTAGACCTTGAGATTGAGCCGCAGCCGCTCGGTGAGCGCGTCGGCGAAGCGGTAGGTTTCGGGGAACAGGTAGCCGGTGTCGATGAAGATCACCGGCAGATCCGGCTTCAGGCGCGTGACCAGATGCAGCGACACCGCGGCCTGCGCGCCGAAGCTGGAGGACAGCGCATGCTCCCCGGCCAGATGCGCGAGCGCCCACTCGACCCGTTGCTCGGCCGGGCGCCGGGCCAGCCAGTCGTTGAGCTCGGCGAGGGCGCGCGGCGATTCGGCCGCGCTGACGGGATCGGGTGCGGTGCTCATGCGAACGGAAACTCCACGGTCTCGCGCGCCGCCGCCACGCCGGCGCGCACGACGAAATCGCCGAAACGCTCGCCGGGGGCGCGCTCGCGCGCATAACGGGCGAACAGGGAATCCAGCGCGGCGAGGATCGCGTCCTCGTCGGCGTTCTCCAGGTGCAGCGCGTTCAGGCGCTGGCCGCGGTGATCGGCGCCCAGCATCAGGTTGTAGCGCCCGGGCGCCTTGCCCACGAGCGCGATCTCGCCGAGGTACGGCCGCGAGCAGCCGTTCGGACAGCCGCTGATGCGCAGGTGCAGCGGGCTTTCGCTCAGGCCGTGGCGGTCCAGCAGCGCGTCGATCCGCGCGACCGCCCGCGGCAGGTAGCGCTCGGCCTCGGCCATCGCCAGCGCGCAGGTGGGCAGCGCCACGCAGGCCAGCGCCGCCTGCCGCAGCGGCGTGCCGCCGGCGCGGTCGAGGCCGTGCTCGGCCACCCGCGCATCGACCGCATCGCGCAAGCGCGCCGGCACGTTGGCGATCGTCAGGTTCTGGTTCGGCGTGAGCCGCAGTTGCGCGCCGTCCGCCTGCGCGTCGAGCAGCGCGGCGATCGCGCGCAGTCCGCTCTGCACGCGCGCGCCCGCATCGTCGCGCACGCGCCCGCTGAGGATGCGCACGGTGAGATGCAAGCGCCCGTCCGCGCCCGGCGCCCAGCCGAAGCGGTCGCCGTTGTGGATGAAGCGGAACGGCGCCGGCGGCGCGAAGCGCACGCCGGCCCGGCGCTCGACCTCGGCACGGAACGCGTCCAGGCCGTGCGTCTCGATCGTGTACTTCAGCCGCGCGCGCTTGCGCTGGACGCGATCGCCCCAGTCGCGCTGCACGGTCAGCACCGCTGCGGCCACCGCGATCGCGTGCTCCGGCGCGATGAAGCCGAGCATCCGCGCGAGCCGGGGGTAGGTCGCCGCATCGCCGTGGGTGGCGCCCATCCCGCCGCCGGCGACGACGTCGTAGCCGCGCAGTTCGCCGCGTTCGGCGATGGCGATGAAGCCCAGGTCCTGCGCGAACACGTCGATGTCGTTGTACGGCGGCAGCGCGAAGCCGGTCTTGAACTTGCGCGGCAGGTAGGTGTCGCCGTACAGCGGTTCGGCTTCCTCGCCGCTGTCCGCCAGCTTCTCGCCGTCGAGCCAGATCTCGTGGTAGGCGCGGGTGCGCGGCAACAGGTGTTCCGACAGCGCCGCCGCCTGCGCCCAGACCGCCGCGTGCAACGGCGTCTCGTCCGGATTCACGCCGACGGTGACGTTGCGGTTGACGTCGCCGCAGGCGGCGATGGTGTCGATCAGCGCGGCGTTGATCGCCTGCAGGGTGGGTTTCAGCTCGCGCTTGATGACGCCGTGGAACTGGATCGCCTGACGCGTGGTGATCCGAAGTCCGCGCTCGGCGAAGCGCGAGGCGACGCCGTCGAGCCCGAGCCACTGCGCGGGCGTGAGCACGCCGCCCGGCGTGCGCGTGCGGATCATGAACTGCCACGCCGGCTCCAGCTTCTGGCGGCGGCGCTCCTCGCGCAGGTCGCGATCGTCCTGCTGGTAGCTGCCGTGGTACTTCAGCAGCGTCTGGTCGCCCTCGCGCAACGCGCCGGTGACCGGATCGGCGAGGGATTCCAGCAGCGTGCCGCGCAGGCGGCGGCTGGCGCGCTTGAGATCTTCGACGGAAGCGTGGTCGGCCATCAGTAGACGTCCCGTGCGTAGCGGCCTTCGGCCTGCAGGCGGAGCAGGTAGTCGCGCGCGCCGTCGGCGTCGAGCCCGGCGTGCTCGGCGATCAGCGCCTGCAGCGCGGCATCGACGTCGCGCGCCATGCGGGTGGCGCCGCAGACGTACAGATGCGCGCCGCCGTCGAGCCAGGCGAACAGCTCGCGGCCGCATTCGCGCAGGCGGTGCTGGACGTAGCGCTTCTGCGCGCCGTCGCGCGAGAATGCGAGGTCGAGGCGATGCAGCGTGCCCTCGCGCAGCGCCTGCTGCCATTCGAGCTGGTAGAGGAAATCGCTGCGGAAGTGCGGATTGCCGAACAGCAGCCAGTTGCGCCCCGCGGCGCCGTCGGCCGCGCGTTCCTGCACGAAGCCGCGGAACGGGGCGACGCCGGTGCCGGCGGCGATCATCACCACGTCGCGCGTGGCGTCGGCGGGCAGACGGAAGCGCTCGTTGCTCTCGACGAACGCCGGCACCGTCGCGCCTTCCTGCGCCGCCGCGAGGAAGTGCGACGCGGCGCCGAAGCGCTCGTCGTCGCCGCGCCGGTAGCGCACGTGGGCGACGGTCAGGTGCGCCTCCTCGCCGACCGCTTTCATGCTCGAGGCGATCGAGTACAGGCGCGGCGCCAGCGGACGCAGCGCGGCGACCAGGGCGTGCGCATCCCAATCCGCCGGATGCGCGAGCGCGAGATCGAGCGTCTGCCAGTCGGCCAGCGCGCCGGCGAACGCGGACGGATCGTCGGCCAGCGTGCGCACCGGCGCCGGGTCGCGCGCGCGCTCGGCGTGCGCCTGCAGGAACGGGCGCGTCAGGCGGGTCAGTTCGCGACGCGCGAGCAGCCACTCGCGCAGCGGCAGGGTGTCGCCGTCGTGGGTGACGGGCGTATCGCCGTCCAGCCGCAACGCCGCCAGCAGCGCATCGACCAGTCCCGGCGGATTGCGCGGCCATACGCCGAGCGCATCGCCGGGTTCGTAGCGCAATCCGCTGCCTTCCAGCGCCAGTTCGAGGTGGCGCACGTCGCGGTCGGAGTCGCGCCCGGTGATGCGCTGGTTGACCAGCACGGCGGCGGCGAACGGGCGCTCGCGCGTCGCCGCCGGCGCCGGCGGACGCAGGGGCGTCACCGTCGCCAGCGGCGCGGCGGTCTTCAATGCTTCGCGTGCGGCATCGAGCGCCTGCTGCAGCCAGGGCGTGGCGGTGCGGTCCACGTCGACGTCGGCCTCCACACGCGGCAGCCAGCGGGTGGCGCCGAGCGCCTCCAGGCGCGCGTCGATCGCCCGCGCCACCGCGCAGAAGCGGGGATAGCTGGAGTCGCCCAGGCCGAACACGGCGAAGCGCAGCGCCGGCAGGCGCGGCGCGCGTGCGGAGGCGAGATGTTCGACCCATGCGCGCGCGTCGTCCGGCGGGTCGCCGTCGCCCTGGGTGCTGATCACGACCACGAGCCAGCGCTCGTCCTTCAGCTCGCGCAGCGGATAGGCGTCCGCGCGCGCCAGGCGCACCGGCAGGCCGGCCTCTCGGGCACGCGCGACCAGCGCTTCGGCGACCCGCCGCGCGTTGCCGGTCTGGCTGCCGTAGACGACCGTGAGCCGCGCCGCGGCCGACGTTTCCGCCGCCGGCGCCGACGGCGATGCGGTTCCGGCGCGGGCGCGGGCGAGACCTGCGGCGTATCCGGACAGCCACCACAGCGCCGCGCCGTCCAGCCCGTCGGTCAGGCGCTGCAGCGCGGCCCCCTGTTCGGGCGAAAGCGGTAACGGCAGCGGTGCGGGGAGGGCGGTCACGGACGGAGGGGCGGGATGGCGAGGCCCCATGCTCCGCGGCGCGCGGCGCGGGCGGAAAGGACGGCGCGTCATGGCCTCATGCTCCGCGTGCATTTGGCCGCGGCCGCGGCCGCGCCGATACTGCCGGCCGATCCGCCGCGCCGTCGAAGATGACCGACCTGCTGCCCTACATCGCGATCGGATTCGTCGCGCAACTGGTCGACGGCGCGCTCGGCATGGCCTATGGCGTGATCGCCTCCAGCCTGCTGCTCTCGCTCGGGCTGCCGCCGGCGCTCGCCAGCGCCACCGTGCACGCGGCCGAATGCTTCACCACCGGCGCGTCGGCCGCTTCGCACCATGCGTTCGGCAACGTCGACCGCGCGCTGTTCCGCAGGCTGCTGCTGCCGGGCGTGCTGGGCGCCGCGCTCGGCGCCTGGCTGCTGTCGCGGCTGGACGGCGAGGCGCTCAAGCCGTGGGTGGCCGGCTACCTGCTGCTGCTCGGCGCGTTGATCGTGCTGCGCGCGCTGCGCGCGGCGGCACCGGCGCGCCCGATCCGGCGCCTGCAGCCGCTGGGCTTCTTCGGCGGCTTGCTGGATGCGACCGGCGGAGGCGGATGGGGCGCGTTCGTCTCCAGTCCGCTGCTGGCGCGCGGCAACGGCCTGCGGTTCACCGTCGGCACGGTGAACGCGGTGGAGTTCTTCGTCACGCTGACCGCCTCGGCGGTGTTCCTGCTCACGCTGGGCCTGAGCCACTGGAAGGCGGTCGCCGGGCTGGCGCTCGGCGGCCTGCTGGCGGCGCCGCTCGGCGCCTGGCTGGTCCGGCATGCGCGGCCGCGGCCGATGCTGGCGCTCGTCGGGCTGGTGGTGATCGGCCTGAGCGCGCGCACCCTGGGCAAGCATTTCGGGCTGATCTGATGCAGCATTCGCACATCCCCACGCTTCACCCGCTGCCGATGCCGCGCACGCTGTCCCACCTCGACCGCCTGGAAGCCGAAAGCATCCACGTCCTGCGCGAGGTCGCGGCCGAGTTCCGCAATCCGGTGATGCTGTACTCCATCGGCAAGGACAGCTCGGTGCTGCTGCATCTGCTGCTGAAGGCGTTCGCGCCCGGCCGGCCGCCGATTCCGCTGCTGCACGTCGATACCGGCTGGAAGTTCCGCGAAATGATCGCCTTCCGCGACCGCCGCGCCGCCGAGACCGGGGTGACGCTGCACGTGCACACCAATCCGGAGGGCCTCGCGCGCGGCATCAACCCGATCGAGCACGGCGCCACCGTGCACACCGACGTGATGAAGACGCAGGCGCTGAAGCAGGCGCTGGATGGCCACGGCTTCGATGCCGCGATCGGCGGCGCGCGCCGCGACGAGGAGAAGTCGCGCGCCAAGGAGCGGGTGTTCTCGTTCCGCAACGCGCAGCACCGCTGGGACCCGAAGAACCAGCGCCCGGAACTGTGGAACCTGTACAACACCCGCATCCACCGCGGCGAGAGCGTGCGCGTGTTCCCGCTGTCGAACTGGACCGAACTCGACGTCTGGCTCTACATCTACCGCGAGCGCATCCCGGTGCCGTCGCTGTACCTCGCCGCCGAGCGCCCGGTGGTGGAGCGCGACGGCGCGCTGATCATGGTCGACGACGACCGCCTGCCGCTGCGCCCGGGCGAAGTGCCGCAACTGCGCAAGGTGCGCTTCCGCACGCTCGGCTGCTACCCGCTCACCGGCGCCATCGAGTCCGACGCCGACACGCTGGAGAAGGTGATCGCCGAGACGCTCGCGGCCACCACCTCCGAGCGCCAGGGCCGGGTGATCGACCACGATCCGGCGGCGTCGATGGAGAAGAAGAAGCAGGAGGGCTACTTCTGATGGGCGATTTGTCCTCAGCGCCGGCGAGCATCGCCGCCTCGCTCGCCGAGCACGAACGCCGCCAGCGCCTGCGCTTGATCACCTGCGGCAGCGTCGACGACGGCAAGAGCACGCTGATCGGCCGCCTGCTGCACGACACCCGCCTGCTGTTCGACGACCAGCTCGCCGCGCTCGAGCGCGACAGCCGCCGCCACGGCACCCAGGGCGAGAACATCGACTACGCGCTGCTGGTCGATGGCCTGGAAGCGGAGCGCGAGCAGGGCATCACCATCGATGTCGCCTACCGCTTCTTCCACACCCGGAAACGCGCGTTCATCGTCGCCGACTGCCCCGGGCACGAGCAGTACACGCGCAACATGGCCACCGGCGCGTCCACCGCCGACCTCGCGGTGGTGCTGGTCGATGCGCGCAAGGGCCTGCTCACGCAGACGCGCCGCCATAGCTGGATCTGCGCGCTGTTCGGCATCCGCCACGTGGTGCTGGCGGTCAACAAGATGGACTGCGTGGGGTTCGAGCGCGCCGTGTTCGAGCGCATCGCCGGCGAATACCGTGCGCTCGCGGCGCAGCTCGGCATCCCGCACGTGCAGGCGATTCCGCTGTCGGCGCTGCACGGCGACAACCTGATGCGCCGCTCGCAGGCGACGCCGTGGTACGACGGACCGACGCTGCTGGAGCATCTGGAAGCCGTCGGGATCGAGCGCGAGGCGGTCGTCCGCGGCTTCCGCCTGCCGGTGCAGTGGGTGAACCGGCCGAACCAGGACTTCCGCGGTTTCGCCGGCACGCTGGTCGGCGGCGAGGCGCGGGTGGGGCAGAACGTGGTGGTGCTGCCGTCGGGCCGGCGCACGCGCATCGCGCGCCTGCTCGGCGCCGACGGCGAGTGCGGCGAGGCGGGCGCGGGCGAGGCGGTCACGCTGGTGCTGGAAGAGGAGATCGACGTCAGCCGGGGCGATGTGATCGCCGCCGCCGACGACGCGCCGGAAGTCGCCGACCAGTTCGCCGCGCATCTGCTGTGGCTGGACGCGCACGCGCTGATGCCGGGCCGCAGCTACTGGCTGCGGCTGGGCACGGCGACCGCCTCCGCCACCGTCACCGAGATCAAGCACCGCATCGACGTCAACACGCAGGCGCAGCTCGCGGCGAGCGTGCTGGAGCTCAACGAGGTCGGCTACGTCAACCTCGCGCTCGACCGCGCGATCGCGTTCGAGCCGTACGCGCGCCAGCGCGAACTGGGCGCCTTCATCCTGATCGACCGCCAGAGCAACGCCACCGTCGGCGCCGGCACGATCGACTTCGCCCTGCGCCGCGCGCACAACCTGCACTGGCAGCACCTGGACGTCGACAAGGCCGCGCGTGCCCGCATCAAGGGCCAGGTGCCGCGCTGCGTGTGGTTCACCGGCCTGTCCGGCGCCGGCAAGTCGACCATCGCCAACCGGGTCGACCGTCGCCTGCATGCGATGGGTTTCCACACCTTCGTGCTCGACGGCGACAACGTGCGCCACGGCCTCAACCGCGACCTCGGCTTCACCGAGGCCGACCGCGTGGAGAACATCCGCCGCGTGGCCGAAGTCGCGAAGCTGATGACCGATGCCGGCCTGATCGTGCTGGTCAGCTTCATCTCGCCGTTCCGCGCCGAGCGGCGGATGGCGCGCGAGCTGTTCGCGCCGGGCGAGTTCGTCGAGGTGTTCGTCGACACCCCGCTGGACGTGGCCGAGCGGCGCGACGTGAAGGGGCTGTACGCCAAGGCGCGCGCCGGGCAGATCCCGAACTTCACCGGCATCAGCTCGCCCTACGAGCGCCCGGAAGCCGCCGAGCTGGTGCTCGACACCACCGCGGCCGATGCCGACGCACTCGCGCAGCGGGTGATCGACTACCTCACGCGTTGACCGGCCGGCGACCGTCCGTCAGACGGCCGCCGCGCACGACATGCTGCAACGCGGCCGGCTGCTAGCATCGGCCCGCTTCAAGGAAGGCGAGGTGGCACGTGTTCGAAAGCGTCCTGGGCTACGTTGCGGGCGGCACCGCGGTCGGCGTACTCGCGCGTCTGCTCAGGCCCGGCGCGGATCCGGTCGGCTGGATCCTGACCATCCTGCTCGGCATCGCCGGCGCACTGCTCGGCGGTTACCTGTCGCGCCATTTCGGCGTGCACCATCGCGCGCTGGTCTGGGCCAGCGCGCTCGCCAGCGCGGCGCTGCTGCTGATGCTGTTCGAGCTGCTGCGCGACCGCCGCGCCTGAGCGCCGCCGGCCCGCGCGATCTTCAACCCGTGCAGGAGCGGCTTCAGCCGCAACCCGACGGGCACGGCATGGGATCGGGTCGCGGCGGAAGCCGCTCCTGCAGGTTGCCCGCCCTCAGCAGCAGCCGTGCGCGCCGTGCTGCTCGCCGCCGGCCACGGCCGCAACGCCCGTCGTCTCGCCGCGCTGGCTGGCGTGGTGATGCTCGGCGATCACCCGCGCCACGCACGCGGTCACGCGCTTGCCCATCGGGATATGCAGGAACTCGTTCGGCCCGTGCGCGTTGCTGTGCGGACCGAGCACGCCGGTGATCATGAACTGCGCGCCGGGGAACTTCTCGCCGAGCATGCCCATGAACGGGATCGTGCCGCCTTCGCCCATGTACATCGCGGGCTGGCCGAAGAACTCGCGGCTGGCCTGGTCGATCGCGTTCGACAGCCACGGCGACTGCGCCGGCGCGTTCCAGCCGGTCGAAGCCTTCTCCAGCTCGAGTTCGACATGCGCACCGTTGGGCGGATCGCGCAGCAGCGCCTCCTTGAGCGCTTCGCCGGCGCGCTTGCCGTCCAGCGTCGGCGGCAGGCGCAGGCTCAGCTTCACCGAGGTGTAGGGCCGCAGCACGTTGCCCGCCGAGGACAGCGGCGGCAGGCCGTCGGCGCCGGTGATCGACAGCGCCGGACGCCAGGTGCGGTTGAGCACCAGCTCGGCGAGGTCCTCGTGCATCGGCGTCATGCCGGGCAGGAACGGGAACTTGTCGTACACCGCGCTGCCCAGCACGCGCGCCGCCTCGCGCGCCTGCTCGCGGCGTTCGGCCGGGATCTCGACGTGCAGCGCATCGAGCAGAATGCGTCCGGTCTTCTCGTCCTCGATGCGCGACAGCAACTGGCGCAGGATGCGGAAGCTCGACGGCACGATGCCGGACGCATCGCCGGAATGGACGCCTTCCGACAGCACCTTCACCGTCAGGTTGCCGCCGGCCAGGCCGCGCAGCGAGGTCGTGCACCAGAGCTGTTCGTAATTGCCGCAGCCGGAATCGAGACACACCACCAGCGACGGCTTGCCGATGCGCGGCGCGAGATGGTCGACGTAGGCGGGCAGGTCGTAGCTGCCGGACTCCTCGCAGGCCTCGATCAGCACCACGCAGCGCGCGTGCGGCAGCTTCTGCTGCTGCAGCGCCATGATCGCGGCGAGCGAGCCGAACATCGCGTAGCCGTCGTCGGCGCCGCCGCGGCCGAACAGCTTTTCGCCCTTCTGCACCGGCGTCCAAGGACCCAGGCCGTCGTCCCAGCCGGTCATCTCCGGCTGCTTGTCGAGGTGGCCGTAGAGCAGCACGCAGTCCTCGTCGCTGCCGCCGTTGGCCGCCGGGATCTCGATGAAGATCAGCGGCGTGCGGCCTTCGAGCCGCACCACCTCGACCTGCATGCCGGCGATCGGCTGCGCGCGCGCCCAACGCTCCATCAGCGCCACCGCATCGTCCATGTAGCCGTGCGCCACCCAGTCGGCGTCGAACATCGGCGACTTGTTCGGAATGCGGATGTATTCGACGAGCTGCGGAACGATGTCGTCGTCCCATTTCTCCGAGACGAAACGGTCGAGGTGTGCGGTATCCATCGGGCGGCAGGCCTTGTCGGACGGCGATCCGGCAAGTGTAGCGCCTCGGACTTTTCCGAGCCGACGCCGCGGCCGGCTCCGACCGCCCGCGCGGCATCGCGCGATGGGTGCGGACGACGGCGGATCGCAGACTGTTCCCGCCGGCCGACACGGCGCGGCAAGGAAGCCCACGAACCATCGGAGACCGCCATGCACACCCTCAAGTCGCTGTTGCTCTCGCTCGCGCTGGCCGCCCTGTCCTTCGCCGCGCTCGCGGCCGAGAAGGTCAACATCAACACGGCCGACGCCGCCACCATCGACCGCGTCCTGCTCAACGTCGGCCCCGCCAAGGCGGAGGCGATCGTCGCCTACCGCAAGGCCAACGGGCCGTTCCGCAGTCTGGAACAGCTCGCCCTGGTGAAGGGCATCGGATTGAAGACGGTCGAGAAGAACCGGGACCGCATCGTGCTCGGAACGGCGGCGCCGGCGCGCAAGCCCGTCACCGCGCCGCGCCGGCCGGCGACCGCCGCCTCCGGCAACGCCACCCGGCGCTGACCGTCATCGGCGGCGCGCAGGAGGCGCGCCGCGGAACACGGGGAGACCCGGACAGGGACGTGCGTCGTCCGGTCGCACGGATGCGACCGGGCGACATCCCCAAGGCGGCTAGACTGGACGGCCGTTGGCTTCGCAGCGCCTCCAATGCCGGCCGCCTACCACGACTTTCCCCCGCGCCCGATTCCCGCGCACGAGTACCGCCGCGAGCGCTGGCGCAACGGGCACGGCTGGACGCGCGCGATCGCGCGCTGGCCGGAGAGCGGCGACTGGGACTGGCGGCTGTCGATCGCCGAAGTCGAGGCCCCCGCGCCGTTCTCGCGGTTCGACGGCGTCGCGCGCGAACTGGTGCTGCTGAGCGGCAACGGCCTGCGCCTGCGCTTCGACGACGGCGAGACGCACGAGCTGTTGCCGCCGCACGGGCGCCTGCGCTTCGCGGGGACGCGCGCGGTGACCGGCGAGCCGATCGACGGGCCCACGCACGACTTCAACCTGATGTGGCGCGAGGACCGGATCGACGCGCGCCTGCTGCACCGGCCGCTGGTGGGCGCGATGGTGGTGTTCGTCGAGGCCGGGGAGTGCTGGGCGCTGCACCTGCTCGCCGGCCACCTGGCGTTCGCCGACGGCACGCCGCTGCCTGCGCTGGCGGCCGGCGACACCGTGCTGCTGACCGCGCCGACGGCGCGGACCCGCTACGTGATCGACGGCGGCGGCGAAGCGCTGCTGATCCAGCTCACCCCCCGCACGTCCGGCTGACGCGTCGGCTCAGGCGAGCGCCGGCCCCAGCACCGCGGCCAGCACGAGCACCGACAACGCCAGCACGCTGAGCGCCATTTGCCGCGGCGTGCGCCCGCGCGCCCACATCCAGATGCCCGAGACGCCGAGCAGCAGCATGGCGATCGCGAAACTGTCGGCGAGCAGGATCCAGACCGCGCCGCCGCCCACGCCCTTGTGCAGCCGGTTGAGCGCGGCGAGCGGGGAGTGGGTGGTCTGCTTCAGCTCGGCGGTGGCGTTGCCGGGCACGTACTCCAGCGACCACGAGCGCGATGCGGTGCCACCGCCCAGCGTCCAGCGCGGCGGCTGATCCACCGCCTTGCCGCCCACGCGGCCGCCCTCCGGTTTCGACGTGCGGATCACCTGCGGCGCGAGCCCGTGTTCCGCGGCGAGCCAGGCCGCCAACGCTTCGGGCGCGTCGCGCGCGTCGGCGGGCACCGCCAACGTCACCCGGCCGCGTTCGGCGCTGTCGCCCTGCGGCCAGGCGCCGTCGCCGAAGCGGTGGTTCATCACCAGTCCGGTGAAGCCGTACAGGATGGCCGCCAGCGCGCCCCAGGCGCCGATCCACAGATGCACCTGGCGGATCCAGCGGTAGACGGACGCGGAGGGGCCGCTGCGCGCGGCGGGACGGGCGAGGACGGTCTTCACGGAGGGTCTCCTGGGATGGCGACGGGCGCGGGCGAGGCCCCGCGCCCGCTCAGAACTTCAGCGTCACGCTGAGCCACGCCCCGCGCGGCGAGCCGGGCGAGATGCTGTTGTCGTTGTGCGCGGAGACGAAGTAGCGCTTGTCGAACAGATTCTCGACGTTGAGCTGCAGCTCCACGCTCTCGCTCGGCGTGAAGTAGACCGCCGCGTCGTAGCGGGTGAAGCTGCGCAGCGTGACGGCGTTCGGTACCTGCGGATGGATCTCGCTGCGGTAGATCGCGCCCAGGCCCACGCCCCACCGCGCGTTGAAGTCGTAGCGGTTCCAGAGCGAGGCGGTCTCTTCCGGCATGTTGGCCGGCTGCGCGTCGGAGCCGGGCACGTCGCCGTCCTGGCGCGCGTAACCGCCCATCACGCGCCATGCGTCGGTGATCTGGCCGGAGATGCCCAGTTCCACGCCTTCGATGCGCTCGCCGTCGACCAGGATCGACTGCGTCGGCGAGATCGTGCGGATCACGTTCTTGCGGTCGAGCCGGAACACCGCCGCGGTGACGGACAGGTCCGCGGCGAGGTCCCACTTCGCGCCGATCTCGTAGTTGGTGTACTCCTCGGGGTCGAACGCGCGGTTGCTGGGCGAGAGCGAGCCCATCTGCTCGCCGGCGCGCGGCAGGTAGGTGATGCCGTAGCTGGCGTACAGCGATAGGTCGTCGAGCGGCTTGAAGATCAGGCCCGCGCGCGGCGACCACAGGTCGTCCTCGGTGGAAATGCGCTGGCCGGTGTTGCGGTTGCGGAAGTCGACCTCGAAGCGGTCGAAGCGCACGCCGACCACCGCCTGCCACTGCGGCGAGAACTCGATCTGGTCCTGCGCGTAGGCGGCGGCGATGCGCGCCTCGACGTCGTTGTTGGCGTCCGACGTGCCGTTGTTGGCGAAACTCACCGCGCCGGTGTAGCGCGGGTTGGCGAGCGGCACGCAGAACAGGCTGGTGGTCGCGGCGAACGCGCCGCCGCCGTTGTAGCAGACGTTGGACGGGAACGTGCCGGTGCGGCGGTAGTTGCGCGTGTCCTGGCGGCCGAACTCGGCGCCGGCGAGCAGCGTGTGGGCAACCGAGCCGGTCTGCGCCGAGAAGACGAAGTCGGTCTGGTTGAACAGGTTCTCGCGCTCGGTCGCGCTGCTGTAGGCGGCGATCCCCACCACCGGCGTGCCGGTCGGGTTCAGGCGCGCCGGGCCGCCGGCGAACACGTTCTGGTAGTACTTGTCGTAGTTCGCGTAGCGGGTGCGGTTGCGCAGCGTGGCGCCGTTGGCGAACTCGTGCTCGATCAGCAGGTTCACCGCGTCCACCTGGAAGTCCGACGGGCTGAGGTGGGGAGCGCCGAAGAAGGTCGAGCGTCCGGTGACGACCGGGTAACGCCGGCCTTCGAACACGGCCGCATCCGACGGCACGCCGCGGTCGGTGACGCGGCGGTCCTCGAAATGCTCGACGTCCACGTGCAGATGGGTGCGCTCGCCGATGCGGAACGCGAAGCTCGGGTTGATACCCCAGCGCTCCAGTTCGAACGCGTCGCGGAAGTTGCCGCTCTCCTCGTACAGGCCGGTGACGCGGAACGCGAACGCGTCGCTCACGCCCTGGCCGAAGTCCACCGTGGCGCGGCGGCGGTCCCAGGAACCGACCTGCAGGGTCGCTTCGCGCGTGGTCTCCCAATCGGCCTGCCTGGTGACGCGGTTGATCACGCCGCCGGTGCCGCCGCGGCCGAAGATCATCGCGTTCGGGCCCTTCAGCACCTCCACGCGCTCGACGTTGTAGAGGTCGCGGAAGTACTGCACGTCGTCGCGCATGCCGTCGACGAACATGTCGGCGGTGGAGGTGTTGCCGCGCAGCACCGGCGCGTCGCGGTGGCCTTCGCCCTGCGCCATGCCGGTACCCGGCACATACTGCACCGCGTCGGCCAAGCCGCGCATGGCGGTGTCGTCGATCATCTCGTCGGTGATCACGCTGATCGACTGCGGTACGTCGATCAGCGGCGTGTCGGTGCGGGTGGCGCTGCGGCTGGACTGCGCGCGGTAGCTGTCGCGCTGGCCGTGCACCTCGACGCGGTCGAGGTCGGTCGGGCCAGGCGCGGGCTCGGCGGAAGCGGGGAAAGCGAGGGCGAGGGCAAGGGCGCCGGCGAGCGGCGAAACGAGGGGGAAAGCGCGGGTCATCGTGTCCGTACCGGGTGCGGCGCTGGTCGCCGCTTCGGTGCGGAATGTTAATGAGATCGACTCTTATTTACAACGATCGGCAAAGCGCCGGGCAGTCCCTGATGACCGTCCGCGCTCAGTCGGCCTGTACCCAGACCGCGCCGTCCTCGACGCGGGTGGCGAACCGCCGCACCGGCGTATAGGCCGGCGGACACAGCGGGCGGCCGTCGCGCACGTCGAACCGCGCGCCGTGCAGCACGCACTCGATGGTGCCTTCGTCGGCATCGAACGTGCCGGCGGACAGCTCGTAGTCCTCATGCGAGCAGCGGTCCTCGAGCGCATGGAAATCGCCGTCGTGATTGAACACCACGATCGGCATGTCGCCGGCCCAGACGACGCGCATCTCGCCCGGCAGCAGCTCGGCGGTGGCGCACACGCGGATCCAGTCGCTCATCTCAGTCCTCCGGCGCGAATCGCTTCTCGAGCACCTCGAAGCGCAGGTCGTCGCGCCGGGGGATGCCGAACCGGGCGTCGCCGTAAGGGAAGGGCTTGAACACGCCGGTGCGGCGGTAGCCGCGACGCTCGTAGAAGGCGATCAGTTCCGCGCGCGAGTCGATCACGGTCATCCGCATCGCGGGAAGGCGCCACGTTTCGCGGACGATCCGCTCGGCCTCGGCCAGCACGCGCTTGCCGAGGCCATTGCCCTGCAGCGTCGGCCGCACCGAGAACATGCCGAAGTAGCCGGCGCCGTCCTCCTCGGCCACGTGCGCGCAGGCCAGCAGGTCGCGGTCGCGTTCGGCCAGCAGGATCAGGCTGCGCGGACGCGCGAGATACTCGCCGATCTCGTCGGGGCCGGTGCGGCGGCCGTCGAGCAGGTCGGCCTCGGTGGTCCAGCCGGCGCGGCTGCTCTCGCCGCGGTAGGCGGATTCGACCAGCGCGACGATCGCGTCGACGTCGGCTTCGGTGGCGGCGCGGAAGGCAAGCTCGTCCATCGGATCAGACCAGCAGGTGACGCAGGTAGGGCCAGAGCATGAACAGCAGCACCAGCAGCACCAGCGGCAACGCGATCAGCGCGATCACGCGCAGGCTGCGCCCGGCGCGGTCTTGCAGCGCTTCGGCACGTGCGTTGATGCGCTCGGCACGCTCGAGCTGCGAGCGCGCCAGCGCGAACTGCTCGCGCTGCAGCGCTAGCGCCTCGCGCTGGAGCGCCATCTGCTCGCGTTGCTGGTCGCGGATCTCGCGCAGCAGGGCGGCGACGTCGTCGTTCATGCGGTTCTCCCCTCCCGGGCACGCAGGCTAACAGGTGGCGCGCTAGGCGAGCAGGCGGCGCACCTTGACGAGCGCCGCCACGAAGGCGTCGATCTCCTCGTGCGTGTTGTAGAACGCGAACGAGGCGCGGCAGGTGGCCGGCACACCGTAGTGCTGCATCAGCGGATGCGCGCAGTGGTGGCCGGAGCGCACGGCGATGCCTTCCAGATCGAGCAGGGTCGCCAGATCGTGCGCATGCGCGCCGTCGACCAGGAAGCTGATCACCGCCGCCTTCTCGCGCGGCCGGCCGAGGATGCGCACGCCGTCGATGGCCGACAGCGCTTCGGTCGCGTGCGCGAGCAGCGCCTTCTCGCGCGCTTCGATGGCGTCCATGCCGATCCCGGCGAGGTAGTCGACCGCCGCACCCAGGCCGACGAAGCCGGCGATGTTCGGCGTGCCCGCCTCGAACTTGTGCGGCCCCTCGTTGAACACGGTGCCGTCGAAGCGCACCTCCTTGATCATCTCGCCGCCGCCGAGGAACGGCGGCATCGCGTCCAGCAGTTCGCGACGCGCCCACAGCGCGCCGGTGCCGGTCGGCCCGCACATCTTGTGGCCGGTGAAGGCGTAGAAGTCGCAGCCGATCGCGGCGATGTCGAGCGCGCGGTGCGGTGCGGCCTGCGAGCCGTCGACCACGGTGACGATCCCGCGCCGGCGCGCTTCGCGGCAGATCTCGCGCACCGGGTTGACGGTGCCCAGCACGTTGGAGACATGGGTGACGCCGAGCAGTTTCACTTCCGGCGTCAGCAGCGCGTACAGGCGGTCGAGATCGAGCTCGCCGCTGTCGGTCAGCTCGGCGACCTTGATGCTCGCGCCGGTGCGCTGGGCGACGAGCTGCCACGGCACGATGTTGGCGTGGTGCTCCATCCGCGTGAGCACGATCGCATCGCCGGCTTTGAGCCGCGGCAGCGCCCAGGAATAGGCGACCAGGTTGATCGCGAAGGTGGTGCCGCTGCACAGCACCAGTTCGTCGCCGCGCACGTTGACGAAGCGCGCCAGCTTGGCGCGCGCGCCTTCGTAGGCTTCGGTGGCCTCGGTGCCGAGCGTGTGCACGGCGCGGCTGACGTTGGCGTTGTGCCGGCGGTAGAAGTCGTCGACCGCCTCGATCACCGCCGCCGGCTTCTGCCCGGTGTTGGCGGCGTCCAGGTACACCAGCGGCTTGCCGTGCACCTCGCGGGTGAGCAGCGGGAAGTCGGCGCGCACGCGCGCCCAGTCGATCGCGCTCATGCCGCCTCCAGCCGCGCCAGCGCGGCATCGAGCCGGCGCGCGAGCGGCTCGCGCAGATCCGCGCCGAGCACCGCCAGCGTCTCGCGGCAGAACGCGGCGGTCAGCAGCGCGCGCGCGGCCTCGGCCGGCAGCCCGCGCGAGCGCAGGTAGAACAGCGAGGTCGGATCGAGCTGGCCCACGGTCGCGCCGTGCGCGGCCTTGACCTCGTCGGCGTGGATCTCCAGCACCGGCTGGCTGTCGATCTCGGCGTCGGCCGAGAGCAGGAGGTTCTTGTTCGACAGGTCGGCGGCGGCGCCGTCGGCGCCGGCGCGGATCAGGATGCCGCCGTGGAACACCACGCGCGAACGGCCGGCGCCGAGGCCGCGCCAGAGCAGGTTGCAGGCGGTGCCGGGCGCGACGTGGTCGAGGCCGAGGCGGGTGTCGAGGTGGCGGCGCCCGCTGCCCAGCAGCACTCCGTTCGCGTCCACCTGCGCGCCTTCGCCCTGCAGCGATACGTTCAGTTCGTGACGCGACAGCCCGGCGCCGAGCTCGAGATCGAGCCGCCGGTAGTGCGCCTCGCGCGCGAGCACGGCCTCGGTGCGCAGGAAGGCGGTGGCAGCCGGCGCATCGTCCTGCACCCGCGCGTGCAGCAGGCGCGCGCCCTGTGCGAGGTGCGCGTGCAGGATCTCGTTGCCGAGATGCGCGTGCGTGCCTGCGGCGATGCGGTGTTCGACGATCCGCAGCGCGGCGCCGCGCCGCAGCTCGACCAGATGCCGCAGATGCCAGGCACGGTCGGCATCGGGCGCGCCGACCAGCACGACGTGCACGGTGCCGGCATCGACGCCCTCGGGCACGCGCAGCAGCAGTCCTTCGTCGGCCAGCGCGGCGTTGAGGCGTGCGAACGGCTCGTCGGCGCGCGCGTAGTCGCGCGCCATGAAGTTGACCTGGCGGGCGTCGCCGTCGTGCAGTGCCTGCGAGAGCGGCCGGCAGACGACGCCGGCGGCGAGGCCGGACAGGTCGGTCAGCGCCGCGTCGAACCGGCCGTTGACCAGCACCAGGCGCGGCGCGGGAATGTCCGCGACCAGCGCCGGATCGACCGGCGGCGCCGCGGTCGGTGCGGCGGCGAACGCGCGCCGTTCCAGCGCGCGCAGCGGCGTGTACTTCCAGGCCTCGACGCGCGCGTGCGGCAGGCCGTCGCGCAACAGCGCCTCGAACGCGGCGCGGCGCGCCGGGCCGAGGCCGGCCGCCTCGCGCACGGGCAACGCCTCGAACGCGGCGGCGAAGGAGTCGAGCAGCGGGCTCATGTCAGTGCGCCGCCTCCGGCGCGATGCGATCGCGGATCCAGGCGTAGCCGTGCTGCTCGAGCTGGTGCGCCAGCTCCGGTCCGCCGCTCTCGACGATGCGGCCCTCGGCCATCACGTGCACCACGTCCGGGCGGATGTAGTCGAGCAGACGCTGGTAGTGGGTGATCACCACGAACGCGCGATCGGGCGAGCGCAGCGCGTTGACGCCATCGGCCACGGCTTTCAGCGCGTCGATGTCGAGGCCGGAGTCGGTCTCGTCGAGGATGGCGAGCTTCGGCTCCAGCAGCGCGAGCTGGAAGATCTCGTTGCGCTTCTTCTCGCCGCCGGAGAAGCCCTCGTTGACGCCGCGGTGCAGCAGTTCGTCCTTCAGGTGCAGCACGGCCAGCTTCTCGCGCACGCGCTTGAGGAACTGCATCGAATCCAGCTCCTCCTCGCCGCGCGCCTTGCGCTGCGCATTGAGCGCCGCGCGCAGGAAGTAGGTGTTGTTCACGCCGGGGATCTCGACCGGGTACTGGAACGCCAGGAACACACCGGCGGCGGCGCGCTGCTCCGGTTCCAGCGCGAGCAGGTCGCGTCCTTCGAACTCGACCCGGCCTTCGACCACCTCGTAGCCCTCGCGGCCGGCGAGCACATGGCCGAGCGTGGACTTGCCCGCGCCGTTCGGCCCCATGATGGCGTGCACCTGGCCGGGCGCCACTTCGAGCGAGAGGCCGCGCAGGATGTCGCGGCCGGCGACGCGGACGTGCAGATTCTCGATTTTGAGCATGTCAGTTCCCGGTTACGTACAGGCCCCTCTCCCGCTCGCGGGAGAGGGGTTGGGGTGAGGGCCGATCGGCGTGGCCCTCATCCGACGCTTCGCGCCACCTTCTCCCGCAGGCGGGAGAAGGGAAAATCAGCTCAGCCCACCGAACCTTCGAGGCTGACTTCCAGCAGCTTCTTGGCCTCCACCGCGAACTCCATCGGCAGCTCGCGGAACACCGACTTGCAGAAGCCGTCGACGATCATCGACACCGCGTCCTCCTCGCCAATGCCGCGGCTGCGGCAGTAGAACAACTGGTCCTCGCTGATCTTCGAGGTGGTCGCCTCATGCTCGACGGTCGCGCTCGGGTGCTTGACCTCGATGTAGGGGAAGGTGTGCGCGCCGCACTTCTTGCCGATCAAGAGGCTGTCGCACTGGGTGTGGTTACGCGCGCCTTCGGCGCTGCGCTCGACCTTCACCAGGCCGCGGTAGGTGTTCTGGCCGTGGCCGGCGCTGATGCCCTTGCTGACGATCTTGCTCTTGGTGCGCTTGCCGACGTGGATCATCTTGGTGCCGGTGTCGGCCTGCTGGCGGTGGTGGGTCAGCGCCACCGAGTGGAACTCGCCCACCGAGTCGTCGCCGAGCAGCACGCACGAAGGATACTTCCAGGTGATCGCCGAACCGGTTTCGACCTGCGTCCAACTGATCTTGCTGCGCGCGCCGCGGCATTCGCCGCGCTTGGTGACGAAGTTGTAGATGCCGCCGCGGCCTTCCTCGTCGCCCGGATACCAGTTCTGCACCGTGCTGTACTTGATCTCGGCGTCATCGAGCGCGACCAGCTCGACCACTGCGGCGTGAAGCTGGTTCTCGTCGCGCATCGGCGCGGTGCAGCCCTCGAGGTAGGACACGTAGCTGCCTTCCTCGGCGACGATCAGCGTGCGCTCGAACTGGCCGGTATGGCCGGCGTTGATGCGGAAGTAGGTGGACAGCTCCATCGGGCAGCGCACGCCCTTGGGGATGAACACGAAGCTGCCGTCGGAGAATACCGCCGAGTTGAGCGCGGCGAAGAAGTTGTCGCCGACCGGCACCACGCTGCCGAGGTACTTGCGCACCAGCTCGGGGTGCTCGCGGATCGCCTCGGACATCGAGCAGAAGATGATCCCCTTCTCGGCCAGCTCCTTGCGGAAGGTCGTGCCGACCGAGACCGAGTCGAACACCGCATCGACCGCCACGCCCGCCAGCTTGGCGCGCTCGTGCAGCGGCACGCCGAGTTTCTCGTAGGTGTCCAGCAGCTCCTGCGGCACCTCGTCGAGCGACTCGTACTTGGCCTTGGGCGCGGCGTAGTAGCTGATCGCCTGGAAGTCGATCGGCGCGATGCGCAGCTTGGCCCAGTGCGGCATCGGCATCTTCAGCCAGTGCCGGTACGCGGCCAGGCGCCATTCGGTCATCCACTCCGGCTCCTGCTTCTTTGCCGAGAGCGCGCGGATCACGTCCTCGTCCAGGCCGGGCGGCAGGCTGTCGGATTCGATCGGCGTGACGAAGCCGGCCGAATAGCGGCGTCCCAGTTGTTCGTGGATTTCCCGGTTCTGCAGTTCGGTGGCCATGCGGCTGCCTACGGTGTTCGGTCGGGGGCGCTCATGCGCCGAGCGGTGATTCGGGTTGCAGCCGCACCTCGATGCGGCGCGCGGGGCGCGGCGGGGCGAGCATCTGCGCCAGCGTCACGCCGCGCAGGGCGTCGATCACCACGTCGTTGATGCGGCGCCAGTTGGCACGCACGCCGCAGCGGCGTTCCAGCGTGCAGGCGCTGTCGTGCAGGCTGCACTCGGTCATGCCGAGCGGTCCTTCCATGGCGGTGACGATGTCGAGCAGGCCGATCGCCTCGGCCGGACGGGCCAGGCGGTAGCCGCCGTTGGCGCCGCGGAAGCCTTCGACCAGGCCCGCCTGCGCCAGCGGCTTGAGCACCTTGGCCACGGTCGGCGCCTCGAGCCCGGCCCGTTCGGCCAGCTCGGCGGCGCTCAGCACCTCGCCCGGGGCGGCGGCGAGCACGGTCAGCACGAGCGTGGCGTAGTCGGTGAGCTTGGTGACCCGGAGCATGGCGGCGATTCAATTCGGACCGGAATTGTACTGTTTCGGGCCGCGCTGCGCCAACCCGCGGACGCGACCGCGGACGGCCGCCGTTCAAGGCGCCGTGATGGCTCATCCGCGACGGGCGCGTCACACTATGCGGCCCTGTCGAGTCGAGACCCGCATGCCGCGCAAGATCGTCGCCCGCCGCTCCGCCATCCACGGCAATGGCGTGTTCGCCCTGCTGCCGATCGCCAAGGGCGAGCGGATCGTCGAATACAAGGGCCAGCGCCGCACCCACGAGGAGGTCGACGCGGGCGACACCGGCGACATCGAGTCCGGTCACACGTTCCTGTTCACGCTCAACGACGAGTACGTGATCGATGCCAACCACGGCGGCAACATCGCGCGCTGGATCAACCACAGTTGCGCACCGAACTGCGAGGCGGTGCTGGAGGAGCACGAGGGCGGCGACCGCCGCAAGGACCGCGTGTTCATCGAGGCCAGGCGCGCGATCCGGCCGGGCGAGGAACTGACCTACGACTACGGCATCACCCTCGACGTGCCGCACACTGCCAAGCTGAAGAAGATCTGGGCTTGCCGCTGCGGCGCGAAGAACTGCACCGGCACCATGCTGCGCCCCAAGCGCAAGTCCGCGGCCAAGCCGGACAAGGACGGCGGGCGCGGGCGCTGACATCCCGCGTGAGCGCGCGCTTGCGGCCCGCGTCGACGACTGCCCGCCGCGCCGCGGCGGGCGCGCAGGGTGCGATGAGCGGCGCGCCGCACGCGCGCGGCGGCGGCCGGAACCCGTCGTGGCCGGATGCGCGCCCGCCATCACCTCGGCGCCGGCAGGGACGCGCGCCGGCGACAGGCATAATTCGCCGATGATCGCCTTCCGCAATTTCGCGCTGCGCCGCGGCGAGCGCCTGCTGCTGTCCAACGTCGATCTCGCCCTGCACGCCGGCTGGCGGGTGGGCGTGGTCGGCCGCAACGGCACCGGCAAGTCGTCGCTGTTCGCGGCGATCGAAGGCGGGCTCGAAGCCGATGCCGGCGATCTCGATCTGCCCGGCAAGGCGCGCATCGCCAGCGTCGCGCAGGAGACGCCCGCGCTCGACGCGCCCGCGCTCGATTTCGTGCTCGCAGGCGACGCCGCCGTGCACGCCGCGCTGACCGCCGAGCGCGAGGCCACCGCGCGCGAGGACTGGGACGCGGTCGCCGAGGCGCATCACCGGCTGGAGGAGCTCGGCGGCTACGACGCCGAGTCGCGCGCGGCGAAGCTGCTGTACGGCCTCGGCTTCGCGCCCGACACCCATGCGCGCAAGGTGCGCGAATTCTCCGGCGGCTGGCGGGTGCGGCTGAATCTGGCGCGCGCGCTGATGACGCCGAGCGACCTGCTGCTGCTCGACGAGCCGACCAACCACCTCGACCTCGACGCCGTGCTGTGGCTGGAGCAGTGGCTGCTGAAGTATGCGGGCACGCTGCTGGTGATCAGCCACGACCGCGAATTCCTCGACGGCATCTGCACCCACACCCTGCACCTGCACGAGGGCCGCGCGCGGCTGTACACCGGCAACTACACCGCGTTCGAGCGCCAGCGCGCCGAACAACTGCGCCAGCAGCAGATCGCGTTCGAGAAGGAGCAGGCCGAGCGCGCCCACCTGCAGGCGTTCATCGACCGCTTCAAGGCCAAGGCGAGCAAGGCGAAGCAGGCGCAGAGCCGCATGAAGCGGCTGGCGAAACTCGCCGGCACCGAGCCGGTGCGCGCCGAACGCGCGCTGCGCATCGAGTTCCCGGCGCCGAGCAAGTTGCCGCATGCGCTGCTGCGGTTGGTCGATGCGGATTGCGGGTACCGGGCATCACCCTCCCCCTCGGAAGGGCACCCTACACAACCCTCCCCCTCAGGGGGAGGGCAGGGTGGGGGTGGTGTGCACGTCAGCGCGCAACACCATCCCCTCCCCAACCCTCCCCTTGAAGGGGAGGGCGTGAACGTCGTGCTGCGCGACGTCAGCTTCATGCTCGAAGCCGGCGACCGCATCGCCCTGCTCGGCCCCAACGGCGCCGGCAAGTCGACCCTGGTCAAATCGCTGGTCGGCGAGCTGCCGCTGCTGGCCGGCGAGCGCGGCGCGCATCCCGACCTGCGCATCGGCTACTTCGCACAGCACACGGTGGAATCGCTGAAGCAGGGCGCCACGCCGATCGACCATCTGACGGAGATCGCGCCCGGCGTGCCCACCCAGGCGCTGCGCGACTTCCTCGGCAAGTGGAACTTCCCCGGCGACCGCGCGTTCGAGAGCGTGGACGGCTTCTCCGGCGGCGAGCGCGCGCGGCTGGCGCTGGCGCTGATCGCCTGGAAGCAGCCGAACGTGCTGCTGCTCGACGAGCCGACCAACCACCTCGACCTCGACATGCGCGAGGCGCTCGCCGAGGCGCTGGCCGATTTCGAGGGCGCGATCGTGCTGGTCAGCCACGACCGCCACCTGATCGGCCTGGTGTGCGACACCTTCTGGCGCGTCGCCGACGGCCTTGCGCAGCCGTTCGACGGCGACCTCGACGCCTACGCCGCCTGGTTGCGCAATCGCGACAGCTCCGGCGACGGCGGCCGTGCCCGCGCCGCGGCCCCGGCCGCGCCCGCTCCGGCGCCGAAAGCCGACAAGCCCGCGCGCAAGCCCAATCCGCACAAGCTGGCCCGCGCCGAGGCGAAGGTCGCCGAGCTGGAAGCGCAGATCAAGGCGCTCGACGCCGCGCTGGCCGACCCGCCCACCCACCGCGACCCCGCCCGCGCCACCGAACTGGCCCGCCAGCGCGACGCGCTCGCCACCGAGCTCGCCGCCGCCGAGGCCGAGTGGCTGGCGCTGATGGATGCCGCCTGACGTCTTGAAAACCGGCCGTGGCGGCCCCACCGACGCGGCAGCCTCATCGCCATCGAGCCATCCCCATGCCGATCTACGCCTTCGAATGCGCCGACTGCGGCCACAGCTTCGACCGGCTGCAGAAGCTCAGCGATCCGGATCCGACCGAGTGCCCGTCCTGCGCTGGGCCTGGCGTGCGCCGCCAGCTGACCGCGCCGCAGTTCCGGCTTTCGGGCGGTGGCTGGTACGAGACCGATTTCAAGAAGGACGGCGAGAAGAAGCGCAACCTGGCCGGCGAGCGCGAAAGCAAGTCCGAGTCGAAGGGCGAGGGCGGCAAGAGCGAGAGCAAACCCGCCTCCGGGGACGCCAAACCGGCAGCCGCCACCGCCTGACGGTCGCGCTCGCGCCGTCCTGTGCCGAGCCCGTCCCGATCCCGGGGCGGGCTTTCGCGTTTCCGGGTATCGGCCGACGACCGACCCCGCCATCGCACGGGGCACGTGGCCGGTGCGCACGCACGTCGAGCGCATGCGGCCGGCGGGCGCGGCGAGGTTGCGCGCGTCGGTCCGCGTGTCCGTCCGCGTGTCCGTCCGCGTGTCGGCAGGCGCATGCCGAACCGCCGCGACCGTTGACTCTCAAATGAGAATGCTTATCATCTGCGTCGACCACCGCAAGCCAGGAGGCCCGTCCATGCAAGGCGTCATGCGTCACCCGCTGTTGCAACTGAAGCCGCCCGTCGCGCGCACGGCGCGTGCGCCCGCGGCGACGCCGGAAGATGCGGTCGACAGCGCCGCATTGCTGCGTGGCCAGCGCGAAGTGCTCATCCGGCACGGCGGCGAGGTGTACCGCCTGCGCCACACCCGCAACGACAAGCTGATCCTGACCAAGTAATCCGGCGCGGAGCGCAGCGCGCGCTCCCGTCCTTCTCCTCTCCGGGCGCCCGCCGCGGCCGCAAAGGCCGCAAGCCAGCCAGGCTCGGACAACGTCGGAACCCGACATGTCCGCTCCATCGCCATTGGCTGCCGCCGTCCTCGCCTGTCTCGCCGCCTCCGCCCATGCCGGCGTGCCGGCCGATTCGGCCGAGGCGCACGACCTCGACACCGTCACCGTCACCGCCACCCGCACCGAACGCGCGCTCGCCGACGTTCCGGCGACGGCGAGCGTGATCGACCGCGAGCGGCTCGATCGCGAACTCGTGCTCGATCTGAAGGACCTCGTCCGTTATGAGCCGGGCGTGTCGGTCGGCAGCGGCACCGGGCGCTTCGGCCTGCGCGACGTGCGGATCCGCGGCCTGGGCGGCAACCGGGTGCGGATCGAGACCGACGGCATCGCCGTGCCCGATGCGTTCGCGATCGGCAGTTTCGCCGACGCCAATCGCGACTTCGTCGACCTCGACACCCTCAAGCGCGTGGAGATCGTGCGCGGACCCGCGTCCGCGCTGTACGGCTCGGACGCGTTGGGCGGCGTGGTCGCCTTCGTCACCAAGGATCCCGCCGATTATCTGGCGCCGGGCAGGGACGCCCACCTTGGGCTGAAGTTCGGCTACGAGAGCGACTGGCGCGGGCTGTTCGCCAGCGCGACCTCCGCGTTCGGCGGCGAGCGCTGGTCCGGCCTGCTGGTCGTCGGCCACCGCCAGGGGCAGGAGACCGGCAACCGCGGCGATCGCGCCACGCGCGACGGCACCCGCACCGTGCCCAATCCGCAATCGCGCGACGGCCGCAGCCTGCTGGCGAAGGTCGTGCACGCCCCCGACGAGGCGCAGCGCTGGCGGCTGACCGTCGAGGGCAACGAGGACGCCACCGACACCGACGTGCTCAGCCAGCTCGGCCTGCAGGCGCGCACCCGGGCGATCGTGACCGCGATGCGCGGCGACGATCGCCAGACGCGCGCGCGGCTGTCGCTCACCTGGGAGCACGACGCGCTCGCCATGCCCTTCGCCGACCGCATGCAGGCGCAGGCCTACCGGCAGGACAGCGAGACCGCCCAGCGTACCGTCGAGCACCAGCGCAACGCCGCCGGCGTCGCGCTGCGGCGCGAGCGCGAGTTCACCTTCGACCAGCGCCTGCACGGCGTCGAGGCGGTGCTGCACAAGGCGCTCGCCACCGGCGCGATCGACCACGCGCTCACCTGGGGGCTCGAGCTGACGCGCACCGACGTGCGCCAGAAGCGCGACGGTCGCGCGATCGACCTGGCCAGCGGCCAGGCGACGCCGGTGGTGCCGCCGGACGTGTTCCCGGTGCGCGATTTCCCGACCTCGCGCATCGACAACGCGGCGCTGTTCGTGCAGGACGAGATGAGCTTCGCCGGCGGGCGCGCCACGCTGCTGCCCGGGCTGCGCGTGGACCGCTACGCGCTGCGGCCGCGGCGCGACCCGATCTTCGCCGAGGACAATCCCGGCGTGGTGCCGGCCGAGGTCACCGTCACCCGCGTCTCGCCCAAGCTCGGCGCGGTGTGGCGGATGGGCGGGACGTGGTCGCTGTTCGCCAGCTACGCCGGCGGCTTCCGCGCGCCGCCGTACAACGACGTCAATCTCGGCTTCACCAATCTGCAGTTCGGCTACGCCAGCGTGCCGAATCCGGAGCTGCGACCGGAGACCAGCGACGGCTACGAGCTCGGCGTGCGCCACGCCGGCGCCGCGCTGCACGCCAGCCTGGCCGCGTTCCACAACCGCTACCGCGACTTCATCGAGTCGGGCGTGCTGGTCAGCGCGCCGCCGGTGACGCCGGTGCGCGTGTTCCAGGCGCGCAACGTCGAGGCGGCGAGGATCGAAGGCGTGGAGTTGAAGGCCGCGCTCGATGGCGGCGCGCTGCACCAGCGTCTGCGCGGCTGGAGCCTGCGCGCCGCGGCCGCCTGGCAGCGCGGCGAGAACGAGCGCGACGGCCGCCCGCTGACCGGCGTCGATCCCGCACGCGCGAGCCTCGGACTCACGTTCGACGCGCAGCGCTGGGGCGTGGGCCTGCACGGCCGCTTCGCCCGCGCGCAGCGGCGGATGCCGGAGCTCGCGCCCGGCGTGGCGCAGTTCGTGCCGCCGGGCTACGGCGTGCTCGACCTGCTCGCGCACTGGCGTTTCGCGCCGGGGGCGACGCTCGACCTGGGCGTGTTCAACCTCGGCGACCGCCGCTACTGGGACTGGGCCGACGCCGCCGGGCTCGACGCGGCCAGCCCGGCGCTGGAGCGCTACACGCGTCCGGGCCGCAGCGTGTCGATGAGCGTGGCGTTCGCATGGTGAGGGGAGGCGGAGCGATGAAGCGATACTGGATGGCCGCGTTGTTGAGCTGCGCTCTGGCCGCGACCGCGGCGGCGCAGGAGCGCCGCGAGTTCGGCGTGCTGGTGATGGCCCACGGCGGCGGCGAGCGCTGGAACCGCGAGGTGGCGCAGACGCTCGAACCGCTGCGTGCGGAGCAGCCGCTGGAAATCGCCTTCGGCATGGCCGATGCCGGCAGCCTGCAGGCCGCGGTGGACCGGCTGGAGGCGCAGGGCGCGCGCCGGATCGCGGTGGTGCGTCTGTTCGTCAGCGGCGAGAGCTGGCGCGAGCGCACGCGCCAGATCCTCGGCCTGGCGCCCGGCGCGCCGCCGCGACCGGCCGACGACGCGCGCGCCGCGCATGCCGCCCACGGCGACCACGCGATGGCGTTCTGGCGCATCCACGGCGACGCCGCCTTCGCGCTGAGCGAGGAAGGCCTGATGGACGCGCCGGAGATGGGCGAGGTGCTGGCCGCCCGCGCCCGCGAACTGAGCGTCGATCCCGCGCGCGAGGACGTGCTGGTGCTCGCGCACGGCCCCGAGGACGATGCCGAGAACGCGCGCTGGTTGGCGCGCATCGACGCCCGCGCCGACGCGATCCGCCGCACCGCGCCGTTCCGGCGCGTGCAGGTCGAGACCCTGCGCGAGGACTGGCCGGAGAAGCGCGCCGCCGCCGAAGCCCGCATCCGCGCCTTCGTGCGGCGTGCGCGCGAGGAGGGCGGGCGCGCGATCGTGATTCCGTTCCGGGTGCAGGGCTTCGGTCCCTACCGGCGCGTGCTGGAGGGATTGGACTACGTCGCCGACGAGCGCGGTCTCGTAGCCGACCCGCGGGTGGCCGACTGGGTGCGGCGTCAGGCGGCCGCGCTGCGTGGCGAGCTGGATGATGCGGACACCGCGACCGCGCGCGGATCGAGCCTGTAGGCGCGCTTCAGCCGCGACTCCGCGGAGGGCGGGACTTGTCCCGCCGGATGTGCGACGAAGGCTTTGCCCGCCTGCGCCGGTCCCTCACCCCAACCCCTCGTCCGGCCCGCCGCAGCCGGCGTAGGGCGGGACTTGTCCCGCCGGATGTGCGACGAAGACTTTGCGCGCCTGCGGCGCGCGCCCTCACCCCAACCCCTCGCCCTGCCTGCCGCGGCCAGCGTAGGGCGGGACTTGTCCCGCCGGATGTGCGACGAAGGCTTTGCCCGCCCGCGGCGGTCCCTCACCCCAACCCCTCGTCCGGCCCGCCGCAGCCGGCGTAGGGCGGGACTTGTCCCGCCGGATGTGCGACGAAGGCTTTGCCCGCCTGCGCCGGTCCCTCACCCCAACCCCTCGTCCGGCCCGCCGAAGCGCAGCGCGTGCCCTTCCGCGATCCCGCCCTGAGGGCGCGCGTCAATCCACCCGCGCAGGATAGGGCGCGACGACCGGCATCGCTTCGCGCACGGCGGCGGCGAGCGCCGCCGGATCGGGCGCTTCCACCGTGAGGTCGAACGACTCCACGAACGCCAGCGTGTCCGGCGGTACCGGGGGCGCGGGCGGCGCGGGCGGCGCTTCCGGAGCCGCCGGCGCGCGCGGCACCGGCGGCGCCGGCGGTGCGGGCGGCACCGGCGGCAACGGGATGCGCCGGGCTTTCGGTACCGTCAGCTCGGCGCTGGCGGTGCGGCGATCGCGCAGGTACTCCACGCTCACCCGGCTGCCCTCCGGCTTGCCGCGCAGCGCGTCCATCGCCTCGCGCGGCGTCGACACCGGCTTGCCGTCCACCTTGCGGATCACGTCGCCCGGCTGCAGCGCCTCCAGCCCTTCGCCCGCGCTGAGCACCAGCACGCCGGAATCGGTGCCGAAGTAGCGGCCGAGACGCTCGTCGACCGAAGCGAGGTTCAGTCCGCTCCAGCGGAACGCCTCGCTCAGCACGCGGATGCGGCACTTCTCGCCGTCCTTGCCCTTGGCCCCGCCGGCGCAGGCGCCGTCCGGGCCGAGGGTGAGGATCTCCGTGCGCACTCGCGGCGCGACCAGCGGCGCCAGCGCCTCGCCTTCGATCACCTCCACGTGCCGCCGCCCGGCCCGCGGCGCGCGCGTCACCAGCACGTCGCCGTCGCGGTCGAAGCGGAACATCGCGATGTCGTCGGCCACGCGCGGCGTGACCTGTGCCGTCGCGCGCCTGCCGTCGCGCTCGTAGGTGACGCTGACCGGCCGATCGGCTTTCAGCTCGCGCAGCAGCTCGCGCGTGCGGGCCAGCCGCGCATCCGCATCGTCGCCGGCGATCGGCTGGCCTTCGATGGCGACGATCACGTCGCCGCTGCGCAGCCCGGCCTTGGCCGCGCCGCTCTCCGGCGTGACCGCGGCGATGCGCGCGCCGCCCTTGCCATCCGGCGCGAGCACCACGCCCAGCAGCGGACGCCGCTTCAGCACGTGCTGGAACGCCATCGGGCGGCCGTCGAACTCGCCCAGTTCTCGCGAGAGCTCGGCGACCTTGCGCGCGGCGCGTTCGAGTTCGGCGCGAGCGGCCTCGAGTTCCTTGCGCTTGGCCTCGCTGGAATCGGCCTGCGCCAGTGCGCCGAACGCCAGCGCAAGCGCGATGGCGCCGCCGAGCAGCGGCATGGGGGACAGGATGCGTCGCATGTTCACCTCGTCGTAAACGTTCGGTTTCAGTCCACGCTGACCAGCGCGCCGTCGTACGACTCGCCGTTGGCCGCCAGCCAGCGCTGCGTGCCTTCCAGACCGGCCAGCTCGCGCAGCGCCTCCACGCGCTGCTGCCAGAGCTGCCGCCGTTCGGTCTCGCCGAGCTGCGGATCGGTCAACGCCGCGTCGATCGAGGCGACGCGGTCGTCCAGTTCGGACGCCATCACCGCCGCCGGCGCACTGGCGACGCGGTCGTTGCGGGCCAGCATGACCAGCGCCTCCAGTTGCGCCGATTCGCGTTGCAGGCGGATCAGCGCGTCGCTGTCGGATGGAGATGCGGCCGTGGCCGTTCGCGTCGCAGCGGGTTGCGGGAGTGCCGGCGGGACCTGCGCCCCCCGCGTGGCGGCGGCCGCCGGCCGCGCGCGGCGCGGCGGCAACGCCGGCCCGGAATCGACGCGCTGCGCGCTGGCGATGCCGGTGGATGCGCGCCGTTCGGCCGGCGCGCGCACCGGCGATTCGACTGCCGCCGGCGCGGTGCG
>NZ_VOHJ01000032.1 GCF_007923255.1 Vulcaniibacterium thermophilum | reverse complement strand
GGTCGCGGCGCCACCGCGGGCGCCGCGTCGCGCCAGGCCCGCACCGGGCGGGGCAACGGCGGCGGCCGTGAGGACACCTGGGCTGCCGGCCAGGAGCGCGCGCGCGAACGCACCCCCGCCGCCGCCCGCGGCATGACCGCGCGCACCGGCGGGGGCAACAGCGGCCGGGCCTCGGGCCCTGCGGAGTCGCTGGAAGGCAACAGCGGCGCGCGCACCGCCAAGGGCGGCTCGCGCCTGGCCGCCGAAGCCGCCAGCACCCCGGGCGTCGGCCGCAAGCCGCGCGGACGCGCGGGGTCGGCCGCCGGCGCGACCGCCAGCTTCGACGCCAGCCGCGACACCTCGCGCAAGTCGCTCCAGGGCCATCACGAGAGCGACCAGGTCGAGCTCGCCTCGCGCCACCCCGATCCCGAAGCGGCGCTCGCCGCCCGCGAGGAGGAGGGCGGCGAGGACGACGACAGCGAGGAAGAACGAGCCCGCCCGCGTCCGGACCTCGTGTTCCTGCCGGCCGCCAGCCGGCGGCTGCACTGAACCGGGCGCGGGACCCTTTCGTCTCCACGAGGTACGTGCATGCACCCTGCGATCAGCCACGACGCCGGCTATCAGCGTTTCGTCACCGAGGTGGACGGCCACACGGCGGCGCTCGATTACCGGATGAACGGCCAGACCCTGGAGATCACCCACACCCGCGTGCCGGAGGCGATCGGCGGGCGGGGCATCGCCGGCGCGCTGGTGCAGGCGGCCTTCGAGCATGCGCGGGCCCACGGCCTGCGCGTGCGCACGCTGTGCTCCTACGCCGCTGCCTGGGCGGATCGCCACCCGGCGGTGCATGACCTGCTGGCCTGAGCCCGCGGTCGGCGCGGCGCGCGCGGTCGGTGCGCGCTTCGCGGATAATTGCGCGCCGAGGACTCACGGATCGAACCCGATGTTCCGCCCGCTCTTCCTGTGCGCGCTGGTGCTGGCCGCGGCGGCCTGCCAGCGCGAGAAACCCGCGCCGACCGCCCAACCCGCCACGCCCGCCGCGCCGACCGCCGCGCCCGCTACGGAGCTGCGCGACGTGGCGGAAACCACGTCCGACTACATCGTCGGCATCAGCTATCCGCCGTCCGCCAGCCGTTACCCGGCGCTCGCGGCCGAGTTGAAACGCTACGCCGATGCCGCGCGCGCAGACCTGATGCAGGCGGTCAAGGCGCGCAAGGCGCAGCCGGGCGCGCCGCCGTACGATCTCAGCCTGAGTTTCACCGAGCTCTATCTCTCGCCCGACCTGGTCGCATATGCGGCCGATGGCAGCATCTACACCGGCGGCGCGCACGGTGCGCCGCTGATCGCGCGCTTCGTCTGGTTGCCGCGCGAGAACCGGCTGCTGCGCGCCGCCGACCTGATCGCGGATCCCGCCGGCTGGCGGGCGATTTCGGACCACGTGCGCGAGCAGCTGCACACCGCCGTTTCGCAGCGCGTGGATGCCGACGAGCTGGCGCCCGCCGAGCGCGAGGAAGTCATGCGCAACGCGTTGCGCATGATCGAGGAGGGCACCGAGCCCACGGCCGCGAACTTCGCGCTGTTCGAGCCCGTCGTCGCCCCGGACGGCAAGCTGGCCGGACTGCGCTTCGTGTTCCCGCCGTACCAGGTGGGGCCGTATTCGGACGGCACGCAGACGGTCGAGGTGCCGGCGTCGGTGCTGCGGCCGCTGGTGGCCGAGCGCTACCGGTCGATGTTCGTCGGGCCGTAACGGGGCGCACGCGGAAGGCGACACGCTCACGCGTTCTGCCGGCCGCGTGCGGTCGAATGCGGGCAACCTCCCGCCTCCGATCCGGATGGCCGTACGCCGCCTCCGCCGCCCGCGCGGCCCCAAGCCCACCTTCGTCGCGGCGGACACCCCGCCCGAGCAGGTGCCCGACGGCGCCGCGCCCGAGCCGGCCGACGACAGCCTGGCCGCGCTGGCCGCCGCCGCGCGCGGCTGCCGGCGCTGCCCGCTCTGGAAACCGGCGACGCAGACCGTGTTCGGCGAGGGGCCGGCAAATGCCCGCGTGCTGGTGGTCGGCGAGCAGCCGGGCGATCAGGAGGATCTCAGCGGCCGGCCGTTCGTCGGTCCGGCGGGACGGTTGTTCGACCGCGCGCTCGCCGAGCTGGGCGTTCCCCGCAAGGCGCTCTACGTCACTAACGCGGTCAAGCACTTCAAGTTCGAACGCCGCGGCAAGGTGCGTCTGCACCGCAGCCCGGACCCGTCCGAGCAGGCGGCGTGCCGCGTCTGGCTGCAGGGCGAGCTGGCGCGGGTGAAACCGGATGCGGTGGTCTGCCTCGGCGCGATCGCCGCGCGCAACGTGTTCGGCAGCCGTTTCCGGCTGATGGCGCAGCGCGGCGTCTGGCAGACGCTGCCCGACGGCACGCGCGCGTTCGCCACCGTGCATCCGTCCTGGGTGCTGCGGCAGCGCGACGATGCGGAGCGTCGCGACGCCTACGCCCATTTCGTCGAGGACCTGTCGCTGCTGCTGGACGTCGTGCCGCGGCGCCGTGCGCGCTGAGCGCGCATCGCCGCATCGTCGCGCGGGCCGCTTCAGGCGGCGGCCACGCCGAGCCGCTCCAGCGCCTCCGGCAGCGCGGTCTCGCAATCCGCATCGAGCTTGAGCGAAGCATGGGCATCGGCGCGCGTCACGCCGCGGGTCAGGATCGCCAGCGGCAGGCCGAGGGCGTGGGCGGCGGCGGCGAAGCGGAATCCCGAATAGACCATCAGCGACGAACCGACCACCAGCATCGCATCGCTTTCCTGCAGCGCGGATTGCGCGGTCGACACGCGCAGACGCGGCACGTTCTCGCCGAAGAACACCACGTCGGGCTTGAGCAGGCCGCCGCAACGCGCGCAGTCCGGGGCGCGGAAGCGGGCGAAGTCCAGGCCGTCGAGATCCGCGTCGCCATCGGGAGCGCGGCGCGCATGCAGCCCGTGCCAGTCGGGATTCTCCTCGGCCAGGCGGCTCTGCACGGTTTCGCGTGGCAGCCGCATGCCGCAGTCCAGGCAGACCACTTCGTCCAGACGGCCGTGCAGGTCGACCACGCGCACGCTGCCGGCGCGCTGATGCAGGCCGTCGACGTTCTGCGTGATCACCAGCGAGACCGTGCCGGTGCGCTCCAGCGCGGCGAGCGCGCGGTGCGCCGCGTTCGGCTGCGCCGCCGCGAAGCCCGGCCAGCCGACGAAGCTCCGCGCCCAGTAGCGCGCGCGCAGCAGCGGATCGGCGAGGAAGGTCTGGTAGGTGACGGGCGGCTTGCGTTTCCACGCCCCGGCTTCGTCGCGGTAATCCGGGATGCCGGAGGCGGTGCTGCAGCCGGCCCCGGTGAGCACGAACACGCGGCGATGGCGCGCGAGCCAGTCCGCAAGACGCGCGGCGGCATCGACGGGGGAGGCGAGGGCATGCATGCCGCCATGCTAGCCGGACCGCCGTGATGCAGAAGCGGCGACCGCTACTGCGAAAGCAGGGGGAGGCTGCTTGAAGGGGAGGGCTTTCTCCTCCCCCTGCGAATGCAGGGGGGCCGGGAGGGGGTGTGCGGAAACCGAGTCGCGGGTGCCTCGCCGACACCATCCCCACCCAACCCTCCCCTTGAAGGGGAGGGCTTACTCCTCCCCCTGCGAATGCAGGGGGAGGTCGGGAGGGGGTTGTGCGGAATCCGAGTCGCGGTGCCTCGCCGACACCATCCCCACCCAACCCTCCCCTTGAAGGGGAGGGCTTACTCCTCCCCCTACGAATGCAGGGGGGGCCGGGAGGGGGTGTGCGGAAACCGAGTCGCGGGTGCCTCGCCGACACCATCCCCACCCAACCCTCCCCTTGAAGGGGAGGGCTTTCTCCTCCCCCTGCGAATGCAGGGGGAGGTCGGGAGGGGGTGCATGGAATCCGAGGCGCGGTGGTCGCTCACGCGCCCCACGCGCCGCGGCCGGCGATCATCGGCGCGCATGGCCACTCCGCCCGCATCCGGCAACGCCTACATCGGCATTTCCGGCTGGCGCTACGCCGGCTGGCGCGGCGTGTTCTATCCGGACGGGCTCGCGCAACGACTGGAGCTGGCGTATGCCGCGCAGCGGTTCGACAGCATCGAGATCAACGGCAGCTTCTACTCGATGCAGACGCCGGCCAGCTACCAGCGCTGGCACGACGCCACGCCCGACGGGTTCGTGTTCGCGGTGAAGGGGCCGCGCTTCGTCACCCACATCCTGCGCCTGCGCGATGCGGAGCAGGCGCTGGCGAACTTCTTCGCCTCGGGCGTGCTGCGCCTGCGCGCCAAGCTCGGGCCATTCCTGTGGCAGTTGCCGCCGCGGATGATCTTCGACGAGGCGCGCCTGCGGGCGTTCCTCGCGCTGCTGCCGCGCGATACCGGCGAGGCCCTGCGCCTGGCGCGACGCCGCGACGTGGCGCGCATGCGCGGACGCAGCGCGCTGGCGATCGACGCCGTGCGGCCGCTGCGGCACGCGTTCGAGATCCGGCACGCGAGTTTCTGCACGCCCGCGTTCGCCGCGCTGCTGCGCGAGCACGGCGCCGCGCTGGTGGTGGCGGACACCGCCGCGCGCTGGCCCTACATCGAGCAGGTGACGGCCGACTTCATGTACGTCCGCCTGCACGGCGAGACCGAGCTGTACCGCAGCGGCTACGACGAACCCGCGTTGCGCCGCTGGGCGGAGCGGATCGACGCCTGGCGCGCCGGCGCCGAACCGGCCGACGCCGCGCGCCTGGACGACGTCCGCCCGCCGCGGCGGCCCCGCGACGTGTACTGCTACTTCGACAACGACGCGAAAGTGCGGGCGCCGTTCGATGCGATGGCGCTGATGCGGATGCTGCGGCCCTGAAAGGCCGCGCAGCTCTTCCCCCTCTCTCCCGGCTCGGCCGGGGAGAGGGTCGGGGTGAGGGGCGCCGGAGGCGCGCGTGCGCCAGCGGGGCTTCGCTTCGATGCCTGCGCCCTCGCATCCCGGGCAAAACGGACCCCAAAAAGAAACCGCCCGACAAGCGGGCGGTTTCGTGTGGCGCGAACCGGCTTACTTGCTGGTCGCAGGCTTCGCCGTCTCGCCGACCGGCGGCGCGCCGTCGGCGGGGGTCGGGCTCAGGCCGCGGCGTTCCAGCAGCGGCTCGATGCGCGGTTCGCGGCCGGCGAAGGCGCGGAACAGTTCCAGCGCGTCCTTGCTGCCGCCGCGCGAGAGCAGGGTGTTGCGGAAGTGATCGCCGTTGGCGAGCAGCAGACCGCCGTTCTGCTTGAACCACTCGACGCTGTTGGCGTCCAGCACCTCCGACCAGATGTAGGCGTAGTAGCCCGCCGAGTACCCGCCCATGATGTGGCTGAAGTACGGCAGCCGGTAGCGCGGCGGCACCGGGGCGAAGTCGAGGCCGGCATCGGCCAGCGCCTTGGCCTCGAACGCGACCACGTCCTTCGCCGCCGGCACCTGCGACGCCGGCAACTGGTGCAGGCGCTGGTCGACGATCGCCGCCGCCAGGTACTCGGTGGTGGTGAAGCCCTGGTTGAACTTCTGCGCGGCGCGCACCTTCTCCAGCAGCTCCTTCGGCATCGGCTCGCCGGTCTCGTGGTGCTTGGCGTAGTTGGCCAGCACTTCCGGCCAGTCCGCCCACATCTCGTGCACCTGCGAGGGGTACTCGACGAAGTCGCGCGGCACGCTGGTGCCGGTGAAGTAGGGGTACTTCACGTTCGAGAACATGCCGTGCAGGGCATGGCCGAACTCGTGGAACATGGTGGTCACCTCATCCCACGTCATCAGCGTCGGCTGGCCGGCCGGCGGCTTCGGGATGTTGAGGTGGTTGGCGACCACCGGCTTGGTGCCCATCAGTTCCGACTGCGACACGTACGAGTTCATCCACGCGCCGCCGCGCTTGGACGGGCGGGCGTACATGTCGGCGATGAAGATCGCGAGCTGCTTGCCGTCCTTGTCGAACACGTCGTAGACGGTGGTGTCCGGGTGGTACTTCGGCAGGTCGTCGCGGCGCTTGAAGGTCAGGCCGTACAGCTTGTTGGCCATGAAGAACACGCCGTTCTCGAGCACGTTGGTCATCTCGAAGTACGGCTTGAGCTGGGACTCGTCGAAGTCGTACTTCGCCTTGCGCACCTTCTCGGAGTAGTACGCCCAGTCCCACGGCTCCAGCTTGAAGCCGGGCTGGCCCTTGGCGGCCTGCTCCTTGTCGATCATCGCCTGCAGCTCGGCGGCCTCGCGCCGGGCGTTGGCGACCGCAGCCGGCGCGAGCTGGCCCAGCATCGCGTTGACGGCGTCCGGTGTCTTCGCCGTCTCGTCGTCGAGCACGTAGGCGGCGTGAGTCGGATAGCCGAGCATGTTGGCGCGCTCGGCGCGCAGCTTGACGACCTCGGCGATGATGCCGGTGGTGTCGTTGGCGTTGCCGCGGCTGCCGCGCGCGACCGACGCCTTGTACAGGCGCTCGCGCACCGCGCGGTTCTCGAGCTCCGCCAGCGGCGGCTGGCCGGTGGTGTTGAGCAGGGTGAGGACGTACTTGCCTTCCAGGCCGCGTTCCTTGGCCGCCTGCGCGGCGGCGGCGATGCGCGCATCCGACAGGCCGGCGAGCTCCTCGCGGCTGTCGACCACGATCGCCGACTCGTTCACCTCGGCCAGCACTTTGCGGCTGAACTCGGCGCCGAGCTGCGCCAGACGCGCGTTGATCTCCTTCAGTCGCGCCTTCTCCTTGTCGGAGAGGTTGGCGCCGGCGCGCACGAAGTCGGTGTAGTAGCGCTCGATCAGGCGCACCGATTCGGCGTCCAGACCGAGTTGCCGACGCTGCTCGTGCAGCGCCTTGACGCGCGCGAACAGCTTCGGATTGAGGAAGATCGCGTCCTGGTGCGCGGCGAACTTCGGCGCGAAGTCGGCCTGCAGCTTCTCGCGCACCGGATTGGTGTCGGCGCCGACCAGGTTGAAGAAGATGGTCACCGCGCGGTTCAGCAGTTGGCCCGACTTCTCCATCGCGACGATGGTGTTCTCGAAGGTGGGCTTTTCGCGGCTGTCGGCGACCGCCTCGATCTCTTTCAGGTGCTCGGCCATGCCGCGTTCGAACGCGGGCGCGAAATGCTCGTCCTTGATCCGGTCGAAAACCGGGTATTGGAGCGACAGCGAACTCGGGGCGAACAGCGGGTTCTCGGCGGTCACGGCGGCGGCAGGCTTGGAATCGGAGACGGCGAAGGCGGGAGCGGCCAGCGCGGTGAGCGCGGCGGCCAGCGCCAGCACGAGCGGCTTCTTCATACGTCGAAACACCTCTGGGCAGGAAACCGGCAGCCTACCGGAAGCCACCCGTACGGGCCCATGACGAAAGGCATAGCGGCAAGGCGGTCGGCGGCCGGTGAGCGAAGGCGTCAGCCGCGGTCGGCGGGAGGCGGCCCGTGCCGCGCCGCGCGCTTCTCCAGCCGGTTCAGCACGGTCAGCACCAGCAGCGCCAGCACGGTGGCGGCCAGCCCGAGCACGTAGTAGCGCAGGCCGACCGCGACGCCGATCACCGCGACGATCAGCAGCGATGCGGCGGTCGTGATGCCGGCCACGGTGTCGGCGCCGCGGCGGCCGAAGATCGTGCCGGCGCCGATGAACGAGACGCCGGCGACGACCGCTTCCACCAGACGCAGCGGATCGACCTGCACATGCAGGCCGCGCGGGGCGGTGTCGCGGTCCAGCAGCAGTTGGCCGATGCCCAGCAGCAGCGCCGCGGCGCCCGCGACCAGCATGTGCGTGCGGAACCCCGCCGGACGCTGCTTGAGTTCGCGCTCGTAGCCGACCACGCCGCCCAGCAGCATCGCGAACGCCACCGCGCCGAGCACTTCGAGTTGCGCCAGCCATTGCATGCCTGGACCGTGCCTCAGCGCGCGTGAATCCGGTGTTGCGACGCCGTCGCGCCGCGTGCGAAGCGGCGTGCGTATGCTCGGGCCATGCGCAGCGATCCGGTGGTGCAGCGACGCGAGGGCCTCTATTGCCCGGCCGGCGATTTCTACATCGATCCGTGGCGGCCGGTCGCCCGTGCGGTGATCACGCACGGGCACGGCGACCACGCGCGCGCGGGCATGGGCGAGTACCACGTCGCCGCGCCGGGGTTGCCGATCCTGCGCTGGCGGCTGGGCGAGCAGCGCTACTTCGCCTGGGAGTACGGCCAGCCGTTCGACCTGGGCGGCGCGCGCGTGAGCTTCCACCCGGCCGGGCACGTGCTGGGCTCGGCGCAGGTGCGGATCGAGGCGGACGGGCAGGTGTGGGTGGTCTCCGGCGACTACAAGCGTCAGCCGGATCCCACGTGCGCGCCGTTCGAGGTGGTGCCGTGCGACGTGTTCGTCACCGAGGCGACGTTCGCGCTGCCGGTGTACCGCTGGCCCGACACCGGCGAGGTGGCGCGCGAGATCGTCGAGTGGCGCGAGCACTGCGCCGCGCGCGGCGAAACCGCGGTGCTGTTCTGCTACGCGCTCGGCAAGGCGCAGCGCGTGCTGGCGGAGCTGCTGGCCTGGACCGACCGTCCGGCGTTGCTGCACGGCGCGGTGGCGGCAGGCGTGGAGGTGTACCGCGATGCCGGGGTGCCGATGCTGGCCACGCGCGCGGTGGGCGAGACCGCCAAAGGCGCCGATCTGGCCGGCGAACTGGTGCTGGCGCCGCCTTCGGCGGCGGGCAGCGCGTGGATGCGGCGCTTCCGCCGAGTGCAGACCGGGTTCGCGTCCGGCTGGATGCGCATCCGCGGCAACCGCCGGCGACGCAACTACGACCGCGGCTTCGTGATATCCGACCACGCCGACTGGCCCGACCTGATGCGCACGGTGCGCGAAACCGGCGCGCGCCGCGTGATCGCCACCCATGGCAATACCGACGCCATCCTGCGCGCGCTCAACGAGCAGGGCATCGCCGCCGAAGCCTTCCAGACCGCGTTCGGGGAGGAGAACTGATGCGGGCGGACGTGGCGTGCTGTTGCGAAGGCGCGACGGCAGCGGCGAGCGGCGCAGTTCGCGCCCCCGCGGGCGCTTGTCCTGCGGCGCATTGGCATCGCGCGGGCGATGCAAGAACGCGTTCGATGTGGCGCCGACGTCCATGGATACCCGCTTTCGCGGGGATGACGGGCTGGCACACCCACCGCCGCCCATGCACGACACCGGACCCACGGCACCGTCATCGCCGCGCAAGCGGGAATCCGTGCGCGTCCGCAGCGACCGCGTGCGCCGAGGCGGAGCCGCGCGCATGAGACGCTTCGCCGCGCTCTACCGCGAGCTGGACCGCAGCACCGCCACGCTCGACAAGCGCGCGGCGCTGATGGCGTATTTCCGCGATGCGCCGGCGGCCGATGCGGCCTGGGGCCTGTGGCTGCTGTCCGGCGGCAAGCTCGCGCGGATCGCCAACACCACCGAGCTGCGGCAGTGGATCGTCGAGGAGAGCGGCATTCCCGGCTGGCTGGTGGACGAGAGCTACGCGCACGTGGGCGATCTCGCCGAGACGCTCACGCTGCTGCTCGACGATCCCGCCGAGCCCTGCGAGGACGTGCCGCTGCACGTGTGGATCGAACAGCGCCTGCTGCCGGTGGCCGGCGGCGATCACGACGCCCGTCGCGCGGCGGTGGTGGAAGGCTGGCGCTGTCTGCGCGCGGACGAACGGCTGGCGTTCAACAAGTTGCTGACCGGCGCGCTACGCGTGGGCGTGTCGCAGCGGCTGGTGCAGCAGGCGCTGGCCGAACTGTCGGGCGTGGACATCGCGCGCATCGCGCAGCGCATGCTCGGGGCGTGGGCGCCGACGCCGGAGTTCCTGCGCGACCTGCTCTCGCCCGAGGAACTGCCAGGCGATCGCCAGCAGCCGTATCCGTTTTTCCTCGCCTCGCCGCTGGAGGCGCCGCCGGAAACGCTCGGCCCGATCGACGACTGGCTGCTGGAGTGGAAGTGGGACGGCATCCGCCTGCAACTGATCCGGCGCCGCGGGGAAATCGCGCTGTGGTCGCGCGGCGAGGAACGCCTGGACGGCCGGTTCCCGGAGATCGAGGCGGTCGCATCGCATCTGCCCGCCGACTGCGTGATCGACGGCGAGCTGCTCGCCTGGCGCGAAGGCGACCACCGTCCGCTGCCGTTCACCGCGCTGCAGACCCGCATCCAGCGCCGCAAACCCGGCCCGAAGACGCTGGCGGAGGCGCCGGTGCGCGTGCTCGGTTTCGACCTGCTGGAGCTGGAGGGCCGCGACCTGCGGCAGGCACCGCTGGCGCAGCGCCGCGTCGAACTGGAGCGCCTGCTCGACGCGCTCGCGCATCCGCGTCTGGCGCCGTCGCCGCGGGTCCTCGCTCCGCACTGGGACGAGGCCGCCCGGCTGCGCGAGGACGCGCGCGCAAGGGGCGTGGAAGGCCTGATGCTCAAGCGGCTCGCGTCGGTCTACCAGGTCGGCCGCCGCCGCGGCGACTGGTGGAAGTGGAAGATCGATCCGCTGACCATCGACGCGGTGCTGATCTACGCGCAGTCCGGCCACGGCCGCCGCAGCACGCTGTTCACCGACTACACCTTCGGGTTGTGGGACGGCGAGGCGCTGGTGCCGGTGGCGAAGGCGTACTCGGGTCTCGACGACCAGGAGATTCTTGCGCTCGACCGCTGGATCCGCGCGCACACGGTGGAACGCTTCGGCCCGGTGCGCGCGGTGGAGCCGGTGCACGTGTTCGAGCTGGGTTTCGAGGCGGTCAACCGCTCGACGCGGCACAAGTCGGGCATCGCCGTGCGTTTCCCGCGCATCCTGCGCTGGCGGCACGACAAGACACCGCGCGACGCCGATCGGCTCGAGACGCTGCGGGCGCTGGCGCGATGAACGACGCCGCGCACGCGCGTTTCCACGCCGCCGAGGCCGCGCTGTCGTCGTGGTTCGCCGCGCGCGGGTGGGAACCGATGCCGTTCCAGCGCGAGGTGTGGCGGCATTACCTGGCCGGCCGCGGCGGATTGCTGCACACGCCGACCGGCAGCGGGAAGACGCTGGCGGCGCTCGGTGGGCCGTTGATCGAGGCGTTGGCGGAGCAGAGCGGGGATGTCGTCGGACCGCGCGCCGGCGGCGCGCGCCTCCTCACCCCGACCCTCTCCGCCGACGCGGTCGGGGGGGAGGGGGATGCGGGTCTCGCTATCGCCGGGGAGGCAAAGACACTGGATCCCCGCTTTCGCGGGGATGACGGAACGAGCCGCGAGGGCGCGAGCGAGCGCCCCACTGTCGTGCGTGCGGGAGGGGTTCGGGGAAGCGCCCGACGCCGACCAAAGCGGAACCCCCGCCCCCTCCGCCTGCTCTGGATCACCCCGCTGCGCGCGCTCGCCAGCGACACCTTGCGCTCGCTGCGCGAACCGATCGAAGGCCTCGGCCTCGACTGGCAGATCGCCGCGCGTACCGGCGATGCCAGCGCGCGCGACAAGCGGCTGGCGCGCAGCGGGCGGCTCGATGCGCTGGTGACCACGCCGGAGTCGCTGGCGCTGCTGCTGTCCTACCCCGAAACCGCGCCGCAGCTCGCGGGCCTGCGCGCGGTGGTGGTGGACGAATGGCACGAGCTGCTGGACAACAAGCGCGGCGTGCTGCTGCAGCTCGGTCTGGCGCGGCTGCGGGCGCTGGCGCCGGGGCTGCGGATCTGGGGGCTGTCGGCCACGCTTGGCAACCTCGACGAAGCGCGCGCGGTGCTGCTGCCGCACGCGCCGGATGCGCCGATCGTCGCCGGCGTACGGCCGCGCACGTTGCGCATCGAGACGCTGCTGCCCGAAGCCGGCGAACGCTTCCCGTGGGCCGGGCATCTGGGCCTGTCGCAGCTCTCCCGCGTGATCGATCACGTGCTGGCCGCGCGCACCAGCCTGGTGTTCACCAACACGCGCTCGCAGGCGGAGCTGTGGCACCAGGCGCTGTCGGCGGTGTGGCCGGACGAACCGGGCACGCTCGCGCTGCATCACGGCTCGCTCGATCCGGTGCTGCGCGCGCAGGTCGAGAGCGGCCTGCGCACGGGTGCGCTGCGCTGCGCGGTCTCGACCTCCAGCCTCGATCTCGGCGTCGATTTTCCCGCCGTCGACCAGGTGTTCCAGATCGGCAGCCCGAAGGGCGCCGCGCGGCTGTTGCAGCGCGCCGGACGCAGCCGGCACCGGCCGGGCGAGGCGGGGCAGGTGCTGTGCGTGCCGACCCACGCGCTGGAGATCGTCGAGTTCGCCGCCGCGCGCGAAGTGATCGGCGAAGGCCGCATCGAGGCGCGCCGGCCGCCGGTGCTGAGCCTCGACGTGCTCGCGCAGCACTGCGTCACCCTCGCGCTCGGCGGCGGCTTCGAGGCCGATGCGCTGTACGCGGAAGTGCGCGGCACGCACGCGTTCGCCGCGCTCGATCCGCTGGCGTGGCAGGCGGTGCTGGAGTTCGTAGTGCAGGGCGGTCGCGCGCTCGAGCATTACCCCGACTACCGCCGCGTCGTGCGCGACGGACACGGCCGCTACGTGGTCGAGGACCGCAAGGTCGCGCTGCGCCACCGGCTTTCGATCGGCACCATCACCAGCGATGCCGCGGTGGCGATCCGCTTCCTGCGCGGCGGCACGCTCGGCTCGGTGGAAGAGGGCTTCATCGCCCGCCTGCGTCCGGGCGAGCGCTTCCAGTTCGCCGGCCGCACGCTGGAACTGGTGCGGCTGGAAGGCATGACCGCCTACGTGCGGCTCGCGAAGTCGGCCGAGGGGCAGGTGCCGAAGTGGCAGGGCGGGCGCATGCCGCTATCCACCGAACTCGCGCATGCGGTCGAGCGGCTGCTGCACGAGCGCCCGGACACGCCGGAGCTACGCGCGGTCGCCTCGCTGCTCGACCTGCAGGCGCGCCTGTCCGCGCTGCCGGCGCCCGGGCGGCTGCTGGCGGAGTGGGTCGCCGGCCGCGACGGCCGCCACCTGTTCCTGTACCCGTTCGCCGGCCGCCAGGTGCACGAGGGGCTGGCCGCGCTGCTGGCGCTGCGCTGGGCGCGCCGTGCGCCGAACACCTTCAGCTACGCGTCCAACGATTACGGGCTGGTGCTGTCGCCGGCGGCGGAAGCCGCCATCGACGCCGACACCCTGCGCGCATTGCTCGCGCCCGACGGCCTGTTCGACGACCTGCGCGCCAGCCTCAATCTGGGCGAACTGGCGCGCCGCCAGTTCCGCGAGATCGCGCGCGTGGCGGGCCTGCTGCCGCCCTCGCTGCCGGGGCGCGCGCCACGCTCCATGCGCCAGTTGCAGACGAGCGCGGGGCTGATCTACGACGTGCTGCGCCGCCACGATCCGGAGCATCTGCTGCTGGCGCTGGCCGAGCGCGAGGTGTTCGCGCAGCAGCTCGAAGTCACCCGCCTGCAGGCCGCGCTCGACGACTGCGCGCGACGCACGCTCGACCTGCGCACGCCGCGCAGCCTGACCCCGCTGGCGTTCCCGCTGTGGGCCGAGAGCCTGCGCCGCGGCGAGATCAGCACCGAGGACTGGCGCACGCGCGTGCAGCGTGCGGCCGAACGACTGGAGCGCCGGCATGGCCGATAGCCTTGCGCTCGAACTCGCGGGCGAGGCGGTCGAGCTGTTCGCCGAACGCGCGCTGTTCTGGCCGCGCGCGCGCCGCCTGTTCATCGCCGATCTGCACCTCGGCAAGGCCGACGCGTTCCGCCGCTCCGGCATCGCGCTGCCGCGCGGCGGCACCAGCCACGACTTGGCGCGGCTGTCGGCGCTGGTGGAACGCACGCGGGCGGAGTCGCTGTGGATCCTCGGCGATGTGCTGCACGGCCGGGTGACGGGCGGCGAATGGCAGCGAAGCTGGCACGCGTGGCGCGCGCGCCATCCGCTGCTCGCGGTCGGCGCGCTGGCCGGCAACCACGACCGCGCGCTGGCGGACGCGGGGCTGGAGATCGCGCTGCTGGGCGAGACGGTCGAGCAGCCGCCGTTCGCCTTCCGCCACGATCCCATCCCGCATGCGCACCTGCATGTGGTGTGCGGCCACGTCCATCCGGTGCTGGCCCTGCCGGGGTCCGCCCGCCGCTGGCCCGCGTTCTGGCTGCGCGAGCGGATGACCGTGCTGCCCGCGTTCGCCGCCTTCACCGGCGGCTGGGCGGTGGAACTGGCGGCGGGCGAGCGCGCGGTGCTGTGCGGTCCGGACGCGATCGCGCCGGTCGGCCGCGGCTTGCGCGGTTGATCCGTGTCAAGTGCGGGCGACGGCGTCGTCGCTACGATGGCCGCACCCCAACCGCCGGCTGCCCGCCATGCGTACCGCCACCGTTCTGCTGCTGTCCTTCGCGCTTGCGGGCATCGCCGCTCCGGCGCCCGCGCAGGAGCACGCCCACCCGTCCCGCGCCGCCGCCGGCGAGCAGGGCGGGCGCTACGCCACCGATGCCGCCCTGCGCAAACACATGCAGGCCATCCGCGACGACGTCGCCGCGCTCGGCCATTACGAGAAGGGCCACATGGACGCGAACGACGCGGTGCGGCTGGCCGGCGACATCGAATCGCACGTGCGCGCGATCATCGCCGAGTGCAAGCTGCCGCCGGACGCCGATGCCGCGCTGCACCGGATCATCGCCCCGCTGATGCGCGGCGCGGCGGCGCTCGAGGCCGAGCCTGCGAACCGCGATGCCATCCCGGCCATGCGCCAGGCGCTGGCCGACTACGCGCGCGATTTCGACGATCCGGCCGCGCCTGCGCCGCGCGAGAGCGAAGAGGACTGACGCTTCCGCGCGCCGCGCGCGTTGATCCGATCGGGAAACGCGCCGCGCGAGGCGAGCGGGCGGGGCCGATCGGACCGGTCGCGAAGCGGCTCCGCTCGCGCTAGACGCCGAACGGATAGGTCTCCGGGGTCTCGTGCCGCACCCAGCGCTCGTGGATGTCGAGCGGCTCGACCGCGGTGGTCTCGTCGAGATGGAACACGGCGTCGAACTGCTCGCCCAGACGCGCGTCGAAATAGTGGCTCGCGCGTTCGCTCTCCGGGCGGTACACCACGCCGATCGCGCGCTCGAGCAGCGGCCCGCCCAGCGTCCGGCCGCGCTCCTGCGACAGCGGCAGGAAGAAGCGATCCAGCCCGCTGGCGTGGAAGGCGTGCTCGTAGCTGTCGCGCCGCGCCGGCCGTACCCAGCGGCGCTCGGGAGGCTGGTCCCACTCGCGCGCGGCGGTGACGTGGCCGGTGTAGGTGGTGAATCCCACCAGCAGCGTGCGCCCGGCGCCGATCTGCTCGCGCAGCAGTTGGCCGATGTTCCATTCGCCGTGCTCGCCCATCTCGGTGGCGCGCGCGTCGCCCAGATGCGAGTTGTGGGCCCAGATCACGATGCGTCCTTCGCGGCCGCGCATCCGCAGGTGGCGGCGCAGGGCAAGCGCGGTGTCGACCATGTGCGCGTCGCGCAGGTTCCAGGTGTGGACGCGATCGTCGAACATGGCGCGGTAGTACGCCTCGGCGCGCAGCACCACGTGCGCATTGCGTTCGGCCTCGAAGTGCGCGTCGAGCGCGGCGGCGTCCGTGCGGGCGAGGCTGTCCGCCCGCCGCGCCAGATCGTCGATCAGCCGCCGTATCGCCGCATTGCACGACTGCCGCAGGCCGGCCGCCGCTTCGTAGCCGTAATCCTGCGGGTCGCGCACGTGGTCCAGGCAGGACAGCAGGCGGCGCGCGGTGGCGGCGTGCTCCGGCGCCGTCCGCTCCAGGTAGCCCACCACGGCATCGGCCGAGCGGTACAGGCTGTAGAGGTCCAGGCCGTACAGGCCCACGTCGCCCTGCGTCCGCCGGTTGTGCTCGCGCAGCCACTGCACGAAGTCGCACATCGCGCGGTTGCGCCACATCCAGGTCGGGAAGCGGTCGAAGTCGCCGAACGCCTCGTCGAGCGTGTCGTCGCCGGCGCCGCGAGCGTAGCGGTTGAGGCGCAGGGTGTCGGGCCAGTCGGCTTCCAGCGCGACCGCGTCGAAGCCGGCTTCGGCGATGGCGGCGGGTGATCTCGCCGCGCATGACGTAGAACTCGTGCGTGCCGTGGGTGGCTTCGCCCAGCAGCACGAACGCGCGGTCGCGCGCCATCTCCAGCAGGGCGTCGTAGTCGCCCGGCCGCTCGTCCAGCGCGCGCGCAAGCCCGCGCAGCACGGCCGGCGTCAGGGAATGCCGCACGCTCATTCGTCACCGCCGATGTGGATCATGCGCAGACAGCGACGCCATCTTCGCCGCACGGCAATGAGCATGGCGTCACCACGGGCACCGGAGCGCCGCCATGACCGAGCTGCCTTTTCGCGATCGCGAGGATGCCGCGCAGCGCCTCGCCGCGCGCCTCGACCGCTACCGCGGCCGGCATCCGGTGGTGCTGGCGATTCCGCGCGGCGCGGTGCCGATGGGTCGGATCGTCGCCGACGCGCTGGACGGCGAGCTCGACGTGGTGCTGGTGCGCAAGCTCGGTGCGCCCGGCCACTCCGAGCTGGCGATCGGCGCGGTCGACGAGGCCGGCACCGTCGAGCTCAACGCGGTGGCGAAGGCGCTCGGCGTCGACGACGCCTACGTCCGGCGCGAGGCCGAGCGCCAGCTCGCGCTGATCCGCGAGCGCCGCCAGCGCTACCGTGGTGGCGGGCCGGGGCTGGCGCTGGGCGGGCGCATCGTGATCGTGCTCGACGATGGCCTCGCCACCGGCGCGACCATGATCGCCGCGCTGCGCTCGGTGCGGGCGCAGCAACCGCAGTGGCTGGTGTGCGCGGTGCCGGTCGCGGCCGAGAGCAGCCTGGAGGATGTTCAGCTCGTGGCCGACGAAGTGGTGTGCCTCGCCACCCCCGCGCCGTTCCATGCCGTGAGCCTGTACTACGGCCGCTTCCCGGACGTCGGCGAGGAATCCGTCGCCATCGTGCTGGCGGGGCGGTGGCCGGGCGCGCGCCAGGCCGGTTGAGCCGGCGTTGGCGCGGACGTGGTACAGTACGCGGGTGCGCCTGCTGCCCGTGCTCCTGCGACTTCTGCTCTGCGTGACGCTGATCGCCAACGGCGTGGGCGTCGCGTTCGCCTCCGCGCGCATGTCGGCGGCGCACGCGCACGATGGCGTCGCCGCGTCGGCGCAGCCGCATGCGATGGCCGGCTGTCATGAGCAGGCGGATGCGGCGGACGATTCCGCCGCGCGCCACCGGCATCCGTCCGCGACCGCGCACGATGGAATGGCCGGCGGACCCGGCGGCGACGCCTGCTGCGACGACGGTAGCGCCTGCGCGTGTCCGTGCGCGCAGCACGCGCCGGTGGCGCTGACGGCCGCGGCGGCGACGGCACCCGAACAGCCGCGCCCGGCCCCCGGCGGCTTCGCCCCGGAGGCGCACCGCCCGCCGGTGCTACCGGACGAGATCCGACCTCCCATCGCCTGAGACGGTGCCGCCCGCGCGGGCGGCCGGGCATTCGTGCCCCCTGTATTCGTCCGTCGCCACGGACGGCCGTCATTCCTTCCGGAGTTCTCGATGCAATCCGATGATGTGCGCGCCCGCGCTGGCGCGTTGCCGATGCGTTCGCGTCGGCGTTTCGTACAGGGTCTTGCGCTGGGCGGGGCTGTCGCCGCGTTCGGTGGCGTGCCGCGACCGGCCTGGGCCAACGCCCGCGCGGTCGGCAACTGGACCACGCTCAGCGGCACCGAATTCGATCTGGACATCGGCGAGTCGCTGGTCAACTTCACCGGCCGGGTTCGCCCGGCGGTGACCGTCAACGGCTCGCTGCCGGCGCCGATCCTGCGCTGGCGCGAAGGCACCACGGTCAACCTGCGCGTGCGCAACGTGCTGCCGCCCGGCTCGGTGCACGGCCACGAAACCTCGATCCACTGGCACGGCATCCTGCTGCCGGCCAACATGGACGGCGTGCCGGGCCTGAGCTTCAGCGGCATCCACCGCGGCGAGACCTACCACTACCGCTTCGACGTCCGCCAGGGCGGCACCTACTGGTACCACAGCCATTCCGGTTTCCAGGAACAGGCCGGGCTGTACGGCGCGCTGATCGTCGATCCGATCGAGCCGGAACCGTTCGCCTACCAGCGCGACTACGTGGTGCTGCTGAGCGACTGGACCGACCTCGACCCGGCGCAGTTGTTCGAGCGCCTGAAGAAGCGCTCCGACTACGACAACTACTACAAGCGCACCGTCGGCGACTTCCTCGACGACGTGCGCACGCAGGGCCTGCGCGCGACTTTGGCCGACCGCGGCATGTGGGGCCGCATGCGCATGACGCCGACCGACCTGTCGGACGTCAACGCCCACACCTACACCTACCTGATGAACGGCACGACGTCGCTGGGCAACTGGACCGGGCTGTTCCGCCACGGCGAGAAGGTGCGGCTGCGCTTCATCAACGCCTCCGGCATGACCTACTTCGACGTGCGCATTCCGGGGCTGAAGATGACCGTGGTCGCCGCCGACGGCCAGTACGTGCATCCGGTGACGGTGGACGAGTTCCGCATCGCCGTGGCCGAGACCTTCGACGTGATCGTCGAGCCGGCCGGGCAGGATGCGTTCACCATCTTCGCGCAGGACGCCGGGCGCACCGGCTACGTCAGCGGCACGCTGGCCGTGCGCGAAGGCCTGCGCGCGCCGGTGCCCGCGGTCGACCCGCGCCCGATCCTGACCATGGCCGACATGGGCCACGGCGGGATGGACCACGGCGGCGGCCACGCCGCGATGGATCACGCCGCGCACGGCGCCGCCGCGCAGCCCGATCCGCATGCCGGCCACGCCGCGCACGGCGGGCAAGGGCAGGGGATGCAGACGCATCCGGCCAGCGAGGCGGGTAATCCGCTGGTGGACATGCAGGCGATGACGGCGCAGCCGCGCCTGTCCGATCCGGGCGTCGGCCTGCGCGACAACGGTCGCCGCGTGCTGACCTACGCCGACCTGCGCAGCGCGTTCGACGACCCGGACGGCCGCGCACCTTCGCGCGAGATCGAGATCCACCTCACCGGCCACATGGAACGCTTCGCGTGGTCGATGAACGGCGTGAAGTTCTCCAGCGCGCAGCCCATCCGCCTGAACTACGGCGAGCGCATGCGCATCGTGCTGGTGAACGACACCATGATGTCGCACCCGATCCACCTGCACGGGGTGTGGAGCGACCTGGAAGACGAGGAGGGCCGCTTCATGGTGCGCAAGCACACCATCGACATGCCGCCGGGCACGCGCCGCAGCTACCGCGTGCGCGCCGACGCGCTCGGCCGCTGGGCCTACCACTGCCATCTGCTGTTCCACATGGAGGCCGGGATGATGCGCTCGGTGGAGGTGCGCGAATGAACATGCTGCGACCCACGCTGCTCGTCGCCGCGCTCGCCGTCGCGGCAGCGCTGCCTGCCCATGCCCAGCATGCCGGCCATGCGCCGGCTGCACCGGCATCACCGCCGAAGGCGGCGCCGACTGACCCTGCGCAGGAGCAGCCGCACCGCGACCATCACGCACACGGCGGCTCGCCGGAAGCGCCGTCGGAGCAGGCGGCCCACTCCGGGATGAATCACTCGCAGATGGACCACTCGCAGATGGACCACTCGCAGATGGACCACTCGCAGATGGACCACTCGCAGATGGGCCACGCCGGCATGCCCGCACCCGCGGACCTGCCACCCGACGCTCCACCGCGCGAGCCCATTCCGCCGGTGACCGACGCCGATCGCGCCGCCGCGTTCCCGGAGGTGCGCAGCCATGCCGCGCACGACAGCGCGGTGCACAGCTTCTGGCTGCTCGACCGCCTCGAACGCTCTTCGGCCGAAGGCGGCGGTGTGGCGTGGGAAGGGCTGGGCTGGATCGGCGGCGACATCGACCGCGCCTGGGTCCGCACCGAGGGCGAACGCAACGAGGGCGAGCTGGAATCGGCCAGCGTCGAACTGCTGTACGGCCATGCGGTGGACGCATGGTGGGACGTGGTCGCCGGCATTCGCCACGACTTCGGCGAAGGGCCATCGCGCACCTATGCCGCGATCGGCGTGCAGGGGCTGGCGCCGTACAAGTTCGAAGTCGAAGCCACCGCCTACATCGGCCGCTCCGGCGATACCGCCGTCACGCTCGAGGCCGAGTACGACACGCTGCTGACCAACCGCCTGATCCTGCAATGGCAGGCGGAAGCGAACCTGCACGGGCGCGACGACCGCGCGCGCGGCATCGGCTCGGGCCTGAGCTCGATCGAGGCCGGCGCACGCCTGCGCTACGAGATCACGCGCCGGTTCGCGCCGTACGTCGGCATCGAATGGGAGCGCGCGTTCGGCGACACCGCCGACTTCCGCCGCGCGGCGGGCGAGCACACGCGCGACACCCGCGTGGTCGCCGGCATCCGTCTGTGGTTCTGAATGGGGAGAACACGATGAAACGATCCAACCGCACCATGGCGCCGGTCGGCCGCGCGAAGCCCGGACGACGCGGGTTGCTGTTCGGCATCGCGGCGCTGGCCGCGCTGGCACTGCTGCTGGTGCTGATCGTGCGGGCCGGCGTCTACAACGTCGCCGCCGACGATCCGCACACGCCGCTGACGTTCGCCGTGCTCGAACAGGTCCGCACGGCATCCGTCCGCGCGCGCGCCGCCAAGCTGAAGGTGCCTGCCGATCTGGACAGCCCCGCGCGCATCACCCAGGGCGCCGGCAACTACGACGCGATGTGCACCGGCTGCCACCTCGCGCCCGGCATGGGGCCCACCGAGCTGAGCCGCGGGCTGTATCCGGCGCCGCCGGACCTCACCCGCACCCCGGTCGTTCCGGCCGAGGCGTTCTGGGTCATCAAGCACGGCATCAAGGCGTCCGGCATGCCGGCCTGGGGCCGCAGCATGGGTGACGAGTACATCTGGAATATGGTCGCCTTCCTGCAGCAGTTGCCGAAGCTGGACGAGGCCGGCTACCGCGACCTCGTCGCCCGCAGCGGCGGCCACTCGCACGGCGGCGGCGAAACCGGGGGGCATGGGCACGGCGAAATGGACGAGGCCGACGCGCATCCGCACCCGCAGGCCGGCACAGCCGGCGAGGGCGCCCCGCAGCCCAGTAGCGGCCACGCCCACCCGCCCGGCACGCCGCCGCACGACGACACGCCGAAGGCGAAGGCACCCACGTCGCATCCGCACGCGCCCGGCACGCCGCCGCACGACGACACGCCGAAAGCGACGACACCCGCGTCGCATCCGCACCGGCCCGGCACGCCGCCGCATGACGACGCGCCGAGCCGGCCGCACGTCGATCCGCCCGGCAGCGCGCCGCACGAGCACCACGCGCCCGCGACGTCCGATTCGCACCATGACCACTGACCACGAAGGAACACGCACATGAAGACCGTTTCCCTGGCCGCCGCCCTCGCGCTCGCACTGATCGCGTTGCCGGCATCCGCCGAGCAGAAGCACGCGCATCACGCGCCCGCCGCTGCGACGGCCACCGATGCCGCGCTGAAGGAGCCGATCGCAGTGGTCGAACGCTTCTCCGCCGCGCTCAAGGCCGGCGATTTCGACACCGTGCGGACCCTGCTCGACGAGAAGGTGGTCATCCTCGAAAGCGGCGGCGCCGAACGCAGCCGCGAGGAGTACCTCGGCCATCACGCCATCTCCGACGCCGCATTCCTGGGCGGCGCCACCGTCTCCGACGTCAAGCGCGGCGGCGCGGTGCGCGGCGATCTGGCCTGGGTCGCCAGCGAAAGCCGCATCCAGAGCGGGCAGGGCGGTGAAGCCAAGACCCTGCTGAGCACGGAGACGATGGTGCTGGAGCGCGGCGCCGACGGCTGGCGGATCGTCCACATCCATTGGTCGTCGCGTCCGAAGCGCTGAGTTCACGCTGCGAAGGCACGGCCGGCGCACCATCGGGGAGGTGCCAAGGGGACGGTGTTGCGGACGCACCGGTTCACGTCCGCCGACAAGCCGAAAGGGAGAAACCAGCCCATGACGCACCATACCGCCGAACACCGCAGCGCCGAGATGAACGAGTGCATTCAGCACTGCATGGAATGCGCCGCGGTCTGCACCGAGACCCTCAGCCATTGCCTGTCCAAGGGCGGCAGACACGCCGCACCCGAGCACATCGCGCTGCTGGCCACCTGCGCGGAGATCTGCACGGTGAGCGCGCACACGATGCTGCGGGGAAGCGAGGTGCACGGCATCACCTGTGGAGCGTGCGCGGAGATCTGCCGCCGCTGCGCCGATTCGTGCGCGGCCTTCGGCGACGACGAGGCGATGCGGCGCTGCGCCGAGGCCTGCCGCCACTGCGCGCAGAGCTGTCACCGGATGGCCGCGATGTGACGGCGCGTGCCGGCGGCCCCGCGCCGGGTCCGCCGGCATGCTCTCGAACCGGGCGCTCCGACGAGGCGTTCGATGCCGGCGCGCACGGTCAGGGCGGTGCGCCGCGCCGAGCGCCACCAACGGAGGACGTGCGATGCAAGCGATCCCTCGGGCCGCCTCGCTGATGTGCGCGCTGCTGCTGGCGGGGTGCGCCGGGACGGCGACGTCCCCCCGCCTTTGAGTAGCACGGCGATCTGGAGTCCAATCCCCAACGACAAGGAGATTGGACGTGAAGAAGCGTTTTACCGAAGAGCAGATCATCGGCTTCCTGCGTGAGGCGGAGGCCGGCCTGCCGGTCAAGGACCTGTGCCGCCGGCACGGCTTCAGCGAAGCCTCGTACTACCTGTGGCGCAGCAAGTTCGGCGGCATGAGCGTGCCGGAGGCCAAGCGGCTCAAGGAGCTGGAGGCGGAGAACACCCGGCTGAAGAAGCTGCTGGCCGAGCAGGTGTTCGAGAACGACGTGATCAAGGACGCCCTGCGAAAAAAGTGGTGACCGCACCGGCCAGGCGCGAGCTGGTGCGGCATCTGGTGGGCAAGGGACTGAGCGAGCGACGATCGCTGGCGATGGTGCGCATGAGCGCCAGCGCCTACCGCTATGCGCCGCGTCCGGACCGCAATGTCGAACTGCGGGCGCGGATCCTGGAAACAGGTCATCCCCTCACCGGTGACCAGGCGCAGGTGCTCGACCTGCACACGGATCAATTCGTCGCCGCGGAAGCCGCGCCAAACGCCAAGCAACAGCAAGGCCCGGTCGCGCTGATGGCGCAGTTCGTCCGCGCGGGCACCGCGACCTCGCGCCGCCGCGATCGCGCCCGCTAACCAGTCATCCACCTGCGCCAGCCGGGTCAGCTGCAGCGGTTCGGCCTGCTTCTCCACCGACGGATGCAGCGTCTGGATACCCTTGAGTACCTTGCGCACCAGCGGCGCCCGCGTCGGATCCACGAAGCCGTGTTCGCGATGCCAGCCCGCCAAGGCCGCAAGGCGGTGCCGCAGCGTGTTGGTGGAGAGCTGACCCGCGTGGTCGGCCAGGTAGCGGGCCACGCTGTCCGGCGTGGCTGGCAGATGCCCGCCCCATTCGACCTCGAAGTGGCGCAGCGCCGAGGCGTAGCTGCGCTGCGTGTTTTTGCGTTCGGCGGCCTCCAGGTACCGTTCCAGAGTCATGGACGACACTCCGGATCCGCACACGGAGTCGGATTGTTATCTGTGCGCCGCAGCGCCCCCAGAATGGTGCAGGTTCCGCGCTCGCCGCCGGCACACTGGGCGATCACCCGCTCCAACTCGCCGGCCATGCGGGTCAGCGCCTCGATCCGCTGGTGGATGTCGGCCAGATGTGCACGCGCCAGTGCATCGACGTCGCCGCACGACAGCTTCGGATTGTCGTTCAGGCGCAGCAGGCTGCGGATCTCCTCCAGGCTGAAACCCAGTTCGCGCCCGCGGCTGATGAACCGCAGCCGCTCGACATCGGCCGGCGCGTAGGCGCGGTAGCCGCTTCCGGTTCGCGTCGGTCGCGGCATCAGCCCGACACGTTCGTAGTAGCGGATGGTCTCCAGGTGGCAGCCACTGGCGGCTGCCGCTTCGCTGATCTTCACATGCTTGACTCCGTAGCTGCTACAGACTTTATCCTTCGCCGCATTCCGCTGCCACCCTGGCCGGATGGCATCTGTTCGACGAGGACCCGATGAGCGATTGCGGCTGTCACCACGAGGCAAAGAACGCGCAGGAACGGCGTGTGCTGAAGATCGCCCTGGTGCTCAATGCCGTCATGGCGGTGATCGGCGGCCTTGCCGGCTGGATCGCCCAGTCGACTGGCCTGCTGGCCGACGCCCTGGACATGCTGTCCGACGCCACCGCCTACGCGATCGGCCTGGTGGCCATTGGGCGCACCGCCCGATTCAAGGCGAACGCGGCCTGGCTCAGTGGCAGCGTGCTGCTCGTGCTCGGTATCGGCGTTCTGGTGGAGGTAGGCCGGCGCGTCGTCTATGGTGCCGAGCCGCTCAGCGGCTGGATGATCGGCACGGCCCTGCTGTCGCTGGTGGTCAACGTCACCGTGTTGCGTCTGCTCGCTCCGCTGAAGGCCGGTGAAGTCCACCTGCGCGCCACGTGGTTGTTCACCCGTGCGGATGTCGTGGCCAACATCGGCGTCATCCTGGCCGGCGTATTGGTCCTCTGGCTGGCCACTCCGTACCCGGACTACGTCATCGGCACCTTGATTGGCTTGTACGTGATCAAGGAAGCCATCGAGATTCTCGGCGATGCCCACCGGGCCCGCGCCGCATCGAAGCCGCTCGCCGCATGACCTTGCACCGCGCCCGGTTCGCCCCCCATCGCTGGCTGATGCTGGCGATCCTGGCGCTGGGCTTGGTGGTGCAACCCATCCTGGGCTCGGTCAGTGAATTGCACGAACTGACCCATGACGTGGCCGGCACGCATGGCAGCGAGGAAACCCTGACCGCCGGTGAAGACGACACGGCCGGCGCCTTGCACGTGGTGCATCACTTCGCCCATTGCTGCGGCCACGCGGTGCCGACGGCCGCTGCGCCCGTGGTCTTCTCCCAAATCAGCCACATCGAACCCACGAGTCTGACGGCGTCGCGCCGTGTGCCCAGCGGGCGATGGCTCGCACCTTTCCGACCTCCGATCGCAGCCTGACGACTCGCCGGCGTTGTGCCGGGTCTCTGGCCCTTTCCGATTGGAGTGTTTCCATGTCTGTGCGACTTGCGGCGTTGGCCGCGCTGGTCGCTGTGTCCGCCATCGCATGGCCGGCGCACGCGGCTGATCGACTTTCCCTGGACGAGGCGTTTGCACGCGTCGCCCAGACCCATCCCGATCTGCGCCTCTTCGGAGCGCGGCAGGACATCCTGTCCGCCGACCTGGAGCGGGCGGCCCTACGGCCGGCGTGGGTCGCCGGCGCGAGCGTCGAGAACGCCTTCGGCACCGGCGAGGCCAGCGGCCTGGACGGCGCCGAGCTCACCCTGAGCCTGGCTTCGGTCCTGGAACGCGGCGGCAAGCTCGACGCCCGCCGTACGCTGGCACAAAGCCGCATCGATGCGCTCGCGGTCGAGCGTGAGGCACGGCGGCTCGATCTGCTGGCCGAAGTGGCACGTCGCTATCTGGCAATGGTGGCGGCGCAGCGGCAACGGGACATCGCCGAGCTTGATATCGCGCAACGGCAGCGCACCGTCGCCGGGGCGCGGCATCGCCTGCAGGCCGGCGCGTCGCCCGAATCGGTCGTGCTCACCGCGCAGGCGGCCTTGGCGCGTGCGGAATTGGACCGCGCACGAGCCGAACAACGCTTCGCCGCGGCCCGGCAGCACCTGGCGGCGTTATGGGGCGAGCGAGCACCGACATTTGACGTTGTAGCCGCCGATCCAACAGCGTTGCCCCAAGTGGCTTCGTTCGCCCAGCTCACCTCCACCCTGGAGCAGACACCGGAACTGGCCCAGTTCGTCGGCGAGCGCCGGATCCGCGAGGCGCGCCTGCAGCTCGCGCGTGCCGACGCCAAGGCTGACCTCGACTGGGAAGTGGGCGTGCGCCGCTTGCAGGCGACCGACGACATGGCGCTGATTGGCAGTATCTCGATGCCGTTGGGTGCGAGCCGCCGGGCGCAGCCGGAGATCCGCGCGGCGGAGGCCGACCTGACTGCCTTGGAAATCGAACGCGAATCCAAGGGGCTGTCCCTGTATTCGACGTTAGCCGAAGCGCACGGGCGTTACTTGACGGCGCGGCTGGAGGTGGACCGGCTGCGCACCGACGTGCTGCCCAAGCTCGCCAAAGCAGAAGCTGCGGCGGAACGCGCCTACCGCGCCGGCGCCATCAGCTACCTGGAATGGGCGCAGCTGCAGTCGGAACGCACCGCAGCCCGCAAACAGCAACTCGACGCCGCGCTGGAAGCCCAGCGCGCCCTTATCGAAATCCAGCGCCTGACCGGTGCGCCGTTCGTGGCAGCACCGGCACAGGCGACGCAGGGAGGTACCCCATGAAGTGGACACACTGGATCAGCGCACTGACGCTGGCCGTTCTGTTGAGCGCATGCGGCGGCGCGAAGCCGTTCAACGAAACCGATCACGAAGAAGGCGAAGCACACGCCGCAGAGGAAGGCCACGAGGAGGCGCCCGACCGCACCACCATCGCGGCGAAAGTCGCCCAGGACGCCGGCATTCGTGTCGCACCGGCGGCAGCCGGCATCATCGCCGACGAGCACGAAGTCCAGGGCCTGCTCACACCGGTCGAAGGCCGCGTCGCCAAGGTCATGGCGCGCTTTCCCGGTCCGATCCGTTCACTGCGTGCCAACGTGGGTGATCGCGTGCGTGCGGGGCAGCCGTTGGCCACCATCGAAAGCAACCTTAGCCTCACGACTTACACGGTCCCCGCGCCAATCTCCGGCGTCGTGCTCGCTCGTAATGCATCGATCGGCACGGTGGCCAGCGAAAGCGCGGCGCTGTACGAGATCGCGGACCTGTCGGAACTATGGGTGGACCTGCACATCTTCGGTGCGGATGCTCAGCACATCACGGCTGGCGTGCCGGTGCGGGTCACGCGCTTGAGCGACGGACTTACTGCCGAAACGACGCTCGAACGCGTGCTGCCGGGCACTGCGACCGCCAGCCAGAGCACCGTGGCGCGCGCAACGATTCGCAACCTCGATGGCCTGTGGCGTCCGGGCTCGGCGGTAAAGGCCCGCGTCACCGTGGACCAAGCGCCGGCGACGCTGGTTGTGCCCGTCACCGCCTTGCAGACCGCCGAGGACCAGGACGTGGTCTACGTGCAGCAGGGCGACACCTACCGCGTCCGGCCAGTGAAGCTGGGCCGCCGTGATGCGGAGCGCGTGGAAGTACTGGATGGGCTCAAGGCGGGTGAGCGCGTGGTCGTGGCGCAAAGCTTCCTGGTCAAGGCGGACATCGAAAAGTCCACCGTTGAAGAAGACCACTGAGGCCCGCCATGCTCGAACGCCTCATTCGCTTCTCCATCCGCCATCGCTGGCTGATGCTGGTGCTCACCGTCGCGCTGATCGCGCTGGGCGTATGGAGCTATCGGCATCTGCCGATCGATGCCACGCCCGACATCACCAACGTACAGGTCCAGATCAATACCCAGGCGCCGGGCTACTCGCCGCTGGAAGCCGAACAACGCGTCACGTTCCCGATCGAAACGGCAATGGCCGGCCTGCCCAAGCTGGATTACACCCGTTCGCTGTCGCGTTACGGACTCTCGCAGGTCACCGTGGTCTTTGCGGACGGCACGGACCTGTACTTCGCCCGGCAACAGGTCGCCGAGCGGCTGCAGCAGATCGCCTCGCAACTGCCCGAAGGCCTGGACCCGGAGATGGGGCCGATCTCCACGGGGCTTGGCGAGATCTTCATGTACACCGTGGAGGCTGAGCCGAATGCCCGCAAGCCGGACGGAACCCCGTATACGGCCACCGACCTGCGCACCCTGCAGGACTGGGTGATCCGCCCGCAGCTGCGCAACACGCCCGGCGTCACCGAGGTCAATACCATCGGCGGCTTCGAGCGGCAGATCCACATCACGCCCGATCCGGCTCAACTGGTCGCGTTGGGGTTCACCCTGCATGACGTAGTGCAGGCGATCGCTCGCAACAACCAGAACATCGGCGCGGGCTACATCGAGCGCAACGGCCAGCAATTTCTGGTGCGCGTGCCTGGGCAACTGGCGGACCTGGAAGCGATCCGCAATATCGTGCTGGACCGGCGCGAAGGCGTGCCGATTCGGGTGCGCGATGTCGCCACGGTCGGCGAAGGCAAGGAACTGCGCACCGGCGCAGCTACGCAGAACGGTCACGAGGTCGTGGTCGGCACCGCCTTCATGCTGTTCGGCGCCAACAGCCGCGAGGTGTCCCGTGCCGCGGCCGAGAAGCTGGAGGCCGCCAATGCCAGCCTGCCGGCAGGCGTACGTGCCAAGGCGGTCTATGACCGGACCGCGCTGGTCGACCGCACCATCGGCACCGTCGCCAAGAACCTGATCGAGGGCGCGTTGCTGGTAATCCTGGTGTTGTTCCTGCTATTGGGGAATGTACGCGCGTCGCTGATCACCGCCGCGGTGATTCCGCTGGCGATGCTGTTCACCATCATCGGCATGGTGCGCGGCGGCGTGTCGGGCAACCTGATGAGCCTGGGCGCGCTCGATTTCGGCCTGATCGTCGATGGCGCCGTGATCATCATCGAGAACTGCCTGCGCCGCTTCGGTGAAGCGCAGCACGCACTCGGCCGCGAGCTCAGCGACGAGGAGCGTTTCGACCTGACCGCCTCGGCGACTGCCGAAGTGATCCGGCCCAGCCTGTTCGGCCTGGGCATCATCGCTGCGGTGTACCTGCCGATCTTCGCGCTCTCGGGCGTGGAAGGAAAAATGTTCCATCCGATGGCGATCACCGTGGTGCTGGCGTTGACCGGCGCGATGATGCTGTCGCTGACCTTCGTGCCGGCGGCGATTGCGACCTTCCTGCGCGGCCGGGTGGCGGAGCACGACAACTGGCTGATGCGCCGGTCGAGGGCCCGCTACACGCCATTGCTGGACTGGGCGTTAAGGCACCGCGTTGCGGTGCTGACCGGCGCCGCGGTGCTGGTGGTCGCCTGCGGGCTATTGGCCACGCGTCTCGGCTCGGAGTTCGTGCCGAGCCTGGACGAAGGCGACATCACCGTGCAGGCGATGCGCATCCCGGGCACCAGCCTGGAGCAGTCGGTGGCGATGCAGGAGACGCTGGAGAAGCGCCTGGCCCAGTTCCCGGAAGTGGCCAACGTGTTCTCCAAGATCGGCACCGCCGAGGTGGCCACCGATCCGATGCCGCCGTCGATGGCCGACACCTTCCTGATGCTCAAGCCGCGCGACCAGTGGCCGGATCCGCGCAAGCCCAAGGCGGAACTGATCGAGGAATTGGAAGCCGCGGCCCGCGAGATCCCGGGCAGCAACTACGAGTTCACCCAGCCGATCCAGATGCGCACCAACGAGCTCATCTCCGGCGTGCGCTCGGACGTGGCGGTAAAGGTCTACGGCGACGATCTCGGTCAGCTGGCGCGATTGGCCGCGCGGGTCGAGCGCGTGATGCGTCAAGTGCCCGGTGCCGAGGACGTGAAAGCCGAACAGGTCACGGGATTGCCGCTGCTCGCCGTGACGCCGGACCCCGTCGCACTGGCGCGCTACGGCCTCAACCCGGGCGACGTGCAGGACACCGTTGCCACGGCCATTGGCGGCGAGGTCGCTGGCCAGCTGTTCGAGGGCGATCGCCGCTTCGCGCTGGTCGTGCGTTTGCCAGAGTCGCTGCGCCAGGATCCGGCGGTGTTGGCGGACTTGCCGATCCCGCTGCCCGAGAGCGCGAACGCCGACGAATCCAGCCGCGAAGCCGCCTGGCGCAGCGGCGGTCCGCGCACCGTGCCCTTGCGTGAAGTGGCGAAGGTGCAGGTGCAGCGAGGACCGAACCAGATCAACCGCGAGAACGGCAAGCGCCGGGTGGTGATCACCGCCAACGTGCGCGAACGCGACCTGGGCGGTTTCGTCGCGGAACTACGCACACGCATCGGTCGGGATGTGAAGCTGCCCGAGGGCTACTGGATCGACTACGGCGGCACGTTCGAGCAGTTGATCTCCGCGAGCCAGCGCCTGGCGGTGGTGGTGCCGGTAACGCTGGCAATCATCTTTGCGCTGCTCTTCATGGCCTTCGGCTCGGCCAAGGACGCGGCGATCGTGTTCAGCGGCGTGCCACTGGCGCTGACCGGCGGCGTCATTGCACTGGCCTTGCGCGGGATTCCGTTGTCGATTTCCGCCGGCGTCGGCTTCATCGCCTTGTCCGGCGTGGCGGTGCTCAATGGCCTGGTCATGATCGCCTTCATCCGTCGCCTGCGCGAGCAAGGCGATCCACTCGAGAACGCGGTCCGCGACGGCGCGCTGGGCCGGTTGCGGCCAGTGCTGATGACCGCGCTGGTGGCTTCGCTGGGTTTCCTGCCGATGGCCTTCAACGTCGGCGCCGGTTCGGAGGTCCAACGCCCACTGGCGACGGTGGTCATCGGCGGCATCCTATCCTCGACCGCATTGACGCTGCTGGTGCTGCCAGTCCTGTATCGCTGGGCGCACCGGGATCGCACGGTGCAGGCGCAGGTCTGACGCCCGCGAGAGAAAGCAGATGCACGAAGTCGATATCGAAGCCGTGCGCATGGCGATGTTCGCCCACTCCGGCGTGAAGGCGGTGGACTCACCGCGCCTGTATCAATCTGCGACCGGCATCGGCCTGGCCGCCACCCTTACGGTGGCGGTCCCCGATGTGGACCAGACGAACGTCCGCGACACGATCGCCACCGTCCTGCGCGAGCGGTTCGGTATCGACGAGGTGGACTTGCAGTTCCAGGACCCAGGGCCGATTCCTCACACGCTCGATATCTCGCGAGGGCTGATCGAAAAGATGTAGGCCCAGCCGACCATCGGAGGTGAATCGTCATGGTAATTCCTAACCTTTCCGGACCAGAATTGGACGTAGTTCCTGGATCGAGATCTGCTTGAGAAGCTTGTACAGCAAGGGTTGCAGGTTCTCGTGCCGGTGATTGAACCGGCGACGTCCCCCCGCCTTTGAGTAGCACGGCGATCTGGAGTCCAATCCCCAACGACAAGGAGATTGGACGTGAAGAAGCGTTTTACCGAAGAGCAGATCATCGGCTTCCTGCGTGAGGCGGAGGCC
>NZ_VOHJ01000031.1 GCF_007923255.1 Vulcaniibacterium thermophilum | reverse complement strand
CTTGGGGCGAGAGCACGGAGTGCGGCGGTCCATGCTCCTGCTCGTGCTCGCGGCACCGCGGCTTAGCGACCTGCCGCACTCCGCTCTCACCTTGGAAATCTAGCGGGATCGAAAGACACAAGCGGCTGAAGCCGCTCCTGCACGGACCACCGGCGGGGTCGCGGGATGACGCCGTGGCAAGGGCGCTCGCGCGATGCGCGAGCGTTGATCCCCGCTTTCACGGGGATGACGATCCGGCAAAGGCGTGGCCGCATCGCGGCCACGCGTGGACCCCGCTTTCGCGGGGTGGATCCCGCTTCCGCGGGGTGGATCCCCGCTTTCGCGGGGTGGATCCCCGCTTCCGCGGGGTGGATCCCCGCTTTCGCGGGGATGACGCCGTGGCAAAGGCGCTCGCGCGATGCGCGAGCGCGCCACGGCGTCACTTCACGCCATGCATCAGCTTCTGGACCAGCGGGGCGATCACGAACAGCAGCGCGCCCGCGCCGAGCAGCGCCCAGAAGCCGAACGTGTAGCCGGCGTGGGCGGACTCGACGGTCATGCCGCCGGTGCCGCTGACGTGGCCGGCGAAGATGCCCGACAGGTTGTTGCCGATGCCGGTGGACAGGAACCAGCCGCCCATGCCGAAGCCGACCAGGCGCATCGGCGCCAGCTTGGTCACCATCGACAGGCCGATCGGCGACAGGAACAGCTCGCCGACGGTCTGGATCACGTACACCGCGAACAGCGTCCAGAACGGGATCATGCCGGCGTCGTCCACCAGGCTCGACAGCGCGAACATCAGCAGCAGGAACGCCAGACCGTTGAAGATCAGGCCGAGGCCGAACTTGCGCGGGATCGACGGGTTGGCGTTGCCCATCTTCACCCACAGCCAGGCGAACACCGGCGCCAGCGCGAGGATCGCGATCGGGTTGATCGACTGGAACCACGCCACCGGGAACACCCAGTCGCCGAAGGTGCGGTCGACGATCTTGTCGGCGAGGAAGTTGAACGAGCTGCCGGCCTGCTCGAAGAACATCCAGAACATCACGTTGAACGCGAAGATGATCAGCATCGCGATCGCGCGGTCGCGCTGCACCGGGCCTTCGCGCACGCCCTCGACGAGGATCATCACGCACAGCGCGACGAACAGCGCGCCCAGCACCCACGCCAGCGCGCCCGCGCCGATGGTGAGCAGGAAGTAGATCGCCGGGATCGCCACCAGTACGCCGATCAGCACGCCGAGCACGCGGCCGCGGCTCTCGGCGCCGACCGGCGGGCGGCCCACGCCCTGGAGCTGACGGCGACCGACCCAGAACCACGCCAGGCTGAGCAGCATGCCGACGCCGGAGGCGATGAACACCACCTTGTACGAGGGCATCTCCGGCGTGCCGAACACCTTGTCGGCGAGGATGCCGGTGAGGATCGGCGCGAGGAACGCGCCGGCGTTGATGCCCATGTAGAAGATGGTGAAGCCGGAATCGCGGCGCGGATCGCCCATGCCGTACAACTGGCCGACCATCGTCGAGATGTTGGGCTTGAACAGGCCGTTGCCGGCGATGATGGTCGCCAGGCCGAGGCGGAACACCTGTTCGTTCGGCACCGTGATCAGGAACAGGCCGGCCGCCATCACCACCGCGCCGAGCAGGATCGAGCGCTGGTAGCCGATGACCTTGTCGGCGACGTAGCCGCCGAAGATCGCCGCCGCATACACCAGCGCGAGGTAAGCGCCGTAGAGCTGGTTGGCGGGCGCCTCGCCGGCGCCGGAGCCCTGGTAGAACTGGGCGACGATGTACAGCACCAGCGCCCAGCGCATGCCGTAGAAGGCGAAGCGTTCCCAGAACTCCGTCATGAACAGCATCCACAACGGACGCGGGTGACCCAGCGTCGTCGGGAACTCGGGAAGGGGCGCGCCTGGCGCGCTCGGTGCGGCGGCTCCGCTCATGCGGTGTCCTCTCGGTTGTACGGGAATGCGGTCCGCGCCGGCGCGCGGGACGGCGGAGCATTACCGACCGTGACGGAGTGCGTCAAACCGGCCGTGGCGTGCTGCGGCGCAGCAGCCCTGTTCAGGATCGCGCGGGCGCGCCGATCAGCGTGCGCACCTCGAACAGCTCGGGGAAGAAGGACAGTTCCAGCGCCTGCTTGAGGAAGCCGACGCCCGAGGAGCCGCCGGTGCCGCGCTTGAAGCCGATGATGCGCATCACCGTGCGCATGTGGCGGAAGCGCCAGAGCTGGAACTGGCTTTCCAGATCGACCAGGTCCTCGCACAGGTGGTACTCGGACCAGTAGGTGGCGGTGTCCTCGTAGATGCGTTCGAACACCGGCAGCAGCGCCGGATCGGACACGTGCGGCGCGCTCCAGTCGCGCTGCAGATGCGCCGGCGGCACCGGGTGGCCGCGCCGCGCGAGATGGCGCAGGAACTCGTCGTACAGCGAGGGCGCATGCAGCAGCGCGGTCAGGCGCGCCTGCGCGTCGGGATCGTGCGCGAACACCTGCACCATCGCCGCGTTCTTGTTGCCGAGCATGAACTCGACCGCGCGGTACTGCAGCGACTGGAAGCCCGACGACGGGCCCAGGATGTCGCGGAACTGCATGTAGTCCGACGGCGTCAGCGTCTCCAGCACCGACCACATTTCAGTGAGCTGGCGCAGCACCGCCTTGCAGCGCGCGAAGATCTTCTGCACCGGATCCAGTTCGTCCCGCTGCAGGTGCGCGATCGCGGCCTGAAGCTCGTGGATCATCAGCTTCAGCCATAGCTCCGAGACCTGATGCTGGACGATGAACAGCATCTCGTCGTGCTGCGGCGGATCGGACAGGCGCCGCTGCGCGGTGAGCAGGCGGTCGAGCTGCAGATAGCCGGCGTAGGTGGTGCGGCCCGCCAGGTCGGTGTGGATGCCGATCTCGAGCGGGCGTTCGTTGCGATCGATGCTCATGGCGGGCGCGCGGGGCGCGGAAGCGGGGCGCGCAGGGTACCGCATGCGGGGCGCGCGCCGTCGGGAGGGGGCGGTCGGCCCGTCACGCCGTTGTCATCCCGGTGTCCGCAAAACCGGGCCAGAATCGCCCGGGCAGGGGCATGCCGGCCGCGCAAGGGGCGCGGCCTTTCTTCGTTTCTTGGGGGTCGGATGAACCGGATCGGCATACGGATCGCGGCCGCGCTGCTGGCGTGCGCGGCCTGGAGCGCTTCGGCGCAGGTGGTGATCAGCCAGGTGTACGGCGGCGGCGGCAACAGCGGCGCCACGCTGAAGAGCGACTTCATCGAGTTGCGCAACAACGGCAGCGCGCCGGTGGATCTGGGCGGCTGGAGCGTGCAGTACGCCTCCGCCAGCGGCGGCACCTGGCAGCGCACCGCGCTGAGCGGGACGATCGCCCCCGGCGGCTACTTCCTGATCAAGCAGGCCGACGGCAGCGGCGGCAGCGTCGATCTGCCGACGCCGGACGCGATCGGCACCATCCCGATGTCCGGCAGCGCGGGCAAGGTGGCGCTGGTCGCCGGCACGACCGTGCTGAGCGGCACCTGCCCGCTCGGCGGTGCGGTGGTCGACTTCGTCGGCTACGGCGCGGCCAACTGCGCGGAGACCGCGCCGACGCCCGCGCTGGGCAGCACCACCGCCGCCATCCGCAACGGCGGCGGCAGCGTCGATACCGGCAACAACAGCGCCGACTTCGCGCTGGGCGCCCCCCGTCCGCGCAACAGCGGGACACAGGCGCCGGAACCGCCGCTGGCGCTCGCGATTTCGCGCATCCAGGGCGACGGCCCGCTCTCGCCGTACGACGGCAAGCGCGTGGTGACCGAAGGCATCGTCACCGCGCGCCGCTTCAACAACGGCTTCTTCCTGCAGGCGGCCAACGACGACGGCGACCCGGCGACCTCGGATGCGATCTTCGTGTTCACCGGCGCCGCGCCGCCTGCGGAAGCGGCGGTCGGCAACCGGGTGCGGGTGACGGCGACCGTGGACGAGTTCGTCCCGGCGTCGAACCCGAACCAGCTCAGCATCACCGAGCTGGTGTCGGTAGAGCGCGTGGACGTGCTGGACACCGGCGTCGCACTGCCGGCGCCGGTCGAACTCACCGCCGCCGAGCTGTCGCCCGCGGCGACGCCCGCCACGCTCGAGCGGTTCGAAGCGATGCGCGTGCGCGTCGCCGGGGCCGTCGCGGTCTCGCCGGCCGGCGGCACGATCGACGAGGACGACGCGCTGTCGTTCACCGACGGCGTGTTCCACGTCGTCCTGCCGGGCGTGCCGCGCCCGTTCCGCGAGCCGGGCATCGGCGTGCTCGACGCCTTCCCGGTTCCCGCCGGCAAGCAGCCGCCGCGGTTCGACACCAACCCCGAGCGGCTGATGATCCGCAGCCGCGGCCAGATCGGCGCGGCGCCGCTGGCGGTGGACGTGGGCGCGCAGCTGACGGACCTGGCCGGCGTGCTCGACTACAACAGCGGCACCTGGGCGCTGCTGCCCGATCCGGCCACGCCGCCCACGGTGAGCGGTGGCATGACGCCGCGCGCGGTGGAAGACGCCGCGCCGGAGGACGTCACCGTCGCCGGCTTCAACCTGCTGCGGCTGTTCGACGAGATCGCCGACGGCAACGGCGCGCCGACGATCAAGCCGGACGCGCTCGACCGCCGGCTGACCAAGGCCGCGCGCGCGATCTGCGACTACCTCAAGGCGCCGGACATCCTCGGCGTGGTCGAGGTGGAGAACCTGCGCGTGCTCGGCCTGCTGGCCGAGCGCATCAACGCCACCTGCCCGCGCGCGCCGGCCTACGCGCCGTACCTGGTCGAAGGCAACGACGTCGGCGGGATCGACGTCGGCTTCCTGGTCGCCACCCGCGAAGTGGCGCCGGGCACGCCGCGCGTGGCCGTGCAGGATGTCACCCAGTTCGGCAAGGACGCCACCTTCGCCAACCCCGACGGCACCACCAGCCTGCTCAACGACCGCCCGCCGCTGCGGCTGCGCGCGGTGGTGAACCACGCCAACGGCGCGCGGTTCCCGCTGACGGTGATCGCCAACCACCTGCGCTCGCTCAACGACATGGACGCGCTGACGCCCGGCCCCAACGGCTGGAGCACCGACGGCGAACGCGTGCGCGCCAAGCGCGCGGCGCAGGCGGCGTACCTCGCGGGCCTGGTGCAGCAGTTCCAGCAGGACGATCCGGCGGAGAGGATCGTGCTGCTCGGCGACTTCAACGCGTTCGAGTTCAACGACGGCTACGTCGACGTGCTCGGCATCGTCAAGGGCGAGGAAGCGCCGGCCGAGCAGGTCGTCACCTACGTCGACAGCCCGCTGACCACGCCGCTGATCGACGGCTCGCAACTGATCGCCGATCCGGCCGAACGCTACTCGTACGTGTTCGACGGCAACGCGCAGACGCTCGACCACGTGCTGGTCAACGAGGCGCTGGTGCTGGCGGCGGATCTGCTGCAGGTCGACCACGCGCGCATCAACGCCGACTTCGGCGTGGTCGATTTCGGCGATGCCGCCAAGCCCACGCGCGTGTCCGACCACGATCCGGTGCGTCTGCGGATCGCGGTGCCGGCGTTCCGCAGCGCGGCGCTGTCGATGACGCTGGCCGCCTCGCGCACGGCCGCGCGTGCCGGCGAGCGCGTGCGGTTCGACGCCACCGTGCGCAACGCCGGCCCGCATGCCGCGGAATATCCGGCCACCGCGTTCGTGTTCGACGCGCCGGTGACGCCGACGGTCGCCGCGCCTTCCGGCTGGAACTGCACCGCGCCGGCGAACGATCCGGCCACCACCACGGTCACCTGCAGTGCCTCGACGCTGGCGGCGGCGAACGACGCCGCGTTCGCGCTGGACCTCGACATGCCGGCGCTCGGCGACGGCGGTGTGCTGACGCTGGCGGCATCGGTGCAGTCGCAGACCGCCGATCCCGCCAACGGCGACAACGGCGCGCGCGCGCAGGTCGCGGTGCAGACCGCCGCCGACCTCGGCGTGCGCATCGCCGGCAGCGCGCTGCCGGTACGCCGCGGCGCAGTGGCGAGCTTCGTGGTGCCGTTGCGCAACGCCGGGCCCGATGCCGCGCGCGGCGTGCGGCTGGTGATCGAGGGCAACGTCGCCGCCGGCTCGGCCGCGGTGGCCGCACCGCCCGGCTGGATCTGCGCCCGCAGCGCGGTGCCGACCGGGTTCCGCGCCGAGTGCCGTCATCCCGACGCGCGCGCGGTGGGCACCGAGTGGTTCGGCTTCGCGGTGGTGGTGCCGCAACGGCCGGTGCGCGGCACCGCGCTCGAGTTCGTCGCCAGCGTCGAGGCGGTCACGCCCGATCCCATCGCCGCGAACAACCGCGCCACGCTGCAGGTCGCGCTGCAGCGCTGAACCCGCACGGCCGGGGCATGACGAGGGCGCGGAACTTCCGCGCCCTCGTCGTTTGCGCGGTTTGCGCGGCGGACGACGCGCACGCCCGCGGCGGCGGAATGCTGCACTGCATCGTAAGCCGCCGGCGCGTTCGCGGCGTGTGCGCATGGCTGGGCGGTATCATCGCCGGCTCCCGACCCCAGAGCCCCTTCCGCATGACGGTCGCCGCACGCTTCGAGATCGAATACCTGCAGTACCTCGGCCCCGACGGCCGTCCCGTCGCCGATCTGCCGCCCGCCTTCGCCGACGCCCGGGCGCTGGTGCCGCTGTTCAAGCAGATGCTGTTCGTGCGCACGTTCGACGCCAAGGCGATCGCGCTGCAGCGCACCGGCAAGCTCGGCACCTATGCCGCCTGCCTCGGCCACGAGGCCACCCACGTCGGCATCGGCGCCTCGCTGAAGCCGGAGGACGTGTTCGCGCCCAGCTACCGCGAGTACGGCGCGCAGTTCATGCGCGGGGTGAAGCCGCGCGAGGTGCTGCTGTACTGGGGCGGCGACGAGCGCGGCAATGATTTCTCCGGCCCGAAGCACGACTTCCCGTGGTGCGTGCCGATCTCCACGCAGTGCCTGCATGCGGCCGGTTCCGCGCTCGCCTTCAAGCTGCGCAAGGAGGACCGCATCGCGGTGGCCTGCTGCGGCGACGGCGGCTCGTCGAAGACCGACTTCTACGCCGCGCTCAACTCGGCCGGCGCCTACCGGCTGCCGCTGGTGCTGTGCGTGATCAACAACTTCTGGGCGATCTCGGTGCCGCGCAAGGCCCAGACCGGCGCCGAGACGCTGGCGCAGAAGGGCCTGGCGGGCGGCCTGCATTGCCTGCAGGTGGACGGCAACGATCTGATCGCCGTGCTCGAAGCCATGCGCCGGGCCACCGAGCGCGCGCGCAGCGGCGAAGGCGGCAGCGTGCTCGAGTTCATCACCTACCGCCTGCACGACCACACCACCGCCGACGACGCGCGCCGCTACCGCGGCGAGGACGAGGTCAAGGCGGCGTGGGCGCGCGAGCCGATCGCGCGGCTGCGCACCTACCTCACGTCGCTCGGCCTGTGGAGCGAGACCGAGGAACAGGCCTGGGCCGAGGAATGCGGGAAGCTCGTCGACGAGGAGATCAACGCCTACCTCAACACGCCCGTGCAGCCGGTGACCGCGATGTTCGACTACCTCTACGCCGACCCGCCGCCCGACCTGCTGGCGCAACGCGAGGCCGCGCTGGCGCAGGAGGGCAAGGCATGAGCGCGCAGGCCATCACGCTGATCGAGGCGATCACCCAGGCGCTCGCCTACGAGATGCGCCACGACCCGTCGGTGCTGGTGCTCGGCGAGGACGTCGGCGTCAACGGCGGCGTGTTCCGCGCCACCGCCGGTCTGCAGCAGCAGTTCGGCCCCGAGCGCGTGCTCGACACGCCGCTGGATGAGACCACCATCGCCGGCCTCACCGTCGGCCTCGCCGCGCAGGGCATGAAGCCGGTCGCCGAGGCGCAGTTCGACGGCTTCGTCTATCCGATGGTGGACCACATCATCTGCCACGCCGCGCGCTTCCGCTACCGCACGCGCGGCCGCCTCACCTGCCCGATGGTGCTGCGCGTGCCGTGGGGCGGCGGCATCCGCGCGCCGGAACACCACAGCGAGGCGAACGAGTCGATCTTCACCAACGTACCGGGCCTGCGCGTGGTGATGCCCTCCTCGCCGGCGCGCGCCTACGGCCTGCTGCTGGCCTCGATCCGCGAGCCGGACCCGGTGATCTTCATGGAGCCGAAGCGGATCTACCGCCAGTACAAGGAAGTGGTGCCGGACGACGGCGAGGCGCTGCCGCTGGACGTGTGCTACGTGCTGCGCGACGGCACCGACGTCACCCTGGTGACCTGGGGCGCGCAGGTGAAGGAGACGCTGGAGGCGGCCGAAAAGCTCGCCGCCGAGGGCATCAGCGCCGAAGTGATCGACGTCGCCACCCTGCGTCCGCTCGACTTCGCCACCATCGCCGAATCGGTGAGCCGCACCGGCCGCTGCGTGATCGTGCACGAGGCGCCCAAGACCGCGGGCTTCGGCGCCGAGATCGCCGCACGCCTGGCCGAGGAGTCGATGTACGACCTGCTGGCGCCGGTCGAGCGCGTCACCGGCTACGACACCCACATCCCGCTGTTCCGGCTGGAGATGAAGTACCTGCCGAGTGTGGACAAGATCGTCGCCGCGGCCAAACGCACGCTCGCCGCGAGCTGACATGCGCGCGCGCGTGATCCGCGAGTACCGCACGCAGTACCGCAACCCGATCGGGTTCCGGGCGGGCGAGACCGTGCGGACCGGCGCGCGCGACGGCGAGTGGCCGGCGTTCGTGTGGACCACCACCGCCGACGGCAACGCAGGCTGGGCGCCGGTCGAATGGCTGCGCCCGCTCGGCGGCGACCGCGCCGAAGCGCTGCGCGACTACAGCGCACGCGAGCTGGACGCCGCCGCCGGCGACGAGGTGGCGCTGCGCCACGAACACGGCGGCTGGTGGTGGGCCACGCACGCCGACGGCCGCGAAGGCTGGCTGCCGGCCACGCATCTCGAGATCCGCGGGGAGCCGCGCGCATGAATCCGCCCGGCGTAGCGATCGACCTGGCCGCCAAGCTCGCGCGCTTCGCCGAGCACTGGTCGCCGCGCGTGGTCGCGGAGATGAACGACTACCAGTTCAAGCTGGTGAAGCTGCAGGGCGAGTTCGTCTGGCATTCGCACGCGGATACCGACGAGACGTTCCTGGTACTGCACGGCGAGATGGAAGTCGGCTTCCGCGACCGCGACGTGCGCGTGCGCGCCGGCGAGCTGATCGTCATCCCGCGCGGCGTCGAACACATCACCCGCGCGCGCGAGGAGTGCCACGCGCTGATCATCGAGCCGCGCGGCGTGGCGAACACCGGCGAGAAGACCGACAGCGACCTGCGCGCCGCCAACGACGTGTGGGTCTGACCCAACCGAAGACGAACCATCGAACAGGACGACGCATGAGCAACAAGAAGACCTTCCTGCTGCCCGACCTGGGCGAGGGCCTCCCGGACGCCACCATCGTCGAGTGGTTCGTCAAGGAGGGCGACACGATCCGGCTCGATGCACCGCTGGTGTCGATGGAAACCGCCAAGGCGGTGGTCGAGGTGCCCTCGCCGGTGTCGGGCAAGGTGCTGAAGCTGGCCGGCGGCCCGGGCGACATCATCGCCACCGGCGCCATGCTGGCCGAGTTCGAGATCGACCCCTCGCTGCCGCAGCGCGCCGAGGGCCAGGACACCGGCCACCACCACCATGCCTCGCCGGCGACGCAGAACGCGGCCTCCCCGGGCGGCAAGGGCGCCGGAGCCGACGCGCCGGGCAACGGCGACAACGTGATCGCCTCCGACGAAGGCGGCGTGATCCAGGAGAGCGGCCAGACCCGCAGCGAGCGCGCCGACAGCGGCACCGTGGTCGGGGCGATGCAGACCTCCGATGCGGTGCATCGCGAGCAGGCGGTCAGCGTCGGCGGGGTCAAGGCGATGCCGGCCGTGCGCGCGCTGGCGCGCAAGCTCGGCGTGGACATCGCCCGCGTGCGTCCGAGCGGCGCCGACGGCGTGGTGACGATGGAGGACGTCAAGCGCGCCGCCGCGGAAGGCAGCGCGAAGCCGGAACCGCGCGCCGCCGGCGCGGCCGCGCGCGTGGCGGCCGCGCCGATGCCCGCCGCTGCGCCTGCCGCCGCGCGCAGCACGCTGTCGCAGGCCGGCAAGCCGATGCGCACGCGCCCGCCGGGCGAGTCGGTCAGCGGCCAGCCCGAGCAGCTCAAGGGCGTACGCCGCAACATGGCGCGGGTGATGGCCGACGCGCACGCCAAGGTCGTGCCGACCACGCTGGTGGACGACGCCGACCTGCACGCCTGGATCGGCAAGCAGGACATCACCGCGCGGCTGGTGCGCGCGATCGTCGCCGCGTGCAAGGCGGTGCCCGCGCTCAACGCCTGGTTCGACGGCGACAAGCTCACCCGCACCCTGCATCCGCATGTCGATCTCGGCATCGCGGTCGATACCGACGACGGCCTGTTCGTGCCGGCGCTGCGCAATGCCGACATGCTCGATGCGCGCGGCATCCGCGAAGGCATCAACCGCCTGCGCGCGCAGGTGGAGGACCGCTCGATCCCGCCGGGCGAGCTCACCGGCTACACGATCTCGCTGTCCAACTTCGGCATGTTCGCCGGCCGCTACGCGACGCCGGTGGTGGTGCCGCCGTGCGTGGCGATCGTCGGCGCCGGCAGGCTCTGCCACGACGTGGTCGCGGTGATGGGCGGCATCGAAGTGCACCGCCGGCTGCCGATCTCGCTCACCTTCGACCACCGCGCCTGCACCGGCGGCGAGGCCGCGCGCTTCCTCAAGGCGCTGATCGACGATCTCGCGCTGCCGCAGTGAATGCCGCCCGGCTGCGCGGCTGCGTCGCCCCCGCCCCGGCGAAAGCCGGGGCCCATGTTGCTCGTGGCGTTGCGGCGACCTGGAAAATGGGTCCCGGCTTCCGCCGGGACGACGGGAGCAGGGAAACACCGGTGCCCATCGGAGGAGCCTCGCCATGCCCCACAAAAGCCGCCTCGCCGGTTTCATCATCGACTGCCGGACCGACGACCTGAAAGCCGCCGCCGAGTTCTGGTCGCAGGCGCTCGGCTATCCCGTCGGCGAGCACACGCAGGAAGACGAGGCGGAGTACTACAAGCTCGACGACACGGCCGCCGACCTGCATGTGGAAGTGCAGAAGGTGTCGCACGCCTCGCGTGTGCATCTGGACATCGAGGCCGACGACATCGACGCCGAAGCCGACCGCCTCGAGAAGCTCGGCGCCAAGCGCATCGCCTTCGTGCGCCGCTGGTGGGTGATGGAAGCGCCGAGCGGCCAGCGTTTCTGCGTGGTGCGGATGCGCGATCGTCCCAACGGGGCGCCGCCGAACGAGTGGCCGTAACGACGGTCGTGCGGCGCAAGCCGCTTCCGTAGGTTGGGCCGAGCGCAGCGAAGCCCGACACCGCGTCGCCAGCCCGCGTCGTGCAGCGGGAGACGTTGGGCTTCGCCTTCGGCTCAGCCCAACCTACGCGTTCGACCCAGTCGCGTAGGGCGGGTCTTGACCCGCCGCCCGAGTATCACGGATCTGCCGCCCGCCACTCCGCCGAGGCAAGCGTCCGCGCGCAGGTCGCGGGCGCGGCGGGTCAAGACCCCCTCTGCCGCCGGCGCAGCCACGCGCGGCGCACGAAGAACGCCACACCCAGCGCCAGCAGGAACACGCCATAGGCCACCGACGTCGCCAGCACCTGCGGCCACAGCCGGCCGTAGGCGCGATCGGCGTAGCCCAGCGCCCAGTGATTGGCGACCAGGAACGCCGCCAGCGCGAGCAGCAGCGCGGCCGCGTCGAATGCCTTGCGCGCGCCGCCGCGCGGCTGCCGCGGATAGAACCAGTACAGCGCGCCCAAGATCGCGAACCACGGCAGGAACAGCACCAGCGCCAGGTTGATCTCGATCAGCGGATTCATGCCTCGGCCTCCGCGAGGCGCGCCAGCGCGGAGACGACCTCGTCCATCGCCACCCCGTCGGCGAGCGCTGCGATCTCGCGTTCGTCGACCGCCAGCCACGCCGAGCGGCCCATCCGCAGCACGCCGGCGCCCTCGCGCTTGAGCCGGGCGATCAGTTGCCCGGCTTCGCGCGGCGATTCGAAGCCGGCGCTCTGCAACAGCACGCGCTCGCCCTCCACCAGCTTGAAGTAGAAGCGCCCGTCCGCCTCGCGGTACTGCTTGAACGCCGGCAGCTCGCGCCGTCGCTCGCCGCCCTCGCGGCGCTCCACCGCGGCCTGCGCCAGGTTGCGCAGCCCCACCGCCTCGCGCAGCCGCTGCAGCAGCGGCGTGGCGTAGCGTTCGCGCAGGCGGCGGGCGCCGTCGCGCAGGGTGTCCTCGATGTCGGCGGGACGCGCGATCAGCGCCTCGTACCGTTCGCGCAGCGGCGCGATCTCGGCGTCGATGCGCTCGAACAGCGTCTGCTTGGCATCGCCCCAGCCGATGCCGTCGGCGAACGCCTGCCGCATCGCCGCGGTTTCCTCGGCGCTGGCGAAGGCCTGGTAGAGCTGGAACACGTTGGAGCCGTCGGCGTCCTTCGGCTCGCCCGGCGCGCGCGAATCGGTGACGATCGAGAAGATCAGCCGGCGCAGCGTCTCGCGCGGCGCGAACAGCGGGATGACGTTGTCGTAGCTCTTGGACATCTTGCGGCCATCGAGCCCGGGCAGCGTCGCCACATGCTCCTCGATCGCCGCCTCCGGCAGCACGAAGTGCTCGCCGTAGAGGTGGTTGAAGCGCTGGCCGAAGTCGCGCGCCATCTCGATGTGCTGGATCTGGTCGCGGCCGACCGGCACCTTGTGCGCGTTGAACAGCAGGATGTCGGCCGCCATCAGCACCGGGTACATGAACAGCCCGGCGGTGATGCCGGCATCGTCGTCCTCGCCCTCGGCGCGGTTGCGGTCGACCGCCGCCTTGTAGGCGTGCGCGCGGTTGAGGATGCCCTTGCCGGCCACGCAGGCGAGCAGCCAGGTGAGTTCCGGAATCTCCGGAATGTCGCTCTGGCGGTAGAACCACACCCGCGCCGGATCCAGCCCGCAGGCCAGCCAGCTCGCGGCGATCTCGAGCGTGGAGCGCTGCACGCGCGCCGGCTCCTGCACCTTGATCAGCGCGTGGTAGTCGGCGAGGAAGTAGAAGCTTTCCACGTCCTGGGCGCGGCTGGCGGCGATCGCCGGGCGGATCGCGCCGACGTAGTTGCCCAGGTGCGGCGTGCCCGAGGTGGTGATGCCGGTGAGGACGCGGGTCTTTTCGGAAGCCATGGCGAAGCGGACGCGAACGGAACGCGACATGGTACAGGCCGCCGCCGCCTGAACGGCCGCCGACCGCGGGCCCGCCCGGCAACCCCGGCGTGCGTGCCGGCGCGTTCGTTCACGCGTCCGTCCGAGGAGAACACCGCCATGCTCCGCCCCGTTCTGCTGCTGCTCGCCGCCCTGTCCGGCCTGCTGGCCTGCGCGCCGCTCGGCGCGCGCGCGCCGGTCGAGATCGCCATCGTCGATCGCGACACCGGCGAATGGCTGCCCGAGTACCGCCACCGCGGCCGCGCCTGGATCGAAGGCCGGCCCGGCCATCGTTATGCCGTGCGGCTGACCAACCGCACCGACCGTCGCGTGCTGGTCGTGCTGTCGGTCGACGGCGTCAACGCGGTGACCGGCCAGACCGCGCATCCCTCGCAGGCCGGTTACGTGCTCGGCCCGTGGCAGAGCACCGAAGTGGCCGGTTGGCGCAAGTCCTACGACGAGATCGCGCAGTTCGTGTTCACCGATCTGCCCGACAGCTACGCCGCGCGCACCGGCCGGCCGGACGACGTCGGCGTGATCGGCATCGCCGTGTTCGAGGAACGCGAATACCCGCGCTACGAAGACGCGCCGGCGCCGATCGCGCGCGAGAAGGCGGCGTCGTCGGCGCGCGCCGCGCAGGCCGAGGCGTCGGCCGCCGACGCCGTCGCGCAGGGCCTCGGCACCGGGCACGGCGAGCGCGAGTGGTCGCCGGTCGGGCGCACCGCGTTCGAGCGCGCCTCGCACCGGCCGGTGCAGATCACCGAGCTGCGCTACGACGATCGCGAAGGCCTCGCCGCGCGCGGCGTGCTGCCGCGCCCGTGGCGCTACGCCACGCACGGCCCGCGCGCGTTCCCGGGCGGTTTCGTGCCCGATCCGTAGCGCGCGCAAACGGAAAAGGCCGGATCGCTCCGGCCTTTTCCCTTGCAAGACGGCACCTCGCGATCAGCACTTGCCGTCCTTGCAATCCTCCGCCTTGTCTTCGATCTTGTCGCCCGCCTTCTCGACGTCCTTGCCGACGCCGGCCATGGTGTTGCAGGCCGTCAGGGTCGCGGTCGAAAACATCGCCAGCAGCATCAGTGCGAACACACGCTTCATGATCGTCTCCTCGAGCGGTCGGTGACCGGGCAAGGGCCGCGAAAGCCTTGGCACAGCCCGTGCGTGCATCTGACGGCAGCGCTCGTGAATCCGGCGTCGTGCGCCGCAGGACCGCGGCTAAACGCGGCGCCGCGACCGACCGGCGGTTGCGGCGCATTCAGGCGGGGCGCGCCGCCCTCAGTCGCGCATCAGCGTCGATTTGCCGAACAGGCTTTCGACCAGATCGACCACCAGCTCCGCGGTCGCGTTGTGGTGATCCAGCAGCGGGTTCAGCTCGACGATGTCGAGCGAGGCCATGCGCCCGGTGTCGGCGATCATCTCCATCACCAGTTGCGCCTCGCGGTAGTTCGGACCGCCCAGCACGGTGGTGCCCACGCCGGGCGCGATCGACGGATCGAGGAAATCGACGTCGAAGCTGACGTGCAGGTGCGTGTTGGCGTCCACGCCCTCCAGCGCCTCCTCCATCGCGCGCTTCATGCCGACCTCGTCGATGTAGCGCATGTCGTAGATGTCGAGGCCGTATTCCTTGACCAACCGCTTCTCGCCCGGATCGACCGAGCGGATGCCGATCTGGCGGATCTCGTCGGCCCGGATCGCCGGCGCATCGCCGCCCAGGTGGGTGAGCTCGCGCGGGCCCAGACCGCACAGGCACGCCACCGGCATGCCGTGGATGTTCCCGGAAGGCGTGACTTCGTGGGTGTTGAAGTCGGCGTGCGCGTCCAGCCACAGCACGCGCAGGCGCTTGCCGGTCTCGCGACAGTGGCGCGCGACCGCGGTGATCGACCCCAGCCCGAGGCAATGGTCGCCACCGAGCATGACCGGCATGCGCCCGGCCTGCAGCTCGGCGTACACCGCCTCCATCGTCGCGCGGTTCCAGGCCGCCACCTCGGCGAGGTGACGGTAGCCCGCCACCGGCGGCAGCCACGGGTTGCGGGGGCCGTCGAGATTGCCGCGGTCGGTCACTTCCACGCCGTAGGCCGCCAGGGCCTCGGCCAGACCGGCGATGCGCAGCGCCTCGGGCCCGAGGCGTGCGCCGCGATGACCCGCGCCGATGTCGGTCGGCACGCCGATCAGGGAAACGGGAGGGAAGATTCGGCTCATCCGGGCGCCTCGCAACGACGATCGGCCACGCGCGTGGCCGCGACAGGCGCGCCCACGGCGCGCGGCAAGACGTCAAGTATGGCCAGCGCGATCGTCGTTGCGCCAGCCCGCAGCGCCGGCCGGCGTGGCTACTTCCGGTTTCGGTTCGAGCGGGTGCTCGGCGTCGGTCGGGATCATGTGCGCGTTCTCGAGCATCCGGGCGATGCACGCTCCGACGTGCGCGAAATCCTCGCGCGCGGTCTGCACGCGGATGCGGTCGGCCTCGCGCCGGAACGCGGCGTAGAACTCGCCTTCGCGGTGCGTGCGGATCAGCTCGGGCAAACGCGCCTGCAGCGCGTCGAGCTCACGGTCGAGGCGGTCGCGATCCCAGGCCATGCGCGCATGCTGCCGCGCGCTGCGGAGAGGGGCCGTGAACCCGGTCAGGCGTCCTCTCGCGGCGCGCGGTCGTCGAACAGCGCCTGGCGCACGAAGCGCGCCGGCACGCCGGCTTCCAGGCCCATGCGGGTGATCTCGATCAGCAGCGCGGCGCGGTGCGTGGGCGACTCCGCCGCCGCCAGGATGTCCTGCGCGAGCTGGCGGAAGCGCGCCATGAACGCGGCGGCGTCGGGCGTGTCCCGGACCAGGCGGGGCAGACCCTCGCGCAGACGGATCACGCCGTCCGCATCGGTCGGGTCGGCACTGGTCCAGCGCTCCAGCGGCAGGGACACCGAATTGGCCACGAATTTCCCCACTGTCGATCGACGCCCCTGTGGGGCGACAGTAACGTAGAACGTCGCAACGGGCCGCGGACCACCCCCGCCCCGACACGAACAGGCCGGCAAGTGTGAGCAAGCTCACACTCGAGCCGGATCCGGGGGGCGGGCCGGGCCGGACACGGGGGCGCGACACCGCAGCGCAGCATGGGTCCGCGCGCGGAAAGACCGCGTGAAGGGCGCGTGGAGGACGGCGCGCGGCGCGGTGGTGCCGGCTGTCGGACTCGAACCGACGGCCTACCGCTTACAAGGCGGTTGCTCTACCAACTGAGCTAAGCCGGCAAGGGCCGCATCGGCCGCACGGACGCGGGACACGGCGCCGGCGCATTCTAGCCTGCGCCGCCCGCGCCGCCGGCGCAGGGAACCGGCTCCTGACGCGCCGCGCCGGAAGCGGCGCGCAGCCACTCCGGATCGGTCCGCGCCTCCGCCCGCACCTCGAGCCACACCGGACCCAGCGGCTCGGCGACGGCGGGAAAACCCGCCGCCCGCACCGCTTCGGCATGCCGCCGCGCCGCGCTCTCGCTGCCGAAGCGGCCGAGCGCCACCGCGTTGGCGTCGGCGCCCTCGCGCATCACGAAGAAATCCCCGAAGCCCGCGGCGGCCACGCGCGCGGCGGCGGCCTGCGCATCCGCCGCGCTGGCGAACGGCGGCAGGATCACCCGCCAGCCGCGCGCGCGGCCGGCCGGCCGCGGCGTCGCATCGGCGATGCGCGTCTGCACACGCGCGCGCGCCGCCTCGGCCATGCGCAGGCCGTCGAACGGTCCGAGGCGGTAGCACCGTGCCGGCACCGCGGCGGCGACGGCGGCGGACGCCGACGCCGGGCGCGCCTCCTCCACCCGCACCAGGCGCGCCACGCCCGGCGGCAACGGCGGTTCCATGCGCGCTGGCGCCGGCGGCGTGTGCGCCAGCCACCACGACGCCGCGCCGAGGTTCAGCGCAGCCAGCAGCACCAGAAGCGCGCGCAGGATCATGCGACGATTCTATGCGCCGCCTTCACGGCGATTGTTCGACTGCGGCCCAGATCGCCAAACCTTCCAGCACCAGATGGGGCGCATGGCGCGCCTCCGGCAGGTGCGGCAGCAGCGGGGCAGCGCCGCCGCCGTGCAGCAGCAGCGCGGGCGGGCGGCCCAGCCGCATCGCCGCGTCGCGCTGGCGCTCGCGGATCAGCGCCAGCGCCGCGCCGTCGCAGCCGGCGGCCAGGCCGTCGAGCGTGTCCGCGGCGAACGGCGCGAACGTCCCGCCCGCGGGCGGCAGATGCGGTGCGCGTTCGTGCAGCGCCTCGCGCATCAGCGTCGGCGAGGGCGCGATGCAGCCGCCGTGGTGACGTCCGGCCGCATCCACCAGATCGATCGTCAGCGCGGTGCCGACGCCGCACACCAGCGCATCGCCGCCGCGCGCGCGCGCCGCCGCCATCGCCAGGAAACGGTCGACGCCCAGCCGCTGCGGCTGCGCGTAGGCCACGCGCACGCCGAGCCCGTGCGCGGGCGTGCGCGCGAGGCCGATCCGGCGCGCATGGCGGCCGAGCGCGTCCAGCAGCGCGACGCGCGCCGCTTCGCCGGCGACGCTGGCGACGTAGGCCACGTCGATGCGCGCGGGCAGATGCGCGGCCAGTGCGGCTGCCGGATCGCCCGTGTGCGGCAGCGCGCGCACCTCGCCGACGCCGCCGCCGGCCGTCAGCGGTGCGATCTTCAGTCGGGTGTTGCCGAGATCGAACAGCCACGCGTCCATCGCGCCCTCACTGCCGCCGCACGGAGACGTCGCCGGCGTGCACCGCGCGCACGCCGCCGTCGGCGAGCCGCACGCGCAGCGCGCCGTCCTCGTCCAGCCCCAACGCGGTGGCCGCAAAGCCGCCCTGCGCCGTGTGCACCTCCACCGGCCGGCCGTGCAGCGCGTCGAGCGCGGCGTAGCGCGGCAGGAACGGCGCAAGTCCGTGGGCGTCGAACTCGTCCAGCATCGGCAGCAGGCGGCCCAGCACCGCCGCCGCCAGCGCGTTGCGCGACGGCGGCTGCGCCGACAGCGCGGCCAGATCGATCCACGGCTGGTCGAGCGTGCGCGCGGTCGCCTCCGGCATGCGCACGTTGAGGCCGAGCCCGATCACCGCACGCACCGGGCCGCCGTGCTCGCCGCCGCCTTCGATCAGCAACCCGCCGAGCTTGCGCAGCACGCCGTCGCGTTCGACCACCAGATCGTTCGGCCACTTCAGCCGCACCTCGCGATGGCCGAGCGCCTGCAGCGCCTCGGCCGCGGCGAGCCCGGCGACCAGACTCAGCCCGCCGAGCCGCGCCAGGCCGCCGCCGAACGCGCGCGCCAGCGACAGGTACAGGTGCGCGGCCAGCGGCGAGGCCCAGGCGCGACCGCGACGGCCGCGGCCGCCGGTCTGGCGTTCGGCCAGCAGCACCAGCGCGCTGGACGCGGGGGTCGGGCGGCGCAGCAGCTCGCTGTTGGTGGAGTCGATCGACCAGGCGATCTCGAGCCCGGCCAGCGCCGCGCGCGCGGCCGGCGGGAGCGCCGCCTCGATCCGCCGCCCGTCCAGCAGCTCGACCGGCTGTGCGAGCGCGTACCCCTGCCCGGGACGCGCCGCGATCGCGATGCCGGCCTCGCGCAGCGCCTCGATCCGCTTCCACACCGCGGCACGGGTCTGCCCGCAGGCGCGCGCGAGCGCATCGCCGGAGGCCGGCCCGTCGATCAGCCGGACCAGCAGCGCGCGTTCGTCCTGCGGACTGGTCGGTGCGGTCGCTCGGGAGGGAAGGCCAGGGCGCGGCATGGGCTCGGCGCGGAAGGGCGGGCGGCGATTATGCGCGAGCCGCGCGCCGCGCCGTCCGTCGGCCTGCTGCGGCGCAACAGCGATCGCGCCGGCGGCGGAAGCGTTTTCGCGGTATAGTCCCGCGATGGCGGCCGGTGGGACCGGTCGCGAGGAGCCGCCCATGCGCCGCATCGCCATCTGCCTGCTGATCGCCTTCGCCAGCGCGAGCGTGGCGGCGCGCGAGGTCAAGCTGTCCTCGCCGGGCGAGACCTGTCCGAGCGCCACCGGCGCGAAGAGCGGCGACCGGACCGGCGAGCGCAAGCGCGCCGCCGCGCCGCAGCGCGAGACGCGCGTGCGTCCGTCCGAGCACAGCGACGCCCCCGCCGGCGGCGGCCGCCTGCAATCGCCGCGCTGGCACAGCTTCCTCCCCGGCATGGTGCGCTGAAGCCCGTTGCGCGCGTGGTGGCAGCGCCTCTGGCGCACGTCCGATCCCCTGCCTGAACCGCTCTGGCGCGAGGTCGCTGGCGCCCTGCCGTGGACGCGCGCGATGGCGCCGGAGCGCCGCGAGCGCCTGCGCGCGCTGGCCGCGCGCTTCCTGCGCGAGAAGACGATCACGCCGCTGGCCGGCCTGGAGCTGGACGGGCGCCAGCGCGCGCAACTGGCGACGCTGTGCTGCCTGCCGCTGGTCGAGTTCGGCGCCGAGGGCCTGCGCGGCTGGTCGCAGCTTCTCGTCTACCCGGAGGCGTTCCGCGTGCGCCGCAGCCACGTCGATGCCGCCGACGTCGTCCACGAGTGGGAGGACGAGCTGATCGGCGAGGCCTGGGGCGCCGGCCCGGTGATCCTGTCGTGGGCCGACGTGCAGGCCGACATCGAGGAGCCCGGTGCGGGCTTCTGCGTGGCCGCGCACGAGATCGCGCACAAGCTCGACGTGCTGGACGGCGTGCTCGACGGCACGCCGCCGCTGCCGCGCGCCTGGCAGCGCGAGTGGGCGCGCGACTTCCAGAGCGCCTACGACGCGCTCGCGGACGCGGCGGACGCCGGCCGCGAGACCGCGATCGACCCGTACGCGGCCGACTCGCCGGAAGAGTTCTTCGCCGTCTGCACCGAGTACCACTTCAGCGACCCGCGCACGCTGCGCGCGGCGATGCCGGCGGTCGCCTCGCACCTCGAGCGTCTGTACGGCCCGGCGCCCGCGGTCGGCTGACGCGCGGGCGGATGCGGCGCGTGGACGCCGCGGCGAGGACAATGCGTCCATGACGCCGAACTACGAACTGCTGCTGGCCGGCCAGACGCGCACGCCGATCAAGGGCTGGGTGCGCGGCGTGCCGGTGGAACCCGAGGCGCAGGCGCAATTGCGCAACATCGCCGCGCTGCCGTTCGTGGGGCCGTGGGTCGCGGTGATGCCCGACGTGCACCTCGGCAAGGGCGCGACGGTCGGCTCGGTCGTGCCCACGCGGGGCGCGGTCATCCCGGCGGCGGTGGGCGTGGACATCGGCTGCGGCATGGCCGCCGTCCGCACCACCCTCACCGCGAAGGATCTGCCGGACAGCCTGGCGCCGCTGCGCGGTGCGATCGAGCGTGCGGTGCCGGTCGGCAACGGCGCGGGCGGCGAGCACCGGCGCGTGCCGGACAGCATCGAGACCCAACTGGCAAAGTCGGGCCTGATGCCGCGCCTGGCGCGCATCCGCGAGCGGCACCCGCAGATCCGCTTCGACAAGGTCGAACGGCAGATCGGCACGCTCGGCGGCGGCAACCACTTCATCGAGATCTGCCTCGACGAGAGCGAGCGCGTGTGGGTGATGCTGCACTCCGGCTCGCGCGGCACCGGCAACCTGATCGGCACGTATTTCATCGAGCGCGCGCGCCGCGAGCTGGAGAAGCGCGTGCTGGGCTTCCACGTGCCGGACCGCGACCTGGCGTTTTTTCTCGAAGGCGAGCCGCTGTTCGACGACTACGTCGAGGCGGTTTCATGGGCGCAGGACTACGCGCGCGCCAACCGCGAGGCGATGCTGACGCGCGTGCTGCAGGCGATGCGCGGGAAGCTGCCGGCGTTCCAGCTCGATTCGGTGGCGGTGAACTGCCACCACAACTACGTCGAGCGCGAGACGCATTTCGGCCGGCCGCTGCTGGTCACCCGCAAGGGCGCGGTGAGCGCGCGCGAGGGGCAGCTCGGGATCATTCCGGGCAGCATGGGCACGCGCAGCTACATCGTGCGCGGCAAGGGCAATGCCGAGAGCTTCCACAGTTGCAGCCACGGCGCCGGCCGCGTGATGAGCCGCACCGAGGCACGCCGGCGGATCACGCTCGAGGAGCACCGGCGCGCCACCGCGCACGTCGAATGCCGCAAGGACGCGAGCGTGATCGACGAGTCGCCGGCGGCGTACAAGCCGATCGATGCGGTGATGGCCGCGCAGAGCGACCTGGTCGAAGTGGTGCACACGCTGCGGCAGGTGGTGTGCGTGAAGGGTTAGCGGTTACGTGCCAGCGGCGCCCCCTCACCCGAACGCTCTCCCCGCGATGCGCGGAGAGGGGGTTATGGGCGGCCGCTGCGCGGCGACCTGATCGAGCGGTGCATACGCTGCGGCTGGCGGCGCGCGTGAGGGGCTGAGGCCCGCGCGCCTGCGGCGCGCCCCCTCACCCCAACCCTCTCCCCCGCGCTGCGGGGGAGAGGGCGCTGGCCGAGGCCGACGCGCGGCTCGCCGAGGCTCTCCCCGCGCTGCGGGGGAGAGGGGTATGGCCGGCGGTTCGTGGCGGGCACGCGCGACCGTCGTGCCGTGGCGACACGGGTGCAGGCGACATGACGGATCCACTCCCGGATACCTGACCGACGACCGGTGCCCCCCGTTCCCGTTCCCGTTCCCGTTCCCCGTTCCCGTTCCCCGTTCCCCGTTCCCCACCACTACAGCCCCGGCGGCAACCGCACCTCGAACCGCGCGCCGCCCATTTCTTCGGACGGCCCGACGTCGAGCGTGCCGCGGTAGCTGCGCACGATGTCCTGCACGATCGCCAGGCCGATGCCGTGGCCCTGCACGCGCTCGTCGCCGCGCACGCCGCGTTGCAGGATCAGCGCGATCTTCTCCGCCGGGATGCCGGGGCCGTCGTCGTCGACCGCGATCAGCAGCCCCGGTCGCCGGTTGGGCGCGGTCTCGCCGGGCTTCACCGTCAGCAGCACGCGCGAGCGCGCCCACTTGAACGCGTTCTCGAGCAGGTTGCCGAGCAGTTCCTGCAGATCGCCCGGTTCGCCGTGGAACGGCGCGTTGGTGTCGATGTCGAACTCGCACAGCACGCCCTTGCGTGCGTAGACCTTCTCCAGACCGCGCACGATCTCCTCGGCGTAGGGCTCGATCTTCACCGGCGCGGCGAACAGCGTGTGGCCGCTCTTGGCCGCGCGCGCGAGCTGGTAGGAGACCATGTCGTTCATGCGCCGGAGCTGGATGTCGAGCTCCTCGCGCAACTCCTGCTCCGGCGCGTGGCTGTCCAGCCGCGTGCGCAGCACCGCCAGCGGCGTCTTCAGGCTGTGGGCGAGATCGGCCAGCGTGTTGCGCTGACGTTCCAGGTTCTGCCGCTCGCTCTCAATGAAGGCGTTGATGCTTTCGGTCAGCGGCTCCAGCTCGCGGGGGTGGCGCTCGCTCATGCGGGTGGCCTGGCCGCGCTGCACCTTCTTCAGTTCTTCGATCACGCGCCGCAGCGGGCGCAGGCTCCAGCGCAGGATCAGCATCTGCAGCAGCAGCAGCACCAGGCCCGCGCCGCCCAGATAGCCCCAGAGCGCGGCGCGGAACACGTTGAGCTGCCGGCGCAGCGCGGTGGTGTCCTCGAGGATGTAGATGGTGTACGGAAATTCGGCGCGCGCATCGCCGCCGGCGCTCCACACCAGGCCCCAGCCGTAGCGGTAGACCTCGGCCGGTTCGCCGTTGATCTTGGTGATCGGCATCGGGCCTTCGAAGCGTTCCTCGCGCGGGGCCAGCATCGTGCCGCGCGGCAGCGCCGGGCCCTGCGCGGAATTGGAATCCCAGTGGCCGTTCGGCAGCACCACTTCGGCGTACAGGCCGCTGCCGGGCCGGTCGAAGCGCGGGTCGACCGGCTCGTAGGGCGGGATGAATTCGCCGTTGCGCGCGAACTCGCCCTTCTCGGCGTAGGCCATGGCGTAGCTGCGCAGGCGTTCGCGCAGGTTGTTCTCGGCGGTGTCGAGGAAGGCGCGGTCGAGCGCGTAGCCGGCCAGCGCCAGGAACGCGACCAGACCGAGGCTGGCCGCGAGCAACTGGCGCGCCTGCAGGGAGCGCGATCGACTCCAGTTCATCGCCGGAGGAGCGGTTCGGGTGCGTTCACCAGGCAAGCGTACCCGCTGCGGCCGCGGATACGCGCGCGCCCGGCGGGGCCGGGCGCGTCGTGGATCAGCCGGGGTTCGGGTTCGGCGTCATTCGCCGCTGCGCGGGATCGCGAAGCGGTAGCCGCGGCCACGCACGGTCTCGATCGGCTTGAGCGTGCCTTCCGGATCGAGCTTCTTGCGCAGACGGCCGATGAAGACTTCCAGCACGTTGGAGTCGCGGTCGAAATCCTGCTGGTAGATGTGCTCGGTGAGGTCCGCCTTCGAGACCAGCTCGCCGGCGTGCATCATCAGGTATTCGAGCACCTTGTACTCGTAGCTGGTGAGGTCGACGTTCTGGCCGTGCACGCTGACGGTCTGCGCCGACAGATCGAGGGTGACCGGGCCGCATTCGAGGATCGGCTTGCTCCAGCCGGCGGCGCGGCGCACCAGCGCGTTCAGGCGCGCCAGCAGTTCCTCGACGTGGAAGGGTTTGACCAGGTAGTCGTCGGCGCCCTGCTTGAGGCCTTCGACCTTGTCCTGCCAGCTCGAGCGCGCGGTGAGGATGAGCACCGGGAACTTCTTGCCTTCGTCGCGCAGCGCCTTGATCAGCTCCATGCCCGACATCTTGGGCAGGCCGAGGTCGATGATGGCGATGTCGAAGGGCACTTCGCGGCCCATGTACAGGCCTTCCTCGCCGTCCTGCGCCGTGTCGACCGCGAATCCCTCGCGCTTCAGGCGCGCGGCCAGGGTCTCGCGCAGCGGGGCTTCGTCTTCAACCAGCAGGATACGCATCGGGACTCCCTCGCTTGGGCCCGGCAGGGCCGTTCATGCTCCTGAACATTGGAGCCGCAAGCGGCGCAATGCAAGCTAAACCGCAGGGCTGCTGTTCAGGCAGGAGGGTGATCGTTCAGTCGTCGCGGTCGCGTGTAGGCGGTTCCGGCCGTTCGCGGCGCTCGCGGCCCTGGGCCTGCGGGTCGTCCATGTAGACCCGCACCCGGCCGCTGGCATCGACCACCTTCACCCGGTGCAGGTCGCGGCCCTCGAACGGCACGCGCTCGGCGCTGAGCACCTCGCCGCCGGTCTGCCGTTCGATGCGGCGCACGGAATCGGACAGGGTGCGGCCGTGGCTTTCGCGGTGGTCGCCGCGGCTTTCCGGCGGACCGCGCCGCTCCTGGGCATGCGCGCCCGCCGCCGCGAGCGCGGTCAGCAGCAACGGGGACAGCAGGAACAGCGGCTTGCGCATGGCCGGAAGGAGCATGACGTCTGGGACAGGCGCCCATTCTTGGAATGTGGCGGTGAATTCGCTCTGAACTTTTTCTTCACGAGCGGCCGCCGTCTTCAGCAATGTGGAAACGCGGCCACGGGGCGAGCGCCCCACCCGTTCAGAAGATCTCGGCCACACAGCAGCGCAGCGAGCCGCCCGCGGCTTCGATGGCATCGAGCGCCACCGCTTCGACCGCGAAACCCGCGCCGCGCAGCGCATCGCCGCTCGCCGGCGCCAGCGCGGCGGCGGCCGTGGCGCTCATCCAGACGCGGTCGGACGTCAGCGCGATCGCGTTGGCGACGAAGGCGGCGCGCTCGGCCGGCGAAAGCGCGATCGCGCCCTGCCCGTACAGCGCCCGCAGGGCCTCGGGCACGCGCGGCGCCGCGATCCCGTCCGGGCATACCAGCGCGGCGCGACCGGCCAGCACCGCCAGCACCACGTTGGTGTGGTACTCGCCGGGGGCGAGGTCGAACAGCAGCGTCGCGCGCAGGCCGAACGCGTCGTGCATCAGCGCCGCGCCGGTCTCGTCGCAGCGCTCCGACAGGCCGCAGAAGCCGAGCCCGCGGGCGCGGTCGATCACCAGCGCGCCGGTGAGCTCGCACGGGTGCGGCTGGGTGGACAGGTCGATCTCGCGATAGCCGAGCGCGTCGCGGAAAAACGCGCGGATGTCGGCGCGCGCGGCCTCGCGCCGACGCACGGGGTGGCGCATGCGGCCGACGATCAGCCGCCCCGGCGCGGTGGCGAACACGTTGTTGGGGAACAGCGCGTCCGGCGTGTCCGCGCGGCCGGCGAAGCACACGGTCGGCAGATGCTGCGACAGCGCAAGGTGCAGCGCGCGGTGCTCCCGCATCGCCCGCGCCGGGTCGAACGCGTCGGCCTCGGCCATGTAGCGGTTGTCGCGCGCGGAGTCCTCGGCACGGGCGAAGCCGTCGGGCGCGACCAGGAACGCCGCGCGGGCGGTGGCCGGGCCGAAGTCCGGCGCGCAGGCGCGGGCGCGCTCGAGGAAGAGGTCGACGTCGCGGGTGATCATGCGGCGTCGGCCCTCGCTTCGGTGAGCGCGAGCGCGCGCTCGACCAGCGCCCAGCCGGCGCCGGGCCGGTGCGCGTGTTCGCTCAGCATCTGCCGGAACGCGCGCCCGCCGCGCTGGCCGGCGAACAGGCCGAGCACGTGGCGGGTGATGTGCTTCAGCGGCACCCCGCGCGCGAGCTGCGCCTCCACGTACGGCCGGAATGCGCGCAGCAGCTCGCCGCGCGGGCGCATCGGCCCGCCGAACCAGGCGACGTCGAGCCGGTGCAGCAGGTACGGATCGTGGTAGGCGGCGCGCCCCAGCATCACGCCATCGACGTGCGCGAGCTGCGCCCCGGCGGTGGCCTCGTCGGCGATGCCGCCGTTGATCGCCACCTGCAGGTGCGGCCGTTCGCGCTTGAGGCGATGCGCCCAGTCGTAACGCAGCGGCGGCACCTCGCGGTTCTCCTTCGGCGAGAGCCCCTGCAGCCAGGCGTTGCGGGCATGGACGACGAACGTGCGGCAGCCGGCGGCGGCCACGGTGTCGATGAAGCCGACGAAGCGGTCCCATTCGTGGTCGTCGTCCACGCCGAGCCGGCATTTCACCGTCACCGGCACATCGGCCGGCACCGCGGCGATCATCGCCGCCACGCACTCGGCGACGAGCTGCGGCTCGCGCATCAGGCAGGCGCCGAAGCGGCCGGCCTGCACGCGATCGGACGGGCAGCCGCAATTGAGGTTGATCTCGTCGAAGCCGTGCCCGGCGCCGATCCGCGCGGCCTGCGCCAGCAGATCCGGTTCGCTGCCGCCGAGCTGCAGCGCGACCGGGTGCTCGCTCGCATCCATCGCCAGCAGCTTGCGGCGGTCGCCGTGGATCACCGCGTTGGCGTGCACCATCTCGGTGTACAGCCGCGCATGCGGCGCCAGCACGCGGTGGAACGCGCGGCAATGGGTGTCGGTCCAGTCCATCATCGGCGCGACCGACAGGCGCAACTGTTCGACGGCAATGGCGGGCGAGGCGCGCATGGGCCGCCGATTGTACGCGCGACGGCTGAACCCGCCCGGCGCGGGTCACCCGGGCGTCACCGGCGGCGCGGCATCGTCGCCGCAAAGGCCCGTACCGCACGCACGATGCCGATGGACCGGAGACGATCTGCAGTGCCGCAGTACCGCCCCCGCGGGAGTCGGCGATGAGCGCCGCCCTGCGCGCCGGCGCCGCGCCGGATCCGCGCCGCCAGGCGGCGACGCGCGCGGCGCTGCTGTTCGCGGTGGCGGGCGCGCTGGCGATCGTGCAGAGCCTGCCGCTGATGCCCGCACCCGATGCGCTGCGCTACCAGGCGCTGGGCGCGCTCGATGCGGCCATCGCCCTGCTGCTGGCGCGCCTGCCGTGGCACCGCTGGCCGGCGCGCGCGCTGGTCGCGGTGGTGCCGCTCGCGCTGGCGGTCGCGGTGCTGTTCGCGCTGGTGGGCCGCGGCCTGCCCGTGGAGGTCGTATTCGCCTTCCATCTGGTGATCGCGGTCTGGGCCGGCCTCTCGCTGCCGCGCTGGACGGTGCTGAAGTGCGCGCCGCTGTTCCTGCTCGCCCAGCTGATCCCGCATCTGCCGCGCGGCGACTGGGCGCAGGCCGCGAACGCGGCGGTGACGGTCACGGTGATGGTGACGCTGGTGGGCGAGGTGGTCGCGCACGTCGTGGTGCGGCTGGAGCAGGCGCGCGCCGAGTCCGAGCAGCGCGCCCGCATCCTGCGCGCGGTGCTGCTGGCCACGCAGGGCTTCAACACGCTGCGTTCGGACGAAGTCATGGCGCACGTGGTCTCGTGCGTGCGCGACCTGGGCTTCGACGCCGCGGCGCTGAGCATCATCGACGCCCGGCGCGGCCTTTACCGGCTGGCGTACGTCAGCGGCTTTCCGCCCGACTACCGCGACGACGTGCACCCGCTGGACCGCGGCATCACCGGCCTGGTGTGGCGCGAAGCGCGCACCACGGTGGTGGAGAACTACCGCGCCCATCCGGCGGCGGTGCCGGCGCTGCGCGAGAGCGGCTTCGACTACCTGGTGGCCACGCCGGTGCGCGTGCAGGGCGAGGTGCGCGCGGTGCTGTTCGGCGCGCGCCGGCAGCCTCAGCCGTTGAACGGGGAGATGCGCGACGCCTTCGAGCTGCTCGCGTCGCACGCCGGCGTGGCGCTGCACAACGCGCAGGAGTTCGAGGCCGAGGCTGAGCGCTCGCGGCAGTTGCAGGAGAGCGCGTCGCGCGACGATCTGACCGGGCTCGGCAACCGCCGCCACGTCGAGGCGCTGCTGGCCGGCCTGCGCGCGGGCGACGCGCTGCTGATGCTCGACCTCGACCACTTCAAGCGCGTCAACGACACCGACGGCCATGCCGCCGGCGATCGCCTGCTGCGCGAGCTGGGCGACTTCCTGCGCGAGGCGGTGCGCGGCAGCGACGCGGCGGCGCGCTACGGCGGCGAGGAGTTCGTGGTGGTGGCGCGCGACGGCGGACCGTCCGCCGATCTGGTGGCCGCGCGCCTGCTGGCCGGCTGGCGCGACCGCCACCCGCGCACGACGATGAGCATCGGCTGGGCGGTGCATCGCGCCGGCGAGAGCGGGCGGCAGACGCTCGAACGCGCCGACGCCGCGCTGTACCGGAGCAAGCGCGCCGGGCGCGACCGCGCGAGCGGCGAGTCGGAGCTGCAGGAGGCGTGAAGCGCGCGTCCGCCCTGCCCCCGCGGCGGGCGGACGCGCGGCGCGGGACTACTCGCGCGAGAGATGCGCGATCGCCGCGGTGGCGGCGTCGCGGTCGGCGTCGTCGAAGCGGGAGACGTCCACGCGCTGGACGGTGGCGGCATCCAGGCAGCGCACGTTGACGTCGATGCCGTCGGGATGGCTGCGCGGCACGTAGAAGGATTTGATGCCGCAGTGCCGACAGAAGTAGTGGCGCGCCACGCCGGTGTTGAACCGGTATTCGCCGAGCGCGTCCTCGCCCTCCAGCAGACGGAAGCGCCGGTGCGGCACGATCAGATGCAAAAACCCGGTCATGCGGCAGATCGAGCAGGTGCACTCCAGCGCCTCGATCACCGCCGGCGCGTCGACCTCGAAGCGCACGCGACCGCAATGGCAGCCGCCGCGATGGGTGACGTGCAACGGCGTGGCCTCGGTGCTCATTTGCCGCCGCCCTTGCCCTTGCCCCTGTCGCCGCCCTGGCCTTTGTCGCCGCCGTGCCCCTTGCCGCGGCCGTGACCGTTGCCGTGCGCCTTGCCGGCGTGCGACGGCCCCTTGGCGTCGCCGTGGCCGCCGCGCGCCTGTTTGCCCTTGCCGCGGCCGGGGAAGTCGCGCTCGAGGTCGGCGTCGAGCTCGATCGCGCGCCCCCAGCGGTCGTAGGTGGGCACGAAGCCGCGCTTCAGGCGGTGGAACTCCGGCGAGCCCGGCTTGATGCCCAGCCGCTTGGCGAGTTCGCCCCAGCCCAGACCGCGGTCGCGCTCGTACTGCTCCACGACGAACCGGCACGGACGGCCGACGATGTGGGCGAGCGCACAGGCGAAGTAGACATCGCCCGGCGACCAGCGGCGATTCACCAGCAGGTCGATCACCAGCTCGCGCGGAGCGCCGTGATAGCGCACCAGCTCGTCGACGAACGGATCGCGGTAGCGCGCGCCGTAGTGGTTGATGTCGGCCAGCCGGGCATCGACCCAGACGTCCCCGGTGCGCGGGTTGAAACCGGCGCTGATGCTCTGCGCGTGCGCGCCGCTGGCGGCGAGCGCGGTGATGGCGGCCAGCACGAGGGCCCGAAGCTTCATGACGATCTCCTGGTTCAGCGTTCGATGACGAAGGTGCCGAAGGCGACGCCGAGGTCCCAGCCGCGCCCCTTGCCGGCCAGCGCCAGCGCGACGTCGTCCTTGGCCATCACGTGCACGCGCCCGCTGCGCACGGCACCGGCGTGGGCTTCGGCGCTGACGTAGGTGCCGAGCACGTCCTGGATCGAGCGCACGCCGGAGAACTCGCCGGTGCCGCCGACGATGCGGCCCTTGCCGACGGTCAGCCCGCCGCCCTTGGTGCGGATGCGCACGCTCATGCGCTGGCCGTTGCTGCAGGTGACCGTGCCGTGGCCGCTGGCGGTCTTGTAGAAGACCGACCAGCCGGACAGGTCGTAGCGCAACGTGCAATCGGTGAGCCCTTGCGCCGCGGCGGCGGGGGATGCGAGCAGCAGGGCGATCGCGAGAAGGCGAAGGACCGGCATCGTCGGATGCTCCGTCGGGATGCGCAGATGGTAACGGCCGAGCCGGATCCCGTCGCGACGCGCGGTCGCGGCGGAATCAGGCGGCGGTCACGGATCGGACGTCAGCGGGCGTACCAGTGGCGGTGGTCGTCGCGATAGCGGCGGTCGTGGCGGGGGTCGTAGTACTCCACCCGGCAGCGGCCGCGCGAGTCGCAGTGCTGGCGGCGCACCGGATGGCGGCCGTAGTAGCCGTAGGCGCGCCCGTACGGCGGGCCGTAGCGGCGGTCGTCGCGGTAGCGGTCGTAGCGGTCGTAGCGGTCGTAGCGGTAGTCGCGGTCGCGATAGCGGTCGGCGTAGCGGTAGTACAGCGGCCGGCCGTAGCGGTCGTGCACGACGATCAGGCGGTCGTCGCGGCCGTAGTCGCCGTAGCGGTAATAGGGCACGCCGCCGCGGAAGATCACGTCGGCGACGTCGACCAGCACGCGCACGAGTTCATCGTCCGCGCGCGCCGGTGCGGGCGCGGCGCAGGCGGCGATGCCGAGGCCGACGGCGAGTGCGGCGGGGGCGAACCAGCGGAACGGGGATGCCATGTCTGTCTCCATGAGCGGCCCGCAACCGGCGGGCGCGTGCGGACGATGCGGCCGCGGCGGTGAACCGCCGTCGAACCGGGCGGCGGTACTGCGCGGGCGCTCAGCCGCGGTTGCCGAGCGCCGCCGTGCGGTCCGCCAGCGCGGCCAGTTCGGCCACCGCGGCGGGCAGCGCCTGGGGCGCGTCGACCACGCGCAGCCGCGGCGAGTCGGCGTCCACCTCGGCCTCGTTCTCGTGCGCCCAGGTCACCCGGTAGGGCATGTGCACGCCCCAGCCGCCGAGCGCGAGCACCGGCGCGATGTCCGAGCGCAACGAATTGCCGATCATCAGGAAACGGTGCGCGGGCAGCTCGAACTCGCGCAGCAGGCGCGCGTAGGTGGCCGCGTCCTTCTCGCTGACGATCTCGATGCGGCCGAACACGTCGGCGAGGCCGCACTGGCGCACCTTCGCTTCCTGGTGGAACAGGTCGCCCTTGGTGATCAGCACGACGCGGTACTCGCGCGCGATCGCCTCCACCGCCTCGCGGATGCCGGGCAGCAGCTCGACCGGATGCCGCAGCAGTTCCTTGCCGATTTCGACGATGCGGTGCAGGTCGCGTGCGCCGATGCGCTCGCCGGTGATCGTCACCGCCGCCTCCACCATCGACAGCGTCATGCCTTTCACGCCGTAGCCGAACAGCGCGAGGTTGCGCTTCTCGACCTCGTACAGCCGCTCGGCCACGCGCGCGTCGTGCAGGTCGACGTAGGCCGACAGGATGCGTTCGAACGCGTCCTGCGCCTCGCGGTAGTAGTCCTCGCTGCGCCAGAGGGTGTCGTCGGCATCGAAGCCGACCATCTGCAGGGTGCGTGCGCCGTCGCTCATCGCCACAGTATGCGGGGCCGCGCAGCGCGCGCAAAAAAAGGGCGGCCCGAAGGCCGCCCCTGCTTCGCGAACCGCTCGCTTACTTCTTGTCCTTGCCGTCCTTGCCGGCCTCGGACTGCGCGCCGGACTGGTTCTTCTCGACGTAGCCGCGATACTCGTCCGCGCTCAGCTTGCCGTCGGCGTTGGCGTCGGCCTGCGCGAACACCTGGGCCAGCGCCGGGATGGCGGCCGCCTCGGTCTGCGTCAGGTTGCCGTCCTTGTCGGTGTCGACGTCGGCCCAGGTCTTCTTCTGGGCGCCGGTGTCGGTGGTGGCGGTGGCGGCGCCCTGGGTCGCGGTGGTGGCCTGGGTGGCGTCGGTCGACTGCGACTGCGCGGCGGCGTCGGTGGCGCCGGCATCGGTGGTGGACTGCGCGAACGCCAGCGGCGCGGCCAGGGCGGTGGACAGGGCCAGGAGCAGGAGGTGCTTCTTCATCGGGGGATTTCCTCGTCGGTTCGTCGGTGTCTGCGCGGGCTGACACGGAGCGTCAGCGTTTGCCGCACGGCGACCACCTTGCGAAGTCGTCTCTGAATCGAAAACGAGCGCGTGCGCGCGTCTCGACGCGGGGTTAACCACGGCCGCCGCGACGCACGCTAGGCGCGACGGCGCGGCCCAGACGGGACAGGCATTTGCGCCGGCGCGCTCACACGGCTCTCACTGAACGCAACACAACGTTGACGAGGGCGCGCGACGGGCTGCGCGCGGACGCGTCCTCCGACGCGCACGAGGCAGGCGGCGGACTGCGATCGCCGTCGCAGCGCGAGAAGCGCGGGCACGCACGACGGCGGCGCGGCCGTCCTCACGCATGGGTGATCGGCACGGCGCAAAGCTTGTGCGCTCCGGACCGCAGGAGGAGCCGCCATGAAGCATCGCCACGTGTACAGCACGCCGGACGTGCCCACCGCCGCGCGCGCGGTCGGCGCCGCGCGCTCGGCGGGCGTGGGCGAGGATTGCATCGCGCTGGTGGCGCGTTCGGACATCGAGCTGGATTCGATTCCCGACGAGCATCGCGAAGCCGACACCGACTTCGTTCCGGCCGCCATCCGCGGCGCCGGATGGGGTGGCGCGGCGGGGTTGCTGGCCGGGCTGGTGGCGGTGGTCGCCACGCCGCTGGGCCTGACGCTGGCCGGGGCGGCGGTGACCGGACTGGTGGGCGCGCTGGTGGGCACCTGGGCCTCCGCGCTGGCCGGTTCCACCCTGCCGGATCCGGTGCGGCAGAAGTTCCACGCCGAGATCGAAGCCGGCCGCATCCTGCTGGTGATCGACGGCGATCAGGCGACGCTGGCGGCCGCCGACCGCGCGGTGCGCGCGGTGGGCGCCGAGCCGCTGCCTTACGACGCCACCACCGCCGCGGTGCGCTGAGGGCGCAACAGAAGCGCGATCGCCCACCTTTCGGACCCGAACGGGGCGCGTCCCTGGATGGACGTTTGCCTCGGGAGCGTGAGCGGCAGAATGGGGGTCAGGGTCCCCTGGTGGTGAACCGGTAGCGAACCTCAGTCAGGTGCATGGGGAAGTATTGGCGAGGGGCCGCCTGGGCAGCGCTGCTCCATCCGCCCGGCCAGCGCCAGCAGCTTCAGCATCAACCGGCGTGCCTCGTCCCGATCCATCGTTCGTGCGCCTGTCTGCTGCATGGCTACATCCGCATCGCCGGCGCGCGCATCGCCGGCGGCTCGGCGGGTGGTTCGATCGACGGCTGCGGCGCGGGCGCCGCCGCTTCGCGCAGTACCCGGACGAATTCGGCCTGCTGCCGCTCCCAGGCCTGGCCGTCCGGCGTGCGCCGGTACTCGGCCATCACCTGCGAGAACGCGCGGCCGTCGTCGCTCATGTAGGCGGCCAGCGCGCGGTCGAGCAGATCGTCGGCGGGCGAGCGCGCGGCGGAGGTCGGCGGCGCGGCCGGTTGCGGGGCTTCGCAGCCGAACCCGGGCGGCGCACCGGGCGCAGGGCGCCGCTCGATCAGCGCGTCCAGCCCGGCATCGATCGGGTCCTTGCCCTGGATGCCCGTGGCCGGCGACTGGTCCACCACGCGCCTGCGCTCGCCGGTGCGGTCGAAGAACGAGGTCCGGTACAGCCCGGCCATGCCGAGCTCGGAGCGGTGCACCACGTACATCGACGGATCGTCGGGCACCGGCTGCTCGCGCAGGAACGGCCGGTCGCTCAGGCGGTTGAGGAAGGCGACGCCGAGGTTGAAGCTGAGCACGCCCAGGCCGTTGCGTTGATAGGTGTTGCCGATGTCGCTGTGGGCGCCGCCGACGGTGACGTTGAGGTTGCGGCAGTCCTCGCTGAAGCCGGGCGGGACATGGTCGCTGACCGGAAACAGGTTGCGCTTCTCGTCCTGCGCGCTGATCTGGAACGTGCTCAGGGCGGAAGCCGGCAACCGGCGGTCGTGGTCCTCGGCGCCGGTGGCGACCGGATCGAACAGCAGGGCGGCCTGCAGGGTCTTCCCCGGCGGCACCAGCGGCGGGCGGTCGGCGTATTCGATGCGGGTGATGAGGCCTTCG
>NZ_VOHJ01000030.1 GCF_007923255.1 Vulcaniibacterium thermophilum | reverse complement strand
GGACGCCGCCGGTGCGACCGCCGCGGCCGATCCGGCCGAGGGCACGGCGGCGGACCGGACGGGCGCGGCCACGGTGGCCGATGCCGCGCCGGCGGGCTCGCCGTCGCCCGGCCATTCGACGACCAGGCGCGCGCCCTGCGCCGCCGGCTCCAGCCGGGGCGTCAGCGCCGCCACCGGCTGCGCCAGATCGAACACGATGCGCAGCGTGCCCGCAGCCGGCTGACCGGTCCGCACCGCCTTCACCACGCCCGCGGCGGCCGGCAGCCGCACGCCGGAGGCCAGCGCCGATTGCGGCAGGTCGAGGACGAGGCGGTCGGGATTGGCCAGGCGCAGGACGCTGTAGCGGGCGGCGGCGTCCAGCGCGATCTCGGCGCGGGTGCCGGTGGCGCCGGTGGCAAGGCGCACGTCGCGGATCTCCGCCGCCTGCGCGAGGTTCCACACCAGGGCGGCGAGCAACGCCGCGCCCAGCAGCAGCCTCTCCACGGTGATCCCCCTCGCGCGCATGGGCGGTAGTCAAGCACCGCGTCCGGCCCATTGCAAGCGTTTTTTCCTTTCGGAACCGGCACCTGGCGCGCTTTTCTCGCCAAAGATTCAGGAACCGGTCGCAAGCTCCCGCCGGCCGGCCAGTCGATCCAACCAGCCCCGACCCGCCGGCGAGCGTGCCCGCAGCTCCGCCCGGCGCCCGCTTCCCTCCAGCGCCAGGACGATCTCCAGGTCGGGCGGCGGCAAGGCGCCCCCGCCCCGCTCCGGCCATTCGACCAGCCACAGGACCGGGTCCTCGTCGAGCCCGAGATAGTCGAGTTCGCCCGGATCGCCGATGCGGTAGAGGTCCAGGTGCCAGGCCTCGCCGCCCGCCGCGAGCGGATGGCGTTCGAGCAGGGTGTAGGTCGGGCTGCGGATCGGCCCTTCGACGCCGAGCGCCCGCAACAGCGCGCGCGCCAGAGTGGACTTGCCGGCGCCGAGATCGCCGCGCAGCAGCACCACCGCGCGCGGCGGGCGGGTGGCGGCGAGCGCCGCGCCCAGGCGCGCGGTCGCGTCGGCGTCGCGCAGATGCAGGGCGGTCATCGCAGCGCCTCCGGATTGGCGAGCCGCCGCAGCCACGGCATCAGGTCGCGCGGCAGCAGGCCGCGTTCGCCCTCGCCCGCGGCGGCATCGCCGGCGGCGGCGTGCAGGAGCGCGCCCGCGCAGGCGGCGTCGAACGCGGCCAGGCCCTGGGCGCGCAGCGCGGCCACCACGCCGGTGAGCACGTCGCCCATGCCGCCGACCGCCATGCCGGGGTTGCCGGCGGCGATCAGGCAGGGAACGCGGTCCGGCGCCGCGATCAGGCTGCCGGCGCCCTTCAGGATCACGGTGGCGCGGAACCGCTCGGCGATCAGCCGCGCGGCGGCGAGGCGGTCGGCCTGCACCGCCGCGCTATCGATGCCGAGCAGGCGCGCGGCTTCGCCCGGGTGCGGGGTCAGCACGGTGTCGGGCGGCACGCCGACCGCGCCCGAGGCCAGCAGGTTGAGGGCATCGGCGTCCATCACCGCCGGGCGGCCGGTCGCGAGCGCGGCGCGCAGCAGCGCGCGGCCCCATTCGCCTTGCCCAAGGCCGGGGCCGAGCGCCAGCACGTCGGCCGCCGGCAGATGCGAGGCCAGCGTGTGCGGGTCTTCGACCGCGCGCGGCATCGCCTCCGGCAGCCGCGCCAGCGCGGGGGCGACGTGCGCCTCGCGGGTGGCGATCTCCACCAGGCCCGCGCCGCAGCGCAGCGCGGCCTCGGCGCACAACAGCACCGCGCCGCCGCTGCCGTGCTCGCCGCCGACGCACAGCACCCGGCCGTTGCGGCCCTTGTGGCTGTCGCGCGGACGCGGCGCCAGCCACTCGCGCAGATCGTCCGCCACCCGCATGCGCGCGGCCGGCGTCAGCGGCGCCAGCCACGCCGGCTCCAGGTCGAGCGCCGCCGTCCGCAGCTCGCCCACGTGATCGAGCGCGCGCCCGGTGCGCAGGCCCAGCTTGGGCAGCAGGAATTCGAGGGTCAGATCGGCGTGCACCGCCGTGCCCGGCACGGCACCGGTGGCCGCGTCGACGCCGCTGGGGACGTCGAGCGCGAGCGTCGGCGCCGGGTGCGCGTCGATCGCCTCCAGCAGCGTCGCGGTGTCCGCGTCCGGCGGGCGCGTCAGGCCGATGCCGAAGACGGCATCGACCAGCACGTCGGCCTCCGGCAGCGCGCCGCGGAAGACGTCGGTGCGCCCACCGGCGTCGCGCCAGGCCGCTTCGGCCAGCGCCGCCGGGCTGTCGGCCCGCGGCGCGTGCGCGGGCAACCGCAGCACGCGCACCTCGCGTCCGGAGCCGAGCGCGTGCATCGCCAGCACGTAGCCGTCGCCGCCGTTGTTGCCGGGCCCGCAGAGGACGAGCACGCGCTGCGCCTGCGGCCAGCGCGCGAGCAGGACGCGCCAGGCCGCCTGCCCGGCGCGCGCCATCAGCGCGAAGGAATCGCCGAGCGCATCCGCCGCGCGTCGCTCCAGCGCGCGCAGCGCGGCCGTGTCGTACAGGTTTCGCACGGGCTGCGGCGAGGGCTCGGCCATCGCGCGATTCTATACTTCGACTTCCGTGACCCCGTCCCCGCCCGATCCCGTCGCGCTCGCGCAGCGCATCCGCCAGCTCGCGCGCGAGCACGGATTCCAGCGCGTGGGCATCGCCGGCGTCGAGCTCGGCGAGGACGAAGCGCACCTGCGCGACTGGCTGCGGCAGGGCCTGTACGGCTCGATGGAGTGGATGGCGCGCCACGGCGACAAGCGCGCGCGGCCGCAGGAGCTGGTGCCGGGCACGCTGCGGGTGATCTCGGTCGGCCTCGACTACGGCCGCGACCCCGACGAAGCCTGGGCCACGCTGGCCGACGGCGAGCGCGCCTACGTCGCCCGCTACGCGCTCGGCCGCGACTACCACAAGCTGATGCGCAACCGGCTGCAGAAGCTGGCCGACCGCGTCGCGGAGGAGATCGGCCCCTTCGGCCACCGCGTGTTCGTCGATTCCGCCCCGGTGCTGGAACGCGCGCTCGCGCGCAACGCGGGGCTGGGCTGGATCGGCAAGAACACCTGCCTGATCGACCGCGACGGCGGCTCGTGGTTCTTCCTCGGCGAGCTGTTCGTCGACATCCCGCTGCCGATCGACCCGCCCGCCAGCGCGCATTGCGGCACCTGCACGCGCTGCCTGGACATCTGCCCGACGCGCGCGTTCCTCGGGCCATGGCGGCTGGACGCGCGGCGCTGCATCGCCTACCTCACGATCGAGCACGAGGGCCCGATCGACCCCGAGCTGCGCCCGCTGATCGGCAACCGCATCTTCGGCTGCGACGACTGCCAGCTCGTCTGCCCGTGGAACAAGTTCGCGCGCCGTACCGACGAGCCTGATTTCCGCGCCCGCAACGATCTCGACCGCGCCACCCTGCCGCAGTTGTTCGCCTGGAGCGAGGCCGAGTTCCTGCAGCGCACCGAGGGCAGCGCGATCCGCCGCAGCGGCTACCAGCGCTGGCTGCGCAACATCGCCATCGCGCTCGGCAACGCCCCGACCACGCCCGACGTGCTGGCGGCACTTCAGTCGCGCCGCGGCAGCGAGGACCCGGTCGTGCGCGAAAGCGTCGAGTGGGCGCTGGCGCAGCATGCGCGCCGCGCTGGCGCAGCGGAGCGAGCCACGGATCCACACGGATGAACGATCACGGAAACTTTGCCGACTGACGAAGCGGCGTGCCGCGGGTGACGACCGGAGCCCACACCCGTCGCCCCGGCGCAAGCCGGGGCCCAATTTCCGGGCCGTCCTGGCCCGTACGCCCGGCAACCATGCGCTTACCGGGATGAATCCGCGTTCGTCCGTGTGGATCCGTGGCCGACAAGGCGCTCAGCGGACCCCGCGCAACTCCGCGATCAGCGCGCGCGTCACCGGATCGTCCGCCTCGCCTTCGCCCGACAGCGCCGGCAACAGGCGGTTGGCGACCTGCTTGCCGAGTTCGACGCCGAACTGGTCGAACGCGTTGATCTGCCACACTACCGATTGCAGGTACACGCTGTGCTCGTACAGCGCGACCAGCGCGCCGAGCGCGCGCGGGGTGAGCGCGTCGAGCAGCAGCAGCGTGCTCGGACGGCCGCCCGGATAGACGCGGTGCGGATCGTCGCTGGCCTGGCCGTTGGCGAGCGCCTCGCACTGCGCCAGCAGGTTCGACAGCAGCGCGCGATGGTTCTCGGCATACGGCGCATCGGTGCGCGCCACGCCGATGAAATCGCACGGCACGATCGAGGTGCCCTGGTGCAGCGCCTGGAAGAAGCTGTGCTGGGTATCCGTGCCCGGACCGCCCCACCACACCGGCACCGTCGCGCAGGCGACCGGACGGCCGTCGCGCGTGACCGACTTGCCGAGGCTCTCCATCACCAGTTGCTGCAGGTAGTTCGGCAGCAGGCGCAGGCGCTCGTCGTACGGCAGCACCGCCTGGCTCTCCAGCCCGCGCGCGTTGCGGTTCCAGACCGCGGTGAACGCATGCCAGACGGCGAGGTTGCGCTCCGGCTCGCTGTTGAGCACGTGCGCGTCCATTTCCGCCGCGCCGTCCAGCAGCGCCTCGAAGCCGTCCATGCCGATCGCCAGCGCGATCGGCAGGCCGACCGCCGACCACATCGAATAGCGCCCGCCGACCCAGTCCCACATCGGCAGGATGCGCTCCGGGGGAATGCCGTAGCCGGCCGCGCGCTCGACGTTGGCGCTGATCGCGTACAGGCGCGAGTCGTCGCCCAGCCACTCGCGCAGGATGCGGCCGTTGAGCAGGGTTTCCTGCGTGCCGAAGCTCTTGGAGATCAGCAGTCCCGCGGTGCGCGCCGGATCGAGGCCCGCCAGCACGCGCTGCGCGGCGTGGCCATCGACGTTCGAGAGGAAATGCACGCGGAAGCGTCCGCGCAGCGGACCGGACAGCGCGTCCACCGCCAGCCGCGGGCCGAGGTCGGAGCCGCCGATGCCGACGCTGACGATGTCGGTCACCGGGCCTGCCGCGAGCGCGTCGATCACCTCGCGCATCCGCTGCCGCACGCGCACCGCCTCGCCGTGCGCCTCGCGCGCGGTCGGCGACGAGGACAGGTTGCCGCGCAGCGCGGTGTGCAACGCGGCGCGGCCTTCGGTGACGTTGACCGGCTCGCCGCCGAACAGCGCGCGCAGGCGGGCGAGCACGTCGAGCTCGCGCGCCAGGGCGAACAGCGCATCGCGCGCCGCGCGGTCGTAGTGCTGGCGCGCGAAGCTGGCGTAGAGCGGACCGACGCGCAGCGCGAACCCGCACGCGCGATCTGGATCCTGCGCGATCAGGTCGCGCAGCGGAATGCGGGCGACGCGCGCCGCCTCGGCGCGCAGGGGACTGAGGCGTGCGTCGGCATCCATGCGGGTGTCGTCGGTCTCAGGCGGCTTGCGCGGGGATCGAATGGTTGGTGTGGGTCAGCCGGTTGTGGCGATCCACGTAGACGAGGGTCGGCTTGAAGTTCGCCGCCTCGGCCTCGTCGAGCATGCCATACGCGCAGATGATGACCAGGTCACCGGGCTGCGCCAGGTGCGCCGCCGCGCCGTTCACCGAGATCATGCCGCTGCCTTCCTCGCCGCGGATCGCGTAGGTGACGAAGCGGTGGCCGTTGTTGATGTTGTAGATGTGCACCTGCTCGTACTCGCGGATGCCGGCGATGTCGAGCAGGCGGCCGTCGATCGCGCACGAGCCTTCGTAGTGCAGCTCGGCGTGGGTGACGGTGGCGCGGTGGATCTTGGCCTTCAGCAGGTTCAGGTGCATGGCGGTCTCCGGGCGCACGGCGCGCGGCGGGCAATCGCGCAAGTCTACCAGCCGCTTTGCGCAGTGCAGCATCCCGCGCCCTTCCGCCCGCGGAACGCTGCCGACCGCCGGGCCCCATTCAGGAACGCCGGAAACGTTTCCGGCGATCAGCCGTCGAACTCCAGGTTGTCGATCAGGCGCGTGCGCCCCAGCCGGGCCGCGATCAGCGCGACCCGGGGGCCGGGTTCTCCGTCCGCGGGCTCGGTGAGATCGATGCGGCGCACCACCGCGTAGTCCGGCACGAAGCCGGCGGCGCGCAGGCGCTCGTCCGCCTCCGCCTCGACCTGCGTCCGTGGCCGCCCGGCGCGGATGGCCTCGCGCATGGCGAGCAGGCAGGCGTGGATCGTCGCCGCGCGCGGGCGTTCCTCCGGAGACAGGTACTGGTTGCGCGAGCTCATCGCCAGCCCATCGGCCTCGCGCACGGTCTCGCCGGCCAGCAGTTCGACCGGAAAGGCCAGATCGCGCACCAGGTAGCGGATCACCGCGAGCTGCTGGTAATCCTTGCGTCCGAACGCGGCGACATCCGGCTGCACCTGGTTGAACAGCCGCGCGACCACGGTGGCGACGCCGTCGAAATGACCCGGCCGGTGCGCGCCTTCCAGCGTCGCGGTCACACCCGGCACGTGCACCTGCACCGTGCCCTGCACGCCGTAGGGGTACATCGTCTCCACCGACGGCAGCCAGAGCAGATCGCAACCGGCCGCCGCGAGCCCCGCCGCGTCGGCTTCGGGCGTGCGCGGATAGCGGCCGAAGTCCTCGTTCGGGCCGAACTGGGTCGGATTGACGAACACGCTGGCGACCACGCGGTCGGCGCGCGTGCGGGCGAGCCGCACCAGCGAGAAGTGCCCGGCATGCAGATTGCCCATCGTCGGCACGAAACCGACGCGCAACCCGGCGCGCTTCCACTCGGCGATGCGCGCGCGCAGCGCGGGCAGTTCGGTAACGACTTCGATCATGCGGACTCAGCCACGGATGGATACGGATGGACGCCGATCAGGCAGACGCGGGATCGATCGCGCCGGCAACGCCGGCAATCGCCTCACCGCGCTCGTCCGCGGTGCTCATTCGTACGAATGCGCGGCATCGGGAAACGCGCCGCTGCGCACCGCCTCGCAGAACGCCTGCACCGCGCCCTGCACCGAGCCGCCTTCGGCAAGGAAATCCTTGACGAAGCGCGGGCGGCGGTGGCCGCTGGCCAGACCCAGCAGGTCGTGCAGCACCAGCACCTGGCCGTCGCAGCCGGGGCCGGCGCCGATGCCGACGGTGGGGATCTCGAGCTCCGCGCTGATCTCCGCCGCCAGCGCGCTCGGCACGCACTCCAGCACCAGCAGCGACGCGCCGGCCGCCTGCACCGCGCGCGCGTCCTCGCGCAGCCGCGCCCCGGCGGCGGCTTCGCGCCCCTGCACCTTGAACCCCCCGAGCCGCAACACCGACTGCGGCGTCAGGCCCAGGTGCGCGCAGACCGGAATCTCGCGCTCGACCAGGAAGCGGATGACGTCGAGCTTGAAGCCCGCGCCCTCCAGCTTGACCATCGCCGCGCCCGCCTGCAGGAAGCGGATCGACGCCTCCAGCGCGCGCTCGGGCGTGGCGTCGGCGCCGAACGGCATGTCGGCGATCAGCAGCGGGCGGCGCGCGCCACGCGCCACGCACTGCACGTGGTAGGCGATCGCCTCCACCGTCACCGGCAGCGTGCTGTCGTGACCCTGCACCACCATGCCGAGCGAATCGCCGACCAGGATCAGGTCCACGCCGCCGGCCTCCAGCGTGCGCGCGAAGCCGGCGTCGTAGCAGGTGAGCATCGTCAGCTTGCGGCCGGCGCGCTTGGCGTCGAGCAGCGCGGGAACGGTCCAGGGTTTGTCGGGCGTGGCGGCGTACATGCGGCTAGCCTAGCGCCTCGACCTCGATCGGAGCCATCGCACCGAGCGCGTCGAGCGCCTCGCGCGCGCGGCCGCGGCCGGGAATCGTCGCCTCCGGCCACACTTCCAGCAGCGGCACCAGCGCGAACGCGCGCTCGTGCAGATGCGGATGCGGCACGCGCAGGCCCGGCTCGTCGATGCGGCGGTCGCCGTACAGCAGGATGTCGAGGTCGAGCACGCGCGGGCCCCAGCGCACCGCCTCGGCGCTGCGGTCGCGGCCGGCTTCGCGCTCGATCGCGAGCAACTCGTCCAGCAGTTCGCGCGGCGGCAGCGCGGTTTCCAGCAGCACCGCGGCATTGAGGAAGTCCGGCTGGTCGGCCACGCCCCAGGCCGGCGACCGGTACAGCCTCGACGTGCGCCGCACGCGCGTGTGCGGCAGCGCGTCGAGCGCGGCGAACGCCTCGTGCAACTGCGCGACGCGGTCGCCGAGGTTGCTGCCGAGGCCGACCACCGCGGCGCCCGCCGCACGCGCGGTCATCCGTCAGTCCTCGCCCGGGGCCGACGGGCCGGTGTCCGCGCCGGCCGCGTCCTCGCCGCCGCGCCGGCGCCGTCTGCGGCGCTTGCGCTTGCCCTCGGCGACCGCCTGCGGCGGCTGCGCCTCCAGTTCGGCCGCCAGCGCGTCGCCCGGCTTGGCCTGCGCCTCCCGCCAGAACGCGACGTCGGCCGCGTGCTCGTCGGAGGCGGCCAGCCGCAGCGCGAGGAAATCGAACGCGGCGCGGAAGCGCGGATGGGCGAGCAGGCGGAACACCCGCTTGCGCTGGCGCTGCGAGAAGCGCGGTTGCAGCAGCCAGATCTCCTGCATCGGCACCGAGAAGCGCCGCGGCAGCGCCACCCGGTAGAGCTGGTGCAGCGTCACGCGATCGGCGGCCCGGCGCTGCGCTTCCGCGGTGGGCACGCCCTCGGCCTGCAGCGCCATCAGCGCGCGGCAGTACGCCGGCCACAGCAGCAGCGCGAACAGGAACGCGGGCGAGACCGGCTCGTCGTTCACCACCCGCTGGTCCGTCGCGCGCAGGCCCTGCAGGATCATCCGCCGCAAGGCGCCGCTGCGGTTGGCGGCGAGCGCGGCCGCGGTTTCCGGCAGCAGCACCGGCAGCAGGCCGTAGCGCTCCAGGCCCAGGAAGCTCTTCTCGCCGTGGCCGGCGAGGAACAGCTTCAGGCACTCCTCGAACAGGCGCGCCGGCGCGGCCTCGGCGAGCATGCCCGCCAGCCGCGGGATCGGCTCGGCGGTGGCGGGCTCGATGTCGAAGTCGAGCTTGGCCGCCAGCCGCACCGCGCGCAGCATGCGCACCGGATCCTCGCGGTAGCGCGTGACCGGATCGCCGATCAGACGCAGCACGCGGTGCTGCACGTCCTCGAAGCCGCCGACGTAGTCGCGCACCGAGAAATCCTCGATCGCGTAGTACAGCGCGTTGGCGGTGAAGTCGCGGCGGACCGCGTCCTCCTCGATCGTGCCGTAGACGTTGTCGCGCAGCAGCCGGCCGCTCTCGTCGAGCTCGCGCTCGCCGGTGCCGTCGTCGCTGTTGGCGCGGAAGGTGGCGACCTCGATGATCTCGCGCCCGAACACGACGTGCGCGAGCCGGAAGCGGCGGCCGATCAGGCGGCAGTTGCGGAACAGCGCGCGGATCTCCTCGGGCGTGGCGTCGGTGGCGACGTCGAAGTCCTTCGGATGACCGCCGATCAGCAGGTCGCGGACCGCCCCGCCTACCAGATAGGCGCCGAAACCCGCTTCGCGCAGGCGGTACAGCACGCGCAGCGCGTTCGGGCTGATGTTCTTGCGCGAGATGATGTGCGCTTCGCGCGGGATCACGCGCAAGGCGGGCAGGCTGGAGGTCGGATTCGCTTGCATCAGGAGCGGGCGTGCCGCGGCAGTGGACGGGTTCGTTGCCGGCGGCAACGCAGACCGTTATACTAGCAAGCCGCGTTCATGACGCGGACCCCGCTCCCTTCGTCTAGAGGCCTAGGACGTGGCCCTCTCAAGGCTAAAACACGGGTTCGAATCCCGTAGGGAGCGCCATCTCCGGAGAGCCCGCACACGTTGCGGGCTTTCTTCTTTGCGGCCGAGACCGCAAGCCGCGGCTGCGATCGCGCCCGGCTAGAATCGTGCGCTCGCTTTTCGTCGGACCGTCGCCATGCCCTTCGTCGTCACCGAGAACTGCATCAAGTGCAAGTACACCGACTGCGTCGAGGTGTGCCCGGTCGACTGCTTCCACGAAGGGCCGAATTTCCTGGTGATCGACCCCGACGAGTGCATCGACTGCACGCTGTGCGAGCCGGAGTGCCCGATCAACGCGATCTACCCGGCCGACGACGTGCCGGCCGGCCAGGAACTGTTCGTGCAGCTCAACGCCGAGCTGTCGAAGGCGTGGCCGGTCATCACCACGCGCAAGGACCCGTTGCCGGACGCCAAGGAGTGGGAAGGCAAGCCGGGCAAGCTCGACCTGCTGGAACGCTGACGCGCAGGAGCGCGGCGCCGCAGGCCCCGCCTGCCCTCCTCCTGCAACGACGAAGGCGCCTCGCGGCGCCTTCCGTGCTTTCAGGCCCAGCGCGGCGCGCGGCTCACTGCCCGCCGAGCGCCTGCTTGAGCATGCCGATCAGCTTCGCGGGCGCCTCGCCGGCGGCCGGCAGGCCGCGCGGGTCCACCGCCGAGACGAACACGCCGGTGTCGGTGGCCGAGACGCGGACGAGGAAGTTGGCGCCGCCGTAGCTGACGTCGTAGGCGCCGAGCAGCGGCGCGCGGCTGGCCACCGTCACGCCCTCGATGCCGTCGAGCGCTTCGCCCACCTTCGCGAACGCGTCCTCGCGCGTGCCGGTGAGGTTGAAACCGACCGCCGCGGACGTCGCCGCCGGCTGCGCGGCGCCGGCGTTGATCGCGGTGGTGCCCGCCGGCGGCAGCGTCATCGCGCCTTCGGTGCGCGGCATGTCCAGATCGGGCGGCACCTCGAGCGGCCGGCTCTCCGGGCTCTGCGCATAGGCATCGTCCTTGCGGAACCAGCGGCAGCCGGAAGCGGCGGCGACCGCCACCACCAGCAGCAGCGGCACGGCGCGGTACAGCGGGAAGTTCGGACGCATTCGGTTTCTCCTGTCGGTCAGGCCACGAGCGCGTCGCGGCGTTCGGTTTCGAGCTCGATCGCCAGCGCGGTCATGCGCGCGGCGGAGTCCTGGTGCACGGCCGACAGCGGCAGCAGCGGCAGGCGCAGGCCGTGGCCGACACCCATGCGCTGCAGCACCGCCTTGACCGGGATCGGGTTGGGTTCCACGCCGAGGAAGTCGAACAGCGGCATCAGCCGCGCATTCCACGTCTCGGCGCCGGCGCGCTCGCCGCCGCGCGCCAGATCGCACAGCCGGCGGAACGCGCCCGGGATGACGTTCGACGCCACCGAGATCACGCCGTCGGCGCCGGCCAGCATCGCGCGGCAGGCGGTCGGGTCGTCGCCGCTGAGCACGGCGAAGGACTCGGACTTCAGCCGCAGCAGCGCCTCCATCCGTTCCGGCTCGCTGCGCGCTTCCTTGATGGCGACGATGCGCGGGTGGTCGACCAGCTCGGCCACCGTCTCCGGCAGCAGATCGCCGCCGGTGCGGCCGGGCACGTTGTAGAGCACGACCGGCAGCGCGCCGTCGTCGGCGATCGCGCGGTAGTGCGCGATCAGGCCGGCCTGCGTCGGCCGCACGTACGGCGGCGTGACCACCAGTGCGGCATCGGCGCCGAGCAGCGCGGCGCGCCGCGTCAGCTCGATGGTCTTGGTGGTGTTCGACAGCCCGGTGCCGGCGAGCACGGGAATGCGGCCGGCGATCTCCTCGACCGCGATCCGCAGCAGCGTGTCGTACTCGGCGTCGAACAGCGCGGCGGCTTCGCCGGTGGAACCTGCGACGACCACCGCCTGCGTGCCGCCTTCGATCTGCATCTGCAGCAGGCGGCGCCAGGCGTCGAGGTCGAGTTCGCCCGCGGCGTCGAACGGCGTGGCGAGCGCGGTGATGCTGCCGGTGAGTCGCAAGGGAGGCTGCCTTCGGCGTGAAATGGCGGTGAAAGGCGCACCGAGGCGCGCCGGGCGATGTTACTTGCGGCGCGAAAGCACGGGCAAGTATGCTGACCGCGCTCTTTCCGCTGCGTGCGGACTCCCGTTCATCCCTTTCGTTTCCTCGCAGACGCCGCCTTGACCGACACCTCCGCCCGGCCGTCGCCGAACGAAAACCACCTCCTGATCAACGCCTACACGACGCATCCGGAGTCGCCGCTGCTGCCGGTGACGCGGCGCATCGCCGACAGCGGCTGCAACCTGGTCGATGCGCGGCTGTCGACCGTGGGGCGCGACGTGTCGGTGACCGCGCTCGCGGTCGGTTCGTGGGATTCGGTGGCCAAGCTCGAGGCCATGCTGTCGCGCCTGGAGCGCGAGGAAGGCCTCAAGCTGGTCTGGTACCGCACCGGCCCGAAGCCGCAGCAGTCGAACCTGCTGCCGTACGTGGTCGAGGTGGTGGCGGCCGACAAGCCCGGCATCCTGTTCCAGTTGGCGGATTTCTTCGACCGCCAGGGCATCACCATCGAGAACCTGCAGTCGACGCGGTACCGCGCGATGCAGACCGGCGCGGAGATGTTCTCGGCGCAGATCACCATCGGCGTGCCGTCGACGATGCACATCGCCGCGCTGCGCGACGACTTCCTGGAGTTCTGCGACCACCTGAACCTCGACGCGATCATGGATCCGATGAAGTTCTGAGGCTCGCGGATTGGAGATCCGGGATTTGAAGAAGCGCACCGACACCGAAGCCGGACCGGCGGAGGCCCCGAAGGCCGGCCCGGCCCGTTCCGGCGCCGGGCTGCGCGAAGGCGACGCCGTTCCCGACCTGCCGCTGGCGCTCTCCAGCGGAACGACGGCACGCCTGGCCGACTATCGCGGCAAGTGGCTGGTGCTCTACTTCTATCCGAAGGACAGCACGCCCGGCTGCACCACCGAAGGGCTGGACTTCAACGCCTTGCTGCCGAAGTTCCGCCGCCTCGGCGCCGAGGTGCTGGGCGTCTCGCGCGATTCCATCAAGTCGCACCAGAACTTCTGCGCCAAGCAGGGCTTCGCGTTCGACCTGGTCAGCGACGCCGACGAGGCGCTGTGCAACGCGTTCGACGTCATCCGCGAGAAGACGATGTACGGCCGCAAGGTGGTCGGCATCGAGCGCAGCACGTTCCTGATCGATCCGGAAGGCCGCATCGCCCACGTCTGGCGCCCGGTCAAGGTGCCCGGCCACGCCGAGGCCGTGTACGAGACGCTGAAGGCGGCCCGCTCGCAGTGATCCCCTCGCCCTTCCAAGCGCCGCGCCGTCCTGCCCCGCAGGCCACGGCGGCGCTGCCCTGCGCGCGCGCCGGCGCGCGTTCCCTTCACGACCACCGCCACGAGAGCCCGGAATGACCCGAAGCAAGCGCATCTACGTGCTCGACACCAACGTGCTGATGCACGACCCGACGGCGCTGTTCAAGTTCGAGGAGCACGACGTCTACCTGCCGATGCAGGTGCTGGAGGAGCTCGACAACAACAAGAAGGGCACCTCGGAAGCCTCGCGCAACGCGCGCCAGGTCAGCCGCTTTCTCAACGAGCTGATCCAGAGCGTCGGCACCACCAGGATCGCCACCGGCATTCCGCTCAACCACCCGCAGGGCCTGCAGCTGCGCGCCCCCGCCAGCGTCGGCTGCCTGCGTTTCCAGACCGAGCCGGTCGACATCGGCCGCCGCTTCGGCGCGGTGATTCCCGACAACCAGATCCTCGGCGCGGTGCTCGCGCTGCAGGAGCACGAGCCAGCCACGCCGGTGGTGCTGGTCTCCAAGGACATCAACCTGCGGATCAAGGCGGCGATCGCGGGCATCGTGTCGGAGGACTACGAGAACGACCGCGCGCTCGACGATTTCAGCCTGCTCTACACCGGCGCCACCGAGCTGCCGGCGGACTTCTGGCAGCGCTACGGCAAAGAGCTCAAGTCCTGGACCGAGAAGGGGCGGACGTTCTACGAGATCCGGCGCAAGGACGGCGACGACTGGTATCCCAATCAGTTCCTGTTCCTGCCCGGCGACGAGGAGTCGGAGATGAAGGTCGCGCGGCTGCAGGACGAGCGCGTCGTGCTGCAGATCGTCGACGACTACCGCCACCAGCAGCATGCGGTGTGGGGGATCACCGCGCGCAACCGCGAGCAGAACTTCGCGCTCAACGCGCTGATGGACCCGGACATCGACTTCGTCACCCTGCTCGGCACCGCCGGTTCCGGCAAGACGCTGCTGGCGCTGGCGGCGGGGCTGGCGCAGACGATGGACCAGCAGCGCTACCGCGAGATCATCATGACCCGCGCCACGGTCAGCGTCGGCGAGGACATCGGCTTCCTGCCCGGCACCGAGGAGGAAAAGATGACGCCGTGGATGGGCGCGCTCACCGACAACCTCGAGGTGCTGACGCACAACCAGGACGGCGGAAGCTGGGGCCGCGCGGCGACCAACGACCTGCTCGCCGCACGCATCAAGATCCGCTCGATGAACTTCATGCGCGGGCGCACCTTCCTCAACCGCTGGCTGATCCTGGACGAGGCGCAGAACCTGACGCCCAAGCAGATGAAAACGCTGATCACGCGCGCCGGCCCCGGCACCAAGATCGTCTGCCTGGGCAACGTCGAGCAGATCGACACGCCCTACCTCACCGAGACCACGTCGGGCATGACCTACGCGGTGGACCGGTTCAAGAGCTGGCAGCACAGCGCGCACGTCACCCTGCGCCGCGGCGAGCGCTCGCGACTGGCCGATTTCGCCTCCGAGGTGCTGTAGCCGGATGCCGGAGCGGCTGCCGCGCTGGGTCTGGGTGGGCGCGGCCGCGCTGGCCGGCGTGGCCGGCACCGTGAATGCGGTCGGCTTCCTGGGCTTCCAGAAGCAGGCCATCACCCATCTCACGGGAACGACCACGCTGCTCGGCGCGGCGGTCGCGCAGGGCGAGCGCGCGCAGGCGGCGCACCTGCTGCTGATGGTGGCCGGCTTCGTCGTCGGCGCGGTGGCCAGCGGGCTCATCATCCAGGACAGCACATTGCGGCTGGGGCGGCGTTACGGCGTCGCGCTGGCCATCGAGGCGGCGTTGCTGGCGCTCGCGGTGCCGTTGTTCCGGGCGCACCATCTCGCCGGCCCGATGCTAGCGGCCGCGGCGATGGGCCTGCAGAACGCGATGGCCACCACCTACAGCGGCGCGGTCGTGCGCACCAGTCACGTCAGCGGCATGTTCACCGATCTCGGCGTGATGCTCGGCCACCGCCTTCGCGGCCTGCCGGTGCAGCGGCTGCGCCTGATGCTCTCGCTGCTCATCATCGGCTTCTTCTTCGCCGGCGGCGTATGCGGGGCCTGGCTGTTCGCGAGGTTCGGATACGGCGCCCTGTACGTCCCGGCCGCGCTGACCGGCGCGGTCGGCGCAGGTTACGTGGCCTACCGCGCGATGCCGGCGAACTCCGGTTGAATGCCGCGTCGGGGCGCTAATCCGGCAACGCGCGCGCGATCAGCGCATCGAACGGCGCGTCGGCGGGCAAGGTCCCCATCGCGAGGCCATGCTCGCCCTGCAGCCGGGTGCGGCAGAACGTCCCGGCGACGGGGCTGTGCGCGCGCAGCAGCAACGCGGCCTGCAAGGCGAGCGCGGTGCGTTCGACGACGTAGCGCGCGCGGGTCTCCTCGATCGCGCCGCCCTCCAGCAGGGCCGACAGCGCGCGCGCTTCGCCGTCGAGCGCGGGATGCAGCCCGCTCGCCGCGCGCAGCTCCGACGCCACGGCCGCGCCGGCTGCGGGTTCCTTCGCCAACGCCCGCAGCACGTCCAGGCACTGGATGTTGCCGCTGCCTTCCCAGATCGAATTGAGCGGCGCCTGCCGGTACAGCCGCGCCAGCATCGATTCTTCGATGTAGCCCGCTCCGCCCAGACACTCCTGCGCCTCGTTGACGAACGCCGGCGCGCGTCGGCACAGCCAGTACTTGCCGATCGCGACCGCGATGCGCGCGAACGCGGCCTCGTCAGGGTCGTGCGGGGCGCGATCGACCGCGCCTGCCACGCGCAGCATCAGCGCGGTGGCGGCTTCGGACTCGATCGCCAGATCCGCCAGCACGTTGCGCATCAGCGCGTGCGCGATCAGGCGCTTGCCGAAGGCGGCGCGGTGGCGCGCGTGGTGGATCGCCTGCGCCAGCGCCATGCGCATCTCCGCCGCGGCGCCGGCCATGCAATCCAGGCGGGTGAGCATCACCATCTCGATGATGGTCGGCACGCCGCGGCCTTCCTCGCCGATGCGGTACGCCCACGCGCCGTCGAACTCCACTTCGGACGAGGCGTTCGACCAGTCGCCGACCTTGTCCTTCAGCCGCATCAGCCGGAACGCGTTACGGGTGCCGTCCGGGCGCCAGCGCGGCATGAGGAAGCAGGTCAGGCCGCCGGCGGCCTGCGCCAGCACCAGGAAGCCGTCCGACATCGGCGCGGAGAAGAACCACTTGTGCCCGGTCAGCAGGTACTCGCCCTCCGCCTGCAGCGCGACCGCGCGCGTGGTGTTGGCGCGCACGTCGCTGCCGCCCTGCTTCTCGGTCATGCCCATGCCCACGGTGACGCCGGGCTTGTCCGCGATCGGCGCATCGCGCGGGTCGTAGGCGGGCGCGATGGCCTTGTCGGCCCATTCGCGCAGCGCCGGCTCCCGGCGCAGCACCGGCACCGCCGCATGGGTCATCGTCAGCGGACAGCTCGTGCCCGGTTCGACCTGATGATGCAGATAGCTCAGCGCGGCACGCGCGACGTGCGCACCGGGCTGCGGGTCCGCCCACGAGAGGCCCGCGACGCCGTGCGCGATCGCGGTGCGCATGAGCGCGTGGTAGTGGGGGTGGAACTCGACCACGTCGATGCGGCGGCCGAAGCGGTCGTGCGTGCGCAGGCGCGGCCGGTCGCGGTGGGCGTCCCAGCCCAGCGCGTACAGCTCATCGCCGGCGAGGCGGCCGTACTCCTCCAGCCTCGGCGCGAACGCCGCCGCGCCCCCACGCGCGATGCCCTCGCGCAGCGCCGCGTCGTCGGCCCACAGATCGCGCGGCGCGAACTCGGGCGGCTGGTTGGCGACCTCGTGCGTCGGCTCGTGACTCATGCGCGCTTCTCCGCCGGCATCGCGGCGACTGTATCGCGCGCGGGTGCGGCGGCGTGCAGAGCCTCGAGAAACGCGTCCGGCAGCTCGAGGGTGCCGAGGGCGCCGACGCGGGTGCCGGTCAGCACGCGCAGCATCTCGCCGCGGCCGCCGGGAAGGCGCGAGAGCGGGTGCATGAGCCGGTCGCGGCAGGCGGCGGCCCAGTCGTGATCGGACTGGAACAGCGGGGTCAGCCAGCGGCTCCAGCGATGGTAGGTGAGCAGATGCCGGCGGCGGCGCGCCACGAAGCGGGCGAGCGCCTCGTCCGGAGCCGCCCGCAGCGCGTCGCGCAGGCCGACGGCATCCAGCAGCGCCATGTTCACGCCCTGCCCGAGCTGCGGGCTCATCGCGTGCGCGGCGTCGCCGATCACGATCGCGCGGCCGCGGTGCCAGGTCCGCATCACGCAGTCGCGGTACCGCGCCGCGGCGAGCTGGGCGGGGGCGTCGATGCCGTGCAGCCGCTCGAGCGCCTCCGGCCACACCGCCGCCACGTCCGCGCGCCAACGCGCGGCGTCCGCCGGCGCGTCGAGCGCGGCCACCGGCAGACTCCAGAAGAAGCCGAGGCGCGGCACCGGATCGCCCGGCCGCGTGCCGACCGGCAGCAATCCGGCCATGCGTCGCGCGCGCAGATAGCGCTGGCGCAGTTCGTCCGGCCACCGCCAGTCGCCCTGCGGCACCAGGCACCATTGCGCACCCCACGGATAGGGCCGGTCGAGCGCGGGTTCGGCCACCTGACGGCGCAGCGCCGATGCCGCGCCGCTGGCGACCACGATGCGGTCGAACGGACCGTGGCTGCGACCGTCCGCGCCGCGCAGCCATCCGCGTTCCGCATCGATGTGCGTGACTTCCACGCCCGCGTGAAGTACGCGCGACGTCGTCCAGGCCGCATCGAGCAGCTCGAACAGTGCGCCGCGCTGCATGCCGAGCCCGAACAGGCGCGGTTCCAGCTCGCGGTAGCGCATGTCCATCACCGCCCGACCGGCGGTGGTCTCGCCGTACAGCCGCTCGATGCGAGCGCCGTGGACGAGCGCATCGTCCAGCAACCCCATCGTCCACAGCACGTGCAGGCCGGTCGGCTGCAGCAGGAAGCCGGCCCCGACCGGGCCCGGTTGCGGCGCGCGTTCGAACACCTCGACACGATGCCCGTCGTGCGACAGCAGCACCGCGGCGGCCTGGCCGGCCGTCCCGTAGCCGACGATGGCGACGTGTTCCGCCATCGGGTTCCTCCCATGCAAAGAAAAGGCCCCGCCGGAGCGGGGCCTTGAGAGTCGTCGTTGGCGATCAGGCCGCCACGGTGACGCCGGTCGCCTGGGCGCCCTTCGGGCCCTGGGTGACCTCGTAGCTGACGCGCTGACCTTCCTTCAAGGTGCGGAACCCCTTGGCGTTGATCGCGCTGTAGTGCACGAACACGTCGGCGCTCCCGTCTTCCGGCGCGATGAATCCGAATCCCTTCGCGTCGTTGAACCACTTCACAGTGCCGTACTGCATATCCTTCGTGACCTCATGCTGTGCGTTGTCGCGCGCCGGCGGGTTCGCCCTGGCGCGGCCCGAGTATGAACACGGCCGCTGGCGCAGCACAACGCGCCGTCGCGGATTTCCGGACGAACGGTCAGGGCGTCAGCAGCGCGGCCAGCAGGCCCGGCAGCGTGGCGGTGGCGGCGGTCACGTTGTCGAGCACGTCCTGCAGGGTGATGACCTCGTCCGGGTCCGGCCCGGCGCCGGCGGCCCAGTTGGCGACGATCGCCAGACAGGCGTATTCCAGCCCCAGCTCGCGCGCGAGCGCGGCCTCGGGCATCCCGGTCATGCCGACCAGGTCGCAGCCGTCGCGGCGAAGGCGCGCGATCTCGGCGCGCGTTTCCAGCCGCGGCCCCTGGGTGGCGCCGTAGCAGCCGCCGTCCACCACCGGCACGCCGGCCTTCGCCGCGGCGGCCAGCAGTTCGCGGCGCAACGCGCGGTCGTAGGGCTCGCCGAAATCGATGTGGACGACCTCGGTGCCCGGCTCTTCGCAGAGGGTCGAGACGCGCCCCCAGGTGTAGTCGATCAACTGGTCCGGGCAGGCCAGCACGCGCGGGCCGAAACGTTCGGTGATGCCGCCGACGGTGTTGAGCGCGAGCACGCGGCGGGCGCCGAGCGCCTGCAGCGCGGCGAGGTTCGCGCGGTAGTTGATCCGGTGCGGCGGGATCGAATGCCCTTCGCCGTGGCGCGCGAGGAACGCGACGCGGCGGCCGTGCAGCGTGCCGATCCGCACCGGGCCGCTCGGCGCGCCGAAACGCGTGTCGGGCTGCTGGGTTTCGACGTCCTGCAGCTCGGCGAGGCGGTACAGCCCGGTGCCGCCGATCACGGCCAGGTCGAGGCGCGGCGCCATCGTCGTCACTCCTTCAGCGCGTAGATCGCCGGCAGGTTGCGGCCCTGGCCGTGGAAATCCATGCCGTAGCCGAACACGTAGCGGTCCGGCACCTCGACGCCGACGTAATCGGCGCACACGCCCGGCACGCAGCGGCCGTGCGCCTTGACTGACAGCGCGGCGATACGCACGTCCGCCGCACCCTGTGCCCGGCACCAGCGCACGATCGCATCGAGCGTGTGCCCTTCGTCGACGATGTCGTCCACCAGCAGCACGCGGCGGCCGCGCAACGGCGTGGTGGGACGCGCCTTCCAGACCAGCTCGCCGCCATGCGTCCGGCCGCGGTAGCGGGTGGCGTGCAGGTAGTCGAACTCGACGTCGAAGCGGTGCGCGCCCAGTTCCATCGCCAGTCGCGCCGCGAACGGCATGCCGCCGTGCATCACCGTCAGCATCAGCGGCACGCTGCCGGCGTGGTCGTTGCGGATGCGCGCGGCCATGCGCGCGATCGCGCGCTCGAGGGTGGCGCGGTCGTGGATCAGGTCGCTGTTGGCGAGCGCCCAGGCGAGATCGGTCCGCATCAGGCGATCCCCTCGATGCGGCCGCGCGTGTCGGCGTAGCGCGCATCGGCCAGCAGCGCGTCCCAGCCCATCGGACCGCGGCCGATCAGGCCGGCGAGCGCCATCGTGTCGAAGCGGCGGTCGCGCACCGCCTCCAGCGATTCCTCGACCAGGTCCGGATGGCAGACCAGCACCGAATCGCAGCCGGCGTCGTAATGCGCGTCGATGCGCGCCTTCACCCCGCCCGCGGAGAACGCCGCCGCCATGCCGATGTCGTCGCTGAACACGACACCTCGGAAACCCAGCTCGCCGCGCAGGATCTCCTCGATCCAGCGCTTCGAGTAGCCGGCCGGCGCTTCGTCCACCGCCGGATAGACGACGTGCGCCATCATCACCGCGTCGGCCTTGGCCTCGATGCCGGCCACGAACGGAATCAGGTCGTGCGCGCGGATCTCGTCCAGCGGGCGTGGATCGACCGCGGTGTCGTAATGCGTGTCCTCGCGTACCGAACCGTGGCCCGGGAAGTGCTTGAGCGTCGCGGCCATGCCGGCGGCGTGCATGCCGCGCACGTAGGCGCGGGCGAAGTCGGCGACGACCTGCGGATCGCCGTCGAACGCGCGGTCGCCGATGGCGAGGTTGCCGCGACCGAGGTCCACGACCGGGGCGAAGCTCAGGTCCACGCCGGTGGCGCGCACTTCGCTCGCCATCAGCCAGGCGTGCTCCTCGGCCAGCTTGAGCGCGGCCTCGCGGTCATCGGCGTAGCGCTTCCCGAACTTCTCCAGCGGCGGCAGCGCGCTGAAGCCCTCGCGGAAGCGCTGCACGCGCCCGCCTTCCTGATCGACGCAGATCAACTGCGGGCGCGGCGCGGCTTCGCGGATCGCCGCGCACAGCTCGGTGACCTGCTGCTTCGACGCGAAGTTGCGGGCGAACAGGATCACGCCGCCGCACGCCGGGTGCTGCAGCCATTCGCGCTCGCGCGCATCGAGTTCGGTGCCGGCCAGGCCGATCACGAGCATGGGCGAAAACTCCGTCGGAAAGACGGCGATTGTCGCGCAGACGGTGGAAGGTTGCGTAGGCGGTCGCGGCCGGTCGCCCAAGGCGCGCCCCTCTCACCCCGACGACCGGGTTGCCTCTACCGTGCACAGCCCCCTCTCGCCATATGCAGGAGCGGGGTCAGGCCGCGTCCGTTGCGGCGCGCTCTTCGGCGCTCCAGTCGCGGTACGGCCGCTCGGCCAGCGCGAGGTTGTAGTAGCGCTTGAGGTGCGTGACTTCGGCGCCGAGCCAGTCGGGCGTGTCGAAGGCGGCATCGGCGGCGGGCAGCTCGATTTCGGCCACCACGAGGCCGGCGTTGTCGCCGAGGAACTCGTCGACCTCCCACGTCCAGTCGCCATGCGCGACGTAGTGGCGGCGCTTCTCGACCCGCCCGCCGACGCACAGCGCCAGCAGCGCCTGCGCATCGGCGACCGGGATCGGGTAGTCGAACTCCTGCCGGGTGTGCCCCAGCTCGCGCGACTTGAGGTTCAGGAACGCGGCGTCGCCGGCGATGCGCACGCGCACGGACACGTTCATTTCCCCGCGATCGAGCACGGCCAGGTCATTGAGATAGCCCTGCGCCATCGGCACGACCTTGTGCGCGGCCGCGCGCCAGCCGTCGCCGGTGACGAGGAACTTGCGTTCGATTTCGAGGGGCATGGGAAGGGGGGCGGGAATCGGGAATCGGGAATCGGGAATCGGGAATCGGAGATCGGGGACTTGTGACTCGGTTGAATCGAGGGTTCCGTCGGCTCGATGCCCCGGCAGGTCGCACCGCGCATCCCCAATCCCGAATCCCCAATCCGGGCCTTACCGCTCGAACACCGCGATCGACTCCACGTGCGCGGTGTGCGGGAACATGTCCATCACCCCGGCCGCGCGCAGGCGCCATTTTTTATCGTTGACGAGATAGCCCGCATCGCGCGCCAGCGAGGCCGGATGACAGCTCACGTAGACGATGCGGCGGAACTGCTTCAGCGGGAGCTGCGCCAGCACGACGTCGGCGCCGGAACGCGGCGGGTCGAGCAGCAGCTTGTCGAATCCTTCGCGCATCCACGGCTCGTTGCGCAGATCGGTGGCCAGATCGGCCGCATGGAATTGCGCGTTGCCGATGCCGTTGTGCGCCGCGTTCTCGCGGGCGCGCTGCACCAGCCCCGCATCGCCTTCGACGCCGACCACTTCGCGCGCATGCCGCGCCAGCGGCAGGGTGAAGTTGCCGAGCCCCGCGAACAGATCGAGCACGCGTTCGTCCGGTTGCGGTTCCAGCAGCTCGAGCGCGCGGGCGATCATGCGCTCGTTGAGGCCGGCGTTGACCTGGATGAAGTCGAGCGGCCGGAACTTCAGTTCGATGTCCCACGCCTTCAGCCGGAACGCCAGCTTCGGCTCGGCCGGCCACAGCGGATGCACGCTGTCCACGCCGCCGGGCTGCAGGAACACGGCGACGTCGTGCGCCTGCGCGAACGCCAGCAGCGCGGCGCGGTCGGCATCGGGCAGCGGCACGAGGTGGCGGAACGTGAGCGCGACGGTGTCGTCGCCGGCGATGAACTCCACCTGCGGGATCTCGCGCCGCGTCTGCAGCCCGTCGATCAGCGCCGACAGCGCCGGAATCAGCGCGCCCACCCGCGGGATCACGGTGTGGCACTCGCTCAGGTCGGCGACGAAGCGCGGATCGTTCTCGCGGAAACCCACCAGCGTCCTGTCCTTCTTCTCGACGCGCCGCACCGAGAAGCGGCCCTTGCGCCGGTAGCCCCAGGCTGCGTCCGTCAGCGGCTCCAGCACGGTTTCGGGGCGCACGTGGCCGATGCGCTCGAGGTTCTCCAGCAGCACACGCTGCTTGGCAAGGATCTGCCGGTCTTCCGCGTAGTGCTGCAGCGCGCAGCCGCCGCAGGCGCCGAAGTGCGCGCAGCGCGGGGCGACGCGTTCCGGCGCCGCCTGCAGCACCTCGACCGTCCGCGCCTCGTCGAAGCTGCGATGGCGGCCGGTCTGCACCGCGCGCACGCGCTCGCCCGGCAAGGCGCCGCTCACGAACACGGTCTTGCCCGCCCCCGGCCCGTCCGGCCGCCGCGCGACGCCGCGGCCGTCGTGGGTGAGGTCGGTGATGTCGAGTTCGAGCGGGGCGAGGTCGAGGCGGGCCACGGGGGACGGAATTCGGGATTGGGGATTCGTACAAAGCAGAAGCCCGCGCGTGTCGGCGCGGGCTCCTTGCCGGAAGCAGATTGTACGGGGCGCGAAGCCCGGGTTTACGACCGCCCGAACCCCATGTCGCTCACTTCTGCTTCCACGCGCCGCCGGCGTCCTGGTACCACCAGCCTGCGCGCGCGCTGGCGATCCACTGGCGGGCGAAGACGTCGCGCACCTGGTTCTCCCATTCGGGGTGGCCATTGGCGACGGCGACCTCGCGGTACAGCGCCTTGCGGTCGCGGTTGTCCTCGGCAACGGCCTGGTTGACGGCGACGCGGTCCTTCAGGTCGAGCTTCGCCGCATCGCGCACCACGATCGTGCCGTCGCGCGCGAAGCCGAGCGCACCGGCGTCGAACGCGGCGCGAAGCTGGCTGTCGAAGCGGGCCTCCATGCGCGACTGGATCGCCTGGATCGCCGGCGTGCGGATGTTGAAGTCGGGTGTCTGCGCGTGCGCGCTGCCGATGCCGACCAGCGCCAGCCAATCGAAACCGGCCGGCTGCAGCGTGGCGCTCGGACCGCCCGGCTTGTCCTGCTGCGGCGCCGGCGCGGTGCCGTTGTCCTCGGTGATCACCTTCTCGACGAACTCGCGCGCGGCTTCCCGCGCTTCGGCCGCCGGGAAGTAGACGTTGATGGTGACGCAGGCGGTGAGCACCGCCGCGAACACCGGAAGAGCAAGCCATCGATGCATGGAGATTCTCCGTCTGGAAATCATTCGACCACCGGCGACACGTCGCCCTGCCCCACGGCGGCCAGGCGTTCGACCAGCGTGGGCCAATCCACGCGCCGGTTGAAGCCGATCACCGTCAGCCGCGGAACGCCCGCGCCTTCGACGATGATAAAGCCCGCTCCGGCTGAACCCAGCCCGTCCATTTCGCAGACCTCGTCGACCAGCCGGCACGACAGGCCGATGCGGCGATAGCCGAAGTCGTCGAAGAGCTGGATCAACTGCCCCTGCAGGGTCGTGACCAGCGACGCGTCGCCGACGCTGGAGATGCTCTGCACCGCGCGCTGGCTGATGCGCTGCTTCACGCCGGGCACGCGCCGGGTGGCGAGCCGCGCGTCGAACGCCACCGGCGTCCAGTCGACCAGGCGCAATCCGGCGATGCGGCCGTCGAGACGACCGGTGATGCTGCCGAAGTCGAACACGCCCGTCAGCGCGTGCAGGTCGAGGCCGTCCAGTTCGATGTCGGCCGACAGGGTCGGCGCGGTGCCGAACGGGCGCTCCATCGCGAGCGACGTCACGCGCACGCGGCCGTCGAACACCGCCATCGTCAGGCCGCCATCGAAGTCGAGCCGGTCGTTGGCGTAGTGCGCCCGCGGAATGCGGCCGCTGAGTTCGCCGCCGAACGCGGGCCAGCCGAGCGTCTTCGACAGCTCCGCCACCTCGAGGCCGTCGAGCGACAGCCCGAAGCGGACATCCAGCCCCTGCCCGCGCTGCGGCGGGCGCAGCTCGAAACTGTCGAATCCGACGCGTCCGCCGAGCATCGGCAGGCGCACCGGTTCGCGCAGACGCAGCACGCCGTCGCCGGACCGCAGCGGCAGTTCGGCCGCGCCGAAGCCCAGCCCGTAGAGCCGGCCGCCCTGCCATCGCAACGCGCTGTCCACCGGCGCGTGCGCGGAGTAGGCGATGCGCCCGTCCAGGCGATCGAATGCGAAGCGTCCTTTCGGGTCGTCCAATGTGGCCGCGTGCACCCGGGCCTCGGCCGATTCGAGCACGCCGTCGCGCAGCCGCAACGCGAGATCGAGCGCGCCGCGCGATCGCAGCTCGCCGAGGCCGGCGATGCCGAGCCAGCCGGACAGGTAGCCCGCCTGCAGCGCGGCGAGATCGCCGCTGCGGGCCTCGAGCGTCAGATCGCGCAGGGTGCCGGTCGCATCGAACGCGCCGCTGCCCTGCGCGGCGAGCACCCCGTCCTGCCGCCAGAGGAAACGCGGCACGCGCCACGTCCCGTCGCGTCCCTCGGCCTGCACTTCCACGCGCACCGGCCCTTGCGGCGCGAGGTAGGCGTTGCCGAACAGCAGCTCGCCGCCTTGCAGGGTGCCGGCCACGCGCGCGGTGTCCTGTGCGTCGAAGGCGAGATCCAGATCCAGCCGCGCCACGAGGTTCTGGCCCGCGACCGTACCGTCGGGCGTGTCGAACGCGCTGCCGCGCAGCGTGAGCGGACCGCGCACGCGCAGCGGCCCGCGGGCGGGCGCGAGCACCTGCAGGCGCGCATCGAATGCGCCCGCGCCCAGCCGGCCGTCGTCCCAGGCCTGCGCGAGCAGCGCCTGCGCCCACGTCAGCGGCACCGCGGTCAGATCGATCCGGGTGAGGTCCGGCACGGCGGCGTTGCGATCGAGGGCGATGCGGGTCGCTCCGCGCGCGAGCGTGGCCTGCGTGCGGGCCTCGTCGAAGAACAGCATCAGCCGCGCCTGTCCCTGGCGCGAGCGCACCGGCCCCTCGCAGCGCCAGCCGCGCTCCACGCGCGTGAGCGTGCAGCGCCAGTCGAGCGCGGACAGGCGATAGCCGAGATCGGGCGCGTCCAGCCGCGCGGCCTGCAGGCGCAGCGCACCGGCATCGGCCTGCGCCGGCCATTCGAGCGCGACGCGCACGTCCTGCAGCGTCGCCACCGGCGTGGTCACGCGCTGGACCCGCGCGGTCAGCGTGCGCGCCTGCGCCGGCGCCGCGAGCGCCATGCCCACCGCCGCGACCGCCAGCCAACGACGTACCATCGCTTCGCACATCGGCCCAGCATACCGAGGAGAGGCACGACATGACGTCACCCGATCACCCCCGCCTGCTGCTGGTCGAGGACGATGCGGTGAGCGCCGCGTTCCTGGGCGAGGCGCTGCGCGCGCTGCCGGCGCAGGTGGTCCTCGCCGGCGACGGCGCGGCGGCGCTGCGGGCGCTGGACGCCGCGGCGTTCGACCTCTGGCTGGTGGACGCCCACCTGCCCGACGGCGACGGCATCGCCGCGCTCTCCGCCATGCGCGCGCGACGCCCCGGCGTGGTCGCCCTGGCCCACACGGCCGCACGCGAGCGGTCCGTGGCCGAGGCCCTGATCGCCGCCGGATTCGCCGAAGTGCTGGTCAAGCCGCTGTCGGCCGACGCGCTGCAGGCGGCGGTGCGCCGGCATCTGCCGGGAGCGACGGGCGCGGGCGTGCCGCTCTGGGACGACGCCCGGGCCGAACGCGCGCTCGGCGGCGCGCGGCATGTGTCGGCCTTGCGCGGTCTGTTCCACGCCGAGCTGCCCGGCGTGCGCGCCGAGGTCGAGGCGGCGGTGCGCACCGGCGACGGCGAGCGCCTGCGCGGCCTGCTGCACCGCCTGCGCGCGAGCTGCGGCTTCGTCGGCGCGGCCCGGCTGGAGCATGCGGTGGCGGCGTTGCATGCGGCGCCGGATGATCCCTCGGCGCTGCGCACGTTTCTCGACGCGGTGGAGGAGACACTGGCGGCGTTCACACCGGTGCCGGATCACGGCTGAGGCAGCACGTCGAGAATGGATCCCGGCTTTCGCCCACGGCTGTCCGAGCCTGCGCAGCAACGACGGAGAGCGGAGTTGGCGCGCATGGCGACCTGTTCGCGCGGCGTGGCCCACTGATCGCCCGGAGGCCTGCTTTCGTCGTTCCTGCGTAAGCGGGAATCCATCGACGTTGGCTGCGGCTTGCGTGACGTCCATGGATCCCCGCTTGCGCGGGGATGACGAGCACGAAGGGCGGCTGGATTCCGGACAGCAGTGGCCTTCACCGGGATGACGGGATCGCCTCACTTGATCGGCACGCGCCGCTTACGCCGCGGCCCGCCTTCCGCACCGGCACGGAGCGCCAGAACGCCCCGCGCCGTGTGCGTCGCAGCCAACGCCCACCGTCGCCCCGGCGAAGGCCGGGGCCCATTGTGTTGCGCATGCACGAAGCAACGGACGAGCCAGCCTGCACCGTCCCGCAGATTCGGAAGGGCCCCTACGCCCCGCCCGCGTCCCGCATCACCCGCGACAGTTCGCCCAGCATCTCCCACGACTTCAACCCGCGCGGACCGAGGTAGTGCGCCAGCAGCGCGCGCAGCGCGAGGCGCAGGCTGGCGAGGTCGTCGGCGTCGGGCGAGCGGTCTTCGCCGAGCGCAAGCAGCGCGCGACCGGTGGCGGCCTGGCTGCGTTCGTCGTGGCCGCGATCGCTGAGCAGCCGGCGCGGGCCGTGCTCGGGATCGAGACGGTAGCGCGCGGCCGGATCGATCGGCCGGCCGTCGGCGTCGTGCGCCCAGTCGAAGCCGACGCCGATGGCCTCCAGCAGATCGCGCTCGAAGCGACGCAGCGTCCACGCCAGCGCCTCGTCGCTGGCCAGGCGCACGCGGGCGCGCGCATACGCGGCGAACAGGTCGGGCACCGGGTCGTGGCGAGGCGCCAGACGCAGGGTCAGCTCGTTGAGATAGAAGCCGGCGAGCGCCGCCTCGCCCGCCAGCCGCGGCGCCGCATCCAGCGCCTCCGCCGCGGTCAGCGTCGCCAGCTCACCGCGTTGCACGGCATCGAAGCGGATGTGCTGAAGCGGCTGCAACGCCGCGCGCAGCGCGTGCCGCTTCGGCCCCTGCACCCCGCGCGCCACCAGCCCCAGCCGTCCGTGCTCCAGGCTCAGCACCTCGACCAGCAGGCTGGTCTCCCGCCATGGGCGCGCATGCAGCACGAAGGCGGGTTGGGCGGTGTAGCGCATGTGTCAGGGGAACGGGGAACGGGGAACGGGGAATCGGGAATCGGGAATCGGGAATGGGGAATCGGGAATCGGGAATCGGGAATCGGGAATCGGGAATCGGGAATCGGGAATCGGGAATCGGGAATCGGGAATCGGGAATCGGGAATGGGGAATGGGGAATGGGGAATGGGGAATGGGGAATGGGGAATGGGGAATGGGGAATGGGGAACGGGGAATGGGGAACGGGGAACGGGGAATGGGGAATGGGGAATGAGGAAAGGGGAATGGGGAATGGGGAATGGGGAATCGGCGATCGTCCCCGATCCCCCTTGCGCAATGCCACACAGCGTCCGGCCCGCCACAGGATCGATTCCTGATTCCCGATTCCCGATTCCCGATTCCCCGTTCCCCGTTCCCCGTTCCCAGTTCCCGATTCCCGATTCCCGATTCCCGACCCCCGACTCCCGGCGCTTCACTCCGTATACCCGAACGCCCGCAACGCCGCCTCATCGTCGCTCCAGCCCTCGCGCACGCGCACCCAGGTCTCGAGGAACACCTTGCAACCGAACAGGCGTTCCATCTGCACGCGCGCCTTGCTGCCGATCTCGCGCAGGCGCTCGCCGCCCTTGCCGATCACGATCGCCTTCTGGCCGTCGCGCTCGACCCAGATCACCGCGCCGATGCGCGCCAGCCGGCCTTCCTGCTCGAAGCGCTCGATCTCCACCGTGGTCGCGTACGGCAGTTCGTCGCCGAGCTGGCGCATCAACTGCTCGCGCACCAGTTCGGCGGCGAGGAAGCGCTGGCTCCTGTCGGTGATCTCGTCCTCCGGATACAGCGCCTCCTGCTCGGGAAGCAGCGCCAGCACGTCCTTCACCAGCGCCTCCAGCCCCTTGCGCTTGAGCGCGGACACCGGATGCACGGCGGCGAACTCGCGGCCTTGCGCCACCTCCGCCAGATAGGGCAACAGCGCCGCCTTGTCCTTCACGCGATCGACCTGGTTGACCACCAGCACCACCGGCAGGCCGGCCTTCGCCAGCGTGTCGTAGGCGAGCGCGTCGGCGTCGTCCCAGCGTCCGGCCTGCACCACCAGCAGCGCCGCGTCCACGCCCTCCAGGGCGCCGCGCGCCGCGCGGTTCATGAAGCGGTGCATGGCGGTCGCGCTCGCCTTGCCGAAATCGCGGTGGATGCCGGGCGTGTCGACCAGCACCAGTTGCCCGTCCGGAAACGTCGCGATGCCGAGCAGCCGGTGCCGGGTGGTCTGCGGGCGCGGCGAGACGATGCTGACCTTGGCGCCGACCAGCGCGTTGATCAACGTGGACTTGCCGACGTTCGGACGGCCGATGACGGCCACGTGGCCGGCGCGATAGGAGGGGGTTTCGCTCATGCGCGGATTGTCCGGGCGCGGGCGTGGCGGGGCAATGCACGGCGCCTCGACGGCGCCGCGCCGACTCACGGCGCCTGCGCGCCCTGCTCCTCGCGCAGGCGGCTCAATGCGGCCTCCGCGGCGACCTGCTCGGCGGACCGGCGCGAGGTGCCCTCGCCTTCGGTCGCCAGTTCCGGTTGCGTCAGCGCGCACGACACCCGGAACACCTTGGCGTGCTCCTCGCCGCTCTCCGACAGCAGCGCGTACACCGGCAGCGGCAGGCCGCGCGCCTGCAGCCACTCCTGCAGCCGCGTCTTGGCGTCCTTGCCGACCTTGTGCGGCGGCGGCAGCGCCTCCAGCGCCTCGGCGAACCACGGCAGCGCGACCGCGCGGCAGGTCTCGAAGCCGGCATCGAGGTAGATCGCGCCGATCACCGCCTCGAGCGCATCGGCCAGGATGGAATCGCGGCGATGGCCGCCGGACTTCATTTCGCCGGGCCCGAGCGTGAGCCGCTCGCCGAGCGCCAGACGGCGCGCGATCGCGGCCAGCGACGATTCGCGCACCAGCTCGGCGCGCGCGCGCGTCAGTGCGCCTTCGTCGGCCTGCGGCCAGCGCTGGTACAACGCCTCGGCGACGATCAGGTTGACCAGCGCATCGCCGAGGAATTCCAGACGCTCGTTGTGCGGCGAACCGGCGCTGCGATGCGTCAGCGCCTGCGCGAGCAGCGCAGGCGCCGCGAACCGGTGGCCGAGCCGGTCAGTCGCCACCGCCCCGCTTGATCTCTTGGGTGAGGTCGAACCGGCCGACGACGTCGAGATTGGCGATCAGCGGCTTGCGCACCTCGTACTCGATCGTCATCACGTAGCCGGCGTCCTTGCGCACGACCTTGACGTTGTCCCGCTTGACGCTGTCGGCGTAGCTCACGTCCAGCCGGCGGAAGAACAGGTCCTCGACCTTGCTCGCGTCCATCTCGGTGATGCCGGATTCCTTGGCCACGCCGTTGGCGGCGTCCTTCACCGCGAAGAACTCCAGATACATCGGCACGACCTTCATGCCCATGTAGGCGAACACGCCCACCACCGCCAGCACCATGATGAACCCGACCAGGGTGATGCCCTTCTGCGCGCGCTTCATCGTCGTTGCTCCCCGTTAGCGATACCGTCCCCGGCGCCGCACCCCGCGGCGCCCCCGTGCAGCTTACGGGATGCGGGTTCCGATCCGGGAGGTGTCGAAGGCGCCGGAACAGAACCAGCCTTCACAGTTCAGCCAGATGAGGAACGCCCGGCCGCGGATGTTCTTCTCCGGCAGGAAGCCCCAGAAGCGGCTGTCGTCGCTGCGGTCGCGGTTGTCGCCCATCACGAAGTAGTGCCCGGCGGGCACCTCCCACACGCTCTGGCCGAAGCCGACGATGTCGGGCGTCTCCAGCACCCGGTGCTCGCGACCGGGCAGTTTCTCGACCAGCTCGGTGGCGCCGGTCATCTCCGCACCCTTGCCGACGCCGGTGTAGGTGCCGACCGGCAGGTACTCGACCGGCTTGCCGTTGACGATGAGCTGGTTGTCGACGAACTCGATGCGGTCTCCCGGCAACCCCACCACGCGCTTGATCCAGTCCTGGTCCGGATGCTGCGGTGGACGGAACACCACCACGTCGCCGCGCTCCGGTGCGCCGATGTCCACCAACTTGCGGTTGGTGATCGGCAGGCGCAGGCCGTAGGTGAACTTGTTGACCAGGATGAAGTCGCCGGTGAGCAGCGTCGGCATCATCGAATTGGACGGGATCCGGAACGGCTCGGCGACGAAGCTGCGCAGGATCAGCACCACCGCCAGCACCGGAAAGAACGCCTTGGAGTAGTCGACGATCGCCGGCTCCTTGGCCTCCACATCGATCCGGTCCGCGTGCGCCGCACGCCGCCTGGCGAGGAACAGCTTGTCGAGCAGCCAGACCGCACCGGTGAACAGGGTCAGGCTGACGAGGGCGATTTCGAACCAGCGCATGCGTCGTATCCGGGAATCGGGAATGGGGAATCGGGAATCGTCGGGCAAGCCATCCGGCTACCGCCCGCCGGAGAACCCGGGAATGGTAGACGCAGGTGCGCCCCTGCGCGAATCACCGCGCCTGGAGCCATTCCCGATTCCCCATTCCCGAATGTCTTATTTGTTGTCCACCGACAGCACCGCGAGGAAGGCTTCCTGCGGAATCTCGACGCGGCCGACCTGCTTCATCCGCTTCTTGCCTTCCTTCTGCTTCTCCAGCAGCTTCTTCTTGCGCGTGACGTCGCCGCCGTAGCACTTGGCGAGCACGTTCTTGCGCAGCGCCTTGACCGTACTGCGGGCGATGATCTGCGAGCCGATCGCGGCCTGGATCGCGACGTCGAACATCTGCCGCGGAATCAGGTCCTTCATCTTCTCGCACAGCTCGCGGCCGCGGCGGTCGGCGTGCGAGCGGTGGCAGATGATCGACAGCGCATCGACCTTGTCGCCGTTGATCAGCGTGTCCACGCGCACGAACGGGCCGGCCTGGAAGCGCAGGAAGTGGTAGTCCAGCGACGCGTAGCCGCGGCTCACCGACTTCAGCCGGTCGAAGAAGTCCAGCACCACTTCCGCCATCGGCAGCTCGTAGCTGATCTGCACCTGGCTGCCCATGTAGGTGATGCCGATCTGCGAGCCGCGCTTCTCCTCGCACAGCTTGATGATGTTGCCGATGTAGTCCTCGGGCGTGAGGATGTTGGCGCGGATGATCGGCTCGCGGATCTCCTCGATCTGGTTCACCGGCGGCAGCTTGGCCGGGTTGTCGAGCTTCACCACGGTGCCGTCGGTCTTCTCGACCTCGTACACCACGGTCGGCGCGGTGGTGATGAGGTTGAGGTCGTACTCGCGCTCCAGGCGCTCCTGCACGATCTCCATGTGCAGCATGCCGAGGAAGCCGCAGCGGAAGCCGAAGCCCATCGCCTCGGAGCTTTCCGGCTCGAAGCGCAGCGCGGCGTCGTTGAGGCGCAGCTTCTCCAGCGCCTCGCGCAGCGCCGGATAGTCCTCGGCATCGACCGGGAACAGGCCGGCGAACACGCGCGGCTGCATTTCCTGGAAGCCGGGCAGCGGCTTCGGCGCGGGATCGTTGGCGTGGGTGAACGTGTCGCCGACCGGCGCGCCGTGCACGTCCTTGATCGACGCCGTCACCCAGCCCACCTCGCCGGCGCCGAGCTTCTCGAGGATCTTGCGCTTCGGCGTGAACACGCCGACCTGGTCGACCTGGTGGGTGCGGCCGGTGGACATCACCAGCAGCTTGTCGCCGGGCTTGATCTCGCCCTGCATCACACGCACCAGCGACACCACGCCGAGGTAGTTGTCGAACCAGGAATCGATGATCAGCGCCTGCAGCTTGTCGGTGTCGCGCGGCTTCGGCGGCGGGATGCGCTGCACGATCGCCTCCAGCACCTCGACCACGTTGAGGCCGGTCTTGGCGCTGATCGCGACCGCGTCGGTGGCGTCGATGCCGATCACCGCCTCGATCTCGCTCTTGGCGCGGTCGATGTCGGCCGTCGGCAGGTCGATCTTGTTGAGCACCGGCACCACTTCCAGGCCCTGCTCGACCGCGGTGTAGCAGTTGGCGACCGACTGCGCCTCCACGCCCTGCGCGGCGTCCACCACCAGCAGCGCGCCTTCGCAGGCGGCCAGCGAGCGGCTGACCTCGTAGCTGAAGTCGACGTGGCCCGGGGTATCGATGAAGTTGAGCTGGTAGACCTTTCCGTCGCGCGCCTTGTACGGCAGCGAGACCGACTGCGCCTTGATGGTGATGCCGCGCTCGCGCTCGATCGGGTTGGAATCGAGCACCTGGGCTTCCATCTCGCGCTCTTCCAGCCCGCCGCAGATCTGGATGATGCGGTCGGCCAGCGTCGACTTGCCGTGGTCGACGTGGGCGATGATCGAGAAGTTGCGGATGTGCTGCATGCGGGCGCGCGCGCCGCCTTACGGGATCAGGGGAACGCGGGATTATCGCACAGGCGCCCGCGCCCGCCGGCAGCACGGCCGGCGGACGCGGCGTCGCGCCTCACTCCTCGCCCACGCGCACGGCGACGTAGCGCGTCACGTTCTGGGTGCGGACCAGCAGCATCACCGTCTCGCCGCGGCGGGCGTCGGCGAGCGCACGCTCGAGTTCGGCGGCGCTGCCCACCGAGCGGCGCCCCACCGCCAGCACGATGTCGCCGGGCCGCAGGCCCGCTTCGGCGGCGGCGGGGCCCACGCGCACGACGCGCACGCCCTCGCCCGCGCGCAGGCCGAGCTGCTGCCGCTGGGCCGCGGTGAGGTCCTGCGTCACCAGTCCGAGCGGGTTGGCGCCGGCGGCGGGCGGCGCCTCGCGGCCCGGCTCGCCTTCGCGCGCGGCCGCCGGCACGGCAGCGGCCTCCTCGGCCGCGTCCAGCACCACGGCGATGTCGCGCTCGCGGCCGTCGCGGAACACGGTCACGGTGACGCGCGTGCCCGGCCGCTGCGCGCCGATCAGCGGCGGCAGGTCGCTGGAGGTGTTCACCGGCCGGCCGTTGACCGCGCGGATGACGTCGCCGCGCTGGATGCCGGCCTTCTCGGCCGCGCTGCCCGGCGAGACATCGGCGACCAGCGCGCCCCGGCTGTCGGGCAGATCGAACGCCTCGGCCTCGTCGGCCCCCACCGGCTGCACGTTGACGCCCAGCAGGCCGCGGCTGACGCGGCCGGTGGCGCGGAGCTGCTCGGCGGCGTTCATCGCGATGTCGATCGGGATCGCGAAGCTCACGCCCATGTAGCCGCCGGAGTTGGAGAAGATCTGCGAGTTGATGCCGATCACCTCGCCGCTGGTGTTGAGCAGCGGGCCGCCGGAGTTGCCGCGGTTGATGGCGACGTCGGTCTGGATGAACGGCACGTACTGCTGGCCGGAATACGGGTTGGCGCGGCCGGTGGCGCTGACGATGCCGGCGGTGACCGAATGGTCGAGCCCGAACGGCGAGCCGATCGCGATCACCCACTGTCCTGGTTTCACCAGTCCAGCATTACCCGCGCGCAGGAACGGCAGCCCTTTGCCTTCGACCTTGAGCAGGGCGACATCGTACTGCTCGTCGCTGCCGATCAGCTTCGCCTTCAGCTCGCGGCGGTCCGACATCAGCACCGTGATCTCGTCGGCGCCGGCCACCACGTGGTGGTTGGTGAGCACGTAGCCGTCGTCGGAAATCAGAAAACCGCTGCCGAGCGAGACGCCGCCGCGCGCGCCCGGTCCGGGGATCTGCGGGAACGGCAGCTCGTCGCCGAAGAAGCGGCGGAAGATCTCGGGGATCTGGTCGTCGTACGGCGTCGCCCCGCGCGCGCGGCGCGGCGCGATCTCGGCGCGGATGTTCACCACCGCCGGGCCGACGCGTTCCACGAGGCGGGTGAAGTCGGGCAGGCCCTGCACCAGCGGCGGCGCGGGGGTGGCGGCGGGCGGCGGCGCGATCGGCGTGGACGGCGACTGCGCGGTGCAGGCGGCCGGCAGCGCCAGTACGAGCGCGCCGGCGAGGATCAGCGAACGGGAGGGTCGGTTCATCGGAATCGGCCTCGTAGCGATTTCGGACAACAATCGGGGCGTGCGCGCGGCGTTCAACCGGGCGTCGCCTGAACGGGGAGCACAACGGATCAGTACGGCGGAGCCGGCAGCTCGGTGGCCGGCTGCTCGGGCAGACGCGGCTCGAACGGATAGAACGGCGAGGGCTCGTCGAAACGCGCGTTCATCGCGCCTTCCCCGGCCAGCGGCAGCCGCGAACGCGGCCAGGGGCGCGCGGCCGGCTCCACCGGCGGCGCGTTGAACGGGTTGCTCGCCGACGACGCACGCGTCGGCGCGGAGGCCAGCAGCGAAGCATTCCCGTCCTCGCGGGTCTGCGCACCGCGGCGCCGCGACGGGGCGGCGCGGCGTTCGAAGGGCGCGGCGGACGTCGCGCTCGCCACCTGCGGCGCTGCCGCCGCGGCGGGGCGCTGCGCCGTCCGCGGCGCGCCCACGGGCGTCTCCGGACCGA
>NZ_VOHJ01000003.1 GCF_007923255.1 Vulcaniibacterium thermophilum | reverse complement strand
CGCTGCCGGCGCTCGCGCTCGCGCTGGCCGCGGCCGCGGTGGCGGCGTTCGCGCCCGGCCCGTTCTGGGAGAACGACCTCGCCCGGCTGACCCCGGTGCCGACCCCGCGCCTGCAGCGCGACGCGCAACTGCGCGCCGAACTCGGCGCGCCCGACGTGCGCTACGTGCTGGCGCTCGCCGCGCCCGACACCGAGGCCGCGCTGCAGGCGTCCGAACGGCTGCTGCCGGTGCTCGAACGCCTGCGCGCGCAGGGCGTGCTGCAGGGTTTCGATCTCGCCGCGCGCTACCTGCCGAGCGCGGCCACCCAGCGCGCGCGGCAGGCCGCGCTGCCCGACACGCCGGCGCTGCAGGCGGCGCTGGCGCAGGCGGTGGCGGCCACCCCGTTCCGCGAGGACGCCTTCGCCGGGTTCGTCGAGGACGTCGCCGCCGCCCGACGCGCGGCGCCGCTCTCGCCGCGCGATCTGGACGGCACGCCGCTGGCGGCCACGGTCGCGTCGCTGCTGCTGCAAGGCGAAGGCCAGGCGACCGCGCTGGTGTCGCTTTCCGGCCTGCGCGATCCGGCCGCCGTGCAGCGCGCGGTCGCCCCCGCCGGCGCGCGTCTGCTCGATCTCAAGCAGGCGTCCGAATCGCTGGTCGCCGAATACCGCACCCGCGTGCTGTGGGCGCTGGCGCTGGCGGCGGTGCTGCTGGCGGCGACCGTGTGGCTCGCCCTGCGCGCGCCGCGCCGCGTGCTGCGCGTGCTGGCGCCGATGGCGCTGACCACGCTGGTGATCCTGGCGGCGCTGCGCGGCGCGGGCGTGGAGCTGAACCTGTTCCACCTGGTCGCGCTGATCCTCGCCGCCGGGCTCGGGCTCGACTACGCGCTGTTCTTCGACCACGCCGGCGACGCCCCCGACGAGCAGCGCCGCGCGCTGCACGCGATCCTGGTGTGCAGCGCGGTCACCTTCGTCGTGTTCGCGCTGCTGGCGCTGTCGACCATCCCGGTGCTGCGCGCGATCGGGGTGACGGTGGCGGTCGGCGTGGCCAGCAACTTCGCGCTCGCGCTGCTGATCGTGCGGCGTCCGACCGCGCCGGCCTGAGGCTTGCGCGCCGTCGACGGCGGCCGGCATGCTGCGCGGCCCGCCCGCGACGCCGCCCCATGCCCTGCGTCCTCCGCGACGACATCCTGCGCCTGATCCCGCACCAGGGCGGCATGTGCCTGTGGGACGAGGTGACGGCCTGGAGCGACGCGCGCATCGCGCTGCGGGCGTGGAACCACCGCCATCCCGCGCACCCGCTCCGCCACGCCGGCCGCCTGCACGCGGTGCACCTGTGCGAATACGGCGCGCAGGCGATGGCGGTGCACGGCGGGCTGCTGGCGCGCGCGGCGGGCGGCGCGGCGCCGCCGGGCCTGCTGGTGGCGTTGCGCGGGGTGCGCCTGCATTGCGCGCGGATCGACGACCTGGCCGACGCGCTGACATGCGAGGCGGAGGCGCTGGTGCGCAGCGAAGGCGGTTCGCAGTACGCGTTCCGGATCGCCCACGGCGACACCCCGCTGGCCGAAGGGCGGGCGGCGGTGCTGTTCGCGACGGACGCCGGCGCGTAGGCGTTCGCGCCACGGCAGGTGCCGGTCGTTCCGGCGAACACCGGACCCATCGGCGATGGCCCGCGCCGCCGCAGCGCACCCGCCACCTCGCCGGCCGCGAACGCTTGCCTTCACGCCGCGCGCCGCGCACGCTGCGCCGTCCCTCGCGATCCACGCCGCCGTGTCCCAGCCCGCCTCCGCCACTGCCCGTTCCCACCCCGCCCGCCGCGCGCTCGTCACCGGCGGCAGCGGCGATCTCGGCAGCGCGATCTGCCGCCGGCTGGCGGCGGACGGGCACGAGGTGATCGTGCATGCCAACGCCAACGTCGGACGCGCGCAGGCGGTGGTGCGCGAGATCGAAGCCGCGGGCGGCCGCGCGCGGGCGGTGGCGTTCGACGTCGCCGACGGCGAGGCCGCGCGGGCGGCGATCGAGGCGTTGCTCGCCGACGGGCCGATCGCGATCGTGGTCAACAACGCCGGCATCCACGACGACGCCCCCATGGCCGGCATGAGCGCGGCGCAATGGAAGCGCGTCATCGACGTCTCGCTGCACGGCTTCTTCCACGTCACCCAGCCGCTGCTGCTGCCGATGGCGCGGCTGCGCTGGGGCCGCATCGTCAGCATCTCGTCGGTGGCGGCGGTGCTGGGCAACCGCGGCCAGACCAACTACGCGGCGGCGAAGGCGGCGCTGCACGGGGCTTCGAAATCGCTCGCGCGCGAGATGGCCTCGCGCGGCATCACCGTCAACGTGGTGGCGCCGGGGGTGATCGAAGGGCGGATGGCGCAGGCGGCGTTCCCGCCGGAGGCGGTGAAGCAGATCGTGCCCGCCGGCCGCGCCGGGCGACCCGACGAGGTCGCCGCGCTGGTCGCGTTCCTGTGCGGCGAGGCGGCGGGCTACATTACCGGCCAGGTCATCGGCGTGAACGGCGGCATGGGCTGACGCCGGCGCGGCCGCTCGGACGTCCCAGCCCGGAGCCTCGCCGGCGTCGGCATCGGCGCCGGCCGCTTCGGCCGCCACAGCGCGGTCTCCGGCGGCGTCGGCATCCCGACCGCGCAGCGGCGCGCGGTCGGGCTTGCGATCGTGGTCGACGAGGAGTGATCAGGCCGCCGGCGCCGCGCCCTGCGCGGGGCGCGCGGCGTCGCGGCCGGCGAACAGCGTCAGCAGCGGGCCGGTCATCACCGTGGTCAGGATCGCCATCAGCATCAGCAGGGTGAACGCCGCGTTGTTGATCAGCCCGGCATCGAGTCCCACCTTGATCACGATCAGCTCCATCAGCGCGCGCGCGTTCATCAGCGCGCCGACCGACAGGCTGTCGCGCCAGCCGTAGCCGGACAGCCGCGCGCCGACCGCGCCGCCGGCGATCTTGCCGCCGACCGCCGCCAGCATGATCAGCGCCAGCGCGCCCAGCCCCGCGCCGGCGAACGCCTCCGGCGTGGTGTTGAGGCCGGCGAGGGCGAAGAAGATCGGCATCAGCACCACGATCGCGAGGTGCTCGACGCGCTCGATCAGCGCGCGCAGCAGACGGTCGTCGCGCGGCAGGCAGGCGCCGAACAGGAACGCGCCGAACACCGGATGCAGATGCAGCCACTGGGTGATCGCCGCGCACACGAACATGCCGATCATCAGCGCCGCCAGCACCATGCCGGCCGGTGCGCCGTCCGGCGCGTGGCGGCGCAGCAGCCAGGCGTACAGCGGCTTCAGGCCGCCGAACACCACCGCGCACAGCACCACCAGCCCGGCGGTGGTCTTGAGGAAGCCGACGTAGCCCTCGCCGCTGCCGATCAGCGCCACCACCAGCGCGAGCATGATCCACGCCAGCACGTCGGCGATCGCCGCCGAGGCCAGCGACAGCCGGCCGATGCGGGTGTGCGTCAGGTTCCGCTCCTTGAGGATGCGGGCCATGATCGGGAACGCGGTGATCGACATCGCCGCCGCCATGAACAGCGCGAACGGCCAGAACGCCACGCCCTCGGCGGCGAGCGATTCGTGCAGGAACGGCGAGATCGCGATGCCGAACAGCATCGGCAGCAGCACGCTCAGCACGCCCACCCAGCCGGCGGCGCGGAACTGCGCGCGCACGCCGTCCGGCGCGCGCAGCTCGGCGCCGACGATGAACATGAACAGCACCAGCCCGAGCGTCGACAGCGAGGACAGCGCCGACAGCGACTCCCTGGCGAACAGCTCGGCGTGGAACCCGGGAAACAGCGCGCCGAACACGATCGGCCCGAGCACGATGCCGGCCGCCATTTCGCCGATCACCGGCGGCTGGCCGAAGTAGCGCAGGATCAGGCCGCACACGCGGGCGGTGAGCAGGATGACGACCAGCTGCAGCAGCAGGGGGGTGTGCGACATGGCTGTCCTTGGCACGAGGGGACCGGCGCCAAGGGTATGCCAGCCGGAGCCGCGGTGGGAGCGCCGCCCGCCCGCGCCGCGCGCGCCCGCCGAGCTTGCGGCACTCTGAACGACCCTGCCGCGCTTGACTTGATCGCGACGGCGGAATGCGCACTCTGGAGTCCGGACCGATCGCAGGGTGTCGCCGATGCCGACCTTCCGCCGCACGCCGCGTCTCGCACTTCCCGCCCTGTTGGGACTGGGCACCCTGGTGGCCTGCAGCACGATGGCGCAGACGGACGAAACCCGCGACCCCCCGCAGCCCGGCGCGGTCTCCAGCGCGCAGTGCGACGCCGACCGCGCCGCCTGGGCGATCGGCCAGCAGGCCAGCGCCGAGGTGATGGAGCGCATCCGCGCCGACACCGGCAGCAGCAAGGCCCGGCTGATCCGCCCGGGGCAGATGGTGACCATGGAATACGACGGCACCCGCGTGAACGTGGACGTCGACGACCGCAACGTCATCACCGCGGTGCGCTGCGGGTGAGTTTCCTGCCGCGGCCTCGCGCCGCGGCATGCAGGCTGGGGTGGGCGCAGGCCGGCCGCAGGCCGCCTGCGTCCCACCCCGGGGCCCGTGGGATCAGCCTTCCGCCGCCACCGCCGCGACCGGCGCCGGCGCGCGCGCGAACCGCCACGCGATCGCCACCGCGCTGCCGAGCAGCACGCCCGCGATCAGGAACGCGATGCCGGGGAAGCGCACCGGCGCATGCGGCCCGACGAACCAGCCGAAACTGGTGGCGAACAGCGCCGGCGCGACGATGCCGGCCATCGCCACCAGACTCATCAGCGCGCCCTGGATGCGCCCCTGCACCTCCGGCCCCACCTGGCGCGTGATCAGCGCCTGCGTGGCCGGCTGCGCCAGCGCCCACAGCGCGCTGATCGGCAGTCCGAGCAGGAACATCCACGCCCGCTCGGCGAAGGCGTACACCAGAAAGCCCAGCGTGCCGCAGCTCAGCCCGAACAGCAGCGCGCGGCGCTCGCCGACGCGCGGGATCAGCCGCCGCACCACGATCGCGTTCACCAGCACGCTGAACACACCGACCACCGCCAGCACGTAGCCGGTCTGCTTCTGGTCCCAGCCGTAGCGCACGTCGCCGAACAGCACGAACGTGCTCGGGTACACGTAGTGCGCCATGTTGGCGAGGAACACCACCGCCGCCAGCCCGAGCACCTGCGGATAGCCGCGCAGCAGCCGCCAGGAGCCGACCGGATGCGCCTGCCGCCATTCGAAGCGCGCGCTGCGCCGCTCCGGCGGCAGCGATTCGGGCAGCACGAACAGGCCGTAGAGGAAGTTCAGCAGCGCCAGCACCGCCGCCGCCCAGAACGGCAGCCGCAGGTCGATGTCGCCGAGCACGCCGCCCAGCAGCGGACCGACGATGAAGCCCAGCCCGAACGCCGCGCCGATCATGCCGAACGATTTCGCGCGCTGCTCCGGCGGCACCACGTCGGCGATGTAGGCGTTGGCGGTGGTGAAGCTGGCCGAGGTGATCGCCGAGATCACGCGGCCGACGAACAGCCACGGCAGCGACGTCGCCAGCGCCATGAAGACGAAGTCGAGCCCCAGGCCCAGACACGACAGCAGGATCACCGGCCGCCGCCCGAAGCGGTCCGACAGCGCGCCCTGGATCGGCGAGGTGACGAACTGGATCGCCGCGAACACGGTGCCGAACACGCCGACCCAGTACGACGCGGTGTCCGCGCGGCCGCCGACGAAATCCTCCACCAGATGCGGCAGCACCGGAATGATCAGCCCGAATGCGAGGACGTCGATCAGGATGGTGACGAAGATGAAGGCGAGCGCCGCGCGGCGCATGCCGGGCAGGGGAGCGGACATTCGCGAGGTCCGGGGGGAGACGAGGGGCGCAGTCTAGCGGGTCGGGGGGCGGGGATTCGGGATTCGGATTCGCGGACGGGGAGCCGACGTCGCCCGGACGGCCAAAGGCTGCGTCCGGATTCTCATGCCCCGGGTGCGCTTCGCTTACCCAGGCTACAACCCCGCTCCCCGCTCCCCGCTCCCTCACGCCCAGTTGCGCGGCAGGCGGTTGTGCACCGCGGTCGCGGCGATCGCGGCGTGGCCGACGGCGACGCTGATCTGGTTGAGCGCGCTGACCACGTCGCCGATGGCGTACAGGCCGTCGATGCTGGTCTGCTGGTGCGCGTCGACCACCCGTTCGCCGTTGTCGTCGCAGCGCGCGCCCAGCGCGGTCGCGAGCGCCGACTGCGCGTCGCCACCCAGCGCGGCGTAGACGCTGTCGAAGCGGCGCTCGCCGTCGGCGAAGCGCATCACCAGGCGGTCGTCCTCCAGCCGCAGGGCTTCGGGAACGGGCAGCAACCGCACGCCGGCCCGGCGGGCCCGTTCGCGCATGGCGGGGTCGGGTTCGGCCGGCTCGCTCGCCACCGCCGAGACGTCGCGCGAGAACGTGCGCAGGAACTCGGCATGCGCCAGCGCGACCGGGAGCGGGCCGTACACCGCGAGCGTGCCGTCGCCGGCCTCGTAGCCGTCGCACACGGCGCACAGCCGCACCGCGCCGCGCTCGATCGCCTGCCGCAGTTCGAACAGGTGCGGCATGCGGTCGACGATGCCGGTGGCGAGCAGCACGCAGCGCGCGCGCAGGTCCGGCCCGTCGCGGGTCTGCGCGGTGAACACGCCGCGGTCGTCGCGGCGCAGGCCGGTCACCCGGCCCTCGCGCACGCGCACGCCGTACTTCTGCGCCTGCGTGCGCAGGCGGTCGAGCAGGCGCGGGCCTTCCACCCCGAACGGGAAGCCGGGGCAGTTGTGGCGGGTGGGAATCCAGCGCGCGCGGCTGGCGCCGGCGTCGATCACCGCCAGCCGCCGGCGGAACCGCGCCAGGTAGGTGGCGGCCGTGAGCCCGGCGGGGCCGGCGCCGATCACCAGCGCATCGAGCACGTCCTCCGCGCTCATCCGTGCAGCGGCTCCAGCAGGCACAGCGAGTACGCCTCGTCCGGCGCATGCCACGCCTGCGCCAGGCGCAGCCCGGCGGCGGCGGCGAGCGCGCGGATGCGCGCCGGCGTGTACTTGTGGCTGACCTCCACCGCCATCGCCTCGCCGGCCGCGAACGCGAACCGCCGCCCGCCCACGCGCACCGTCTGTGCGCGGGTGCTGACCAGGAACGTCTCGATGCGCTCGCGGTCGGGCACGTACACGGCGCGGTGGCGGAAGCCGTCGAGGTCGAAGTCGCTGCCGATCTCGCGGTTGAGCCGCACGAGCAGGTTCAGCGTGAACGCCGCGGTCACGCCGGCGGCATCGTTGTAGGCCGCCTCGAGCAGCGCCGGATCTTTGACCCGGTCGAGCCCGAGCAGCGCCGCGCCGCCCGCGCCCATCGTCGCGCGCATCGCCGCCAGCAGCGCGATCGCCTCGTCGTGCTGGAAATTGCCGAGCGTGGAGCCGGGGAAGAACACCAGCGTGCGCGCGGCCTGCCGCGCCGGCGCCGGCAGCGCCACCGCGCGGGTGAAGTCGGCGCACACCGGCAGCATCTCGATGTGCGGGAACCGCCGCGCCAGCCGCGCGCTGCCTTCCAGCAGCGCGGTGCGCGAGATGTCGATCGGCGTGTAGGCCACCGGCGCATGCAGGCCGGCCAGCAGCAGCGCGGTCTTGCGCGCGCTGCCGCTGCCGTACTCGACCACATGCGCGTGCGCGCCGACCGCCGCGGCGATCTCCGCCGTCCGCGCGCGCAGCAACGCGCGTTCGACACGGGTGAGGTAGTACTCCGGCTGGCGGGTGATGGCCTCGAACAGCGCCGAGCCGCGCGCGTCGTAGAAGTACTTCGACGGCAGCGTCTTCGGCGTGCGCGACAGGCCGGCGATCGCCTCGGCGGCGATCGTCTCCGGGGTCGGGCGCAGGTCCACACGCGCCTGCGCCGGCAGCGTGCCGAGCGCGCTCATGCGCCCCTCGCCAGGCGCAGACCGGCGAACTGCCAGCGGTCGCGCGGGTAGAAGAAGTTGCGGTAGCTGGCGCGCACGTGATCGCCCGGGGTGGCGCAACTGCCGCCGCGCAGCACGTACTGCCCGCACATGAACTTGCCGTTGTATTCGCCGAGCGTGCCGCGCCACGGCCGGTAGCCGGGGTACGGCGCGTAGGCGCTCGCCGTCCACTCCCAGACGTCGCCGAACATCTGCCGCAATCCGCTGCCCGATGCGGACTGCGGCTGCAGCACGCCGTCCTCGGCGAAGCGGCCCTGCACCGGCAGCGCGGTCGCCGCGCGCTCCCATTCGGCTTCGGTCGGCAGCCGCGCACCGGCCCAGCGCGCGAACGCGTCGGCTTCGTAGTAACTCAGATGGCAGACCGGCGCGTGCGGATCGAGCGCGCGCACGCCGCCGAGGGTGAACGCGCTTTCGAGATCCTCCTGCCAGTACAGCGGGCGGTCCCAGCCTTCGCGCTCGACCGTTTCCCAGCCGTCGCTCAACCACAGCGAGGGCGTGCGGTAGCCGCCGTCCTCGACGAAGGCGCGGAACTCGGCGTTGCTGACCGGACGCGCGGCGAGCTGGAACGCCGCGGTCAGCACCCGATGCCGCGGGCTTTCGTTGTCGAACGCGAAGCCGCGGTGCGCCGGCCACGGCGATGCGCCGATCTCGACCACCGCCTCGTCGAAGGCGATCCACGCGCAGGCCGCGCACACGGCATCGCCCGACGCGGGCGCCGGCAGGTCGTCGCGGTACGCGGGCCGCCCCGGATGGCACGCCAGGCCGTGCAGCACGTCGGTGAGCAGCAGCTCCTGGTGCTGCTGCTCGTGGTGCAGGCCGAGCAGCAGGATGCGCCGGGCCTCGCCGTCGAGCGCGTCGCGCGTCAACGCTTCGAGCAGCCGCGCATCGACCTCGGCGCGGTAGGCCTTCACTTCGTCGAGCGTGGGCCGCGACAGCAGTCCGCGTTGCGCGCGCGGATGGGCGGCGCCGGCGCCGCGGTAGTAGCTGTTGAACAGCACGGCCCAGCCGTCGCGGTACGGCCGATGGCCTGGCGCGCGCGCCAGCACGAACTGCTCGAAGAACCAGGTGGTGTGGGCCAGATGCCATTTGGCCGGGCTGGCCTCCGGCATCGACTGCAGCATCGCGTCCTCGGCCGACAGCGGCGCGGCCAGCTCGAGCGTGCGCGCACGCACGCGCGCGAAGCGCCCGGCGAGCGCGGCGGTGCTGTCGGCGGCGGGTTCGATCACGCGGGACACGCCCGGACCCTACCGAGACGCCGGTTGCGCGGCGTGAAAGGCGGGTTACGCGGGGGTCAGGGACGCACGCAGGCGTGGGGGTGCGGCAGCGGCGGGCGGCTCGGAATGGAGAGACTCGGAATTCCCGCGTTCGCGCACTGCTGTCCGCAGAACATGCGCCGCGGCAATCGGAAAGCCCCACAGTGCGTGGCGTTCGCGGCAGTCGCCGCGTCCGGCGACTTGCCACGCGTCACCTCGTCCACGGGAGCCCTGGCGCCTTGATTCCGTCGTTCCCGCGTAAGCGGGAACCCATGGACGTGCCGGGCCGCAACCCGCCTCAGCGCGCCCCGCGCACGGCGATGAAGTCGAGGAACTCCGCCCGCGTGCGGGCGTCGTCGCGGAAGCTGCCGAGCATGGTCGAGGTGATCATGCTGACCCCGCGCTTGTGCACGCCGCGGGTGGTCATGCACTCGTGCGCGCCTTCGATCACCACGCCGACGCCCTTCGGCTGCAGCACCTCCCAGATGCAGCGCGCGATCTGCGCGGTCATCTTCTCCTGCACCTGGAAGCGGCGCGCGTAGGCTTCGACCACGCGCGCCAGTTTGCTGATGCCGACCACCTTGCCGTCCGGGATGTAGCCGACGTGCGCGCGGCCGATGATCGGCGCCATGTGGTGCTCGCAATGGCTCTCGTAGGAGATGTCGCGCAGCACGATCATCTCGTCGTAGCCTTCGACCTCCTCGAACGTGCGCGCGAGATAGCCGTGCGGATCGAGTCCGTAGCCGGCGAACCAGTCGCCGTAGGCCTCGACCACGCGGCGCGGGGTGTCGAGCAGGCCTTCGCGGTTCGGGTCCTCGCCGGCCCAGCGCAGCAGCGTGCGCACGGCGGCTTCGGCCTCCTCGCGGCTGGGTTTGGCGGGCTGGTCGGCCATCGGCGTGTCCGGCGTGAAGGGGAGCGCATGCTACCCCAGCCCGGGCAGAGCCGGCGCCCCGTACGGCGCGCGGACAAAAAAGGAGCCGCGCGAGGCGGCTCCGAACAGGGAGTCCTGCTGCTGGAGAGAGACGGCCTCAGCGACCGTCGCGATCGAAATCGCCCGGCAGGGCGCGTTCGATGTGATGCCAGCCATCGCGCACCGCTTCGCGGGCGTCGTTCCACGCCAGCCGCGAGGTGCCGCGCGCGCGGTCCCATTCGGTGGCGAGCTGGTCGTCGACCTCGTCGAAGCTGCGGCCGCGATAGCGCCCGTAGGTGTCGTAGCCGTAGCGGTAGGCGGGCGCGTAGTCGTCCCACTCGTAGCCGCTGCGGTAGTAGGCGGCGCTGCGGAAGTTGTTGCGGAAGTGGTCTTCGTAGTCGGTCGGGTTGATCTTCTCGGCGATCGCGTCGCCCGCCTTGGCGCCGACGATGCCGCCGGCGACCGCGCCGACCAGGCTGCCCGCCGGGCCCGCGGCCGAGCCGATCGCCGCGCCGGCGACCGCGCCGGTCACCGCGCCCGTGCCCGCGCCAATGCTGTGGTCTTTCTTCACGTCGCTCATGTCGGCACCTCGGGGGATGGGGGTGCGACGACGGTACGGACGGGGCAATCGAGCCGCGGTGAAGACGCGGCCCCGCCGCGGCGGGGCTTAAGTCGGCGTTCCGGGAGATGGGCCGGACGCGACGGTCAGTGCGCGGTGACCGCTTCGCGCGCCGGCAGCCGCGCCGGCCAGCCGCCGGCCAGCGCGCGGTAGAGCGCGATCGCGCGGCCCACGCTGCGCGTGCGCGCTTCGGCGAGCGCGTCCTCCACCTGCAGGCGGCTGCGTTCGGCGCGTGCAGTCGCCGAAGGTGCGCGCGTTCGTCGATTTCCTGGTCGAGCGGCTGACCTTCGAGGTCAACCACATGAAGACGCTGTGCCCGAACCAGCGCGAGGCGTGCGAGGCGGCCGCGCAGGCGACCGCGATGATCGGCGCCGGGCCCGGCACGCGCTCGGCGCAGCGCGTGGCGGTCGACGACGACGCCGACGCGATCGCCGCCTGAGGCCGTGGCGCTACGGCCGCGCCGGCCCCCGCGCCGTATCGAGCAGCCGCGCCGCGAGGCCCGACACGCGCTCGGCGTGGCGCGACAGCGCCGCGCGCAGCACCGCCGCGCTGCCGGCCACGTGCAGCGCGCGCCGCGTCCGCGTGAGCGCGGTGTACACCAGCTCGCGCGACAGCGGCCGCGCGTCCTGGCGCGGCAGTTGCAGCCAGACGGTGTCGAACTCCGAGCCCTGCGCCTTGTGCACCGTCATCGCGAACGCGCTGGCGTGCGCCGGCAGCGCGCCGGGATGGAAGCCGCGCGGCCCGTCGGCGCCGGCGAACCAGGCGGTGATGCCGTCGCCGTCGCGCAGGCATACGCCGAGGTCGCCGTTGAACAGGCCGTGGCGGTAGCTGTTCTCGACGATCAGCAGGAGCCGGCCGTGGAAGTAGGTCTCGCGCTGGGCGCCGGCGAGCGCCTCCTCGATGCGGGCGTTGAGCGTGTTGGCGCCCTGCGGCCCGTCGCGCAGCGCGGTCAGCACGCGCGCGCGGGTGGCCAGCGCGAGCGCCTCGGCCGGATCCTCCAGCCGCATCAGCGCGCGCCACGGTTCCAGCAGCGCCTCGCGGCCGGGCGCGGCCAGCGGATCGGGCACGTCCTCGTGGAACGCCACTCCGGCCGGCGCGGCGCGCAGCAGCGCCAGCGCGGTGTCGGCATCGCCCGCGCGTACCGCGTCCGCCAGCGGCGCGAGCTCGAGCGATTCGGCCTGGCGCCAGCCGCGCCGCAGATGCACGCGCGCGATGCCGGCGCCCGCCTCGGCGGCATCGACGATCGCCGCCAGCACGTCGCCGGCTTCCACCGAGGGCAACTGGTCGCGGTCGCCGAGCAGCACCAGTTGCGCATCGTCGGCGACCGCCTCGACCAGCTTGCACATCAGCGGCAGATCGACCATCGAGGCCTCGTCGACCACGATCAGGTCGTAGGGCAGCGGATGGTCGGCGTCGTGGCGGAAGCGCGGGCTGTCGGGAATGGTGCCGAGCAGGCGGTGCACGGTGCTCGCCTCGGCCGGCAGCGCGTCGAGCAGCGCCGGATCGACGCCGTCGGCGCGCAGGCGCTCGCGCGCCGCGCGCAGGCTTTCGGCCATGCGCTCGGCGGCGCGGCCGGTCGGTGCGGCGAGCGCGATCCGCAGGTCGCGTTTCGCCTGCAGCCGCAGCGCGAGCAGGCGCGCGATGGTGGTGGTCTTGCCGGTGCCCGGTCCGCCGGTGATCAACAGCAGGCCTTCGTCGAACGCGCGGCGCACCGCCTCGGCCTGATGCGGGTCGTGCGCGCCGGGCGGGAACAGGCGCTCGAACAGCGCGCGGTCGTAGGCCGGCGCCGGCGTGGCGAACAGGTCGGGCTGCGGCGCGCCGTCCGCGGCCGGGCGCGCGAGGCGGCGGCGCGCCAGCCGCGCCAGGCGCTGCGCCAGGCGACGCTCGTATTCGCGATAACGGCGCAGGTAGAGCAGGCCGCGTTCCAGCACCAGCGGGCGGTCGGGCGCGGCGGCGCGGTCGCCCTCGTCGATTGCGTCCACCCAGCGCGAACCCGCCAGCGCATCGACGAACGCGGCGGCGTCGGGCACGCCGGCCGGGTCGTCGAGCGCGAGCTGCGGCCGCGCCGGATCGAACGCCGCATGGCCGCGCGCCACCGCCAGCGACGCCAGCCCCGCCGCCAGCGCCACCTGCGGCGGCGTGTCCGGATCGAGCCGGCGCAGCAGCGCGCCCAGTTCGGCATCGACGGTGCGCAGTTCGGGGTGTGAGCTCATCGCATGGAGGCCGGTTCGACCCGGCGAGGTTAGCGCCCCGCATTCGCGTGCGGTGCGACGGGCCGCGCACCAGCGAACCGCGAGCGCGAAGCGCATCGCTGCGGATGCCGTAGCCCGGGTAAGCGAAGCGCACCCGGGATGGCACGGGAACCAGCCCACGGGACCCGGGTGCGGGCTGCGCCCTTACCCGGGCTACGAACAGCCGCAAGCGGAATGCGGCATTGCGGCGTTGCGCGGCTTCGGCGTACACAGGCTGTGTTCCGCCCGCTGCCGCGGGCGGGCTACTTTTCTTTGTCTTGCCAAAGAAAAGTAGCCAAAAGAAAGGCGCTTCCCCGACAAGACAATCGCTGGCGGTTCACCGCCCTCGGGATTTTCGTACGCGACCTCCCTGTCGCGTCCGAAAACGGCCGGCATCCATGCCGGCCGCCCTCCGGGTCTGCGGTGGTCGGGTGAGTGTCGCCGTGCACGCGCTTGCACGCCCCCGGCGCCGCCTGGCGCGAAGGGCGCGTCCTGACGCACCGCAGATGCCGTAGCCCGGGTAAGCGAAGCGCACCCGGGATGACGGGCCCCCGCCAACGGTCCCGGGTGCGGGCTTCGCCCTTACCCGGGCTACGACCTTCGGCTCGCAAGCGCGCCGGCTCGTCCCGGCCCGCCGCAGCGCGGCGGGCGTTCGCCGGCGCGCGAGCCAATGGCTCGCAAGCGCGCCGGCTCGTCCCGGCCCGCCGCAGCGCGGCGGGCGTTCGCCGGCGCGCGAGCCAATGGCTCGCAAGCGCGCCGGCTCACCCCTCGGGTCCACCCCAGCTACCCGCCGCCACATGCGCCCCGGTACGGTCGCCGCAGACGATCCGGAGGCAGCGCCATGGGCATCGCGTTCGATCCCGTCCGTTCCGCGCCAACGGGCTGGCGCCCGTACGAGGCCGACCTCGGCGCGGCCGGCCAGGCCACCCCGACCCCGGCGCAGGGGCCGTACCGGCTGGAGCCGAGCTACCACCCGCAGGTACAGCCGCCGGCGGCATCGCGCCACGACCCCTACGCGCTGCCGCCCGGCCGCACGCTGGCCGACGTGGTGCGCGGCCGGCAGGCGCAGCCGTTCGACGTCACGCTGTCGCAGCTCGCCACCGCCGTGTACGGCACCCGCGGCGGGCCGCCGGCCGGCTGGAGCGCGGTCAGCGATGCCGACCTGCGCGAGCGCGGCATCGCCGATCCGACCGCCTGGCGTCACCAGTTCCTCGGCGGCGGCGAGCAGACCACGCAGCAGGAGTTCCGCGCCGAGATCTACACCGACGGCCGGGGCAACTACGTGCTGTCGTACCGCGGCACCGCCGAGGGCGCGGCCGACTGGGAGAACAACTTCCGCCAGGGCACCGGCTTCCCCACCGACCCGGTCGACAAGTTCAGCGGCACCGCGGTCAACACCGCGGTCGAGTTCCAGCGCGTGTTCGGCAATGCCGGCGCGCAGTCCAGCAACCTTGCGATCACCGGCCATTCGCAGGGCGGCGGTCTGGCCACCGTGGGCGCGCTCGCCAGCGGCGTGCCGGCGGTGACGTTCGACGCCTCCGGCATCCATCCCAACACCTTCGACCGCATGGGACTGGACCCGCAGCGCGCGCGCGACATCGCCGAAGGCGGCCAGATCCGCGCCTATTCGATGCACAGCGATCTGCTGACGCAGGCGCAGGAGGCCAGCCCGCTGGGCCTTGCGATGCCGGACGCGCTCGGCACCAGGATCGTGGTGAAGCCGGCCAGCGCCGATGCGCACCGCATGTTCTCGAACTACGGGCCGATCGAGCTTGCGAACCTGTCGCCGCGCCAGCTCGCGGCGATCGACGCGCTGGTGGAAGCCGGCCGCCACACGCCGTTCCTGCCGGTGAATCCGCTGGTCGGCGTACTCACCGGCGGCGCGAACCTGGTCGGCAACCTGGCCTACGGCGCGATCAGCCACAGCCCGAACGCGCTGACCGCGGCCATGATCGAACACCAGCCGTGGCGGCCCGGCTACGAGAATCCGTCCGACCTCGGCAAGCGCCTGCAGGACCTGGTGCCCGACCGGCTGAAGGACGACTTCGCGCGCAACACGCATGACCTCGTCGCCGACGTGGTCGACGTCGCCCGCAACGACTTCGCGCGCGGCAACTACGTGCAGGGCGCGTTCCGCATCGGCGGCGACGTGGTCGAAGGCGTGTGGAACTCGGTCGGCGACAGCCTCAACCGCGGCGCGGAGAGCGTGGCGGCGAAGGTCGACGGGAAGATCGACGGCGTGGTCGGCGACGTGCTGGCCGGCGCGATCGATCTCGGCGGCGACGTCGCCCACGGGGCGGCGGACGTGGTCGGCAACGTCGCCGAGAAGGCCTGGGACGGCGTCGGCTTCGTGGCGCAGAAGGGCGCCGACTTCGTCGGCTGGCTGACCGGGCGCTGAGCATGCCGCGCCCCACCGGATCGCAACGCCGGCGTGTGTAGACTCGGGCGCATGACCGGTCCTGCCGCCCTGCTGGTCGTCCTGATGGCCTGCGCCGCAGGCTGCGCGCGAGAGCCCATGAACCGCGACCGCTTCGACACCCCCACGCTCGCCCCGCTCGCCCGTGCCGTCGCCGAGGACGATGCCGCCGAAGTGCGGCGGCATCTGCAGGGCGTCGATCCGGACACGCCCGGCGCCGACGGCGCGACGCTGCTGGTGGAGGCGATCGGCCAGCGCAAGCTGGCGAGCGCGAAGGCGCTGCTCGACGGCGGCGCCGATCCGAACAGGCCCGGCGGCGGCGGCGAGACGCCGGTGCACGCGGCGGCGTTCGTCGACGATCCGGCGTTCCTGAAGCTGGTGCTGGAGAAGGGCGGCGATCCCAACGTCGCCAATCCGGTCAGCGGCGCGCGCCCGCTGCTGCGCGCGATCCTCGGCCAGAACCCGGCGCAGGTGCGGATGCTGCTGGATGCCGGCGCCGATCCGAACCTCGCCGACCGCAACGGCGACACCCCGCTGCACGCCGCCGCGCGCACCAACGCCGGCGCGATCATCCTGATGCTGCTGGACGCCGGCGCCTCGCCGCTGGCGAAGAACTCCGGCGGTGCGACGTTCCAGACCTACTACTTCGGCTTCCCGCGCAACGTGCTCAACGACCGCGCGCTCGCCGAGCGGCGCCAGGTGGTGGCGTGGCTGAAGGCGCACCAGGTGCCGCTGGAGGCGAACGTCGAGGCGGCGTACTAGCGCGACGGCGTTCGTCGGCGCTCCCCGCTGCGGGAGTTGCTCCTACCGCGGGGCGGCCGAGGCGAAGGGCGTACCGCCGAGCAGCGCGTCGACGCCCTCGACCAGCGCGCGATCGAAGCGCAGCGCGTGCACGCCGCGGCCGGGGCGCTGCGGATCGAGCCCGCGGCAGAACAGATAACGCACGCCGCCGATGTCGCGCCCGTAGTCGTAAGCGGTGCCGCGCCGCGCGCGCAGCCAGCGGTGCACGGCGACGGTGTAGAGCAGCGCCTGCAGGTCGTATTCGCTCGCGCGCATGGCCTGGGCGATCGTGTCCGGCTCGTAGTCGCGCAGACGGTTGGACTTGTAGTCGAGCACGTACAGCGCCCCGTCCACGCGGCACACGAGGTCGATCTTGCCGGTCATCAGCCCGGCCAGCCGGGTCCAGCCGCCGAAGTCCTGGCGGTGGGCGGCGACGCCGTGCGCGTGCAGCCGCGAAAGCAGCGCGCGGCTGTCGGCATCGGCGAGCGCGAAGTGGAACTCCATCTCCGCCACGCGCGCGCCCGGCGGCAGCGCGCACAGCGCGAACGCGCCCTCGCGGGCGGGCAACGCGGCGTTGAGCGTGCGCGCCACCAGCGGCGCGAGCTCGGCGATGCCGGCGTCCCATTGCGCCGCCGGGTACTGCTGGCTGCGCAGGGCATCGAGCAGCACCTCGCGCTGGCCATCCGGCACCGCGCCGTCGCTGCCGCGCCAGGCGGCGAAATCGGCGTGTTCGAGCGCGTGGTGCAGGGCATTGCCGAAGCGCTCGCCGGCGAACGCGCTCGCAGGTCCGCCCGCGGTTTCGGGCGGCGGCAGCGCGCGTTCGTCGAGCGCGGGCGATTCCTCGGCGCCGGCCAGCACGCCGTGCGGGAGCTGCCGGTGCAACTGGCTGAAGCTGTGGATCCACCAGTCGCGGCGCAGCGTGCGCCGCGGCGCGCGCGGGGCGGGCGGCGGCGGCGCGGCGGGCCGGCGCAGCGTCGGCGTCTCCGGCGCCGGTTCGCCCTCGCGCAGTTCGAGCGCGGCGCCCAGCGCCTCGCGCAGCGAAGGCGACGGCACGGTGCCCCCGAGCAGCGCCGCCAACGGGCTGCCCTCGGCCTTCGCCAGCGCGCCGCCGCAGACCCACAGCGCATGGCGCGCGCGGGTGAGGCCGACGTAGAGCAGGCGCATCGTCTCCTCGCCCTCTTCGGCCAGATGCCGCTGGCAGGCGGTCTTCCAGTCGCCGCCGCGCCGCCAGTAGCGCACGCGGCGGCCGTGCTCGGTGTACAGCGCGAAGTCGCCGCGCACCTGCCCGTTCTGGCCGAGGCCGAGGAACGGCAGGTACACCAGCGGGAACTCCAGGCCCTTGCTGGCGTGCAGGGTGAGGATTTGCACGCAGGCGGCGTCCGATTCCAGCCGCGGCCATTGCGCTTCATCGTCGCGGTCGGCGTTGGCGATCGCCGCGCGCAGCGCGTCGATCTGGCCCTGGGTGCCGAGCCGCTGCGCGCGCGTCTCCTGCAGCAGCTCGCCGAGCTGCAGCCAGTTGGCCAGGCGGCGCTCGCCGTCGGTGAGCGCGCGCAGCACTTCGGCGCGCTCGGCCAGCACGTCGGTCAGCATCGCCTGCGGTCCGTGCCGTTCCCAGCGCGCGCGCCAGCTCTCGAAGCGCTGCTGCCAGCGGCGCAGGGCGTCGCCCTCGGCGTCGAGCGCGGCCAGCGCGGCGGCATCGAAGCCGAACAGCGGCGAGGCGAGCGCGGCGCGCACGCGGCGCTCGTCGCCTGGCGCACGCACCGCGAGCAGCAGCGTCAGCAGATCGAGCGCCTCGTCGCTCTCGTACAGGCTGCCACGGCCGGCAGCGGCGACCGGCACGCCGGTGCCGGCCAGCGCCTGGCGGATGTCCGCGGCTTCGCGGTGGCTGCGCACCAGCACCGCGCAGTCGCGCGGTTCCAGCGCGCGCAGGCGCTCGCCTTCGCGCAGGCGCAGGCGGCCGTCGGCGGCCGCCTGCAGGTCGGCAACGATCGCCTGCGCGCACAGCCCGGCGGCGATGCGGCGCGAGCCTTCCGCATCGCGCGGCTCGTCGCCGGGCAGCGGCGGCACGGCATGGAAGCGCAGCGCCGGCGCGGGCGCATCGTCCAGCACCAGATCGGCGTCGGCGACGCGCCCACCGGGCTGCGCGGCGTCGAACGCGATGCCTGCCCCGAGCGCCTCGCGCTGCGACATGCGTTCGAACAGCGCGTTGACCGTACCGATCACGCACGGACGCGAGCGGAAGTTGCGCGTCAGCGCCTCGACTTCGTCCACCCGGTCGCGAGCGGCCAGGTAGGTGGCGATGTCGCCGCCGCGGAAGCGGTAGATCGCCTGCTTGGGGTCGCCCACCAGCACCAGGCCGTCGCGCTCGAACAGCGCGTCGAAGATCGCCCACTGGCGGGCGTCGGTGTCCTGGAACTCGTCGACCAGCGCGAGCGCGAACCGTTCACGCACCGCGGCGACCAGCGCCGCGCGCGTGTCCGGCTCGCGCAGGGCGGCATGCACCGCCTCGATCAGATCGTCGAACGCGCGCACGTTGAACGCCTGCTTGCGCCGCGCATCGAGCGCGCGGGCGCGCTCGCGCAGCGCGTGCAGGCGGCGCAGGTCGTCGGCGGCGCACCAGGCCGCGAGCGCCTCGCGCGCGTCCAGCAGCGCATCGATCGCCGCGCACAGCGGCGAATCCGGCGGCGTTGCGCCCTTGTTGCAGCCCTTGGCCAGCGCGCGCGCGCCGTACTTGGCGAGCTTCTCGTGCAGCGCGTCCGGCGGTGGCAGCTCCGGCTGGCGCGCCAGCCAGTCGAACGCCGCCTCGGCATGCTCCGGCTTGTACTGGCCGCGGTTGAGGCCGTTGCCGAACAGCGGCGCCAGCCGCGCGCGGAACGCCTCGCCGTGCGTGCGCCAGGCGGCGACCAGCGCGCGCCAGGCGGCTTCCGCCTCGGTCCGCGGATCGCGCGGCATGGGGTCGGGCGGCGCCGGCAGCAGCGGTTCGGGCGCGAGCAGATCGGCGAGCGCCTCGGCAAGCCTGTCCGGCGCGCCGAACGCGCGCCGCAGGAACGCCACCGCCTCGGCATCGCGCGCGGCCTCGCGCCACAGCGCCACCGCCAGCGCGCGCCGTGCGGCGAGGTTGTCCGGCTGCAGCTCCGCGGCCAGCAGCGGCTGGCCGGTGAGCAACGCCTGCTCGCGCAGCACGCGCTGGCAGAACTGGTGGATGGTGAGGATGGCGGCGAGGTCGAGCTCGCGCGCCGCACGCTGCAGGCGCCGCTGCAACGCGGGCAGGGCTTCGTTGCCGAGCGCCTCGGCGATCAGCGCGCGCAGCAGGGCGTCCTCGGCGGGTTCCTCGCGCGGCTCGCCGCCGTCCCAGCCGGCGGCCAGCTCGGCGGCGCGCTGCAGGCGCAGCCGCACGCGCTCCTGCAGCTCCTCGGTGGCCTTCACCGTGTAGGTCACCGCGAGGATGCGCGGCACGCGCACGCCGTCGACGATCACCGCGCGCGCGAACCGGCCGGCGAGCGCGTAGGTCTTGCCGGTGCCGGCGCTGGCCTCGATCAGCCGCCGCTTCGCCAGGGCGGATGCGTGTGCGCTCATGCCAGCGCCTCCGCGTCGAACGGGGTGCCGTGTTCGAGCGCGCCGAACACTGCCCGCGCCAGCCGCAGCAGATGCGCGCACGCCTGCGCATCGCCGTCCCGGAACGGATCGCGGCCGCGCAGCGCGAGCCGGGTGGCGGCATCGGCCTCGCCTTCGCTGCCGTCGCGGCCGCGCCATTCGTTCGCGGCGCGTTCGAGTGCTTCCGCATCGTCGCCGCCTGCCGCCAGCGCACACCACGCGGCGTACGCGCTCTTCGGCAGGAACGGCAGCGGCCGCGTGCGGGCGTGTTCGCGCAGTGCGATCAGCGCGGCGAGGCTGGCATCGATGTCGTCCGGCGCGAACGCGGCTTCGCGCACGGCGACCGCCGCGCCTTCCTTGTCGTTGGCGATCTCCACCAGCGCAAGGCCCAGCCGCGACGCCACCAGCCGGTCGAGACCATGCCGCAGCGCATGCCCGCCGTGGCGGCCCTTCGGCCGCAGCGCGACGCGCAGCACGCGTTCGCCGTGCACGCCGGCGAGCACGCCCTGCAGACGCACGCCACCGAGCTCGAACGCGTACGGCCGCTTGCCGCCCTCGCCGTGGAAACCGGCCTCCAGCGCACGCTCCGCATACGGCGCGACGCAGGCGATCGCGTCGCACAGCGCGCGCAGGCCGTCTTCGCCCGGCGCGAGCCAGGCGCGGGCGAGGAAGGCGGGGAACAGCGCGTCCGCGCGCGGCCGCTCGCCGGTGCGCAGCCAGTGCGCGAACACCTCGGTCTGCAGCCGGTAGCGGTCGAGCGACTCCGGCTCGCCGAGCGGCTCGTGCTCGGGCAGTGCCGGTTCCTCCTCCGGCAGCCGCAGGCGCACGCCCTCCTGCAGGAAGAATTTCGCCGGCCGCGCCAGCGCGCTGCGCAGGCGATCGAGCGTGAGCACGCGCTCGGGTTCGCCGGCGACGGCCAATGGCACGGGCGCGAACGCCGGCAGCCGCGCGCGCGCGCCCACCGCCGCCGCGGCGGCCGCATGCCAGCGCGCGTCGTAGCTGAAGCGGCGCGGATCGCCGACGGCATCGCCCACCCGCGCCGCGCCGAAGTTGGCCGCCGAATACGGCTGCAGCGCGTGCTTCACCACCAGCGCCTCGCGCACGGCCTCACGTTCGCGCGCATCGGCGGCGGCGTGGCAGGCCGCGGCCGCATCCAGCAGCTCGGCGACCGGCGCCGCCGGCGGCCGGGCGTGACCGTCGCGCGGGTCGAAGCCCGGCCAGCTCACGTAGAACACGCGCCCGGCGGAGGCGAACAGTTGCAGGAACAGGAAGCGGTCGGCATCGCGCAGCGAGGGATCGCCGACGCGGCGACGCGGGCCGTCGAGCTCTTGCGCGAGGCGGTTGAGCGGATCGCGCGGATCGCGCGCCGGGAATGCGGTCTCCTCCATGCCGAGCAGGCAGATCGCGCGGAACGGGATCAGCCGCATCGGCACCATCCGACCGAAGCACACGCCGCCGGACAGGAACGGCGCGCGCGCATCGACTTCCGACAGCGCGCGGCGCAGGTGCGCCAGCACCACCGCGTGCGGCACCGGCGCGTCGTAACCGGCGTCCTGCGCGCTCTGCGCGAACGCCGCCACCGCCTCGCGCAGGCGCGCCAGCACGCGCGCCTCGGCGCCGTCGCGTTCGACCGCGAACAGCCGCGACAGCAGCGCGTCGAGCTTCTCGCCCCAGCGCGCGGGCGGCTGCGCGTCGGCCAGTTCGGCGCCGGCCTGGCGCAGCAGCGCGACCACCTGCAGCAGACGGTCGAGCGTGTCCGCGTCCTGGCCTTCGAGCCCGGGCCACGCGGCGATGCCGGCGGCCTCCGCCTCCTCGCCCAGCGCGTATCCGAGCAGCAGGCGTTCGAGCGCGAACAGCAGCGTGTATGCCGGCTCCGGCGCCGCGCCGTGGCGCACGCGGTCGGCGGCGTCGAACGCCCAGCGCGCGCCGGCGTGCTCCAGCCAGGCCTGGATCGTGCCGCGCGCCGCATCGTCGAGCCCGAAGCGCGCGGCGATCGCCGGCACCGCCAGCAGGTCGACCAGTTCGCCCGCGGTGAGCGCGCGCAGCGGCAGTTCCAGCACGCGCAGGAAGGCCTCGGCCAGCGAGGCGCTGGCGAGCGGGCTGGTGTCGGCGATGGTGTAGGGGATCTCGCGCGCGGTGCCGAGCGCGCCGCCGAACACCGCCTCGATGTGCGGCGCGTAGGCATCGATGTCGGGCGCGAGCACGGCGATGTCGCGCGGCTCCAGCGCGGGCTCGCCCGGCGCCGCGGGGCGTTCGAGCAGCGCGCGCAGTTGGTCGTGCAGCACCTGCACTTCGCGCAGGCGGGTGTGGCAGGCGTGGAACTGCAGGCTGACGTCGCCCTGATCGACCTGCGCGCGCGGCCAGTCGGGTGCGGCGTCCGCGCACGGCGGGCGGTTGTCGAGCACGTCGCGCTGCAGCCGGCCGAGCAGCGTGTGCGCGGGCGGCTCGGCGAACGCCTGCGCCTCCCACTGCGCGTGGCCGGCCTCGCCGCTGGCGAGCGCGGCGACGAAGTCGCGGCCGGCCTGGCCCCATGCCGCCAGCAACGGGTTGTCGCCGGCGAAACGGTCGTCCTCGGCGGGCACGTAGTCGGCCGCCCAGCGGCGCACGTCGCCCCACCACGCGCGCGCCGGCGTGTGCACGTAGTAGTGCTGCTCGCCGGCGCGCGACTGGCTGAGGATCACCTGCAGCACGTCCGGCGAGACGTTCTGGCAGGCGAACACGAACAGCCGCGGCGGCAGCGCGCGGGGCCGCTCGCCGCCGTCGCCGCCGAAGCGCGCAAGGTAGGCGTCGATGCGCTTCGCACGATGCGACCGGCCGCGCGCGATCGCGCGCCACAGCCGCGCCTGGGCGTCGTCGTCGCGGCCGCGCTCCCACGCCAGCAGCCAGTCGCGCCGCCACGCCTGGTAGCGCTCGAACACCTGCGCCAGCGCCTCGGCCAGCGACCAGCGCCGCAGCGGGTCGCCGTCGCCGAGGTAGCCGCGCAGCGCGGGCGGCGGGTCGTGCTCCAGTGCGCGCAGCAGATGCCAGCGCGAGATCTCCGGCGGCAGGCGGTCGGCCGCGGGGACGGCGCCGAGTTCGGCCTCGAGCGCGTCATCGACGAATTCGCCCGGCGTGAGGAAGCGCAGGTTGGCGCAGATGCCGGTCTGGGTGGCCAGCTCCTGCTGCAGCCAGCGCCGCATCGCGAACTGCGGCACCACCACCACGTCCGGCCGCAGCCAGTCGCCGTCGGCGGGCGCGCGCGCGACCTCGCGCGCCAGCAGGCCGGCGAGCACGTCGAGGGCGTTGGAGTAGTAGATGCGCAGACCGCTCATCCGACCCATCTTGCCGGAGGGCGTCGCACAAGCCGAGACCGCACGGCCGCCTGGAGCAGCGGCCTCAGCCGCGATCCGGTGCCAGCCGGAGCGGAACCGCGACACCGCGCCCGCCGGCCGTGCGTTCCGCCCGCTGCCGCGGGCGGGCTACTTTTCTGGGGGTCACGGTTGCGGCTTAAGCCGCTCCTCAAGGGTCATCAGGCCCGCAACACAGAGTCCTGCCCTCCTTTCGGGCCAGCGAACCCCCGTGAATCGGAGACCCGGAGGACGGCCGGCATGGATGCCGGCCGTTTTCGGACGCGACAGAGCCTGCCCCGTACTCGATACGGGGGAGGTCGCGTACGAAAATCCCGAGGGCGGTGAACCGCCAGCGATTGTCTTGTCGGGAAAGCGCCTTTCTTTTGGCTACTTTTCTTTGGCAAGACAAAGAAAAGTAGCCCGCCCGCGGCAGCGGGCGGAACTCAGTCCGTGTGCGCCGAAGCCGCGCAATGCCGCAATGCCGCATTCCGCTTGCGGCTGAAGCGCTCCTACAGGGCGTAGCCCGGTAAGGGCGAAGCCCGCACCCGGGTCCGCGGGCTGGTTCGCGCGCAATCCCGGGTGCGCTTCGCTTACCCGGGCTACGGCCGGCCGACCCGGGCCGCGACCGAACGCTCCTGCAGCATGCCGGCGCACCGCGCGGCTGAATCCGTTCCGCGGCGCGGCGCGGCTGCGGTCGAGAGCATGCGAAAATGTGAGAGTTTCGTTCACCATTCAGCCTGCTCCCGTCATCCTGTCCGCCCTCCGCGCTGCCGCGCGGGCTGGCCCTTGCGTCCATGACCGCTTCCGCGCCCATCGTCCGCCTCTCCGGCGTCCGCCTCGACCGCGGCGGACGCACGATCCTGCGCGGGCTCGATCTGGACGTGCCCAAGGGCGCGATCGTCGCCGTGCTGGGGCCTTCCGGCAGCGGCAAGTCGACGCTGCTGGCGGCGATCACCGGCGAGCTGGAACCGGCCGCCGGCACCGTCGAGGTGTTCGGCCAGCCGGTCCCGCGCGAGCGCCGCGCGCTGCTTTCGCTGCGCAAGGGCATCGGCGTGCTGCTGCAGGGCAACGGCCTGCTGACCGATCTCACCGCCGCCGAGAACGTCGCGCTGCCGCTGCGCGCGCATACCGATCTGCCGGAGCCGGTGATCGCGCGCCTGGTGCGGATGAAGCTGCATGCGGTCGGCCTGCGCGCGGCCGCCGACCTGTATCCGCGCGAGCTGTCCGGGGGCATGGCGCGGCGGGTCGCACTGGCGCGCGCGCTCGCGCTCGATCCGCCGCTGATGGTCTACGACGAGCCGCTGACCGGGCTGGACCCGATCGCCTCCGGCGTGATCATGGCGCTGATCCGCCGCCTCAACGACACTTTGGGCCTGACCAGCATCGTGGTCAGCCACCACGTGCACGAGACGCTGCCGGTGGCCGACCACGCGCTGGTGATCGCCAACGGCCGCATCGTGTTCGCCGGCACGCCGTCGGAACTGGAAACCTCGCACGACCCGTTCGTGCGCCAGTTCCTGCGCGGCGAGCCGGACGGCCCGATCGCGTTCGACGCCGCCGCGCGCACGGAGGCCGCATGACGCCGCTGACCGACACCGTGCGCGCGCTCGGGCGCTCCGGGCTGTTCCTGCTCGCGATCCTGCGCGCGTCCACGCCGCATGCCGACTTCCTGCGCGAGCTCACGCGCGAGGTCTACAAGATCGGCGCGCGCTCGCTGCCGATCATCGCGGTCGGCGGCGCGTTCGTGGGCCTGTCGGTGACGCTGCTGGGCCACAACGCGCTCGCCACCTACGGCGCCGCCAACCAGGTCAGCGCGCTGGTCGGGCTCGGGCTGTACCGCGAGCTGGCGCCGGTGCTGACCGGGCTGCTGTTCATCGGCCGTGCCGGCAGCTCGATTTCCGCGGAACTCGGCCTGATGCGCGCGACCGACCAGATCACCGCGCTCGGGCTGATGGCGATCGATCCGGTGGCGAAGGCGGTGGCGCCGCGGTTCTGGGCGGCGGTGCTGTGCGTACCGCTGCTGACCGCGTTCTTCACCAGCTTCGGCCTGCTGGCGAGCTGGTTCGAGGCCGTGCACGTGCTCGGCCTGGAGCCGGGCCCGTACTGGCAGGTGCTGCGCGATGCGGTCGATTTCCGCGACGACTTCCTGGTCGCGTTCTACAAGGCCGCGGTGTTCGGCGCGCTGGCCGCGTGGGTGGCCGCGTTCGTCGGCTACCACGCCGAGCCGACCATCGAAGGCACCTCGGTGGCGACCACGCGCGCGGTGGTGAACGCCTCGCTGCTGGTGCTGATGTTCAATTTCGTCATGTCGGCCTGGTTGTTCTGAGCGGCGGGGCTCCAGGGCCGCACGCCCGGAGCCCCGACCGAATCCAACGACTCCCCAACCCCAATCCCGAATCCCGCCCCCCATGCGCAGCCCCCGAATCGAATTCGCCGTCGGTGCGTTCCTGATGCTGGCGCTGGCCACGCTGCTGGTGCTGGCGGTCGCCTCGACCAACCAGCGCTTCGGCTTCGGCGGCGAGAGCTATCCGCTGACCGCGCGCTTCTCCAACGTCGGCGCGCTGCGCCTCAATGCGCCGGTGAAGATCGGCGGCGTGGCGATCGGCCGCGTCGAATCGATCGCGCTCGATCCGGTCAAGCTGGACTCGGTGGTGACGCTCGCCATCGACGGCCGCTACAAGGAGCTGCCCGCCGACACCACCGCCAGCATCCTCACCAACGGTCTGCTCGGCGAGAGCTACGTCGGGCTCACGCCGGGCGGCGATCCGCAGCCGCTGAAGCCCGGCGACGAGATCGTGCTGACCCAGCCGTCGGTCGACCTGATCCAGCTCGTCGGCAAGTACATGTTCAGCGGCGCCTCCGGCGGCTCAGCCGGCGGCCAGCCCGACCCGGCTACACAGGACGTCACCTCCGGCGCCGACGCTCCGGCGCCCTGACCCTCTTTCCACGGAACGCTTCCATGACCTTCCCCCGCCTGCTCCTCGCTCCCGCACTCGCCGCCGCCCTGCTCGCGGCCGCGCCCGCCATCGCCCAGACGCCGGCCAAGGCCGCGGCCGCCGCGCCGCGCGCCGGCACGCCGAGCGCGCTGGTGCTGGAGAACTCCAAGCGCATCCTCGCCACGCTGGAAGCGCGCCGCGCCGAGTTCACCCGCAACCGCGCCGCGCTGCGCCAGTTCGTGAGCAGCGAGTTCAGCCAGGCGTTCGACCGCGATTACGCCGCCCGCCTGGTGCTCGGCGCGCACGCGCGCGGCGCCTCCGATGCCGACATCCGCCTGTTCGCCGACGCGCTCGCCGACAACCTGATGCAGCGCTACGGCTCCTCCCTGCTCGACTTCAACACCCGCCTGCAGGTACGGGTGAAGTCGGAAACCGCGCTGCGCAACGGCGCCATCGTGAAGGTCTCCAGCGAGTACCTGCGCGAGGGCGCGGCGCCGATTCCGGTCGACTACCTGATGCACAAGGTCGGCGGCCAGTGGAAGGTGTTCGACGTGATGGTGGAGGGCGTCAGCTTCGTGCAGACCTTCCGCACCCAGTTCGACGCGCCGCTGCGGCAGAAGTCGATCGCGCAGGTCGCCGCCGATCTCAAGGCCGGCCGCCTGCAGGCCGGCGCGGGCGGCGGCCGCCGGTGAGCGCGGCGAGCGCGCGCCGCGACGGCGACACGCTGGTGTTCGCCGGCGCGCTGGTCCGCGCCGCGTGCGCGGCGCTGTGGCCGCAGGCGCTGGCGCTCGTCGCCGGCGCCCGCCGCTTCGACCTGCGCGCGGTGGACGCGGTGGATAGCGCCGGCCTCGCCCTGCTGGCCGAACTGGCCGAGCGCGCGGGCGGCATCGCCATCGACGGCGCGCCGCCGGGCCTGGCCGAGCTGCGCACGGCCTACCGCCTCGACGAGGCCCTGCGCTTCGCCGCCTGAGCCGCACCGTTCCGTTTCCCTCGCCGGCCCACCGGCTCCCGTCCACCCCACTACACTGCACGGATGCGCCCGTCCGCCCTCGCCCTCACGCTGCTGCTCGCCAGCGGCACCGCGCTCGCCCAGGCCGGCGTCGAAACCGCGTCGGCGGAGACGTCCGACGGCTCCACTGCCGAGGAAACCGCCCGCGCCGCGGAAGCCGCCCTCGCGGCCGGCACGGCGGCGGCGCAGGCGGCCGAACCGGCGCAGGACACGCAAGCGCCGCAGGAGGCACCGCAGTCGCAGGAGACGGTTCCCGCCCCGGAGGCTGCCCCCATCGACGATCCGCGCACCGAGGCCGAGCGCGACTTCGATGCGATCTACAACCCGGTCGCCGATCCGACCCTGCCGGCGCCGGCGCAGACCGCCGAGCCCTACGACCCGTGGGAGCGCTACAACCGGCGCATGCACCGCTTCAACGTGGCGGTCGACCACGCGATCGCGCGGCCGCTGGCCCGCACCTACGTGCGGGTGGTGCCGCGTCCGCTGCGGCTGGGCGTGAGCAACTTCTTCAGCAACCTCGGCCAGCCGGTCACCGCGGTGAACTCGCTGCTGCAGGGCAAGCCGAAGCAGGCGGCGCAGTCGCTCGGCCGGTTCCTGCTCAACAGCACGCTCGGCATCGGCGGCGTGTTCGATCCCGCCAGCGACGCCCGCCTGCCGCGCACGCAGGAGGACTTCGGCCAGACGCTGGGCGTGTGGGGCTGGAAGCGCTCGCGCTATCTCGAACTGCCGCTGTTCGGCCCGCGCACGGTGCGCGACGCGTTCGGCCTGGCGGGCGATGCGCCGCTCAGCCCGCTGCGCCAGGTCGAGGCCGACCGCATCCGCGTTCCGCTGCAGGGCCTGCAACTGGTGGACACGCGCGCGCAACTGCTGGCGATCGACAGCCTGCGCGAAGGCGCCGGGGACGATTACATCCTGGTGCGCGACGCCTGGACGCAGCGGCGCAATTACCAGATCTTCGGCGACCGCATGAACGGCGAGGAATTGCCGGATTACCTGCAGGACGAGACCAACCCGACCGTGCCGGTCGACGCGATGCCGATCCCGGGCGGCAACTGAGCCGCTCCCGCAGGGTGGGATGTGGACGTTCGAAGCCCCTCTCCCGTGCACGGGGTGAAGAGGCGCGCTTGCGAACCGCAGGATCGCACGCCGACGAACCCCCGCCGCGCTGCGGCGGGCCGGATGTGGGGGTTGGGGGAGGGCACGCGCCGAAGGCGCGGTGCGGTGCGTTGCTGGCGTCGCGGCTGAAGCCGCTTCTGCAAGCGGCGACGGCGCAGCCGGCGCCGTGGGCCGGCCTCAGGGGCCCTCGGCATCGATCTCCGCGATCTCGCCGAGCAGCGCGCGGGCGTTGTCCTCCGGCAGGGCTTCGACCGCCTTCAGCTTGCGCTCGATGGCGCGGGTGCGCACGCCGGCGTCGGTGAGGCTGTTGCGTACCGTGTCGAGCTGTTTGCTCGCCTTCTCCAGCACCACGCCGAACTTGCCGAACTCGGTCTTCACCGCGCCCAGCAACTGCCGCACCTCGCCGCTGCGCTGCTCGATCGCCAGCGTGCGGAAGCCCATCTGCAGGCTGTTGAGCACGGCCAGCAGCGTGGTCGGTCCGACCAGGGTCACGCGGTGCTCGCGCTGCAGCGCCTCGAACAGGCCCGGACGACGCAGCGCTTCGGCGTACAGGCCCTCGGTCGGCAGGAACAGCAACGCGAAGTCGGTGGTGTGCGGCGGCGCGACGTACTTCGTGCAGATGCGCTTGGCCTCCTCGCGGATGCGGCGCTCCAGCGCGGCGCCGGCGGCGGCCACCGCGTCGGCGTCGGCGCGGTCCTGCGCATCGAGCAGGCGCTCGTAGTCCTCGCGCGGGAACTTGGCGTCGATCGGCAGGCGCACCGGCGTCTCCGGCGCGGCGCCGGGCAGGCGCACCGCATACTCGACGCGTTCGCCGCTGCCGGGCACGGTCGCCACGTTGGCCTCGTACTGGCCGCGCGTGAGCACCTGCTCGAGCAGGGCGCCCAGTTGCACCTCGCCGAACGTGCCGCGCGTCTTGACGTTGCCGAGCACGCGCTTGAGATCGCCCACGCCGCTGGCGAGCTGCTGCATCTCGCCGAGGCCGCGATGCACCTGCTCCAGCCGCTCGGACACCAGCCGGAACGACTCGCCCAGCCGCGTTTCCAGCGTGGACTGCAGTTTCTCCTCCACCGTCGCGCGCATCTGTTCGAGCTTGGCGGCGTTGTCGGCCTGCATGCGCTGCAACTGCTCGTCGAGCGTGCGCCGCATCTCGGCGATGCGCTGCTCGTTGCGCTGGGTGAGTTCGGCGAGCCGCTGGCCGAGCGCGTCGGCGAAGCGCTGCTGCTGCTCGGCCGCTTCGAGCCGGGAGCGCCGCGCGTCCTCGGTGAGCGCCTCGCGCAGGCGCTCGAGCCGCTCGTCGGTGCGCGCGGTCAGCCCGTCCAGGCGCTGGCCGAACGCCTCGATGCGCTGCTCCTGCAACGCCGACAGGCCGTCGAGCTGCTGGCGCAGCTCCAGCCGCCCTTCGCGCTGCTCGCTGCGCAGCGCCTGCTGGAGCGCATCGTGCATCGCCTGCAGCACCGCTTCCGGGCGCCGGCGCGACAGACGCAGCAGCAGCAGCACCGCGACCACCGCGGCGGCGAGAACGGCGAGGAGGAGAAGGTCGGACAGCGTCATACCCCGGAGTGTAGCCGCCACGCTCTCACCGGGTGAGACTGCGCGCCGTAAGCTGGCGACGGGATCCGACGGAGGTGGACGATGACGTTCCCGCTCGAAGGCGGCTGCAGTTGCGGCGCGGTGCGCTATCGCATGGAAGCGCCGCCGATCATCGTGCACTGCTGCCACTGCCGCTACTGCCAGCGACAGACCGGCACCGCGTTCGCGCTGAACGCGCTCGTCGAAACCGACCGGGTGACGCTGCTGCAGGGCGCGCCGGAAGCGATCGTGCTGCCGACCGAGAGCGGCCGCGGACAACGCGTGGCGCGCTGCGCGCAGTGCCGCATCGCGCTGTGGAGCCACTACGGCGGCGGCGGCGCGGCGATCCGGTTCGTGCGGGTGGGCACGCTCGAGGCGCCGCACACGCTGGCGCCGGACGTGCACATCTACACCGCCTCGCGCCAGCCGTGGTTCGCGCTGCCGGACGGCGCGCGCACGTTCGAGGCGTTCTACGACCCGCGCACGACCTTCAGCCCCGACGCCGCCGCGCGCTACCGCGCCGCCAAGCTGCGTCACGGCGAGCCGCTGCCGCCGTGGCTGCAATGAGCTTCGCACCGACGCCGCGAGGTCAGCCGCCGCCTCCCATCAGCACCCTGCGCGCCGTCTCGCCGGGCACGCCCGCCTCGCACGCCATGAGGCTCAGTTCGGCCAGCAGCGCGTGGCGCTGGTCGTCGTTCTCCACCTGCGCGAGCAGCGGCGCCGCTTCCCGGCGCAGCGCGGCGAGGAAGGCGCCGGCTTCGGGATGCTCCTGCGCGAGCGTGGACAGGTTGCCGCGCAGACGCTCGAGCGCGTCGCGCAGTTCTCGGCTGAGGGACATGGGACGGGGCTTCACTCGGAGCTCACACGATAGCGGCCCCGGGCGCCGTCCTCGCCGCCGCGCGCAGGCGGTGGATGACGCGTTCAGCCGTGCGGACGGGTCGTCTTGATCGCATGGTCCGCAAGCCGGGCTTCACAAGGCGGCGTCCGGAACGGCATTCTCACGCGAGGACCGATCCCGTAAGGAGCTGCGATGCACGGAAAGCGACCGATCCTGGCCGGCCTCCTCGCCATTCTCGCCGTCGGCGTCGCGGTCGCGCTGTACCCGCGCCGCAGTTCTCCGCCCCCGGCGTCCGCGGCCTCCGCATCGATGCAGGGGGCGCAGCCGCCGGACTCGATGCCGCGGGATACGACTTCAGGCCGCTCGAACCCGCTCGCCTCGGGGGACGTCGGTCCGGCCTCGCTTTCGCAGGTGTTGACCGATGCGCGCGTCCCGCCGGAGCGGCTGTTCCTCGATGCCGCCGCCGTGCGCGGCGACATGGCGAACGCCATTCTCCACAGCGACCGCTTCGATGCCTTCATGACGCGCGTGGAACGCGAGAGCGATCACGAAGCGCTCAGCCGCGCGCAGCGGTATCGCGCGGCGATGGCGGACTGGTTGACGAGGACGGCACCGCAATACGCCATCGAGCGGCTGGCCTGCACACGCGCGGCCTGCCTTGTGGAAGCGCGCGCTCCTGCGCCGGACACGGAACTGCTCCACCAGGCGCTCGAAGCGGCAGCGACCGCCACGCAGCAGCGCTACTTCGCCCTGGTGTCGGTCGCCCGGCCGCACGCCACGTTGCCGGGAACCGCCACCCACCGGCTGCTGTTCACCACCGACCCGAAGTGGAACGCGATTGCCATGCCCCCGCAGACCGCCGTCGCGCCACCGCGACCGTAGCCGGCTGTCGCGGATACGCCGCGTCCAGCCCTCAGTCGAGCACGCGGCAGAACACCGCCTTCAGGTACCGGCTTTCCGGCACGCTGGCGAGGAACGGATGGTCCGGACCGGCGCCGGCGATCTTCAGCACCTGCACCGTGCGTCCGGCGTAGAACGCGGCGCGCCGCAGCATGTCGAGGAACTGCTCCTCGCTCACCAGGCCCGTGCAGGAGAACGTGGCGAACAGGCCGCCCGGCTTGACGACGCCGAGCGCGAGCTTGTTCATGTCGAGGTACTTCTTCAGCGCCGGGATGACCTGCTCGCGGTCGCGGGTCATCTTCGCCGGATCGAGGATGACGACGTCGAAGCGCTCGCCGTTGGCGGCGGCATCGCGCAGCCACGGGAAGATGTCGGCCTGCACGAAACGCGGGCGCACGTTGTTGAGCCTGGCGTTGGCGCGCGCGATCTCCAGCACCGCGTTGTCGATGTCGATGCCGACCACCTCGCCGGCGCCGCGCACCGCGGCGTAGATCGCGAAGCCGCCGGTGTTGCAGCACAGGTCGAGCACGCGCGCGCCGGCGACGCGACGCGACAGCCATTCGCGGTTCTCGCGCTGGTCGGCGAAGAAGCCGGTCTTGTGCGCGCCGGCCGGGTCGGCGCGGAAGCGGATGCCGTGCTCGGTGATCAGCGCCGGCGCCGCCGGTTCGCTGCCGCGGAAGTCGAAGCTCTCCTGCTTCTGCACGTGCTCGTCGGCGAAGCTGTGGAAGCGGCAGCCGGGGAACTGCTCGCGCAGCGCGGCGTAGATCCATTCGCGGTGGCGGAACATGCCGGCGGCGAAGAACTCGACCACCAGCAGGTCGGCATAGCGGTCCACCACCAGCCCGGACAGGCCGTCGCCCTCGCTGTGCACCACGCGCCAGGCGTCGCTGACCTCGTCGAGCTTCAGCACGTCCCGGCGCAGGCGCACCGCCTCGGCGATCCGGCGCGCGAACCAGCCCGCATCCACCGACACGTCCGGATCGGTTTCGAGGATGCGCACGGCGATGCGCGAGTGGCCGTTGTAGAAGCCGCGACCGATGAACTCGCCGTCCACGCCGAGCACATCGACGATCGAGCCCGGCTTCGGCCGCTGGACGGGCTTGTCGACCAGCTTCTGGAAGATCCACGGGTGGCTGGACCGCCAGGCGTTCTTCAGGCGGACGACGGGAAGCGCGGCATCGTTCATCGCGCGATTGTAGCGGCGGGGTGGGCGGTCGCCCCGCGAACGGCGCGGCCTGGAAGGATTTGTAGGTGCGGCTTCAGCGGCGACCGGGAACGCGGCATTGCGCCGTGCCCGCGACTTCGGCCACACGGTGTGAGTTCCGCCCGCTGCCGCGGGCGGGCTACTTTTCTTTGTCTTGCCAAAGAAAAGTAGCCAAAAGAAAGGCGCTTCCCCGACAAGACAATCGCTGGCGGTTCACCGCCCTCGGGATTTTCGTACGCGACATCCCTGTCGCGTCCGAAAACGCTCGACATCCTGTCGAGCGCCCTTCGGGTCTCCGATTCTCGGGGTCCGCCGGCCCGAAAAGGAGAGCGGGCCCGGCTGCATCCTGATGACCTGTAGGAGCTTCTGCCGTACCCCGGTGCCTTCTGAAGCCGACCGTGTCAGGAGCGGGCGCCTCTATCACAGGAACGTTTCCAAGCTGAAGCCACTCCTACACGAGTCACCGTGTTCATCGGCGGCCACGGCCCGCGCTTGCGGCGTCGCCGGGCAGCGGTTACCTTCGCGGTCCGAAGGGGAGTAGCTCCCAGCGTCCGGGTCGTCATTACGAGCGACCGCTCCGGCCCGGCGGCAGGTTCCGACCTGCGAGCGAGACCTTCGCCGCGACGGCGAAGGCATCCCCGGTGATCCGGTGCAGGCCCCCGCGCGGTGTCCGTCCGCAACCGGAGTCCCGCATGGAAACGATCGGAAATCCCTGGATGTGGGGCGCGTTCGGCGCCCTGGTGGTGGTCGCGCTGCTGGTCGATCTGGTGCTGATGCGCCACGGCGGCCCGCACAAGGTGACGTTCAAGGAAGCGCTGTACTGGAGCATCGGCTGGGTCGCGCTGGCGCTGCTGTTCAACCTCGGCCTGTGGTGGTGGGTGAGCGGGCAGGCCGGCGCCGCGGAAGGCCAGCGCGTGGCGCTCGAGTTCCTCACCGGCTACCTGGTCGAGAAGTCGCTCGCGGTCGACAACATCTTCGTGTTCCTGATGCTGTTCACCTACTTCGCGGTGCCGGAGGAGCAGCGGCAGAAGGTGCTGATCATCGGCGTGCTGGCGGCGATCGTGCTGCGCGCGCTGCTGATCTTCGCCGGCGCGCTGCTGCTGGCGAAGTTCCACTGGATCCTCTACGTGTTCGGCGCGTTCCTGCTGCTGACCGGGGTGAAGATGCTGCTGGCCGCCGGCAAGGCGCCGGACCTGGAACGCAATCCGGTGCTGCGCTGGCTGACCTCGCACCTGCCGATGACGCGCGGCTACCACGGCAGCCGGCTGTGGATCAGCGAGGGCGCGCGCCGGCGCTACACGCCGCTGTTCATCGTGGTGCTGATGATCGGCATCACCGACGTGATCTTCGCGGTGGATTCGATCCCGGCGATCTTCGCGATCACCCAGGACCCGTTCATCGTGCTCACCAGCAACGTGTTCGCGGTGCTCGGCCTGCGTGCGATGTTCTTCCTGCTGGCGGGACTGGCCGACCGCTTCCACCTGCTGCCCTACGGGCTTGCGATCGTGCTGATGTTCATCGGCGCGAAGATGCTGCTGATCGACGTCTACAAGATCCCCATCGCGATCTCGCTCGGCGTGGTGGCGGCGATCATCGGCACCACCGTGCTGCTGAGCATGCGGCGGCCGGGGCGCGCGCTGTGGTGAGCGCTCAGTCGTCGTCGGCGAGCGCGACCGCGCTGCGGTCGCGTCCGTCGAGCTTGGCGGCGTAGAGCTGGCGGTCGGCCTCGCGCAGCAACTGCTCGAGCGTTTCCTCGGCGTCGTGACGCGCCTGGGCGACGCCGATCGACAACGTGGTGCGCAGCCACTGGCCTTCCCACTCGATGCGCAGCGCGCGCACCTCGCGCCCGATCCGTTCGGCGATCGCGCGCGCCTGGCGCTCGTCGGCGGCGCACAGCAGCGCGAATTCGTCGCCGCCGTAGCGCGCGAGCAGGTCGGCCGGACGCACGCTGGCCTCGATCGCGCGCGCGACCGCCGTCAGCACGGCGTCGCCGGCGGCGTGGCCGAAGCTGTCGTTGATGTGCTTGAAGTGGTCGACGTCGATCATCATCGCCGCCAGCGGCATGCGCATGTAGCGCGCGCGCCGCAGCACGCGCGCGCCGTGCTTGAGGAAGCCGGTGCGGTTGAAGGTGGCGGTGAGCGGGTCGGAGGCCGCGACCCGTTCCAGCCGCTGGCGCTGGCGCTCCTGGTGCATCAGCAGGAAGCCGACGCTGGCCAGCAGCGGGGCGACGAGCACGTAGAGCAGGGCGAGCGCCTGGATCGGCGCCAGCGCCGTGGGCGTCCATGCGGCGCGGCCGGTCAGTCCGATCTCGGCCAGCCGCAGCGCGGCGATCGCCGCGCCGACCGCGAACACGACCATGGTGGCGCGTTCCACCTCGCTCGGCCGGCGCGCGTTGCGCAGGTGCAGGCGCAGGCCGAACCAGAGCGCGGCGGCGAGCGCGGCGGCCCAGGGCAGCGCGGCGGTCAGGCGCGGATCCACGTCCAGGCCCGGCAGCAGCATCAGCGCGAGCACCAGCAGCGGACCGAGCGCCCGCACCGCGGCCGGCGACGGCCGGCCGACGAACAGCCGCTCCAGCGCGCGGCCCTGCTCGACGTAGCCGCCCAGCAGCATGCCGCAGGCCAGTGCCGCGGCCGGCGCACCGGCCGCCCCCGTCGCCAGCGCGAACGCAGGCCAGGCCAGCATCTGCAGCCACAGGCCGCGGATCCAGGGCCGCAGCCGGTCGCGCTCGTCGCGGCGGCGTTCGCGGCGCGCGATCCGCAACAGCACCGCCAGCGCGAGCGCCAGCAGGCCGAACAGCGCCAGCAACGCCACCCACGCGATCGACAATGCGGCCATCGTCGGATGCCCTGTCGGTGCCACCGCCCGGCGGTGGGCCCGTGCGGCCGGCGGCCGCGAACGGCAGTGTGCACCGGTCCGGCCTTGCAAGGGCGTGAGCGGGCTCCATCTTGACCGCATGCACATCCCCCACCACGCCGATCCCGACGACCCCGCCCGCCAGCGCGAACTCGATCGACGCCGCGGCCGGCGCGCCGTGAACGCGGCGCTGGCGGGCGTGCTGATCCTGTTGGCCGTCCACGCCCTCACCGGCGCTGCCGACCTGCGCCCGTGGACCGTGCGTCCGGGCGTGCCGGAGGGCCTGCTGGGGGTGCTGACCGCGCCGCTGCTGCACGGCTCGTGGGCGCACGTCGGCGCCAACGCGATCGCGCTGCTGCTGCTGGGCGCGCTGGCGGGCACGGTGTATCCGCGCGCCACCGCCGGCGCGCTGGCCTCGATGTGGTTGGGCTCGGGGCTGGGCGCCTGGTTGCTGGGCGAACCCGGCACGCACCATCTCGGTGCGAGCGGGATCACCCACGGCCTGATGTTCCTGCTGCTCACGCTCGGCCTGGTGCGCCGCGACCGCGCCGCGGTGGCCGCGGCGATGATCGCCTTCCTGCTGTACGGCGGCATGCTGCTGACGGTCCTGCCGCGCGAGGCCGGCGTGTCCTGGCAGGCGCATCTGGGCGGTGCGCTCGGCGGCCTGGTCGGCGCGCTGCTGCTGCGCCGGCGCGATCCGGCGCCGCCGCGCAAGCGCTACGACTGGGAAGACGAGGACGAGGCGACGCCGGCGGCCGCGCCGCGCGACGCGGACCTGGAGCCGCCGCGGCCGGAGCGCGTGCCGGTGCTGTGGCAGCGCACCGACCCGCCGCGCGGCGTGGTGATCCCGTTCCGCGCGCGTGACGGCCGCGAGCGCTGAGCGGGCTCAGGCGGTGCGCGCCACCATCAGCCAGAAGATCGCCAGGAACGCCGCGAACGCCGGCACGCCGAGCGCCGTCCACCAGCGGAAATGACGCCAGTACGCCGGCGGCAACGGCGCGCCGGCATCGTCGGCGGCCAGCGCGATGTCGCGCAGCCGGTACTGCAGCCACACCACCGGCAACCAGCAGGCGACCGCGAACGCGTACAGCGCGATCGACGCCTGCAGCCAGCGCGCGCCCCACGGATACCCCAGCCGTTCGACCAGGTAGACGCCGCTCACCGGCTGCAGCACCACCGTGCTGGCGGTGAAGATCCAGTCGGCCACCACCACGTGCTGCGCGACCACGGCGACCGCGCGGGTGTCGCGGGTGAGGCTGACGAAGAACAGGTAGAACGCGCTGCCGATGCCGGTGCCGAACAGCAGCGTCGACGAAAGCACGTGCACCCACTTCACCAGCAGGACGTCCATCAGCGCGTCTCCGGGCGGTCCAGTTCCCACAGCAGCCACAGCGCCGCCAGCAGCGGCAGGTTCTTCAGCACCGGGCCGTAGGGGTGCAGCCAGAACTCCGGCAGCGCGATGGTGATGATCGCGGTGTAGCCCAGGATCAACGCCATGGAGGCGGCGTACACCCATCGCCTGCGCCGCGCCAGCAGCGTGGCCAGGCCCAGCAGCAGATCGAGCGCGGCGGCGCCGTAGAGCGCCAGCGGCGCCGCCGCGCCGGCGATTCCGGTGCGCGCCAGCAGCGCGTAGCTCGCCTCGACCGGATACAGCCCGACGGAGACGAGCGCGGTGACGATCCACACCGCCGCCAGCGCCAGCCGCAGCACCGGCAGCAGCCAACGCAGGCGCGCGCGGTCGCGCAGCGCGGGCGCAAGCGACGCCGGCACGAACGCCGACGGATCGCGCGGGGCGCGATGCAGCAGCGCGGTCAGCGGGGCGGGATCGGCGGTGTTGCCGCGCTCCAGCATCGACAGCGTGTCGCGGTCCAGCAGGCTGCCCGGCAGATGCGACCCCAGCGCCGCGGCCCGCCGCGCCAGCGCGCGCGCCACCCGCACGAAACGCGCGCGGCCAAGGCCCAGCCCCTGCCGCAGCACGCCGAGGTATTCGTCCAGCGCCAGCGCCCGCGGCCCCACCACCGCCAGCGTGTCCGGCGGCGTCGGCCGTTCCAGCAGACGCACCACCGCCTCGCACACGTCGTCCAGATGCACCGGCTGCACGCGGCCGGCGCCCGCGGGCAGCGGAATCAGCGGCAGGCTCGCCAGCATCAGGAACCACTGCGCGCTCGCCCCGTGCGGGGCGAACACCAGCGAAGGCTGCACCACGGTGGCGGCCAGCGGCAGCGCGCGCAGCGCCTCGTCGGCCGCGCGCTTGCTGCGGTGGTAGCCGGTGCGCGCGCCGGCGTCGGCGCCGAGCGCCGAGAACTGCACGACGCGCCGTACACCCGCCTGCGCGCACGCTTCGAACAGCGCACGCGGTGCGCGCACGTGCACCGCCTCGAACGAGCTGGCGCCATGCTCCCGGATCAGCCCCACGACGTTCACGAGCGCGTCGATCCCCTGCAGGCGGCCCACCCAGTCGGCGGGTGTCTGGTCGCGGGCGAAATCGACGCCAACAACCCGCAGGCCCGGCCACCGCACACGGGCCGCATCGACGCGCCGCACGCCGACGACCACGTCGTGGCCGGCCGCCCGCAACGCGTCCACCAGCGCGCCGCCGATCAGTCCCGTCGCTCCGACCACCATCACGCGCATCGCGCTCTCCCGGCCTGGCGCACGGCACTGTCGCGTGCGCTGGTGTCCGGGAGCGTAGCAAGCGTGCTGTCGACGGCCGTGCTGTCCTGGCGCAGCCGGCGCGAGACCGGCCGCGGCGCCACCGCCACCAACGCCACCAGCCACTGGGTGTGGGGCGAGCCGGCGATGCGCCGCCGCGAACCGAGCGTGCGCCACACCGCGCTCGGCTACGCCATCCATCACGCCAGCTCGATTTTCTGGGCGGTCGCTTTCGAGCGGCTGATGCTGCGCAAGCGTGCGAGCGTCGCGCGCACGACCGGCACCGCCGCGGCGGTGAGCGCGATGGCCTACGCGGTCGACTACGGCCTGACGCCGAAGCGGCTCACGCCGGGGTTCGAACGTCACCTCGACGCACGCGGCATGCTGCTGACCTACGCCGCGGTGGCGGCCGGCTTCGCGCTCACCGCGCTGGCGCGGCGGCGGCGCTGAGGCGCGCGGAGACAAGCCCTCCCCTTCCAAGGGGAGGGTTTGGGAGGGGATGGTGTCAGCGGGCGTGTCGCGCGTGGATGACGCGTCCCACAACACCATCCCCACCCCGGCCCTCCCCTTGAAGGGGAGGGAGACAGGACCGCCCGCGGACGGGAGACGGGGCTTCTCGTGATCCGCGTTCATCCGCGTGATCCGCGGCCCGGCCCCCCAAAGCGCCTGCATGCTTTGAAGCCCTCCCCTTCAAGGGGAGGGTTTGGGAGGGGATGGTGTCAGCGGGCGTGTCGCGCGTGGATGACGCGTCCCACAACACCCTCCCCACCCCAGCCCTCCCCTTGAAGGGGAGGGAGACAAAACCCTCCACGGTCAGGTCCCGCGCGGCTTGGCGCGGTGAGTGGCGGTGGCGGTCCACGGGTCGTCGGGCCACGGATGCTTCGGGTAGCGGCCCTTCATCTCCTTCCTCACTTCCGGGTAGGTGCGCTCCCAGAAGCCGCGCAGGTCCTGCGTCACCTGCAAGGGGCGGCCAGCCGGCGACAGCAGGTGCAGGGTCAGCGGCACGCGGCCGTCGGCGATGCGCGGGGTGTCGGCCAGGCCGAACAGTTCCTGCAGCTTGACCGCCAGCACCGGCGCCACCGGCGCGTCGTGGGCGTCGTCCCAGCCGTATTCGATCGGGCGCTCGAGGCCGGAGGGCACGGCGATGCGGGTCGGCGCGAGGGCGTCGAGCTTCGCCCGCAGCGACCAGTCGAGCAGGCCGATGAGCGCGTCGGCGAACGCGCGCGCATCGAGCGCGTCCAGCCGCGACAGCCCGCGCAGCGCGGGCTTGAGCCAGTCGTCGAGCGTGGCGAGCAACGCGCCCTCCGACAGCTCCGGCCACGGATGCTCGGGGCACCAGACGCGCAGGCAGCGCACGCGCGCGCGCCACTGCACCAGCGTGTCGGTCCACGGCAGCGCGGACAGCCCGAGCTGGCGCACGGCATCGACCAGCGCATCGGCGTAGCGCGCCGGGTCCGGCTTCGCCAGCGGCCTGCGTTCCAGCACGATGCGCTCGAAGCGGCGTTCGCGCACCGCCGAGATCGCGCGCGCGTCGGCATCCCACACCACCCGGTCCTCGACCACGAAGCGCTCGGGCCAGTCGCGCTCCAGTCGCGCCGGATCGAGCGGCGCGGCGCGCAGGATCGGCGCGTCGCCGCGGTCGCTGTGGCGCAGCTCGTCGATCACCAGCCACGGCTCGCCGTACAGCGCGCTGTCGTCGAACAGGCGCGCGCTGCGGCCGTTGCTGAGCGGGTAGCGCAGCGGATCGGCCGGATGCTGGCGGGCGACGCGGTCGGGGAAGGCGAACTTCAGCAGATCGCCCAGCCGATGCGCGGGAGCGGCCTCGGGCGGGCGGGCGTCGAGCCGCAGGCGCTGCCGCCACGCGCGCGCGGCCTGGTCGATCGCTGCCAGCGCCGAGCGCGAGGCCTCGGGCGGCGTGCGCCCGGCGCGGAACGCGGCCAGCGCCTGCCAGCGCGTATGCAGCGCGTCGATGCGTGCGCGCAGCGGATCGCGCGCTTCGAGCAAGGCGGCCAGGTCGCAGGCGAGCGCGCGTTCGTCGGCGTCCTGCGGCGCCAGCAGCATCGCCGCCAGCCGCGGATGGGTGCCGAGCGCGAGCATGCGCCGGCCGAGCGGCGTGATCGCCTCGCCCTCGAGCGCGCCCAGCCGGCGCAGCAGGTCGCGCGCGGAGGCGAGCGCGCCGGGCGGCGGCGGATCGGGGAAGCGCAGGTCGCCGCCGCCCCACGCCGCCAGCTCGAGCGCGAGCGCCGCCAGATCCACCTGCGCGATCTCCGGCCGCCGTTGCGGCTCCAGCCGCTGCGACTGCGGCCACAGCCGGTACGCCCAACCCTCGGCGACGCGGCCGGCGCGACCGGCGCGCTGGTCGGCGGAGGCCTGCGCGATCGCCACCACCTCCAGCCGCGAGAAGCCGCTGGTGGGGTCGAAGCGCGGCTCGCGCGCGAGGCCCGAATCGATCACCACCCGCACGCCGGGCAGGGTCACGCTCGACTCGGCGACGTTGGTCGCCAGCACCACGCGCCGACGGCCGTCGGCGTGCGGCTGCAGCACGCGCGCCTGCTGCTCGACCGGCAGGTCGCCGTGCAGTTCGAGCACGTCCACCTCCTCCCCCTGCGCATGCAGGGGGAGGCCGGGAGGGGGTGAAGCGGCAACCGACACCGTCGTGCTGCGCAACCCCTCCCCAGCCCTCCCCTGCATCCGCAGGGGAGGGCGCGCCTGTTCGAGCGCGCGATGCACGCGCTCGATCTCGCGCCGGCCCGGCAGGAACACCAGCACGTCGCCCGGATGCCCGGCGAGCGCGTGTTCGACCGCGCGCCGCGCCTGGTGCTCCAGCGTCTCCTCGCGTCGCGCGGGGAAGTGCGCGATCCGCACCGGGAAGCCGCGGCCTTCGCTCGCCAGCCGCGGCGCGTCCAGCCACTGCGCGAGGCGTTCGCCATCGAGCGTGGCCGACATCACCACGATCCGCAGGTCCTCGCGCAGCCCGGCCTGCACGTCGAGCGCGAGCGCGAGGCCGAGGTCGGCCGACAGATGGCGCTCGTGGAACTCGTCGAACAGCAGCGCGCCGACGCCTTCCAGCGTCGGGTCGTCCTGGATCATGCGGGTGAGGATGCCCTCGGTGACCACCTCGATCCGCGTGCGCGCCGACACCCGGCTCTCGAAACGGATGCGGTAGCCGACCGTCTCACCCACCGCCTCGCCGCGCTGCTGCGCCATGAACTGCGCCGCCGCGCGCGCCGCGACCCGGCGCGGTTCCAGCATCACGATCCTGCGCCCCGCGAGCCACGGCGCTTCCAGCAGCGCCGGCGGCACCTGGGTGGTCTTGCCCGCGCCCGGCGGGGCTTCGAGCACCAGACGGGTGTGCTGCGCGAGCCGCTGGCGGATCTCCGGCAGCACAGCATCGATCGGGAAGGTCGGACGATTCACGCGCGAGAGGATAGCGACCGGTGCACGGCGCAGGCGGATGCGCCGCGTAGAATGGCGCGCCTCCGGCGCGCGCCCCCGACCCGCTCCCGCAAGCCGGAGAGGGCAGTCTCGATCCCGGCCCTGCTCGCCTCCCGACTCCCGACCCCCGATTCCCGACTTCCGATTCCCGACTTCCGATTCCCGACTTCCGATTCCCGACTCCCGACTCCCGACTCCCGATTCCCGATTCCCGATTCCCGATTCCCGATTCCCGCCCCATGCTGATCGACATCGGCGCCAACCTCACCCACGAGTCCTTCGACCACGACCGCGAGGCGGTGATCGCACGCGCGCGCGCGGCGGGCGTGACGCGGATGATCGTCACCGGCGCCGACCGCGCGCATTCGCCGAAGGCGCTGGCGCTGGCGCGCGCGTATCCGGGCGTGCTGTTCGCCACCGCCGGCGTGCATCCGCACCATGCCACCGAGTACACCGACGAGTGCGACGCCGAATTGCGCGCGCTGCATGCGCATCCGGAGGTGGTCGCGGTCGGCGAATGCGGGCTCGACTATTTCCGCGATTTCTCGCCGCGCCACGTGCAGCGCGCGGCGTTCGAGCGCCAGTTGCAGATCGCGGTCGACACCGGCAAGCCGCTGTTCCTGCACCAGCGCGACGCGCACGAGGACTTCGTCGCGATCATGCGCAACTTCGAGGGCCGGCTCGGACCGGCGGTGGTGCACTGCTTCACCGGCACCCGCAGGGAACTGTTCGAGTGCCTCGACCGCGACTGGTACATCGGCATCACCGGCTGGCTGTGCGACGAGCGCCGCGGCCAGCACCTGCGCGAGATCGTGCGCAACATCCCGGCCAACCGGTTGATGGTGGAGACCGACGCGCCCTACCTGCTGCCGCGCACGCTGAAACCGATGCCGAAGGACCGCCGCAACGAGCCGATGTGGCTGCCGCACATCGTCGAGGAGCTGGCGCGCGACCGCGGCGAGACCCCCGAGCAGGTCGCCGCCGCCACCACCGCCACCGCGAGCGCGTTCTTCCGCCTGCCGGCGCCGACGCCTCAGACCGCGTAATCGGCCAGCTTGGAACGCACCCAGCGCGCCACGCCTTCCAGACCCGGATAGATCGTGCGCGGATTGATGCCGAAGCGGCTGAGCGCGCGCCGCATGTCGCGCTTGGCCGCGGCCGGCACCACGAACGCGTCCAGCCGTGCGACCCGCTCCGGATCGTGCTCGGCGGCCAGCGGCAGCACGTCGAAGCCGCGCGCGGGCAGCGGGAAGGAGGTGAAGCAGCCTTCCTGCGCGCCCACCCGTTCGTTCACCAGCTCCGGATAGAACGTGCCGAGGTCGGCTTCCAGCTTCACCTGGGCCAGGTTGTCCCACCAGTACGCCGGCGAGAACGCCGCGACCACGCCGTCGACCTCGTCCGCGTCCGGATTGTCCACCGCGAAGTACAGCGCCTTCAGCGGGTTCGACGTCCAGTCCAGCAGCCGCGTCGGCAGCCCGTGGTGCTGCGCGTGGATCAGCTTCTCGACGTAGGACGCCGGACGCAGATCGCCGAACGGCAGCGCGAACTTCTCGAACTCGGCGATCAACCGCTGCTCCACTTCGGCGATCGAGGCGAAGCGGTCGCGCACGTGATCGGCGTAGCGCACGATGCTCGGCTGCAGCGGCCAGGCGGCGTTGGTCTGGCCGCGGAACATCTCGCAGCCGCAGGCCTCGGCCCACAGCAGGTAGCGGTTGATGAGGCTGATCTTCTCGTCCATCGCCCGCGCGTGGTCTCGTTCAGGAGCGCAAGCCTATCCCCCGACGCAGTAGCCACAGCGCGACGACGGTCAGCACGCCGGCGAACCCGAGCATCAGCGCGTAGGCCACCCACACCGGCACGTCGCTCACTCCGAGCAGGCCGTAGCGGAACGCGTTGACCATGTAGAACACCGGATTGGCGTGGGTGGCCGCCTCCGCCCACGGCGGCAGCAGCGTCACCGAGTAGAACACCCCGCCGAGGTAGGTCAGCGGCGTCAGGATGAAGGTCGGCACGATCGCGATGTCGTCGAACTTCTTCGCGTACACCGCGTTGATGAAGCCGGCCAGCGAGAAGATCGCCGCGCCCAGCAGCACGGTGGTCAGCGTCACCAGCGGGTGCGGGATGCGCACGCGGGTGAACAGCATCGCGATCGCCAGCACGATCGCGCCCACCATCAGGCCGCGCAGCACCGCGCCCAGCACGTAGCCGAGCAGCACCACCCAGTTCGGCATCGGGCTGACCAGCAGCTCCTCGACGTGGCGGCCGAACTTGGCGCCGAAGAACGAGGAGGAGATGTTGCCGTAGCTGTTCTGGATCACGCTCATCATCACCAGGCCGGGGACGATGAACTCCATGTAGCTGAAGCCGCCCATGTCGCCGATCCGCGAGCCGATCAGCCCGCCGAAGATCAGGAAGTACAGCGTCATGGTGATCGCCGGCGGCACCAGGGTCTGGCCCCAGATGCGCAGGATGCGCGCCACCTCGCGGCGGACGATGGTGCCCAGCGCGATCAGATCGGGATGGCTCATGCCGCGGCCTCCGCGCCGTTCTGCGTGGTCATGCGCACGAACAGCTCCTCCAGGCGGTTGGACTTGGTGCGCATCGAGCGGATGCGGATGCCGGCGGCGTCGAGCGCGGCGAACACGCGGTTGAGGTCCATCGCGCGCGGCATCTCCAGATCGAGGGTGTGATCGTCGGTGGCGGTCAGGCTGACGCCCTCGATCGGCGGCAGCGACGCCGGCAGCACGCCGTCGACGTCGAGCAGGAAGCCTTCGACGTCGAGCTTCGCGAGCAGCGCCTTCATCGGCCCCTGATCGACGATCTGGCCACGGTCGATGATCGCCAGATGCCGGCACAGGCTCTCGGCTTCCTCGAGGTAATGGGTGGTGAGGATGATCGTGGTGCCGCCGGCGTTGATCTCGCGCAGCGTCTTCCACATGCCGCGGCGGATCTCGATGTCCACGCCCGCGGTGGGCTCGTCCAGGATCAGCAGCTTCGGCTGCGTCATCATCGCCCGCGCGATCATCAGCCGCCGCTTCATGCCGCCGGACAGCGTGCGGCTCATGACGTTGGCCTTCTCCCACAGCTGCGCGCGCTTGAGTTCGACTTCCGCGCGCTGGAGCGCCTCGCGCCGCGGCACGCCGTAGAAGCCGGCGTAGTTGACCAGGATGTCGAGCGGCTTCTCGAACATGTTGAAGTTGATCTCCTGCGGCACCAGCCCGACCAGCCGCATCGCCGCGCTGCGCTCGCGCATCAGGTCGATGCCGAACACGCGCACCTCGCCGCTGGTGGCGTTCACCAGCGAGCTGACGATGCCGATCAAGGTCGACTTGCCGGCGCCGTTCGGCCCCAGCAGGGCGAAGAAGTCGCCGGGCCTGACCTCGAGCGAGACGCCCTTGAGCGCCTCGACGCGGTTGTCGTAGGTCTTGCGCAGGTCGCGGATGGCGAGCGCAGGCGCGTTCGCCGCCGGGGACGGTGTGCTCATGGAAAGGCCTGTACCGCGGGCTGCACGGTGGAAGGCCGTAGTATAGGCGCCCTCACGTGGCCACCCCGGCCACGCAGCGTTCCCGCCACGTGCCCGTCCATTTCCCGCTGAAGCTGGTTTCGCGCCGCATGCTGGCCCCGACCGTGGGCCACTACACGTTCGTGCGCGACGACGGCCAGCCGCTCGATTTCATCCCCGGCCAGTTCATCCAGGTCCATTTCCGCTACGCCGACGGCACCCCGACCAAGCGCAGCTATTCGCTGGCGACGATCCACGACCACGCGCTCGGTCCAGGCGAGGCGGTCGAGATCGCCGTCAGCTACGTGCCCGGCGGCGCGGCGACCGCGCTGTTCGAAGGCCTGAAGGAGGGCGACGCGATCGAGGCCAGCGGACCGTACGGCCGGTTCTGCCTGATGCCGGGCGATGCCAACCGCCGCTACCTGCTGATCGCCACCGGCACCGGCGTGACGCCGTACCGCTCGATGCTGCCGCAGCTCGAAACGCTGATGCGCGAGCGCGGCGTCGAGGTGGTGCTGCTGTTCGGCGCGCGCACGCCCGCCGAGCTGCTGTACGGCGGGGAGTTCCGCGCCTTCGCCGAGCGCCACCCGCAGTTCCGCTTCGTGCCGTGTTTCTCGCGCCAGATGCCCGACGCGCCGCATCCCGACGACCGCCACGGCTACGTGCAGCAGTTCCTCGCCGAGTTCGCGCCCGACGCGGCGGGCGACATCGCCTACCTGTGCGGCAACCCGAACATGGTCGATGCCTGCTTCGAGGCGTTGAAGGGCTGCGGACTGCCGGTGCCGCACATCCGCCGCGAGAAGTACGTCAGCAGCAAGTAAGCCCACCAGGCGGCGGATGCCCCGCCACGCGCAGCGCGCGTGGCGCTCGACCCTGCGCGCGGCAGTGCCGCGCAGGCGCAGGGTCTCGCCCGCCGCGAGAAGTACGTCAGCAGCAAGTAAGCCCACCAGGCGGCGGATGCCCCGCCACGCGCAGCGCGCGTGGCGCTCGACCCTGCGCGCGGCAGTGCCGCGCAGACGCAGGGTCTCGCCCGCCGCGAGAAGTACGTCAGCAGCAAGTAAGCCCGCCAGGCGGCGGATGCCCCGCCACGCGCGGCGCGCGTGGCGCTCGACGTAGCCGTCGCCCGCGCCGCGCTCTGGGGGGTGTGCCGGTTTGCGCAACGCCGCCGCCGCGCCGCCACCCCACCCGACCGTCGTCACCTTCCGGCCGCGCCGGTGGGCTGCCATGCTTCGCGCTTCCAACCGGGACGGATTCCATGACCCGCCTACGCCTGCTGGCCCCCGCGCTGGCCGCTGCCCTGGCCGCCGCCTGCACGCCCGCAACCCAGGACGACACCGCGTCCGCGCAACGCCGGTACGGGCAGCTCACGTTCAAACCGTGCACGCTGACCCACCCGTACGCCGCCGAGGCGATCGAGGCGCAATGCACGCGGATGCGGGTGCCGGAAAACCCCGCCGCGCCGCGCGGCCGCCAGGTGTCGCTCAACATCGCCTGGCTGCCCGCGACCAACGAAGGCGCCGGCACCGCGGACCCGGTGTTCTTCCTCGCCGGCGGCCCCGGCCAGGCCGCGACCGAAGTGTGGCCGGTGATCGACGCCGCATTCGCCGAAGTGCGCAAGAACCGCCACGTGATCCTGATCGATCAGCGCGGTACGGGCGGATCGAACCCGCTCGCCTGCCGCGACGAGCGCGGCGAGAACGCATTCACCGGCGACGACGAGGCCAGCGCCGAACCCGACCTCGCCACGGCGGTCGCCTTCGCCGAACGCTGCGCGCGCACGCTCGACGCCGATCCGCGCTTCTACACCACCACCGACGCCGTGCGCGATCTGGAATCGGTGCGCGCGGCGCTCGGCGCTGCGCGCGTCAACCTGGTCGGCGGCTCCTACGGCACGCGCGTCGCGCAGCAGTACGCGATGCGCCATCCCGAGCGCGTGCGCACGCTGGTGCTCGACGGCCTGGTGCCGAACGAGCTGATCCTCGGCAGCGAGCACGCGCGCAATCTCGACGCCTCGCTCGCGCTGCAGTTCGCGCGCTGCCAGCAACTCCCCGAATGCCGCGGCCGTTTCGGCGAGGATCTGCGCGCGCAGTTGCGGGCGGTGATGGCGCGCCTTGCGGCGCAGCCGGTCGAGGTCGACTACCGCGATCCGCAGACCGGCGAACGCCGGCGCGACCGCATCGGCGCCGGCCACGTCGCCGGCCTCACCCGCATGTTCGCCTACTGGCCGGAAGCGGCGGCGCTGCTGCCGCTGACGCTGAACGAGGCCGATGCCGGCCGCTACGAATCGCTGGCGGCGCTGGCGCGCATGGTGAGCGGGCAGGTCGGCGAGCAGATCACCCACGGCATGCAACTGTCGGTGATCTGCGCCGAGGATGCCGACCAGCTCACCGGCGATCCGTCCGATCTGGACACCGTGCTCGGCAGCGGGCTGTCCGACGTGCTGCTGGCGCAGTGCAAGGTGTGGCCCACCGGCACGCGGCCGGCCGATTTCCATGCGCCGCTGAAGTCGCAGGCCCCCGCGCTGCTGCTGTCCGGCGAGTTCGACCCGGTGACGCCGCCGCGCTACGGCGAGCAGGTGCTGAAGGGGCTGCCGAACGGCCGCCATCTCGTGCTGCGCGGGCGCGGCCACGGCAACTTCGGCGTCGGCTGCATGCCCAAGCTGCTGGGCCAGTTCCTCGAGCGCGCCGATGCGCGCTCGCTCGACGCCGGCTGCCTGGATGCGCTGCGTTACGTGCCGCCGTTCACCTCGTTCAACGGATGGGAGCCGTGAGCCGATGATCGTCGCCGACAACCTGCACAAGGCGTTCAGGACCAAGGCCGGGCTCGTGCGCGCGGTCGAAGGCGTCAGCTTCCAGGCGCGCGACGGCGAGATCACCGGCCTGCTCGGGCCCAACGGCGCCGGCAAGACCACCACGCTGCGCATGCTCTACACGCTGATGAAGCCCGACCAGGGCCGGGTCGAGGTCGACGGGCTGGACGCCGCGCGCAGTCCGGTGGCGGTGCGCCGCGCGCTCGGCGTGCTGCCGGACGCGCGCGGCGTCTACAAGCGCCTGACCGCGCGCGAGAACATCGCCTATTTCGGCGAGCTGCACGGCCTGGACCGCGCCCGCATCGAAGCGCGCACGCGCGTGCTGGCCGAGGCGCTGGACATGGCCGACATCCTCGACCGGCCGACCGAAGGCTTCTCGCAGGGCCAGCGCACCAAGACCGCGATCGCGCGCGCGCTGGTGCACGACCCCAAGAACGTGATCCTCGACGAGCCCACCAACGGCCTGGACGTGATGACCACGCGCGGCCTGCGCGGCTTCCTGCAACGGCTGAAGGCGGAGGGGCGCTGCGTGATCTTCTCCAGTCACATCATGCAGGAGGTGGCGGCGCTCTGCGACCGCATCGTGATCATCGCCCACGGCCGCGTGGTGGCCTCGGGCACCGCCGACGAGCTGCGCGCGCAGACCGGCGAGGCGAATCTGGAAGACGCCTTCGTCAAGGCGATCGGCTCGGAGGAGGGCCTGCAGGCATGAGCACGTCCGCGTTCTCCACCTTCCTCGCCGTGGTGCGCAAGGAGCTGCGCGACATCCGTCGCGACCGCCGCACGCTGGCGCTGGCGCTGCTGCTCGGTCCGCTGCTGTATCCGGCGCTGATGCTGGGCATGGGTTCGCTGGCCGAGAAGCGCGCGCGCACGCAACTGGAGAAGACGCTCGAGGTGCCGGTGGTCGGCGCCGAGCGCGCGCCCAATCTGGTCGACTTCCTCGCCACCCGCGGCATCCGCGCGGTCAAGCCGCCGGCCGACCTGGAAGGCGCGATCGCGCGGCAGGAGGTCGACGTCGCGCTGGAGATCGCGCCCGACTTCGCCGAGGCCTGGCGCGAGGGCCGGCCGGCGAAGGTCGAACTGGTGCTGGACAGCACCCGCCGCGACGCCGACATCCCGTCGCAGCGCCTGCGCAGCGCGCTGCGCGCCTACGCGCAGCAGATGGGCGCGCTGCGGCTGCTGGCGCGCGGCATCAGCCCCACCGTCACCGAGCCGCTCAACCTCGCCCAGCGCGACATGGCGTCCGAGCAGGCCAAGCGGGGCCAGTTGCTGTCGCTGCTGCTGCCGTATCTGCTGATCATCACCTCCTTCCTCGGCGGCTCGGCGCTGATCCTCGACGCCACCGCCGGCGAGCGCGAGCGGCAATCGCTCGAACCGCTGCTGGCCACGCCCGCGCGGCGCGGCGCGATCGTCAGCGGCAAGATCGCCGCCGCCTGCCTGCTTGGCCTGCTGTCGCTGCTGCTGACGCTGCTGGCGTTCAAGACCAGCGCGCAGGTCGCCGGCGACACCGGCCGGCTGCTCGACGTCAGCGCGACGGCGATCGCCAAGATGCTGCTGATCCTGGTGCCGATGCTGTTCATCGGCACGGCGTTGCTCACCTTCCTCGCCGCCGGCGCCAAGAGCATGAAGGAAGCGCAGAGCCACATGGTGTGGCTGATGCTGCTGCCGATGGTGCCGACCATCCTGCTGACGGTGAATCCGCTGAAGGCGCAACTGTGGCAGTTCGCGGTGCCGTTCCTCGCCCAGAACCAGATGCTGCTGAAGGTGATCCGCGGCGAGACGATCGCCCCGCAGGTCTGGGCGCTGTACCTGGCCGCCGGCTTCGCCCTGGCGGCGGTGCTCTGGTACGGCGCGGTGCGCCGCTATCACCAGGAGCGGCTGGCGATCTCGGCCTGAGCGGCGGGTGCCCCCGCTGCGGCCACGCGTCGCGGCGGGCGTCGCCCGGACAAGAAGGCCGCAGGCCGCGTGCGGGTACGGCGCCGCGCCCGGTTCAGCGGCGTAGCCCGGACAAGGCCGCAGGCCGCGTGCGGGTTGGGTGCCGTGCCCCGGGTCGCGGCTGAAGCCGCTCGCACAGGGCGGCGAACGCGCGTCTTCCCGGAGCGGCTGCAGCCGCGACGCCCTTCGTCTCCCAGGACCGCACACCCGCAAAACGACAACGGACGGGTCTCCCCGTCCGTTGTCCGCACCGCCGCAGGGCGTCAACCGCCCGGATTGAAGTTGATCGTGCGGCGCGTGGTGACCGCGTTGCCGACCGGCTGGAAGCGCCAGCGGCGCACCGCGTTGACCGCCTCGCGGTCGAAGATGCGCGGCGGGTTGGCGCGCACCACGCGCGCGTTGGCGACCGTGCCGTCCGGCGCCACGGTGAACTCGACCAGCACCTCGCCCGAGGTGCCGGCGCGCAGCGCCTCTGGCGGATAACGCGGCGCCGGGGTGGAGATCGGACGCAGGTCGGCCGCCGACGCGGTGGCGGTCTGCGCCGCTGCCGGCTGCTGGGCGCGCTGTTCGGCCGCGCGCTGCTCGGCGGCGCGCTGCTCGGCCGCGCGCTGTTCGGCAGCGCGTTGCTCGGCGGCGCGCTGTTCGGCCGCGCGCCGCTCGGCGTCCTGCTGCGCGGCGAGCTGGCGCGCGGCTTCCTCCTGCTGGCGCTGCTGGTCGAGCTGCCGCTGGCGCTCGATCTCCTGCTGGCGCTTGGCCTCCTCCTCGGCGGTCAGCTTCTGCTGCTCGGCGCGCTGCGCCGCGGCCTGCTGCGCGCTGGCGATGCTGCCCTTCAGGCGCGCCAGCGCCGGGTGCTGGGCGTCGGCCTTCTCCAGCAGCGCGGTCAGGCGCTGCGCCTCGGCGAAGTCCTCGCGCGCCACGCTCTGTTCGACCGCGATCACCGTCATCGGCAGCAGATCGGTCAGCGCGCTGGCGACCGACGGGTCGTTCTGCCTCTTGTCGCGCAGCGCGAGGTAGTACTCGACCGCGTTGTCGCCGGCCGGCGCGTACAGCCGATTCTCGGCGTAGGCCTTGCGGGCGGCCTCCGCGAGCTGTTCCGGCGTCATCGCCGCGATCTTCTCGGACACCGCGGTCGCCGGCGTGGCCTGCTGCTGGGCCTGCTTCGCCGGGCCCGCGGCCTGCGGCTGCTCGGCCTCGTCCTTGCCGCAACCGGCCAGCGCGAGTGCGACCGCCAGCGCGGCGACCGCATGGGTGGTGTAACGCACCCGACGGACGCGCCGGGTCTCGGATTGGACACGCATCTTCGAACTCCCCCTGGGTGCGCGCCATACGCGCGCGCGGCCTCTAGGACGCTCCAGCACGGGCCGTTTGTCAAGCCTGAAGGCAGGGGCACGCCTCTTGCGTGAAGCGCGGCCCACTTCCCATGCTCGTGCCATTGATCGGAGCCCGAAGAGCGGCAATGGGGCAATGCCATTAAAGAGCCAGCATCGGCGCCGCTTTCCCCCTTCGAGCGCTCTGTTGGGCTCGCCGACACCTAGGCCGGCTACCGCTGACTGCGCGGCGGCCGATCCCGCTGGTCCGGTCGAAATTCTTTGGGTGCCGAGGCCCAGTCAGAACGGGCATGGGCGCGCAGGTTCCCGGATGGCGCTCCCTTGAGCCGGTAGAGCGCCGTTGGCGAGGCACTGACCCGGCTGGTTCTCGCCTGCTGAGGCTATGGCCATAATCGGAAGGGGGCTGGGCGCGTAGCCGGCACGGCACTAACGTAAGTCACGCAGAAGGAATCACCGGAAATGGCGGCACCGACCATCTTTGACGCCTGTCTGCCGCGGGATGACGTGCGCGAGGGGCGCATCAGCGATGCTGATCTGGCTGCCGATCTGGCTGCCGTCATCCGCGGCAAGGCGGTGCTGGACTATTCCGACCCAGCGCGATTCTTCGCCAACACCTACCCGACTCGTGGCCTAAAGAACCTCCTTGATGCCGTCTGCAGGCGCCTGAGCGGTGCCGGCGGCGAAGCGGCGGCCGTGCTTCGCTTGGACACCTCGTTCGGCGGCGGCAAGACCCACGGCCTCATCGCGCTGGTCCATGCGGCCCGCGGAATGAAGGGCGTTGTCCGACCCGAGGAGTTCATTGACCCTGCCCTGCTGCCTGCAGGCCCCGTGCGGATCGCCGCTTTCGATGGCGAGAATGCGGATCCCGCCAACGGTCGATCGATGGGCGGCGGCGTCCGCGCGCACACGCCTTGGGGCGAGATCGCTTACGCCTTGGCCGGCAAGGACGGCTTCGAGCGCGTGCGTGCCAGCGACGAACAGGCGGTCGCGCCCGGTGCCGATACGCTCAAGGAGCTGTTCGGCAACCAGCCCACCCTGATCCTTCTGGACGAACCGGCCATCTATCTGCGCAAAGTCCGTGGACTCCCCCACGGCGGGCGTGACCAGCTTGCCGCGTTTTTGACCTCGCTGATCAAGGCCGTCGAATCCTCGCCCAACGTTTCGCTGGTCTTCTCCCTCGCGGTGGGCAAGGATGGCCGGGCCTCCGATGCCTATGCCGAAGAGAACGATTTCCTGGCCAGCCGGATGGCAGAGATCGAGAGTGTCGCCGCGCGAAAGGCAACGCTGCTGAATCCAACCGAAGACGATGAGACCCCGCTGGTTCTCCGGCGCCGGCTCTTCGCGCAGATCGATCCACACAAGGCAGCCGAGGCCGTTGCGGCCTACCGCGCCCTTTGGAAGCAGCATGCGGCGGCGCTGCCGTCTAGCGCGGCGGATGGCGACATCGCCGAGCAGTTCGAGCGCAGCTACCCACTGCACCCCGCGCTGCTGGACACCTTGACGCACAAGACTGCGACGCTCGGAACCTTCCACCGGGTGCGCGGCATGCTTCGCCTGCTGGTCCGCACCGTCGCCCAGCTCTGGCAGGATCGCCCGGCCGACGCCACGGCGATCCATCTTCACCATGTCGATCCGGCCAACCCGGCGATCTACCAGGAGATCGTCACCCGGTTGCAGCAGCCCGAGCTGGTCCCGGCTATCCGTGCCGATGTCGCGGGCGAGAAGGGTCAGCTTGCGCTCGCCCAGCAGATCGACAAGGCGCAGTACGCGGGCCTGCCGCCCTACACCGCCTATGTGGCGCGTACGATCCTGATGCACACGCTAGCGTTCAACTCGGATCTGCGTGGCGTCAACGCCGACGAGATGCGGCTGGCGATGCTGGGTCCGGCCCTGGACGGCGCCTTCATCGACGATGCCAGGACCCGCTTCCGCGACCAGTCGGCCTACCTCGACGACCGACCCAACGCTCCGTTGCGCTTCCTCTACGAACCGAACCTCACCCAGCTGGTGCGGCGGGAGGAGCGCAATGTAGACCGGGAAGAGCTCCGCGCCACCCTCCAAGATGAGATCCGCCGCATTTTCGGCGGGACGACCCTGGAGCTCGTGCCGTTTCCGGCGGGCCCCTGGGACGTGCCCGACGACGTGGGCAGCGGCGCGCCCCGCCTCGCCCTCATCAATCACGAGGCCGATGCCGTCGCCCCGGGTCAGGAGGGCGTGCCCGAGCGCGTGCAGGAGATCTTCGAGCGCAAGGGCAACGCCGGCAGCCTGCGGATGCTGCGTAACAACCTGGTTTTTCTGGTTGCCGATCAGTCGCGCATCGAGCAGATGGTCGAGAAGATGAAACGCAGGATCGCGCTGCAGCAGATGACCCGCAGCGAACGTATCCGCGAGCTGCCCGAGCACCACCAGGCCAAGCTGAGGGAGTGGCAGGAGCGCTCGCGTCACGAGTTGGCGGTGGCCATCGCCCAGTGCTACCGCAACCTCTACTACCCGGCGCGCAACCGCGCCGCTGGCGCCAGCGTTGACTTGGCGCACTCGGTCATCGAGCTGGGCACCGCCTCCGACCGGCCCGGCGCCGGCCAGCAGCAGGTGCTGACGGCGCTGCGCGACCTCAACAAGCTGCGCGGCGTCGAGGATGCGCCGGAGTCGCCCGCCTACGTGCGCGACCGGACACCCCTGAAGCGCGGCCAGATCAGCACGGCTGATCTGCGCAACGAGTTCCGCAAGGATCCGGCGCTCTCGATCCTCCTCGGCGACGACGCCTTCATCAAGCTGGTTCGCACCGGCGTCGAGCGCGGCGACTACATCTACCGCCGCGGAGAGCTGGTCTATGGCCAGGGCGACCCCGGCGCGCAGATCATGATTGACGAGCAGTCCTTCGTGCTGACCCGCGCATTCGCCGAGCAGAGCGGGCTGTGGCCTCGCAAGCCGGCCGGCGAGCCTTCGCCCGGCCCTGGTGCGCTGCCACCGCCCAGCGGCACGCCCTCTGGCGGCGGTACGCCCGCCCCCTACACCCCTCATACGCCGACAGGCCAACCGCCCGTCGCGGATGGTCAGCCCCGCCTGCAGGCCGAGGGCCCGCTCAAGGAAGCCCTCGGGGTCCTGTTCGACAAGGCTAGGGGCAGCGGCTGCAAGCAGCTGGCGGCGCTGACGGTGCAATGCTTCGACGCCGGCGACCTGTTCCGGCTGCTCCCTGCAGCGAACGGCATTTCCGGTGCCAGCAAGCGCGTCACCGTGAACGTCGAGCTGGAAATGGCCGAGGGGGGACTGCTGGTCATCGAGTTCGCGGGCCCGCTGACCGAGGCCCAGCTGGTACGCGAGTTCCTGCAGCCGCAGCTGACCGCCGCCAAGGACAAGAATCCGCGGATGCTCAAGGTCGAGCTTCGCTTCAATGATGGCCTTGATCTGTCGGGGGATGCGCCGGAGCGCCTGCGAGATCAGCTCACCCGCGTGGGCAACGGCGCCGCCTTCGTCTCTGCCGAAGCGGAGCGCGCCTGATGGCGGGCCGCAACGTCAAATCCATCCGCCCCGCCCGCAGCGCGGCGCCCCGTTACGAGCTGAGGCTCTACCGCCACGGCCCGGGCGACAGCGAGATGCGCGTCTATCGCCTGCCGGTCGCCACCAGCGAGGATGGCGAGGCCGTTTTCGTCGGCGGCCTGCGCGGCGCCGGGCTGGAGCGCTTCGAGCCGCGTATCCTGCGCATGCTGCGCCAGCAAGGTGTCCGCCTGGGGCCGGGCCAGCCCGGGCGTCGCAATACCCAGCCCTTGGACGAGGAAAGCGCCCTGATCCTGGGCCTGCTCTTCCGCACCCTGGCCCCCATGCGTAACCGTGAGAACATGCAGGCCTGCGTGGACGGCATCGAACGCATGGGCCGCGAGGAAGCCGCCTACTGGCTCGGCATGGTCATGCACCGGCGCAAGCCGAGGCGCGTGCTGCAGGCCCTGCGCATCGTGCTCAGCGCCTCGGAGGATTGATACGCCGTGCGCAGCGTCCAGGACGTACGCGAACTGCTCGACCGTCTCGATGAGGTCGAGGCCGACGCGCTCGAAGCCCAGGACCTCGACTTCAAGCGCTGGGACGGGCGCAGCCTGTCCGACATGCGGCGCACGCTGATTGACGTAGCCGTATGCATGGCCAACGGCGGTGGCGGCACCGTGGTGCTCGGCGTGGCCGACCGGGTGATCGGTCGCCGCGCCGCCATCCTCGGCGTGCCGCCGGAGATCGACACCAACACCCTGGTCCGCGAGATCTACGCCAACACCGACCCGCGCCTGACGCCGGATTTCGAGGAGTTGTCGGTCCCCGAGGGCACCGGCCGGCTGCTGCTGATGCAGGTGCGTGGCCCGATGCGGCCCTACACCGACAGCGCCGGTCGCGGCAGCATCCGCATTGACAAGAGCTGCGAGCCGCTCACCGGCAGCGCCCGCCGCGACCTGCTGATGGCCTCAGGCCAGGCCGATTACTCCGCCCAGCCTGCTGAAGCGACCTGGTCGGATCTTTCGCCCTCCGCGCTGGAGGCCCTGCGCCGGGCCGCCCGCGCCGAGCGCAGCCCGGAAGACCTGCTGACGCTGTCCGATCGCGACCTGATCGACAGGCTGGGCCTGGCCCCGAATGGGCGGCTGACCATCGCGGCCCTGCTGCTCGCCGGCACGCCCGAAGCCATCGCGCGCAACGTCTCCGGTTACGGCTGGACCCATCTGCGCATGCGCAACGCCACCGAGTACAGCGACCGTGCCGACGGCGGCGAAGCTCTGCCGGTGGCGCTTATCAGGCTGCTGGACCGGGTCATGGCCGACAACCCCATCGCCACCGTCCAGCAGGGCCTGTATCACTTCGAGTACCGCGCCTATCCCGAGCTGGCCCTGCGCGAGGCGCTGCTGAACGCGCTCTGCCACGCCGACTACCAGCGCGGCGCGCCGATCATCGTCAAGCAGTACCCGCAACGCCTGGAGATCAGCAACCCAGGCGGCCTGGTCGGCGACATCACGCCCGAGAACATCCTCCACCACCCGCCGGCGCCGCGGAATCCGATGCTGGTCAACGCGCTGGTGCAGCTGCGCCTGGTCAACCGCAGCAACCTCGGTGTCAGTCGCATGTTCAAGGCCTTCCTCTTGGAGGGCAAACCGCCGCCGGCGATCGAGGAGCGCGGCGAATCGGTGACCGTCACCTTCCTGCGCCATGAGTTCTCCGAGCCGTTCCGGCGCTTCGCCCAGGAGGAGTCCGAAGCCGGCCGCGACCTCGACGTGGACCAGCTGCTGGTCCTGCAGCACCTCCTCACCCACCCGGAAATCGACACCTCCACCGCCGCCCGGCTGTGTCAGCGCGGCGAGGCGCTGGCGCGGGAAACGCTGAACGCGATGGAGACCGAGCGCGGCTATCTCGAACGCGGTGGGGCCGGCGGGCGAGGCAGCTACTGGACGCTGCGTGCCGACCTGCATCGCCGCCTGGGCGGTAGCGGCGATCCGGATCGGCAGCGACGCATCAGCCTGGAAGCGGCCAAGACCCGCATCCTTTCGCTTCTGCAGGAGCGCGCCGCTCGCGGCGAGCCGGGCCTGACCAACGAGGATCTGCGCCGGATCACCCATCTGGACCGCTCGCAGGTGGTTCGCCTGATGCGTGAACTGCGCGCTGCCCACCCCGAGCTGCGTGCGCCCGGCCGCGGTCGCGGTGCCCAGCATCGCTGGGTGCCCGCGGGGACGACGGAATGAGACGGCGCGCATTGATGTCGCATTTCCAGCCGATGAATGAGCGAGAAATGCGCGCCGGGCATTTCCGGGCGCATTTCGATCCCGCCGAACCGATCCGGGCCAGCCATCGGGCGAGGAGGCGCTCGCCATGACGCTCGCCGAGTACCTGGACGCGACCGAGTACGCCGCGCGCAGCCTGCTGGACGCCATCTGGCACGAGCAAGCCGGGATCGATGCGCTGTCGGCCCGCGTGGCGACGCTGGAGCGGCAGGTGCAGGCCGAGTATGTGCGGACGCAGACCATCATCGATGACGCCGAGACCCCGGATGACGTGATGCTCGGCGTCGGTCGGCACTGGGAGACCTACTTCGGCCCAGACCGCGAGCGGCATGACCAACAGCAGGCGCTGGAGGGGCTGCGGGCGGCGAGGGAGGCGCGCACGTTTGCAATGGGCGCGCTGGCGGGCAACCTGCTGCAGATTGCGAACCAGGGACTTTCAGCGGCCTTCGGCGAAGAAGCCAACTGGCCCGATGGGCCGGGCGGTGGGTAGCCAGACGCTAAAGGCGGTGATCCGCGGCGCCCGCAACCAGGCGATCCATTGGGAGGAGGGGCAATGTCGGCCGGCGACCGTGCAGGTGTTCCAAGGCCTGGCGCAGGATTTTGGCGCACCCTTCGGCGACTACAGCACGGCCAATCTGGCGATGCCGGTCATCACCCTGCTGGGCTGGCGAACCTATGACGACTACGTGGCGGACATGCGCCGCTTTTCTTGACGACGCGAACGACCACGGGAACGCGCAATGACGACTTCACGCCTGATCGAACACTGGTTGCCTATCGCAGCACTTGGCGAGGAGAGCGTGCGCGAGCGGCGTTCGATGACGGCCTTGCCACCGACCTACTACCTGCACGTGTGGTGGGCGCGGCGGCCGCTGGTGGCGTCGCGGGCGGCCGTTCTGGCGTCGCTGCTTCCAGCGGACGCCGATCAAGACCAGTTCATGCGAGTGATGGGGATTCATGGCGATCCGGTGCGCGCGCAGAAACTCATCGAGAACGCACGCCGCACAGGCAACCGCGTGCTGGACCCTTACGGCTATCCCCGCGCATTTGCGTATCAGCCGTCGCTGAGTGAGCGCAGCTGGATCATCCAAGAGGCGACTCGCCTCGGACTTTCGGCCCCCTCGGTGCTCGACCCAACAGCCGGTGGAGGTTCGATTCCATTCGAGGCTGTGCGTCTCGGCCTCCCGACCTACGCCAACGATCTGAACCCAGTTGCCGTCCTCATCGAGCGTGCGACTATCGATTGGCCAGTCCGGCTGGGCAGCAGCGCACGAACCCGATTCAAAGCGATTGCGGCGCAGCTTCGCTCGCGCATCGAGGACCGCATCGGCGAGGTCTTTCCGCAGCGTTCCCTGCCGGATCAGATCGACCTCACCTACCTCTGGGCCCGCACCATCACCTGCCCGCATTGCGATGGCCTGGTGCCGCTGTCGCCGAACTGGAAGCTGGCGGGCGATGGCACCGGCGTGCGGCTGAAGCCGGATACCACGACCCGGCGCTGCGGCTTCGAGATCGTCGCCAAGGCCAAAGACCAATCCGAAGGCACGGTGGCGCGCGGCGATGGCCTGTGTCCGTTTCCCGACTGCGGCCGCCCGATCGACGGCGACTACATCAAGGCCGAGGCCCAGGCCGGGCGCATGGGCGAGCAGCTCTACGCCATCGTCTACAAGCGCCGTGTGCTGAAGACCACCAAGACCGGACGCAAGAAGGAGAGCTGGGAGCGCGGCTATCGCGCTCCCACCGCCGAGGACGAGGTGTCCGAACTCATTGCGGAGCGGCTGGCCGAGAAGATGCCGCTGTGGGAGGCGAACGATGACATCCCCAGCGAGCGTGTCCCGCCCACCATCAACGATGATCGACCGATCCAGTACGGCATGCCACTGTGGCGCGACCTGTTCTCGCCGCGCCAGCTGCTGGGCCATGTCACCGCCGTGGAGGTCTACCGCGAGCTGCTGGAAGAGGAGCGCGCCGCGGGTCGACTGGACGAGCTGACGCGGGCGGCCTTCGGCTACCTCGCCCTGTCGCTGGACAAGCTGCGCGATTACAACTCGCGTATGGCGCGTTGGCACTCGAATCGCGAAGTCATGGTCAACACGTTTGATCGACACGACTTCGCCTTCAAGTGGTCCTATGCCGAGATGGCGCCGCTGATTGCCGGTTTGGGCTTCGACTGGGCGATCGAGCAGACGGCCAAGTGCATCGGCGAGCTGGTGGCCCTGGTGCGCCCCGAGGCGGGGGGTGGCAAGAAGGGCCGTAAAACCAGCGAACTCGACCAGCGTATGGGGGAGGGCCTGTTCGTGGCCGAAAGCGCGCCGTCCTACGCCGCCCAGACCATCGAGCTGAGCTGCAAGTCGGGCGATGCGCTGGACCATATCGGCGATGCCAGCATCGACTGCGTGGTGATGGACCCGCCCTACTACGACAACGTGATGTACGCCGAGCTGTCGGACTTCTTCTACGTCTGGCTCAAGCGCACGGCGGGCCGCGTCTATCCGGACCTGTTCCGCCGCCAGCTCACCGACAAGGACAGCGAGGCGGTGGCCAACCCGGCACGCTTCCGCGGCGAGAAGGGCGCCAAGGTGCTGGCCGGGCGCGACTACCAGCAGCGCATGGCGGCGATCTTCGCCGAGTGCCGGCGCGTGCTGAAGCCCGACGGCATCATGACTTTGATGTTCACCCACAAAGCCACCGGCGCCTGGGACGCGCTGACCAAGGGCCTGATGGAGGCCGGCTTCACCATCACCGCCTCGTGGCCGATCAACACCGAGGCCGAAGGCTCGCTGCACATCAAGGACAAGGCCGCCGCCAACAGCACGATCTTCCTGGTCTGCCGGCCGCGGCCTCCCAAGGCGGCTGATGACACCCTGTATTGGGAAGACGTGGAGCCTTTGCTGGCCGCCAAGGTGCGCGAGCGCGTCGGCGCGTTCCAGCAAGCGGGCATCCGCGGCGTCGACCTGTACCTCGCGAGCTTTGGGCCGGCGCTGGAGGAGTTCTCGAAGCACTGGCCGCTGCGCCGCGGCCGGCCGCGCCCGCAGCCCGAGCAGGCCCGCCGCAATCGGCAGGCCGCGCTGTTCCAGGAGGCATCGGACCCCTACGAGGCCACGCCCGAGGACGCGCTGGAAGCGGCGCGGCGCGAGGTGAAGGACTGGCGCTTGAAGCAGCTCGTGCAGCAGAACACCCGCGCCGAGCTGGATCCCATCACCGCCTGGTTCGTGCTGGCCTGGGACAGCTTCGGCGCGCCGGAATTTCCCTACGACGAAGCCCTGATGCTGGCCCGCGCCGTGGGCGTGGACCTGGAGCGCGACATCGTCGGCAAGCTGGCCGAGAAGAAGCAGAACAATCTGCACCTGCTCGATTCCGCGGCCCGCATCGCCAAGGGCCGTGCCGGCGCGGCCGACGGCTCCAGCAGCATGCTCGACGCCCTGCACCATGCCGCCCATCGGGCGCGCAGCCGGGGCGCGGCGGCGGCGCTGGAGTTGGTCCAGCACAACGGCCTGGATCGGGAGCCGAAGTTTCTGCTCGCGCTGGAGGCCTTGCTGGAGGTGCTGCCGGTGCCGCCGGGCCTGCGCGGTGAGGCCGGCGAGGCCGAAGACCACGCCGGCGACTTCGACGCGCTGGAGAAGCTGCGCCGACTGGCCTTCGCCGATCAGATCGGGCAGCCCGAGCAGTTGCGCATGTTCGAAGAGCAGCAGCGCGCCCTGGAGGCGGCCGGGTGAGCCTGCTGCGCGACCACGACTGGCGTATCCGCTACACGCCCGAGCAGGGCAACCTGCTCGATCTCGTGTACGTGCCGGCCCTGCGTTGCGCGCACAGCTACGACCGCACCACCGGCTACTTCAACGCGCGGGCGCTGACGCTGGCAGCGCGTGGCGTCGAGTACCTGATCCACAACGGCGGCCGGATGCGGCTGATCATCGGCTGCACGCTCGATGAGCCCGAGGTGCGGGCCATCGAGCAGGGGCAGTCACTGCGGGACACGGTGGAGGCGCAGCTGCTGGCGAGTCCGCTGCAGCCGCAGCGCCCGGAGGAGACCGATGCGCTGGCCCTGCTGGCCTGGATGGTGGCGCGCGGAATCCTGGAGACCAAGGTCGCCATTCCCTGCGATGCCCAGCGCCGCCCGCTCGCTGCTAGCGGGCCGCTGTTCCACGAGAAGTCGGGCATCTTCGAGGACAAGAGCGGCGACAAGATCGCCTTCAACGGCAGCCTCAATGAGACCGCTGCCGGCTGGACACTCAACTGGGAGAGCCTGAATCTTTTCCGCTCCTGGGTGGAACCCGAGCGCGTTGCCGCGGAGGAGGAGAGCTTCGCCCGCCTGTGGGCCGACCGGGCCGGCCGGGTCATCACCCTGGACGTGCCGGCCGCCGCCCGCCAGGACCTGCTGCGTTTCCTGCCGCCGGACGACCGGCTCCCCACCCGCCTGTTGCCACACCCGGACGAGCGTGAAGACGAGAGCAAGACCCCGGTGCCGTCGCGCGATCTCCGGCCGGCGACGCCGGTGATCGACTGGGACGAACGCAGGCGCGCGCTGTGGGGCTTCATCCGCGAGGCGCCGAAACTGCCCGGCGGCGGCGCGCTGGTGGGGGAGGCGACGGCGGCGGTGACGCCCTGGCCGCACCAGGTGCGCGCCTTCCATCGCCTCTACGACCAATGGCCGCCGCGCCTGCTGATCGCCGACGAGGTGGGCCTCGGCAAGACCATCCAGGCCGGTCTGCTGCTGCGTCAGGCCTGGCTCGCAAGGCGTGCCAGCCGCATCCTGGTCATGGCGCCAGCCAGCGTCTGCAAGCAGTGGCAGATCGAGCTGCGCGAGAAGTTCAACCTGAACTGGCCGATCTACGACGGCCATGTGCTGCGCTGGCAGCCCACGCCGGCGCAGCCCGAGGGGCGCGAAGTGGCCGTGCTGCGTTCCGAATGGCATCGCCAGCCTGCGGTGATCGTTTCCAGCCATCTGCTGCGCCGGCAGGACCGCTTCGACGAGGTGGTCAACCAGGCCGAGCCTTGGGACCTTGTGGTGCTGGACGAGGCGCATCACGCCCGTCGGCGCAGCTTGGTCAATCTCGCCGACGCGCGGCCCAATGCCCTCCTGCGGCTGATGCGCGAGCTGGCGCCACGCGTGCCTGGCCTCGTGCTGCTCACCGCGACGCCGATGCAGGTGCATCCGATCGAGGTGTGGGATCTGCTCGCCCTGCTCGGCCTCCCAGACGGCTGGCATGACCGTGCCTTTCTCGACTTCTTCGAGCTGGTGGCGCATCCGAACCCCTCGAACGAAGCACTGGATCGCATTGCGCGGCTGTTCACAGCGGCCGAGCGGCGCTTCGGCCTGCGCGATCCGGCGCAGCTTCAGCGGCGGCTGGAGGGCGTGGGCGCGCTGCGCCTGCGCCGCGTGTTGGATGCCCTGCGCTCGGAGGCCAGTATTCCCCGCCGCATGCTCAGCGCGGAGGACCGGCAGCTCGCCCTGCGCGTGGCACGGCAGGCCTCACCGGTCAGCTGCCTGATCTCTCGGCACACGCGCGCCTTGCTGCGTCGCTATCACGAGCGGGGACTGATCTCGACGCGGGTGGCGACCCGCAGGGTCGAAGACCGCTTCCTCGACATGAGCGAGGGCGAAGCCGCGCTCTACGCCGCGCTTGAGGACTACATCACCCAGACTTACAACAAGGCGTCAAAGGAAGAGCGCTCAGCCATCGGCTTCGTACTGACGATCTACCGTCGCCGCCTGGCCAGCAGCATCCGCGCCTTGATCCTGACCCTCGACAAGCACCTGCAAGCTGTCCGGCAGGGCGGCGCCGTACCGGACCTGCTCTCCGCGGATGATCGTGAGACTTTGGAGTGGGATGCGGACGCCGGGGACGAGGCCGACCTCGATGCGGCTGAGCGCGCGGCGCTTGCCCGCGAGGAGGCCGGCGAGATCGAGACCCTGTTGCGACTGGCGCGCGGCCTGCCCGAGGACACCAAGCTCGGCGCCCTGCGCGAGACAATTGCGGAGCTGCGCGCGGGCGGACACGCGCAGGTGATGGTGTTCACCCAGTTCACCGACACGATGGACCTGCTGAGGGAAAACCTTTCGGGCCAGGACGATCTGAAGCTGATGTGCTTCTCCGGCCGCGGCGGCGAGATCCGCAGCCAGGACGGGTCATGGCGTGTGATTTCCCGCGATGAGACCAAGCGCCGCTTTCGGCAGGGCGAGGCGCACGTGCTGCTCTGCACTGACGCCGCGGCGGAAGGCCTGAACTTCCAGTTCTGCGGTGCGCTGATCAACTACGACATGCCTTGGAACCCGATGCGCGTGGAACAGCGCATCGGTCGTATCGACCGACTCGGGCAGCGCTTCCCCGAGATCCGTATCATCAATCTGCACTACGAGGACAGCATCGAGGCCGACGTGTACCGCGCGCTCGGCTCGCGCATCGACCTATTCCAGGCCGTGGTCGGCAAGCTGCAGCCGATCCTCTCCAAGCTGCCCAGCCTGATCTCCGCACACGTGTTGACTGGCGCCACGCGAGACGAAGCCGCGCGCCGGGAAGTGCTCGAAGAAGTCGCGCAGGAAGCGGATGCGGCCGAGGAGCAGGGCTTCGACCTCGACGCCATCCTGGAGGACGATATGGTGATGCCGGCCCGGCCGGAACCCCTCCTGAACCTGGCACAGCTGGGCGCGCTGATGCGCGCGCCCGAGCTGCTTCCGCCGCAGATCCAGCTTCAACCCCTCGGCAACGCGGACTGGAGCCTGCGCCTGCCGGGCATGGCGCAGGCGGTGCGCGTCACCACGGATCCGGCTTTCTACGAGGAGCATGCCGGGAGCGTGGAGCTGTGGTCGCCAGGCAGCCCGGTGTTTCCTGAGCCGGAGTGGGCCGATTGGCGGCCTGAAGAGGGACCGCCAGAGATTCCCACCTGAAGCGCCAGAGGTGCCCATATTTTGGCTATGAGGATTTTTTGCGGAGGGCACTTGTGGAGTCAGGCCCTCAGGTTTCCGGCCCGTTGGGTGGGCGCGGGATGATGCCTAGATGCGTGCGCGACGCCGCACTTTCGGTCGTCTGAGGACGTTCACGGACTCGAGCGAAGCCCCAAATCACTTGCCGATGCAGAAACTGGCGAAGATGCGGCCGAGCAGATCGTCGGGGTGGACCCGGCCGGTGATCTCGCCGAGCGCGTCGTGCGCCGCGCGCAACGCCTCGGCCGCCAGCTCGAGCCGTTCCAGCGCCAACTGCGCGCGCGCTTCGTCCAGCGCCGTGAGGCTGCGCTGCAACGCCTCCACGTGCCGCACGCGCGCGGTGAACGCGCCCTCGCCGGCCTCGCCGCCGCCCGCCAGCGCCCGCAGACGGGCATGCAGGCGATCCAGTCCGGTGCCGGTGCGCGCGGATACCCACAGCGCATCGTCGCGATCGGCCGGCACCGCCGGCAGCAGGTCGGCCTTGTTGTACAGCCACAGCACCTGCGGCACGCCGGCGAGCGCCTCGCGCACGGCGTCGCCGCCGGTCTCCGGCGCGCGCGCATCCAGCACCGCGAACGCCAGGTCGGCGCGGGTAAGCTCCTCGCGCGCGCGGCGCATGCCCTCACGCTCGATCGCATCGCCGCCCTCGCGCAGGCCGGCGGTATCGACCAGCGTCAGCTCGACGCCGCCGACGCGCACCACCTCGTGCAGCAGATCGCGCGTGGTGCCGGCCACGTCGGTGACGATCGCCCGCTCGCGACCGGCGAGCGCGTTCAGCAGCGAGCTCTTGCCGGCGTTCGGCGGGCCGACGATCACCGCGTGCAGTCCGTCGCGCAGGCGACGGCCGCGTTCGGCGGCGTCGAGCAGCGCGCACAGCGCATCGCGTGCGCGCTGCAGGCGGTCGGCGAGCTCGGCGCCGCCGAGCGTCTCGATCGGCTCGTCGGCGAAATCGATCGCGGCCTCCACATGCACGCGCACGTGCAGCACCTGTTCGGCCAGCGCCTCGACCCGCTGCGAGAACTCGCCTTCCAGGGCGCGCCGCGCCGCGCGCGCCGCGCGCAGGTCGGCGGCGGCGATCAGGTCGGCGACCGCCTCGGCCTGCGCAAGGTCGAGCTTGCCCTCCAGGAACGCGCGCTCGGTGAACTCGCCCGGCCGCGCCCGCCGCGCGCCGAGCCGCACGCAGCGCGCCAGCAGCGCCTCCAGCAGCGCCGGGCTGCCGTGCGCCTGCAGTTCCAGCACGTCCTCGCCGGTGTAGCTGGCCGGCGCCACGAACAGCAGCGCGATGCCGTCGTCGAGCACGACGCCCGCCTCGTCGCGGAAGCGCGCGTGATGGGCGCGGCGCGGCGCCAGCCGGCGCCCGCACACCGCCTCGCCGATCGCGCGCGCACGCGGCCCGGACACCCGCACGATGCCCACCCCGCCCGCGCCGGGGGCGGTGGCGATGGCGGCGATGGTGTCTCGCGCGGCGGGATGGGGGATCGGGGATTCGGGATCGGTCACGCGCATTCCCTCCCACGGGCGGCCGCGGGCCGCGCGGTCTGCGCGGCCGCGGGCCTCACGCCTTGGCCGGCGCCTCGGCGTACTTGCGCGTCATCCACCACTGCTGCAGCAGGCCGAGCCCCGAGTTGGTCACCCAGTACAGCACCAGGCCCGCGGGGAAGAACGCGAACATCACGCCGAACACGATCGGCATCCACTGCAGCATCTTCTGCTGCATCGGGTCCATGCCGGTCATCGGACTGAGCTTCTGCGTCGCCCACATCAGCGCGATGTTGATCAGCGGCAGCACGAAGTAGGGATCGCGCGCGGTCAGGTCGTGGATCCAGCCGATCCACGGCGCGTGGCGCAGTTCGACCGACTCCGACAGCATCCAGTACAGCGCCAGGAACACCGGCATCTGGACCAGGATCGGCAGGCAGCCGCCGACCGGGTTGATCTTCTCCTTCTTGTACAGCTCCATCAGCGCCATCTGGAACTTCTGGCGGTCGTCGCCGTAGCGCTCCTTGAGCTGCTCGATGCGCGGCTGGAACCTGCGCATCTTCGCCATCGAGCGGTACTGCGCCTGCGCCAGCGGGAACATCGCGATGCGGATCAGCACCACCAGGCCGACGATCGCCCAGCCCCAGTTGCCGAACACGTCGTGCAACCGGTCGAGCAGCCAGAACAGCCAGCCGGCGAGCGCGGCCATCGTGCTGAAGCGGCTGAAGTCGACCGCGCGCTCCAGACCCGGCACGTCCTGCGCCTCGATCTGCTTGACCAGCTTCGGGCCGACCCACAGCCGCGCCTCGGTGCTGGCCTGCTGGCCGGGGCCGACGCTCAGCGCCGGCCCGAGCAGCCGGATCGCATACTGCGGCACGCCCTGGCCCGGCAGCGTGGCCAGCGAGAAGGTGCTGCGCGCCCGCGCCGGCGGGATCCAGGCGGCGAAGAAGTGGTGCTGCAGCATGCCGATCCAGCCGCCCTGCACGTCCTTGTTGAGCGCGCAGTCCTCGCCGAAGTCCTCGTAGGCGCAGCGCTCGTACTTGTCCTGCGGGCTGTACCAGGCGGCGCCCTGGAAGCTGTACTGCTCGGCGCTCATCGGACCCTTGCTGGCCAGCGCGCGCGGCACGCGCGTCAACTGGCGGTACACCCAGCCCTGCCACGACGCGGTGCCGCGGTTGATCACGGTGTCGCGCACGCGCACGACGTAGCTGCCGCGCTCGAACAGGTATTCGCGGCGGATGGTCACGCCGTCCGGGCCGGTCCATTCGAACGGCACCACCAGCTCGCGCGCGCCCGGCGCCAGCGCGAAGCGCGGTCCGCCGACCGGACGGAAGCCGGCCTCGTGGGTCGGCGCGGGGCCGCCCTGGCGCACCCAGCCGCTCTGCGCGACGAAGTAGCGCGCGGCATCGTCGGCCAGCAGCCGCACCGGTTCGCGGCTGTCGGCGCCGGCCGGATAGCGCAGCAGATCGGCGCGGCGCAGCTCGCCGCCGGTGAGGCTCACCTGCAGCACGTCGGTGGTCACGCTGGCCACCGGCGCGGCCGTCGCCGACGTCGCCTGCGGCGCGGCCGGCGTGGCGGTGGGGGTCGCGCTCGGCGCGGCCGGCACGTCCGCGGCGGCGGGCACCGCCGGCGTCGTGGCGGCGGTCGCGGCCGCCGGCGGGGCCGCCTGCTCCTTGCCCCACTCCATCCACAGCAGGGTCGCCACCATCAGCCAGGCGAAGATGAGCAGGAAGCGGGTCTGGTTCATGAGGACAGGGAGGCTCAGCCGGGACGGACGTCCGGCGCAGGGGCGGAGGGGGAATCGACGGCGGAAGCGCGCGGCATTGTGCCGACCGCGGCATCGTCGGGCAACGCGCCCAGGCGCCGCAGCAGGCGGTCGAGCGCCGCGCCCAGCGCGGCCGCGTCGGCATCGCGGCAGGCCGGACGCGCGACGATCACATAGTCGCCACCGGCGAGCGCGGGGCGTCGATGGCGGAACAGCTCGCGCAGGCGGCGCTTGAGCCGGTTGCGCACCACCGCACGGGAATCGACCTTGCGCGAGACCGCAAGTCCCAGCCGCGGCCCGGCCGGCGGCGGCGCCGGCAGCCAGTGCAGGGCGAGGAGCGGATGCGCGGCGCGGTGGCCGCGCGCGAAGACGCGGTCGAAATCCGCACGCGCCCGCACGCGCGCGGTGCGCGGCAGGCGGTGGTCGGAAGAAGGGCGCATGGTCGGCCGCAGAGCGGCCGGCGCGGGGCGGCGCTGCCGGCCCGGAGCGACGGACTTAGGCGCTGAGACGCTTGCGGCCCTTGGCACGGCGCCGCGCGAGGACCTTGCGGCCGTCGGCGGTCTTCATGCGGGCACGGAAGCCGTGGTCGCGCTTGCGCTTGAGGTTGCTGGGCTGGAAGGTGCGCTTGGTGGCCATGGCCGGCTCGGATAAACGGCGGAGAAAGACCGCGGAGTCTAGCCGGCGCGCGCGGGGACGGTCAACCGTAACGCCGGCGTGCCGTCGGGCGAGGCCCGGATCGCGGCGCCGCAGCGGCGGTGATAGGCTGCCGCATCCCTATCGCTTCCGCGGCGCGGCCCCACGCAGCGCCCCGCCCGCCTTTCGCCGTGATTCCGCGCAAGAGTGACGCCGTGACCCCCCTGGACGCCTGGCCCCGCTGCCTCGAACGCCTGGAAGCCGAACTGCCGGCCGAGGACCTGCACACCTGGATCAAGCCGCTGCAGGCGGCGCGCCGGGGCGAGGACATGGCGGTGCTGCTGGCGCCGAACGCGTTCGTCGTCGAGCACGTGCGCGAGCGGTACCTGGCGCGGATCCGCGAGCTGCTGGCGTACTTCGCCGGCACGCCCGAGGTCAGCCTGGAGATCGGCGCGCTGCCGAAAGCCGCGCCGCCCCCGCCCGCCCGCCGCGAGCCGGACGCCTTCGCGCGGACGCTGGCGCCGATCGACGACGGCTTCCAGACCCACCTGGACCCGCACTACACGTTCGACAACTTCGTCGAGGGCCGCAGCAACCAGCTCGGTCGCGCCGCCGCCCTGCAGGCGGCGCAGAAGCCCGGCGACCGCGCCCACAACCCGCTGCTGCTGTACGGCGGCACCGGCCTCGGCAAGACCCATCTGATGTTCGCCGCCGGCAACGCCATGCGCGCGGCCAATCCCGGCATGCGCGTGCTCTACCTGCGCTCGGAGCAGTTCTTCAGCGCGATGATGAAGGCGCTGCAGGACAAGGCGATGGACCAGTTCAAGCGCCAGTTCCAGCAGGTCGAGGCGCTGCTGATCGACGACATCCAGTTCTTCGCCGGCAAGGACCGCACGCAGGAGGAGTTCTTCCACACCTTCAACGCGCTGTTCGACGGCCGCCAGCAGATCATCCTCACCTGCGACCGCTATCCGCGCGAGGTCGAAGGCCTGGAGCCGCGGCTGAAGTCGCGTCTGGCCTGGGGCCTGTCGGTGGCGATCGAGCCGCCGGATTTCGAGACCCGCGCGCAGATCGTGCTGTCCAAGGCGCGCGAGCGCGGGGTGGCGCTGCCGGAGGACGTGGCGTTCCTGCTCGCCAAGCGGATGCGCTCGAACGTGCGCGATCTGGAGGGCGCGCTCAACACGCTCGCCGCGCGCGCCAACTTCACCGGCCGCGCGATCACCGCCGAATTCGCCCAGGAGACGCTGCGCGATCTGCTGCGCGCGCAGCAGCAGGCCATCAGCATCTCCAACATCCAGAAGACCGTGGCAGACTACTACGCGCTTCAGGTCAAGGACTTGCTGTCCAAGCGACGCACCCGCTCGCTGGCGCGCCCGCGCCAGGTGGCGATGGCGCTGGCCAAGGAACTGACCGAGCACAGCCTGCCCGAGATCGGCGACGCCTTCGCCGGCCGCGACCACACCACGGTGTTGCACGCGTGCCGGCAGATCAGGACGCTGCTGGAGACCGACGGCAAGCTGCGCGAGGACTGGGACAAGCTGATCCGCAAACTTTCCGAGTGAGTGGACAAAGGCGTGGATGGCGGCCGGACAAGCTGTGGATATCTCGGCCCCGGGCGCCGGCACGAAAATTATCCACAGCTTGTTCCACGCCCTCAGGGGCAGTTCTTCACTGCTCCGTCACGGGGATTTTCGTTTTCCAATCAAGGGGTTGCCCGGGTTTTCCGGGTTGTGCACAGCCCCCAGCATCACCACGCTTCTGATTTATCCAAAACCTTGTCATTGGGCCGAGGGGACCTCACCGCATGCGTTTCTCCCTGCAACGCGAAGCCTTTCTGAAGCCGCTGGCGCAAGTGGTCAACGTGGTCGAGCGGCGGCAGACGCTGCCGGTGTTGGCCAACCTTCTGGTCCAGGTCCGCGATGGGCAGCTGGCGTTGACGGGCACCGACCTCGAGGTCGAGATGATTTCGCGCATCGCGGTCGAGGACGCGCAGGACGGGGAAACCACCATCCCGGCGCGCAAGCTGTTCGAGATCGTGCGCGCCCTGCCCGACGGCAGCCGGGTGACGGTGTCGCAGTCGGCCGAGAAGGTGACGGTGCAGGCCGGCCGTTCCCGCTTCACCCTGGCGACCCTGCCGGCGAACGACTTCCCCTCGCTGGACGATGTCGAGGCGACCGAGCGCGTGCGCGTGCCCGAGGCGGCGCTGAAGGAACTGATCGAGCGCACCGCGTTCGCGATGGCGCAGCAGGACGTGCGCTACTACCTCAACGGCCTGCTGTTCGACCTGCGCGAGGCCAGCCTGCGCTGCGTGGCCACCGACGGCCATCGCCTGGCGCTGTGCGAGGCGCCGCTCGAGGGCGGCGCGCCGACCAAGCGCCAACTGATCGTGCCGCGCAAGGGCGTGCTGGAGCTGCAGCGCCTGCTCGAAGGCGGCGACCGCGAACTCGAGCTCGAAATGGGCCGCGGCCATCTGCGGGTGAAGCGGGACGATGTGACCTTCACCAGCAAGCTCATCGACGGCCGTTTCCCCGACTACGAGGCGGTGATCCCGATCGGCGCCGACCGCGAGGTCCGGATCGATCGCGAGGCGCTGCGCGCCTCGCTGCAGCGCGCGGCGATCCTGTCCAACGAGAAGTACCGCGGCGTGCGCATCGAGGTCTCCCCCGGGCAGTTGCGCATCAGCGCGCACAATCCCGAGCAGGAGGAGGCGCAGGAGGAGGTCGAGGCCGACACCCGCGTGGACGAGCTCGCGATCGGCTTCAACGTCAATTACCTGCTGGACGCCCTGGGTGCCCTGCGCGAGGACACCGTCGTACTGGCGCTGCGCGACGCCAACTCCTCGGCCCTGGTGCGCGAGGCCAGCAGCGACCGCTGCCGCCACGTCGTGATGCCGCTGCGGCTCTGACCGCGGTCGATGTTCCACGTGGAACGCCCGGCCCCTCGCCGGGCGTTTCTCTTTGGTGGAAGTGGATCGCGACGTGTGCCGGGACGAGCGGGAACGTTCGCCGCGATGACGGGCGGGAAGGCGGCCGCCTCGTCGCCGGATCGCGGCGCGCCGCCCAACCCCGGATACGGCACGCGGACGCCTACCTCCGTGTCCATCGGCGCCGATCCGTGGCTAACTGCTCCCCATCCGAGTCCGCGGCCGAACCCAACCGCCCCCGATGCAGATCACCCGCCTCCAGCTCCGCCGTCTGCGCCGCTTCGACGAACTCGACTTCCTGCCCGGCCCCGGGTTGAACCTGATCATCGGCGACAACGGCGCCGGCAAGACCAGCGTGCTGGAGGCGATGCACCTGATGGCCTACGGGCGCAGTTTCCGCGGCCGGGTGCGCGATGGCCTGATCCAGGCCGGCGCGCCGGCGCTCGAGGTGTTCGTCGAATGGCAGGAGCGGACCACCGGCCGCGTGCGGCGCGGCGGGCTTCGGCACTCGGGACAGGCGTGGGAGGGGCGGCTCGATGGCGCGCCCGTCGCCCAGCTCAGCGACCTTTGCGCGGCGCTGGCCGTGGTCACCTTCGAGCCGGGGAGCCATGCGCTGATCACCGGGGCCGCCGAGCATCGGCGGCGCTACCTCGACTGGGGCCTGTTCCACGTGGAACAGGCGTTCCTGCCCTACTGGCGCCGTTACGCCCGTGCGCTGCGGCAGCGCAACGCCCTGCTCAAGGCCGGCGGCGGCGACGGCCAGCTCGACGCCTGGGACCGCGAGCTGGCCGACGCCGGCGAGGCGATCGCGCGCCACCGCGACGCGTACCTGGACGCGCTCGCACCGGCGGTGGACGCGATGGCGGCGGAGCTGGCGCCGATGCTCGGCGGCGTGCGGCTGGAGCATGCGCCCGGCTGGCGCCGCGAGAGCATGCCGCTGGCGGATGCCCTGCTGCTGGCGCGCGACCGCGACCGCCAGACCGGCTACACCTCGGTCGGGCCGCATCGCGCCGACTGGCGGATCGCCTTCGGCGCGCTGCCGGGGCGGGAGGCGCTTTCGCGCGGTCAGGCCAAGCTGACGGCGCTGGCCGCGCTGCTCGCCCAAGCCGCGCACTACGCCCGCGTGCGCGGCGAGTGGCCGGTCGTGGCGCTGGACGATCTGGCCTCCGAACTGGACGCCCGCCACCGCCTGCGCGTCCTGCGCCACCTCGCGTCGAACGGGGCGCAGGTGTTCGTCACCGGGACCGAGGCCCCGCCGCTCGACGACCTGCCCGCCCCCCCGCTCCTGTTCCACGTGGAACAGGGGCGCCTTTCGCCGGTGCGCTGAGCCCCGCCGGCCCGCCTGCCGGAAGGCCGCCTCCGGCGTCGCCCGGTCGGCTGCCGACCCCCGGCCCGAGCTATACTCCACGGCTCTATATCTAATGTGTCGCGACGCGGCCGCCCGCGTCGCCGGAACCGGTTGCGCATGACTCAAGCCGAGCACGATCTCCCCGCCTCCCCCGCGCCCACCGACGCCGCCACCGCCTACGACGCCAGCAAGATCACCGTGCTGCGCGGCCTGGAGGCGGTGCGCAAGCGGCCGGGCATGTACATCGGCGACGTGCACGACGGCACCGGCCTGCATCACATGGTGTTCGAGGTCGTCGACAACTCGATCGACGAGGCGCTCGCCGGCCACGCCGACGAAGTCACCGTGACCCTGCACGCCGACGGTTCGGTCTCGGTGGAGGACAACGGCCGCGGCATTCCGGTCGACATCCACCCGGAGGAAGGCCGTTCGGCGGCCGAGGTGATCCTCACGGTGCTGCACGCCGGCGGCAAGTTCGACGACAACGCCTACAAGGTGTCCGGCGGCCTGCACGGCGTCGGCGTGTCGGTGGTCAACGCGCTCTCCGAGCACCTGTGGCTCGAGATCTGGCGCGACGGCTACCACTGGCAACAGGAGTACGCGCTCGGCGAGCCGCTGTTCCCGCTGCGCCAGGCCGAGCCCTCCTCCAAGCGCGGCACCCTGCTGCGCTTCAAGCCGTCGGCGGAGATCTTCACCGACACCGAGTTCCACTACGACATCCTCGCCAAGCGTCTGCGCGAGCTGTCCTTCCTCAACTCGGGCGTCCGGATCGCGCTGATCGACGAGCGCGGCGAGGGCAAGCGCGACGTGTTCGAGTACGAGGGCGGCATCCGCTCCTTCGTCGAGCATCTGGCGCAACTGAAAACGCCGCTGCATCCGAACGTCATTTCGGTCTCCGGCGAGCAGAACGGCATCGCGGTCGACGTCGCCCTGCAATGGACCGACGCCTATCAGGAGACGATGTTCTGCTTCACCAACAACATCCCGCAGAAGGACGGCGGCACCCACCTCGCCGGTTTCCGCGCCGCGCTGACCCGCACGCTGTCCAACTACATCGAGCAGAACGGGCTGGCGAAGAACGCCAAAGTCGCGCTGTCGGGCGACGACATGCGCGAAGGCCTGATCGCCGTCCTGTCGGTCAAGGTGCCGGACCCGAGCTTCTCCTCGCAGACCAAGGAGAAACTGGTCAGTTCGGAGGTGAAGCCGGTCGTTGAGAGCGTGTTCGGCGCACGTTTGGAGGAGTTCCTCCAGGAGCACCCGGCCGAGGCGCGCGCCATCGCCGAGAAGGTCGTGGAGGCCGCGCGCGCGCGCGAAGCCGCGCGCAAGGCGCGCGAGCTGACCCGCCGCAAAGGCGCGCTCGACATCGCCGGCCTGCCCGGCAAGCTCGCCGACTGCCAGGAGAAGGACCCGGCGCTGTCGGAGCTGTTCATCGTCGAGGGCGACTCGGCCGGCGGCTCCGCCAAGCAGGGCCGCAACCGCCGCCATCAGGCCGTGCTGCCGCTGCGCGGCAAGATCCTCAACGTCGAGCGCGCGCGCTTCGACCGCATGCTGTCCTCCGCCGAGGTCGGCACCCTGATCACCGCGCTCGGCTGCGGCATCGGCAAGGACGAATACAACCCCGACAAGCTGCGCTACCACCGCATCATCATCATGACCGACGCCGACGTCGACGGCAGCCACATCCGCACGCTGCTGCTGACGTTCTTCTACCGGCAGATGCCCGAGCTGATCGAGCGCGGCCACATCTACATCGGCCTGCCGCCGCTGTACAAGGTCAAGCAGGGCAAGAACGAGATCTACCTGAAGGACGACGCCGCGCTCGACGCCTACCTCGCCAGCAGCGCGGTGGAAGGCGCCGCGCTGATCCCGGCGGCGGGCGAGCCGCCGGTGGAGGGCGTGCATCTGGAGAAGCTGCTGCTCGCCTACGCCACCGCCCGCGAGAGCATCCGCCGCCAGGCGCACCGCTACGACGCGCGCGTGCTGGAAACGCTGATCGACCGCGCGCCGCTGGACGTGCTGGTCGCGCAGCCGGAGCAGGCGCGCGCCACGCTGGCCGACATCGAGGCGCGCCTGAACCAGCGCGGCCTCGGCCATGCGCGCTACCTGCTTGCGCTGCAGGCGGCCGGCGACGACCGGCCCGCCGCGCTGGTGATCCGCCGCCGCCACATGGGCGAGGAAACCGTGCAGACGATTCCGCTGGCCGCCTTCGACACCGGCGAGCTGCGCGCGATGCGCGAGGCGGCGGTGCTGCTGAACGATCTCATCCGCGAGGGCGCGTCGATCCAGCGCGGCAATCGCACGCAAGCCGTGCGCAGCTTCGCCGAGGCCTACGCCTGGCTGATGGAGGAAGCGAAGAAGGGCCGGCAGATCCAACGCTTCAAGGGCCTGGGCGAGATGAACCCGGAGCAGTTGTGGGAGACCACGGTGAATCCGGAAACCCGCCGCCTGCTGCAGGTGCGCATCGAGGACGCGGTCGCCGCCGACCAGATCTTCTCCACCCTGATGGGCGATGTGGTCGAGCCGCGGCGCGAGTTCATCGAGGACAACGCGCTGAAGGTCGCCAACCTCGACGTGTGAGCCGCACGCCGTTGCCGTTGCGCGATCGCCTGCGCGCCGCCGCGCCGTCGGCCATGCGGCCGCTGCTGCATGCGCTGCTCGACCTCGCGCTGGCGCTCGCGGCGATGCTGCTGCTGTCGCTCGTCTTCATGGCCGGATGGGCGACCTGGCTCACGCTCGCCGAAGGCGGCGCGCCGCCGCATCTGGCCGCGCGGCTGCAGCAGCCGGGCGTGGTCGCGCAGATCGCGATGTCGGTGCTGGTCACCGGCGTGCCGGCGCTGGCGCTGTTCCTGTGGCGTCGTCCGGCCGATGCCGGCGAGCGCGCGCACTCGCTCCGGCAGGCGGCGCGGCCCTCGACCTGGGCATGGGCGATGGCGACCGGGATCGGCGTGTTCGCGCTGGCGAGCGGCGCCGTCGCGCTGGTCGAACGCCTGGGCGTGAAGGCCACGCCGAGCAATCTCGCGCTGGTCGAAGCGGCGCTGCGCACGCAACCGGCGCTGCTGGTGCTGTTCGCGGTCGTGCTCGCGCCGCTGTACGAGGAGCTGCTGTTCCGCCGTGTGGTGTTCGGCCGCCTGTGGGCCGCCGGCCGGCCCGGCCTGGGGATGCTGCTCAGCGGCGCCGCGTTCGCGCTGCTGCACGAGCCCCCGGGCCCCGGCGGCCAGCCGCCGGCCGCGTTCGCCCTGCTGTGGACCGCCTACGGCCTGATGGGGGTGGCCTTCGCCTGGGTCTACCGCCGCACCGGCACCCTGTGGGCCGCGATCGGCGCGCACGCGCTGCACAACGCGCTCGGCTGCGCCGCGCTGTTGCTCGGCACGCCAGGCTGAACGGACGCTCGTCCGTTGATGGCCCGTTGATGGTCCAGCGCCTAAAACGGGGACGCAATCACATGGGATGACGCCGCCGATGCGCGCTCTTGCGCCCGTTCTCACCGCCGCCCTGCTCGCCGGGTGCGCGACCACCACCTCGCCGACCGGCCGCACCCAGTACGTCGGCGCGATACCGCCGGCGCAGCTCGATCAGATGGGCGAGCAGGCGTTCGCCGAAGCGAAGTCCAGGAACACCGTCAGCACCGACGCCGCGCGCAACGCCTACGTGCGCTGCGTGGTCGATGCGATCACGCGCGAACTGCCCGCCGGCTGGCAGGCGCGCTGGGACACCGCGCTGTTCGTCAACGACGAACCGAACGCGTTCGCGCTGCCCGGCGGCAAGGTCGGCGTGCACACCGGCATCTTCAAGGTCGCGCGCAACCAGGACCAGCTCGCCGCGGTGATCGCGCACGAGATCGGCCACGTGGTCTCGCGCCACCACGACGAGCGCATCACCCGCCAGCTCGGCACCCAGACCGTGCTCGGCGTGGCCAGCATGATCGCCGGCGCCGCCTACGGCGAAGGCGCTGCGCGCACCACCAGCCAGCTCGGCGGGCTGACCGCGCAGGCCGCGTTCCTGCTGCCGAAGTCGCGCGAACAGGAGAGCGAAGCCGACGTCGTCGGCCAGCAGCTGATGGCGCGCGCCGGCTTCGATCCGCGGCAGGCGGTGAACCTGTGGCAGAACATGATCGAGGCCAGCCCCGGCCGGCCGCCGGAATGGCTCTCCACGCACCCGGATCCGCAATCGCGGCTGCGCGAACTCGGCGCGCGCGCCGAAGGCCTGCTGCCGGTGTGGCAGCAGGCGCGCGGCGCCGGCCGCGCACCACGCTGTGGCTGAACGGAACATGATCGTTTCGTAGTGAAAACCCGTATTGCAGAGCCGTTCGTTTCTGCTAGCGTGACGGCCCCCTGTCCGGGGGATGAATCCTGATCGCATGCCTGCTCAAGGCATGTACCCGTGAGGTGATCCATGAAGCAGCGCCGCCCCTTCCGCTCGTCCCTGCTCGCGGCCGCCGTCGGCGCCGTGCTCGCGGTGACCGCCGTCGCCGCGCAGGCGCAGTCCGCCGCCGACCGCGCCGCCGAGCGCCGCGCCGAGCGTCAGCAACGCCAGCAGGACAAGGCGGGCAAGCGCGAGACGCAGTATCCGGACGCCGCGCGCAAGGCCGAGGCCAAGGCCTCCGCCAAGATGTCCTCGCGCCTGCAGAAGATGGTCGACCTCTACGAGAAGGAGAAGGGCGCCGAGGCGCGCAAGATCGCCGACGAGATCATCGCCAGCGAAGCCGCCAACGCCTACGACCGCGCGTTCGCCGCGCAGCTCGCCGCCAACATCGCCTACGAGGCCGACGACACCGCCGCGGCGATGGCCTACCTCAAGAAGGTGATCGAGCTCGACGGCCTCGACAACGACGGCCACTACAACTCGATGCTGATGCTGGGCCAGTTGCAGCTTCAGGAGGACCAGTACGCCGAAGCGTTGGCGACGTTCGACCGCTTCCTCGGCGAGACCAAGACCAGCAAGCCCGAGCACCTGGTGCTCAAGGGCAACGCGCTCTATCGCCTGGAGCGTTACCCGGAAGCCGCGCAGGTGCTGAAGCAGGCGATCGACGCCACGCCGGAGCCGCGCAGCGACTGGCTGCAGCTTCTGATGGCCACCTACATGGAAACCGGCAACAACGCCGAAGCCGCCAGGCTCGCCGAGCAGGTCGCGCAGAAGAACCCGACCGACAAGCGCGCGCAGATGAACCTCGTCGCCACCTATCTGCAGGGCGACATGATGGACAAGGCGGCCGCGGTGCTGGAGAAGCTGCGCGCTTCCGGCCAGTTCACCGAGGACCGCGACTACCGCCAGCTGTTCGCCACCTACCTCAACATGGACGGCAAGGAGAAGCAGGCGATCGAGGTCATCAACGAGGGCCTGCAGAAGGGCGTGCTCAAGCCCGACTACCAGACCTACGTCGCGCTCGCGCAGGCGTACTACTTCTCCGACCAGCCGGCCCCGGCGATCGACGCCTACAAGAAGGCCGCGCCGCTCGCCCCGGATGGCGAGACCTATCTCAATCTCGCGCGTCTTCTGTGGCAGGAAGACCGCATCCCCGAGGCCAAGGAGGCGGCGCGCCAGGCGATCGCCAAGGGCGTCAAGAAGCCCGAGGACGCCAAGAAAATCCTGGCGTTGCCCGGCGGCAAGTGAGCTCGCCGGACGCGTCGCGGCACTTGGTGTACCGCGGCGCGTTTGGTATATGCTAGGCGTTTCACGCGGCCGAGACGGCCGCGTCGAACTCTCCCCAACGCAGGCCCGTGGCGCCCTGGCGTCCGGAAACACCTCCTGAGCTTCGGCGCATGACGCAAGACTTCGAAATCCACGCCAACCAAGACGACCAGGAAGGCCTGAACTGGGCACGGATCGCCGGCATCACGATGGCGATCACCGTCCACGTGGCCGCGCTGCTGCTGCTGCTCAAGCCCATTTCGCCGCCCGCGGCCAAGCAGGACAACGAGCAGGTCACGGTCGTCAACCTGATCAAGCCGCCGCCGCCGCCCCCGCCGCCGCCGCCGCCGCCGCCGGAACCGCCCAAGCAGCTGCAGCCGCCGAAGCAGATCTCGGTGCCGCAGCCCACTCCGTTGCCGCCGCCGCCGGAGCAGCCGCCGATCGAGGTCGAAGACCCGAGCCCGGTGGACCTGCCGCCGCAGCCGCCGTCGCCGCCGTCGCCGCCCGCGCCGATCGCCGACATCGGCTCCAGCGTCGATCCGTCGTCGCGTCGCCTCAATCCGCCGCGTTATCCGCCGCAGGAACTGCGGCAGGGCGTCGGTGGCACGGTCATCCTGGTGATCAGCATCGACGCGCAGGGCAACGTGCTCGATATCCAGGTCGAGAAGTCGAGCCGCAATCGCAACCTCGATCGCGCCGCAGTGGAAGCGGCCCGCCGCTGGAAGTTCAACCCCGAGATCCGCAACGGCCAGCCGGTGGCCAGCCGCGTGCGCGTCCCGGTCGACTTCGTGCCGCCGACCTGATCGGCGGTCCGAGTTCCGCTTCGTTCCACTCCTTCTCTTTCACGACAAACGATAGGTAAGCGTCATGCTGCAGGAATTCATGTTCGCCGCTGCTGCCGGTGGCAATAACGCCGCCTCGGCCCTGACGCAGATGGGTGTTGGCCATCTGCTCGAGGAAATGATGGCCGAGCCCGGTCAGTTCGCCGTCTCCTGGGCGGTGCTGATCACGCTCGTGACGATGTCGGTCCTGTCGATCTACTGGATCGTCATCAACTTCTTCAAGAACCTCAGCCTGCGCCGCAATTCGGACCGCGTCATCAGCACCTTCTGGGAGACGCCGAACGCCCAGGACGCGATCCGTTTCATGGAGGAGCAGCCGAAGTCCGAGCCGTTCTCCAAGATCGCGCTCGACGCCGCCCAGGCCGCCGCGCACCACCAGCGCCACGAAGGTTCGCGCCTGGTCGAGTCGCTGAACCGCTCCGAGTTCGTCGACCGCGCCCTGCGCCAGGCGGTGACCCGCGAGAGCTCGCGTCTCGAGAACGGTCTGACCGTGCTCGCCACCGTCGGTTCGACCGCGCCGTTCGTCGGTCTGCTCGGTACGGTGTGGGGCATCTACGGCGCCCTGATCCGCATCGGCGCCAGCGGCCAGGCCTCGATCGACGCCGTCGCCGGTCCGGTCGGTGAGGCGCTGATCATGACCGCGCTCGGTCTGTTCGTCGCGATTCCGGCGGTGCTGGCGTACAACTTCTTCACGCGCCTCAACCGCGTGACGAACAACAAGTTCGACAGCTTCGCGCACGATCTGCACGACTTCTTCGCCACCGGCGCGCGCGTCGGCGAAATGCCGGCCAAGCGCTGACCGGCACGGCACCGCGCGGCCTTTCACGCAGTAGGAGTACCCGACCATGGCCTTCAGTACCGGCAACGACAGCGGCGGCCCGATGGCCGAAATCAACGTCACGCCCCTCGTGGACGTGATGCTGGTGCTGCTGATCATCTTCATGATCACCACTCCGCTGATGTCGCATAAGGTCCAGGTCGAGCTCCCGCAGGCGAATCTGCTCAAACGCGAGGAGAACGCGCCGCCGGTGCCGCCGATCACGATCGCGGTGAAGGAAGACGGCAAGCTGTTCTGGAACGACGAGCCGATCACCAAGGAAGTGCTCGAGAGCCGGCTGTCGGTGGAAGCCCAGAAGACGCCGCAACCGCAGGTCAACCTGCGCGGCGACAAGACCACCAAGTACCGCATCATCGCCGAGGTGGTGAAGACCGCGCAGGCCCAGGGCATCCGCAAGGTCGGCTACGTCGCCACCAAGGAACGCTAAGAACCGAGGTTCGTCATGGCTTTCTCTTCCAACTCCAGCAGCGGTCCGATGGCGGACATCAACGTCACGCCGCTGGTCGACGTGATGCTGGTGCTGCTGATCATCTTCATGGTCACCGCGCCGATCCTGTCCTACCCGATCGACGTCAACCTGCCGCAGCGGGCGCTCAACCCGCCGCCGCAGACGCAGGAACCGCCGCCGCCGATCCGCCTGCGGATCGACGCCTCCGGCCAGGTGTACTGGAACGACGCTCCGCAGCCGCTGTCGGCGCTGCCCACCCTCATGCAGACCGAGGTGCAGCGCGATCCGACCAACCAGCCGCTGCTGGAGATCGACACCAATCCGGACGCCAACTACGAGATCCTGGCCAAGGTCCTGGCCTACGCGAAGAACGCCGACATGCAGAAGATCGGCTTCGTGCAGGAGCAATAAGGTTTCGCAGACGCACCTACTGTCGTGAAAACGCCGCCTTCGGGCGGCGTTTCTTTTTGCGGCGCAGGCGGCTTGTGGGCGATGACCGGCTGTGGGGGTCGGGTAATCGGGAATCGGGAATCGGGAATCGGGAATCGGGAATCGGGAATCGGGAATCGGGGATCGGGGATCGGGGATCGGGGATCGGGGATCGGGGATCGGGGATCGGGGATCGGGGATCGGGGATCGGGGATCGGGGATCGGGGATCGGGGATCGGGGATCGGGGATCGGGGAGCGGGGAGCGGGGAGCGGGGATCAGGCTGCAATGCGCAACGAGTGGGTAAGCGTGTCCACCGCCCGCCTCGCGTGCCAACCCCCCTCTCCCGCAGCGCGGGGGAGGGCGGTGCGCCGCAGGCGCGCGAACACAGCCCGCAATGCGCAAACGCGTGCGCCAGCGTACCCATCGCTTACTCGCGAGCCCAACACCCCCTTTCCCGCGCAGTGCGGGGGAGAGGGCCGGGGTGAGGGGGGGGCGCGCCGCAGGGCCCGCGAACGCCCGCCGGCAATGCGCACAGGTGCGGAGCGCGCTCGTGGCAGGAGACCAGGTTGCCGGTCGTGGCGGTGAGCTTCAGCGCCGGCGCCGGGGACGGGCGACGCTGACCGTCTCCGACGGAGTGGCGGACCCAAGTCGCGCCCAGGTGGACGACGGCCCGGTGCGGGGCGCGCCGCCCACGGCCATGCCCACTCCGGGTTGCCGCACGCGGTCCGTGCCCGGCGCCACGCGACGACGGCGGCAGACCGCCACGGGTGCAGGCGGCGCGGGTTGAACCGGTCCTGAGCGGGTCGTCGCGCCGGCCTCGCGCACGGCGCACGCCCGGGCGTAGCGTGAAGGCGCAACCACGCGAACAGGAGGTGTGCCATGGCATCCGCAGTTCGTCCTTCCGGCCTGCCGATCGCGCAGATCAACATCACGCCGCTGGTGGACGTGATGCTGGTGCTGCTGATCATCTTCATGCTCTCGGTGCCGCTGCTCACCCGCACGCTGCAGACCCACCTGCCGCAGGCGGGCGGAGCGACGCCCACGGAGCCGGTGGTGCTGGAGGTCTCGACGGCCGGCTATCGCCTCGATGGACGGACGCTCGCAGCGGGCGAGCTCGATGCCGCACTGCGCGCGCTGGCGCAGCGCTCGCCCGCAACGGCGCTGACGCTGCGCGCGAGCGACGACGTCGACTACCAGGCGGTCGCCACCGCGCTGGCCGCCGCGCAGCGCAGCGGGGTGCGTCACCTGGGCCAGGCGTTCTAGGCGTTCGTCCCGTCCCCGCCGAGCGCGCCCACGGTGCGGTCGATGCCGTCATCGGACGTGCCGGTCGCGGCTGAAGCCGCTCCTGCCGCGTTGCCGGGCACGGCAGGGTGTCCTGCGTTCCTCGCCGTACTCGATACGGAGGGAACCGGGCACCCCGCCACCGACCGACGTTCGCCGACGAAGGCGGCAGGTGGTGCCGCTCCTACGGCGCGTCGGTGGTCGCAGCCAGGATGTCGAGGTAGGCGCGGACGGTGGCGTCGAGGCCGGCGTAGAGCGCCTCGCCGATCAGCGCATGGCCGATGGACACCTCGAGCACGCCCGGCACCGCCTTCAGGAACGCGGCGAGATTGGCCTGGCTGAGGTCGTGGCCGGCGTTGACGCCCAACCCGTGCGCCTGCGCGGCGCGCGCGGCGGCGGCGAAGCGGGCGAGCATGGCGCTCTGCGTGGGCGTGCCGAAGCTTTCGGCATAGGGTCCGGTGTACAGCTCGACGCGGTCGGCGCCGGTCGCGGCCGCCGCCGCCATGGTGTCGTGCGGATCGCCGCGGTCGGCGTCGACGAACACGCTCACGCGGCAGCCGAGCGTCTTCAGCCGCGCGATCAGCGGGCGCAACGCGGCGCCGTCGCGCGCGAAGTCGAAGCCGTGGTCGGAGGTGATCTGCCCGTCGTCGTCGGGCACCAGCGTCGCCTGCGCGGGCCGCGCCTGTTCGCACAAGGCGAGCAAGCCCGGGTAGCCGGGGCGCGGCGGGGCGAACGGATTGCCTTCCAGATTGAATTCGACGCCGCGGGCGCGGGTGAGCGCGGCGAGCGCGAGCACGTCGTCGTGGCGGATGTGGCGCGCGTCGGGACGCGGGTGCACGGTGATGCCGTGCGCGCCGGCATCGAGGCAGGCGGTCGCGGCGCGCACGACGTCGGGCTCGCGGCCGCCGCGCGAGTTGCGCAGCACCGCGATCTTGTTGACGTTGACGCTGAGGACGGTCATGCGCGCAGTGTAGCGCCCGCTCGCGACGCCCCGTGCAAGCGGCGCGCGTGCGCCCGCACCGCGCTCGCGCACGGGCGCTGCGCGTGCGGCCGCCGTCAGCGCGGCGGTTCGGCCGGCGGTGCGGCGCCCGCGAGTTTGCGCGCTTCGGCCCGCTCGCGCAGGCGGCGCAGTTCCTCGGGGTCGAGCAGGATGACGTCGTCGCGCGTGCGGCTGCCGACGCGCTGCGCCAGCAGGCCGAACATCCAGGCGACCATGAAGCCGAGGCCGGCGATCAGGCTGATCGCCATCAACGCCGATGACGTGGTGCGGAACGCGACGGCGAAGGCAGCGACCGCAAGCAGCGCGTACAGCCAGTACATGTCCGTGCTCCCTGTGAACGCGGGCAGTGTACGCCCGCGATGCGCAGGCGACGGTCGTGCCCGGCGGCGGGATTCGACCGCTGGTCGGCCGGCGCCGGCTCAGAGCACCGGCGAGACCAGCCGTGCCAGCGCCTCCGGCAGGCGCGCGCGCCACAGCGGCCGCGCGCGGTCCGGGCGCACGCGCGGGGCGTGCGCGAACTCGCCTTCGATCACCCGCGCCAGCGCGGCGGCGATGCCCGCATCGTGGAACATCACGCACACTTCGAAGTTGAGGCGGAAGCTGCGGTGGTCGAAGTTGGCGCTGCCGATCAGCGCCAGGTCGTCGTCGCACAGCAGCGCCTTGGTGTGCAGCAGACGCGGGCCGTACTGGTAGATCTTCACCCCCGCCTCCAGCAGCTCGTCGAAGTACGACCGCGTGGCGTAGGTGACGATGCGGCTGTCGCTGCGGCGCGGCACCAGCAGGCGCACGTCGAGTCCGCCGAGCGCGGCGGAGGTCAGCGCCATGCGCGCCGCCTCGCCGGGAACGAAGTACGGCGTGACCAGCCACACGCGGTGGCGCGCGGCGTGGATCGCGCCGACGTGCGCGCGGTGGATCGCCTCCCACGGCGAGTCCGGCCCCGACACCAGCACCTGCGCGGGCACGCTGCCGGGCTCCGCGTCCGGCGGCGGCAGCGCGGGCGGCGTCTGGCCGGTGGCGTAGCACCAGTCCTCCAGGAACACCAGCTCCAGCTCGCGCACCACCGGGCCTTCCAGGCGCAGATGCAGATCGCGGTAGGCGTCGTCGCGCGCGCGTTCGTCCTCCTCGTCGGTGACGTTGATGCCGCCGGTGAAGCCGACGCGGCCGTCGATCACCGCGATCTTGCGGTGCGTGCGCAGGTTCAGCCACGGCCGCTTCCACAGGCGGCGCAGGCGCATCGGGTGGAAGAACGCCACCTCGCCGCCGGCCTCGCGCAGCGGACGCAGGAAGCGCGAGCCGACATCGCTGGAGCCGACCGCATCGAGCAGCAGCCGCACCTGCACGCCGGCGCGCGCGCGTTCGACGAGCGCATCGCGCACGCGCGTGCCGATGCGGTCCGGATTGAAGATGTAGTACTCCAGATGGACCGTGCGCCGCGCCGCGGCGATCGCCTCCAGCAGCGCGTCGTATTTGGCGGCGCCGTCCACCAGCAGGCGCACGTCGCGCGCGCTGCTCGGCGGCAGTCCGGTGGTGGCCTGCGCGACGCGGGCCAGCTCCTGCGCCTCGTCGACCGGGCCGAACGCCTGCGGCAGACGCCCGCGCGAATGCTGCCGGCGCAGGCGCTGGCGGCGGATGCGCTGCGGGCCGAGGAAGTAGTAGACGACGAAGCCCACCACCGGCAGCGCCGCCAGGCTGATCAGCCAGCTCAGCGTCGCCACCGGCTCGCGCTTCTGCAGCACGATCCAGCCGCCCAGCCAGAGCACGTAGGCGATCCAGCCGAGGGTGAGATACAGGCGCAGGTCGGGGTGGTCGATCAGGGCGCGCCAGACGTCCGGCAGGGAACCCAGCAACGCGCACCTCCTGAGCGGTTCATCGGGGGCGGGCGCGGTCGCGACCGCTGCGACGCCGCGCGCGTAGGCTAGCCGGATGGACGACGCCCGCAAAGCGCAGGTTCCGATCAAGGGCCGGGGTGCGGCCTCCTGGGTGAGCGGCCGCTACGAGAAGACCGTCGCCGTCGGCGAGGACGACGGCTGGGGCTCGGTGTACGAGCCGCCGCCGCCGCATCCCGATACGCAGGTGACCGAGGAACGCGCGCGCAGCGTCATCAGCCGCAACGACTCGCCGGACGTCGGCTTCAGCCAGTCGGTCAATCCCTACCGCGGCTGCGAGCACGGCTGCGTGTACTGCTTCGCGCGGCCCTCGCACGCCTACCTCGATCTCTCGCCCGGGCTCGACTTCGAGACCCGCCTGTTCGCCAAGACCAACGCCGCCGAGCGCCTGCGCGCGGAACTGGCCAGGCCCGGCTACCGCTGCTCGCCGATCGCGCTCGGCATCAATACCGACAGCTACCAGCCGATCGAGCGCCGCTACCGCATCACCCGCGCGCTGATCGAGGTGTTCGACGCCTGCTCGCATCCCTTCAGCCTGATCACCAAGAACGCCGCCATCGCGCGCGACGTGGACGTGCTCGCGGATCTGGCGAAGCGGCGGCTGGTGACGGTGTACTTCTCGGTGACCACGCTGGACAACCGGCTGTCGGCGAGGATGGAACCGCGCGCCTCGGCGCCGCACGCGCGGCTGCGCGCGATGCGCACCCTGCACGAGGCCGGCGTGCCGGTCGGCGTGATGGTGGCGCCGGTCATTCCGATGATCACCGACCGCGAGCTGGAACGCATCCTGGAAGCCGCCCGCGCGCATGGCGCCGCCGCCGCCGGCTACGTGCTGCTGCGCCTGCCGCACGAGCTGAAGCAGGTGTTCCGCGAGTGGCTCGCGCTGCACTTCCCCGACCGCGCCGAGCACGTGATGAGCCTGATCCGGCAGATGCGCGGCGGCAAGGAGTACGACAGCGCCTTCCACACCCGCCAGACCGGCACCGGCCCGTTCGCCGAGCTGATCGCCCAGCGGTTCCGCAAGGCGCACCGTCGGCTCGGCTTCGGCCGCCTGCCGCCGCTGGACACCTCCGCCTTCGTCCCGCCGCGCCCGCCCTCGCCGCAGGGCGAGCTGTTCTAGCTCCACCGTGCGCTGGCGCGGCCGTTCGGTAGACTCGCGCGGTGTTCCCCCGGTGACGAGCGCGACCCTGATCCCCCCCAGCGTTTCCCCCGGCGCCACCGCCGCAGCCCTGCTCTCCGCGTTCCCGGCCGCGATGGCGGTGGTCGGGCTCGATCTGCGCTTCCACTACGCCAACCCCGCAATGACGCGGCTGCTCGGCGCCCGCGTCCACCCCGGCGGCGCGCTCGCGGAGGCGGTGGATGCCGAGGACGCCGACGCCCTCCGCGAACGCCTGCATGCGATCGCGCAGGCGCAGGTGGAAAGCGCCACCCTCACCCTGCGCTGGCGACGCGACGACGGCGGCGTGTTCGAGGGCGAGCTGCAGGCGGCGCCGGTGCGCGATCCGGTCGGCCGGCCCGAGGCCCTGCTGCTGCAGGTGCGCCTGCTCGACGACGCCCACGCCGCGCTGGAGGCCGCCCGCCGCCAGTTGCAACTGTTCACCGGCGCGGTGTCGCACGACCTGCGCGCCCCGCTGCGCGCGATCGAGAGCTTCGCCGCGCGCCTGGACGAGCGCTACGGCGACGCGCTCGACGACACCGGCCGCGACCACCTCGCCCGCATCCGCGCCGCCGCCGCGCGTATGAGCGGTCTGCTCGCCGGCCTCGGCGACTACGTGCGCGCCGGCCGCGCCGAACTGAGGCCCGAGCCGGTCGACCTCAGCCTGCAGGCGGAATGGGCCTGCATGGCGTTGCGCGAGCGTCATCCGCAGCGCGAGAGTCGGATCGACGTCGCGCCCGGACTGATCGCCTACGGCGACGAACGCCTGCTGCGGTTGATGCTCGAACAGTTGCTCGACAACGCCTGGCGCTTCGCGCGCGCCGACGCGCCGGTGTGCGTGAAGGTGAGCGGCGAGCGCATCGGCGACCGGCTGCGGCTCGCGATCCGCGACGAGGGCATCGGCTTCGACATGCGCTTTGCGCATAAACTGTTCGCGCCCTTCCAGCGTCTGCACGGACCGGAACAGGGCAGCGGTCACGGCCTTGGGCTGGCGATCGCGCATCGGGTCGTGGAGCGGCATGGCGGCCGGATCCGCGCGCAATCCGCGCCGGAGGCCGGCACCACGCTGTACATCGACCTTCCCGCCGAACCGGGCGCCATGGACGCGACGCGATGAACCGCGAAATCCTGCTGGTCGAAGACAATCCGGACGATGTCGAACTCACCCGGCTCGCGTTCGAGGAAGCGCAGGTCGCCAACACGCTGACCGTGGTGCGCGACGGCGCCGAGGCGCTGGATTACCTGTTCGCCCGCGGCCGCTACGCCGATCGCGACCCGCAGGACCTGCCCTCGCTGGTGCTGCTGGATCTCAACCTGCCCAAGCTCGACGGCCGCGAAGTGCTGCAGGCGATCCGCAACGACGAGCGGACCCGCGCGCTGCCGGTGGTGGTGCTCACCACCAGCGCCGAACCGTTCGACGTCGAGGCGAGCTACACACTCGGGGTCAACAGCTACATCCAAAAGCCGGTGGACTTCAACCAGTTCGTCTGGGCGGTGAAGCAGGTCGGCCTGTACTGGCTGGTGCTGAACCAGCCGCCCTGAGCGTAGCCCCGTACCAAGGGATTCGAGCGAGGCTGCGTCGCGGTCGATGACGCCGCCTGCGTGCTGCGTGCGCTACCAGGCCGCAACAGGGCGCGGCGTGGCGGCCGCCCCTCCTCCTGCGAAGGCCGGGGGAGGCGGACGATGCGGCTCAGCCGGCGCGGCGCGCCGCGATTGCCGACGTCCGGTTTGCAGCCTACCCATCGCCCGGTCTGCCGCTTCCCTGTCCCCGGTTCCCAGTTCCCGGTTCCCGGTTCCCGGTTCCCAGTTCCCGGTTCCCCGTTCCCCGTTCCCGGTTCCCGGTTCCCCGTTCCCGGTTCCCGGTTCCCCGTTCCCCGTTCCCCGTTCCCCGTTCCCCGTTCCCCGTTCCCCGTTCCCCCACCCTACCCCCCGAACAACGCCTCCGCGCGCTGGAACAGGATCCAGCTCGTGGCGATGTACTTGTCGCCGCCCTTCGGCCGGTTGCCGCGGTGGGTGTGGGTGAACGCGGCCGGGGCGATCAGCAGGCTGCCGGTCTTCGGCGCGATCCTGCGTTGCTGGTACAGGAACTCGGTCTCGCCCTCGCCGAAGCCGTCGTTGAGATAGACGGTCCACAGCAGGTGGCGGTGCAGCGTTTCCGCGCCGCGGTCGCGCGGGTACAGCTCGCAATGCCAGTACGGATAGCCACCGCGGTCGGCGGTGTAGCGCTGCAGGTTGATCGCGCCGGGCCGGAACACGGCGCGCACGACCTCGGCGAGGGCCTCGTCGGTCATCGCCTGCAGGCGCTCCGGCGTGAGCCGGTGGCGGCGGCCGTCGGCGTCCGCGGTTTCCAGCATCAGCGGCGCGATCAGCGTGTGCGGATAGCGGCGGATGTAGGCCAGCAGCCCGCGCAGCATCGCCGCGTTGAGCCGGCCTTCGGCCTCCTGCCATTCGGGACGGCCGCTGATGGTGAGATCGGCGCTGTCCTTCAGCTCGGGCATCACGCCGCTGCCGACGCGGCCGGGCGTGGCCGCGCCGCTGCGTTCGAAGGCGTCGATCAGGCGGCCGCAGAACGCGGCGTCGAGCGCGTCGGGATAGACCTCGATGAAGTCGCCCGCGCTCATGCGGCGGGGCGGGTCCGCGCGGCGTCGTGCTCGGTGTGGTAGCGCACCGCGGTCTCGACCTCGCGCTTGCTGCCGAGGAACACCGGCACGCGCTGGTGCAGGTGCTTCGGCACCACGTCGAGCATGCGCTCGCGCCCGGTGCTGGCGGCGCCGCCGGCCTGTTCCACCAGCAGCGCCATCGGATTGGCTTCGTACATCAGCCGCAGCTTGCCGCCTTTCTCGGCGCACTTGGCGTCGAGCGGATAGCTGAAGATGCCGCCGCGGGTGAGGATGCGGTGCACGTCGGCGACCATGCTCGCCACCCAGCGCATGTTGAAGTCCTTGCCGCGCGGGCCTTCCTTGCCGGCCAGCAGGTCGGCGACGTAGGCCTGCATCGGCGGCTCCCAGAAGCGCTGGTTGGACATGTTGACCGCGAATTCCTTCGTCTCCTCCGGAATCCGCAGATGGCGCGCGGTCAGCATGAAGCTGCCGACCTCGCGGTCGAGGGTGAACGCGTGCGTGCCGTGGCCGACGGTGAGCACCAGCATCGTGCTCGGGCCGTACACGGTGTAGCCGGCCGCCACCTGCGCGTGGCCGGGCTGCAGGAAGTGGCTGTCGTCGGGCCGCGTCACGCCTTCGGGGCAGCGCAGCACCGAGAAGATGGTGCCGACGGAAATGTTGACGTCGATGTTGGAGCTGCCGTCGAGCGGATCGAACAGCAGCAGGTAGTTGCCGCGCGGGTAGACGTCGGGGATCGGCTGCGCGTGGTCCATCTCCTCGGAGGCGAGCCCGGCCAGATGGCCGCCCCAGGCGTTGGCCTCGAGCAGGATCTCGTTGGAGAGCACGTCGAGCTTCTTCTGCGCCTCGCCCTGCACGTTGATCTGCGCCGCGCCCTGGCCGGCATCGCCGAGCACGCCGCCGAGCGCGCCCTTGCCGACCGCGATCGAGATGGTCTTGCACGCGCGCGCGACCACTTCGATCAGCAGCCGCAGTTCGGCGTTGATGTGGCCGGCGCGTTCTTCCTCGATCAGGAAACGCGTGAGGGAAACGGGAGCGGTGGACGACATCGGCGGGCCTCGATATGCCTGGTACGCCGGCTAGCGTAATGAGATGAGCTGCACGGAACAATCCAGCAGGCAACGCCATTCCGGAGTCGCCCCGAGAAGGGCTTGTACAAAGGAGAGTACGACATGCGAAAGGTATCGAAGTATGGTCTGTGCCTTGCCGCCATTTGCTGTGTGACTTTGGCCCAAGCAGCAGGTGCCCCCTCACAACCCGAACGAATCGCTCCGACGGCGGTGCCGAGCGCGGAAATGGCGATGGCACCAATTCGAACTCAAAGGGAGCTGTACGAGCACCTTGCTCTACTCGAACGATCCAACTCCCCCCGCTCAGAAAACTGTCGCCTGCCGCCCGCGCACGGTTTGTGCGATCGTTGCAGTTCAATGAAAGAGGCTTAACGTCAGCAGATACCAGGGATCTGGTCGCGGGGCTCTCAGCGGCTGACGTATACCGCGTTCTCAGACTCTTTGGCGCGCAGCATCTTACGACGCGATTGCCAGGCGTCCGGTTCGTGACGGCTGAAGATCAAATGCTGCGGACAGCTTTCTGGCGCGGCGATGATCTCTGCAATATTCAAACGCCTGACGGGGCTGGTTGCACAGGCGATTATCCAGGCTACTACTGCGAAGCCAAAGGCACCTGCAAAAGTTCGCCGGGCTATATTTGTACCCGCAACTGCCGAGAGCGGAGGGGGCGTGTCAGCCCCCTCCTCTGCTAACTTGCGAAACGAGCATGTACGTATCAGCCTCGCTTTACACGCTGCTCCTGACGATTACCACTGCCAGCGATCCACTGGATGCCGTACTCGCAGCTCAGCAGGAAGGAATGACACTGGCAAGTCAAGGAAAGATCAGCGAACGCGACGAACGGTTGCGTATCTCGGAAACATACGACCGCGTCTTCGGTCCATTGCCGGAGCGTTTCCAGGAGCTACCCTCCGAGCAGTTGACGGCTCGTTATCGTGCAGCTGAACTCATTGCGCACTACACGCTCGACCCGGCGCGCATCGATCACGCCGAATCGATCGCGGCCGAACTGGACCGGCGCGGCAGCGTCGGGCGCGAGGACCGGCGACGCTTCCTTGCGGCCGCCTGGTTGGCGGTGCGGCGGGAGGATCGCGCCAGAGCGCTGCTGGGCGCCGATGCCGACACGGTGCCCCGTTTGCGGCTGTTGCCGCAGCAGCACGGACCATCGGTCCTGCGTACGGAGGAAGAGGGGCGGGTGCTGGTCCAGGAGCCGTTCGAGACCGCTGGGTTGCGGCTGGTCGTGGTGGTGCACCCGCAATGCGGATACTCGCGCGAGGCGCTCGCCGCGCTGGAGAACGATCCGGCGTTCGAATCCCTGCGTAGCCACGTGCAGTTGCTCGTGCCGCAGGAACCGCGCTTGTCGTTCGCCGACATCGCCGCATGGAACGCCCGGCACACGATACCGATGCGCGTCGCCTTCGACCGGGAACGGTTCGACTGGGTCGATAGCTGGGCAACGCCAACGTTCTATCTGCTGCGCGATGGTCGGGTGGTCGGCAGGATCGCCGGTTGGCCCGGTCAGCACGGCAACCGGGATGCTTTGCTGGCCCTCTGGCGAAGCACCGGCCGGAGCCCGTGAGGGCTCAGGCCACCTTTTGCGACATCGATCGCGAGGCCTGGCGGCGCACCATCGCGGCCAGGGTGGCGCGCGCCATCGACAGCATCATCAGCGGCGCGTCCGGTTCGGCGGTCATCAGCACGCGCTTGGCGGCGTCGACGGTGTCGGCGGCGACCGCGGCGCCTTCGGCGTCGAGCAGCACGCGCAGGCTGCGGGCGTGCGCGTCCAGGCGGCGCTCGAGGTCGGGAATCGAGCCCACGCCCGCGCAACGGACGACCTGGGCCATGGTCGCTTCGAGCGAGCTCAGTTCGTGCAGCAGTTCATCGGCGCTGATGTTGTCCATGAGGGAATGCTCCGCACCGGCGGTCGCATGAGGTGAGACCGATCGTGGGGGGGCTGCCGTGAGTGGGCGGTGTAAGCGGAGCCGTCCGTCCGTCGGCCGGACGAACGGCGGCGATCGCGTGAACTTCCGTAAAAGCGTGACGGCGGGCGATTCGCGACTGTCGCGCCGCGCCGCGCGGGCCTATGCTCGGCCGCGTCTGGGGAGACGTCACCATGATCCGAGAGCCCGCGCGCCGGACGGCGCCGTTCTGCCATCGCGACGATCCCGCGCCGTTGCGGGTGTCCGCCCTGTCGTCGCCGCCGGCCGCCGCGCCGGCGATCGTGCATGCCGAGACGCCCGCGCGGCGGGCCTACGCGCAGCGGATGCTGGCCGCGCGCTACGGCGACGGCGTGCGCATCGCGGCGCAGCGCTTCGCGCCCGCGGCCGAGCCGCCGCCCGCCGCCGCCGCTCACGCCGCAAGGGCGGACGCCGGCGCGGCGGCATCGGCTCCGCGTCCGACCGCAACGCGCGGCGCGCCGTCGCTCGGCCGCCTGTCGCAGGCCGAGCTGCTGACGCTGCCGCGGCCGCCGTTCGCGGTGCGCATGCTCAACCAGCTCAGTTGGGGGCCGACCCGCGAGAGCATCGCCGAGTTCGAAGCGATGGGCGGCAACGACCTGCAGCGCCTGCGCAACTGGGTCGACTGGCAACTGGCGTGGTCGGCGATCGACGACGGCGCGGTCGATGCGCGCCTGGCGTCCGCCGGCTACGTCACGCTCGGCAAGCCGCTCACGCAACTGTGGAGCGAACATGCGGCGGTGACGGACGACTACGAGCTGCGCATGCGCCCGGCGCGCGAGGTGCAACGCGCCACGTTCGTGCGCGCGGTGTTCTCGCGCCGGCAACTGCTGGAGCGGATGGTCGAGTTCTGGCACGACCACTTCAACGTCACCTGCACCGACTACAGCGCAGGCCCGGTGTACGCGCACTACCACCGCGACGTGATCCGTGCCCATGCGCTGGGCAACTTCCGCGCGATGCTGGAGGACGTCGCCAAGTCGACGGCGATGATGTACTACCTCGACAACATCGCGAACACGCGATCGGGGCCGAACGAGAACTTCGCGCGCGAGCTGCTGGAGCTGCACACGCTCGGCGCGATGCATTACCTCGGCTTCACCGATCCGTTCCAGGTGCCGCCGGATCCGGACGATGCGAATTATCCGGCCGGCTACACCGACATCGACGTGTACGAGACCGCCGCCGCGTTCACCGGCTGGAGCGTGAAGAACGGCCACTGGCAGTTCCCGTCCGAGAACGACGGCACCTTCGTGTACCGGCAGATGTGGCACGACGCCGGCCCGAAGTTCGTGCTGGGCCGGCTACTCAATCCCGAGCAGCCGGCGATGAAGGACGGCCGCGACATCCTCGACCGCCTCGCCAGCCATCCCGGCACCGCGCGCTTCGTCTGCACCAAGCTGATCCGCCGCTTCGTCACCGATGCGCCGCCGGCGGCGCTGGTGCGCAGCGCCGCGGCGGTGTTCCGCGAGCACTGGCAGGCGCCGGACCAGATCGCGCGGGTGATGCGGCACATCCTCACCAGCGATGCGATGTACAACGCCTGGGGCCAGAAGCAGAAGCGGCCGATCGAGGCGGTCGTCGCCGCGCTGCGCGCCAGCGGCAGCGGGCTGACGCTGCGCGTGGGCCACAACCGCTCCAACGAGCTGATGTGGAAGCTGGGCTTCACCGGCCACCTGCCGTACGAATGGCCGGCGCCGAACGGCTACCCCGACCGCGCGCAGGACTGGTCCGGCGCCAACACCTACGCGATGACGTGGGAACTGCTCGGCTGGCTGACCGAGGCCAAGGAGGACGACGGCACGCCGCTGCTGCCGATCCTGCAGATCAGCCGCAGCGAGGTGCCGACCTGGACCGCGAGCGCGCTGGTGGACTACTGGTGCCGGCGGCTGCTGGGCTACCTGCCCGACCCCTCGCGACGGCAGACGCTGATCCGCTTCATGGCGCAGAACGGCGATCCGGACAGCTACGTGATCGGCGACACCGAGACGTGGGTGAGCGGCGATCTGAAGCGCCACTACAACCAGTCGCGCCTTCGCAGCATGGTCGCGCTGATCCTGATGTCGCCCGAATTCATGAGCCGCTGAGGAGACGCCGATGTCGACCCTCTCCGAAAGCCGTCGCCGTTTCCTGCAGGGCTGCTGCGCGACCGCGGCGCTGGGCGCGGTGGGCCCCACGCTGCTGTTCACCCGCGACGCGCGCGCGGCGTCCAATTCCTACGACACGCTGGTGTTCGTGTTCCTGCGCGGCGGGCTCGACGGGCTGAATTTCGTCGTCCCGCTGTCCGGCGCCGATCGCGGCTTCTACGAACAGGCGCGCCCGAACCTGATGATCGCCACCTCCGGCACCTACGGCGCCTTGCCGCTGACGCTCGCCGGCGGCAGCGCGACCGGCTTCGGCCTGCATCCTTCCGCCACCGGCCTGCGCGACATCTGGAACGCGGGGCAACTGGCGATCGTGCACGCCTGCGGGCTCACCACCACGATCACGCGCAGCCACTTCGATGCGCAACTCGCGATCGATCTGGGCACCGTCGGCCAGGGCGGCGGCGTGGGCTGGCTGGCGCGGGCGATGAACACCCAGCCGGGCCTGGACGCGGGCGACACGATGCCGGCGCTCGCGGTCAACAGCCGGCAACCCGCGAGCCTCAACGGCACCACGCAGGCGCTCACGCTCAGCCGTCCGGGCGAGTTCGCGGTCGATTCCACCGCCTACGCCTGGCGCATCAAACGGCCCGACTCGCCGGCCGGCCTGCTCGGCGTGCAGGATCTGCTGCCGACCCTGTGGGGCGGCCCGACCGGACTGGAGAGCGCGGGCGGCCGTGCCAACCAGGCGCTCGCGGTGGTGGCCCGGCAGACCTATCAGCCGCTGCCCGCGGGCTGGCCGACCGGCACGTTCGCCGAGCAACTGTGGACAGTGGCGCAGTCGATCCAGTTCGACCTCGGCCTGCGCTACGCCACGGTCGACCTCGGCGGCTGGGATACCCACGACGGCCAAGGCACGGCCGGCAGCGGCTACCACTACTACCAGAACAAGATCGCCGAGCTGTCCGCGGCGCTGGCCGCGTTCCACAACGCCCTCGCCGCCAGCGGCCATCTCGGTCGGGTGACCGTGGTCGTGCCGAGCGAGTTCGGCCGCCGCGTGCGGCAGAACGCCAACAACGGCACCGACCACGGCTACGGCAACCCGGTGCTGGTGCTGGGCGGCGCGGTGAACGGGCGGCGCTTCTTCGGCACCTGGCCCGGCCTCGACCCCGACCTGCTGTCGGCCACCTACGGCGACCTGCCGGTGACCACCGACCACCGCCGCGTGCTGTCCGAGCTGCTGATCCGGCGCATGGGCAACCCCCACCTGTCGGCGATCTTCCCCGGCTACGGCGGCTACAGCCCGCTCGGCCTGGTGCAGGGCGCGGACCAGGCGCCGCGCAGCCTGCCGGTGGCCTCCGGCCTGCCGGCGGCGACCGGCCGCCAGTGGCATCACCAGCCGCGGCTGCGGCCGGCGCGGGGCCGGCGCGAGCCGTGAGCGCGAAGGCGCGGGCGCCGGCGCCCGCGGCCGCTCAGCAGAACAGATCGAGGAAGCAGTCGTCGTCCGGCGCCGGCGGCGGCGGCGCGACGCAGCGGCCGCCGTCCATCAGGAAACCGGGCGCGCAGTGGTTGCTGGTCGCGGCCGTGGTGCGGCAGCGGCCGTCGATGTAGTTGCAGGCGTAGGGGCTGCAATCGTCGGTGACGCCGCGGCCGTTGACCGAGGTGGTCGGGGTGGCGCAACTGAACTCGGTGGCGGCGCGCATGTCGCGCAGCGCGGCCTCGAGCGTCGCGACCCGGCCTTCCAGCGCGCGGTTCTTCTTGGCGAGCTGCATCACCCGGCGCTCGAGCAGTTGCTGACGATCGACCACCGCGGCGGGCGACACCGGCGAGGCGGTGGCCGGGCGCAGGCCCTGCACGGGACGCACGACCTGCTGCGCGGGCGCGCTGCCGGCGGCCAGCGCGAGCGCGCACGCAAGGCCGAGAATGAGGGAACTGCGCATGACGCCTCCTGGCGGGACGGGACGCGTCACCATCGTGCAGGCGCCCGCCTGCTGTCCACGCCGTCCGTCGGAAGGGGCGCGCTCAGACGTCGCCGTCGGCCAGCCAGCCCTCGCCGGTGCCGCGGTGGAACACGCGGTCGGAATCGAGCACCTCGCCGGCCGGGATCGACGGCAGCTGCGCCAGCCGCGCGTAGATCGGCGCGAAGTCGGGGCGGGTGGCCTCGAACAGCTGCTCGAAGCTGTCGATCACGAAGTAGGTCTTCTGGTAGGTGTCGATCCGGTAGCGCGTGCGCATGATCCGCTCCAGATCGAAGCCGATGCGGTTGGGCGCGTCGCTCTCCAGGCAATGGATGCTCTCGCCCTTGGAGCTGACGATGCCGCTGCCGTAGATGCGCAGGCCCTCGGCTTCGCGGATCAGGCCGAATTCCACCGTGTACCAGTACAGGCGGGTGAGGTTCACCAGCGCGTCCTGGCCGATGCCGTGCGCCTTCACCCCGCCGCGGCCGTAGGCCTGCATGTAGTCGGCGAACACCGGGTTCATCAGCAGCGGCACGTGGCCGAACAGGTCGTGGAACAGGTCCGGCTCGCTGAGGTAGTCGAGCTGCTCCGGCTTGCGGATCCACCACGTCACCGGGAAGCGCCGGTGGGCGAGGTGGTCGAAGAACGTCAGCTCCGGCAGCAGGCCTTCGACGCCGACCAGCTCCCAGCCGGTGGCGCGCCGCAGATGGACGTTCAGATCCTCGAAGCGCGGGATGCGGTCGGCGCTCATCCGCATCGCTTCCAGCGCGCGCAGGAACTCGCCGCTGGCGCGGCCCACCAGCAGCTCGCGCTGGCGCGCGAACAGAGTGGCCCAGACGCCGTGGTCGGTCTCGCTGTAGCCGTCGTACGGCTGCTCGACCACGGCCGTGGTGTAGACCGGCACGTAGCCCTTGTCGGTGAGCTGGTGTTCGACGCGCTTGGGCGTGGCGTTCATGGCGGCGGTCCTGCGACGGATGCGATCCACTGTACGACCGCGGCCGTGCAAGGAGCTTGCATTGTTGTGGCCGAGGCGACCGGACATGCAATATTCGTGCGCATCCGGTCGCGTTGGAGAAACGGACATGCGCCCCGTCACCCTGGACCGCACCGACCTGCTGCTGCTGGCCGCCCTGCAGCGCGAGGGGCGGCTGACCAACGCCGAGCTGGCCGAGCGGGTGCACCTGTCGCCCTCGGCCTGCCTGCGCCGCGTGCAGCGGCTGGAGCGCGAGGGGGTGATCGCCGGCTACCGCGCCGAGCTCGACCCGGAGCGGCTCGGCCTCGGCCTGCAAGCGTTCGTGCGCGTGCAGCTCGCCCGCCACGATGCCGAGAGCGTCGCCACCTTCGCCGCGCACGTCGAAGCCTGCGAGGAAGTCACCGCCTGCTACGCGCTCACCGGCGAGATGGACTACCTGCTGCACATCGTGGTGCGCGACCTCGAACACTTCTCGCGCTTCCTGCTCGACGGCCTGCTCGGCCGCGCCGGCGTCGCCGACGTCAATTCCAGCTTCGTGCTGCGCACGGTGAAGGCGTACCGCGGACTGCCGCTGCCGGCGCGCTGAGGCGCACCAGCCGGCACGCCGGCGAGTTTCGCTCCATGACCCATGATGTTCCGACGTGCCGATCGAAGCGGCTTCGGCCGCGACCGGGACCGGCGCGGGCGGGCGGCCGCGGCTGGAGCCTACAGCGGTAGCTGCGTCGATGCCGACGAGGCCGCGCGGATTCACCCGTCTTTGCCGCCGGCGGGCGTAGAACGGCTCGACCGTAGGAGGGCCGGCGATGACGCGGTTCAAGACGATCGGCAGCCTGCAACTGCACGAGGACCTGGCGCACGAGCGGCGCGAGTGGAAGCTGCAGCGCGTGGGCTGGGCGCTGATGGCGCTCGCCCTGCTGGCCGCGGTGCTGGGGCTGTTCGGTCACGGTCCGCTGAGCGAGACCGCGAGCGCCAGCGCCGACGGCGCGCTCACCGTGCGCCATCAGCGTTTCGAGCGCTACCAGGCGCCCAGCGAATACGACATCGGCGCGCTGCCGGCGCTCGCCGCCGGCGGCGTGCTCGTCCTGCGCGTGGAACCGGCGCTGCTTGCGCGCATCGAGATCGAGCGCTTCGAGCCTGCGCCGCAGCAGGTGCGTGCCGACGGCGAGGCGCTGCTGTTCGCGTTCGCCACGGTGCCCGGCAAACCGGCGCGGGTGCGGATGTTCTTCCGGCCCAAGCGGTTCGGGCCGCTCGTGGCGAGCCTCGCGGTCGGGCCGCAGCGGCTCGACTTCCGTCAGTTCGTCTATCCCTGAGGTGCCGCGATGGATTCGGTGCTGCGCGCGCTGGTGGTGTACGCGTTCCTGCTGATCGTGTTCCGCATCGCCGGCAAGCGCACGCTGGCGCAGGCGACCAACTTCGAGCTGGTGCTGCTGCTGATCATCTCCGAGACGGTGCAGGAAGCGCTGGTCGATCAGGACCATTCGGTCACCAACGCGTTCCTGCTGGTGGTGACGCTGGTCGGCACCAGCCTGCTGCTGTCGGTGATGAAGAACCGCTGGCCGGCGGTGTCGAAATGGCTCGACGGACTGCCGGTGGCGGTGGTGCGCAGCGGGCAGCCCGACCGCGAGCTGATGCGCGAGCTGCGGGTGGACGACGACGACGTGCTGTCCTCGGCGCGGCGTCAGGAGGGCGTGGAGCGGCTCGACCAGATCGAGCACGCGGTGGTCGAGGAGAACGGCGAGATCTCGGTCGTCGTGCGGCGCAAGAAGGGCGGCGGCTGAGGCCGGCGCGGCGGCCGCGCGCGGCCGCGATCCGGCGACCGGATCGCGGCGCGGCCGGGAGCTATTCGCTGCCGCCCAGGTGCGCCGATTCCTCAAGCGCGGTCGCAAGCCAGCCGCGCACCGTCGCTTCGTGCCGGTTCTCGGCCGCAAGCGCGGCGGCGAAACGCTCGGCCAGCTCGTCCTGGCCGAAGCCCTCGATGAGCTGGATCAGCAGCTCCCACGAGGCCACGTCGATCAGCTCCGCCGACAGCAGCGTCTGCAGCGCCTGCGCCACCGTGGTGCGCGGATCGGACATCACCTGGAACAGGCCCATGCTCTGCACGCCGGTGACGTCGGCGCACGGCGTCTGCGTGGTGGGATCGCCGCCGAGCTTCTCGATCGCATCGCTCAGCATGGCGAAATGCGCGGCCTCCTCGTCGCGGATCTCCTGCAGCGCCGCCAGCGTCATCCCCTTCGGCAGCGCGGTTTCCGAGGACATCTTGAGGATCGCGGCGTCGTACAGCCGGGTGCCGGACCGCTCGTACGCGGCGCGCTCGCCGAGCTTGTCCAGCAGCACGTGCAGCTTGTTGCCGGCCAGCGCCTGCGCGGCGCTGCCGAACATGCCGCGCAGGTTGGTCGGCGGCGGCACCGAGCCGACCGGTTCGGCCTCGGCGCGGTAGTCGCTGCGCAGGGTGTCGGCGTCGATGCCGGCTCCGGCCTCGTGCGTGGAGGTGCGAAGCTGGTCCTGCAGCTCCATCGCTTCCATGAGCTCGCCGGCGTCGATCGGCGAGGCCTTCATGCCGGTGCGGTTGCTGCCGAGGGTGATGTCGCGCTGATGCATGAGCTGTCTCCTCAGGCGGCCTGGTTGAGGGGGGAAAGTTCGGTGCCGGGGCGGTAGACGTAGCCCTGCGCCACCGCCTCGCTCGGCGAGCCGTCGGCATTGATGTGCTGGCGATAGGCGCGCGAGGCCTCGCTCTCCTGGTCGAGCGGCACGATCTCCTCGCGGTTGGCGCGCAGGTCGACCTCGGCGAGCAGCGTTTCGCGCACGAAGTCGCGCTGGCTCGCGAACGGGATCGGGTCCGGCAGCGTCTCCGGCAGCAGCTCGGCCGGATCGCGGCGCTCGTAGCGCTTGCACAGGTCCATCACGAAGCGGAGCTGGCCCATCTCGTAGTCGAGCATGCGTTCCCAGAGCGCCTTGATGCGCGGGTTGGTCTCCTGCTGGACCGCGCCGTAGTAGTTGTAGACCTCGTTGAGCTCGTGCAGCAGCCACTGCTCCATCCAGCTCTGGTGCGGATCGAGCAGCGACTCGTACTGGGTCACGTGCTGCTCCTCGATCGAGGCGATCTCCGCGTACAGCAGGCGGGCGACCGGATCGGTGAACAGCGGCCCGATGTTCATGTAGTAGTTGTGCGTCTGCTGTTCGGCGGCGGTGATCGTCAGCGCGTGCAGCTTGGAGAGCGGATGCGCGGTGGCGGCATCGAACGGGGTGCGCAGATCGTCCTCGGGCGCGCGGTGCTCGATCACCGTCGGCCGGCCCGGCAGGATGTCGGTGTAGCACTGCAGGATGTTGTTGGCGTCCTTGCCCTCCAGCCGGTCGAGCATCGCCGAGTAGCGGTAGAGGTGATCGAAGTCCTCCAGCAGTCCGAAGCGGTACACCTGCGCCAGATACGGATCGGGCTCGCGCTGCGCCACCGCGGCGGTGACCTCGATGGCGACCTGCTCGTAGGCGATGGTGGTTTCCAGCGGCGAGTGATCGGCGCCGATCAGCCAGTTGATCATCGTGTGCTGGTGCTGTTCGATGCGCCGCAGTTGCGCCAGCGGCACACGCAGCTCCTGGTTGTTGCGCGCGTACGCGTGCGAGAACCGCAGCGCCTCTTCCTCCAGCCCGTTGAGCAGGATGATGCGCACGCGGGTAAACGCGTCGTCGTCCAGCTTGCTGATGGGCTGCTGCACCATGTCGCGCCAGGTGAAGCGCTGGCGGTCGATGGAGCAGCCCTTGATGTCGTTGAGGCTGAGGGGCATCGGGGCTCTCCTGTGGCGTGATGACGACGGGGGGCGTCGAAAGGGCGAAGCACGCCGCGTGCCATGTCCTGCGGCAGGCGCACGCGCGCCACCGCCGGGCTTCGCCGCCGCCGCCGCGGAAAATCTGCGTGGGCAAGGCAAGAATTGCCGGCGTGGCGGGTGCGCGGCGCCCTCACGCGTCCTTGAGTGCGCGCCGCCCACAGTCGGGCCATGAGCACCGCACCCTCCGAGTCGATCTGGCTGGCGCGGCGCCGCGCGCCGATCCTGCCCGAGCTGCACGACACCCACGCCGACGTGTGCATCCTCGGCGCCGGCATCGCCGGTCTGACCTGCGCGTTGTGCCTGCTGCAGGAAGGCCGCCAGGTGCGCGTGCTGGAGCGCGAGGCGATCGGCGCCGGCGAGACGTTGCGCACCAGCGCGCATCTGGCCAATGCGCTGGACGACCGCTTCTGGCAACTGGAGGAATGGTTCGGCGAGGACGGCGCGCGGCTGGCGGCGGAAAGCCACGGCGCGGCGATCGACTGGATCGACCGCTTCGTGCGCGCGCGCGGCCTCGACTGCGGATTCGCGCGCGTGGACGGCTACCTGTTCGCGCACGGCGCGCCGCCCGAGGAACTGGATCGCGAGCACGCCGCGGCGCGCCGCGTCGGTCTGCGCGTGGAACGGCTGGACGCGGGACTGCCGGGCGTTCCGCTCGGACCCGCGCTGCGCTTCGCCGACCAGGCGCGGCTCGACATCGACCGCTACCTCGATGCGCTGGCCGGCGCGGTGCGCGAGCTGGGCGGGCGGATCGAACGCGCCAAGGCGGTCGCGGTCGAAGGCGGCGACACGCCGCGGGTGGAGCTCGACGACGGTCGCACGCTGCACGCGCGCGCGGTGGTGGTGGCCACCAACGTGCCGTTCCACGAACGCGTGCCGGTGCACACCAAGATCGAGCCGTATCGCACCTACATGATCGAGGTCGAGGCCGAACGCGGCGCGGTGCCGGACGCCCTGCTGTGGGACAGCGGCGATCCGTACCACTACATCCGCTGGGTCGGCGACGCGCTGATCGTCGGCGGCGAGGACCACAAGGTCGGTCAGCCGGAAGGCGAGGCCGTGCTGGAGCCCTACCAGGCCCTCTACGACTGGGCGTGCGCGCACGTGCCCGGCGTGCGCGCGCTGCGGCGGCGCTGGTCGGGCCAGATCATCGAGCCGGTGGACGGGCTGGCGTACATCGGCCGCGATCCCGGCCATGCCGAGAACGTGTTCGTCGTCACCGGCGATTCCGGCAACGGCCTCACCCACGGCACCCTGGCCGGCCCGCTGATCGCCGCGCTGGTGCAAGGCGAGGCGCATCCCTGGGCCGAGCTGTACGACCCGCGGCGCAAACCGGTGCGCGCCGCGCGCGAGTGGACGCGGGCCAACGTCAACGTCGCCGCGCAGTTCCTCGACTGGCTGCGCGGCGGCGAGGCGCCGGACGTGCAGGCGCTCGCGCCCGGCGACGGCGCGGTGATCCGCGACGGCATCCATCGCGTGGCGGTGCACCGCGACAGCGCCGGGCATCTGCACGCGTTCAACGCGCGCTGCCCGCACATCGGCTGCGCGGTGCACTGGAACGCGCGCGAAACCACCTGGGACTGCCCCTGCCACGGCTCGCGTTTCGCTGCGGCCAGCGGCGAGGTGCTCAACGGCCCCGCGCCGCACGGACTGGAGCCGGTGCGCCCGCCGGCGCCGTGAGCACCGAGGCGCTGCTGCTCGCCGCGCTCGCCTGGGCGGTGTACCCGGCCTGGCTGCTCGCCGGCGCGCTCGACTTCGTCTGCCACCGCGCGATGCGGATCGAACGCAACGCGGGCACGCGCGAATCGGGCTGGCATCTGGTCCAGCTCGCGCTGGTCGGCGTGCCGATCGTGCTGGGGCTGTTCCTCGAGATCACCGCGCTGCTGCTCGCCATCGCGTTGGCCGCGCTGGTGCTGCACACGCTCGCCGCCTACGCCGACACCCGCGTGGCGGCGGCGCGGCGCGCGATCCCGCCGTTCGAGCAGCACGTGCACGCGGCGCTGGACGCGCTGCCGGCGGTGGCGTTGGGCATCGTCGCGGTGCTGCACTGGCCGCAGGCGGCGGCGCTGGCCGGCCTCGCCGACGGCGACTGGACGCTGCGTCCGCGCGCGACGCCGTTGCCGTGGACGGCGGTCGCGGCGGTGCTCGGCCCGGCGTTCGTCCTTGCGATCGTGCCGGCGTGGCTGGAGTGGCGGCGATGCCGCCGGTTCGCACTGGCGCGCCAGGTCGCGGGCGATCGCCGCACGTGAGGCATCACGAGGCGCGGAAGGGCTGGAGCGAGCCGCCGCGGCCGGCGTTCAGCGCCGAGCCGGCGGCGCGCCGCACCGCTCACGGGGCTTGAACGGCGCAGGATCGAGACTCGGGCCGAATCCCTCCGACCTGCAGGTGAGCCCATGAGCAGACTGCACTCGATTCCCGACCGCGCGCTGGAACTGGCGCACAGCGTGAGCGCCAATCTCAAGGACGCGATGCCGCACGCGGGCGACTGGATCAAAACCGGTGCCGCGCTGGGCGCGGTGCGCGGCGGTGCGCGCGTGGCGGGCGGCTTCGTGCGCCGCCATCCGGTGGCGCTGGCGGCCGCGGTGGTGGGCGCCGGGGCGCTGTGGTACTGGGCCCGCAAGCGCGCGCAGCGCGCCCAGGACGCGCACGAGGGCGAGGCGATCGAAGGCCGCTCGCGGCGCGTGGAGGCGCGGCGCACCGGCGCGCGCCGGCGCAGCGCAACCGAGACCCACGCAGGCTACGCCAAGCCCAACGGCGGCGAGCGCGCCGAGAGCGCGTCGGCTTCCTCCTGAGGCTCAGGCGGTGTCGGCGGCGGCGGCGGCCGGGGTCTCGGCCGGCACGCTGGCCGCCGGCAGTTCGATCACGAACAGCGCGCCGCCGCCTTCGCGCGGCTCGTACCAGAGCTGCCCGCCGCCGTCCTGGATGATCTGCTTGGCCAGCGACAGGCCCAGGCCGCTGGAGCCGTCCTCGCGCGCGCCTTCGTGCAGGCGCACGAACGGGCGGAACAGTTCGCGCTGGCGCTCCGGCGCGATGCCGGGGCCGCGATCGGCCACCACCAGTTGCCAGTAGCCCGGCGCGCCGGCGCGGCCGGCCAGCAGCAGCGGGCCGCCCGGCGCGTACTTCATGGCGTTGGTCACCAGGTTCTCGGCGACCTGCCGCAGCACGCGCTCGTCGATCGCCACGCCGGCCTCCGCCGGCGCGTGCGTCACCTCGACGGTGATGCCGTGCGCCTCGAGCTGCATCTCGTAGCGGTCGACCAGCCAGTCGATCACCGTGTTGAGCGAGCAGGCGCGGCGCTCCTGGCGATGCACGCGCCCGGCCTGACGTTCCAGGTAATGGCGGATGTAGCCCAGCGCGTCCTTGGCGCTCTCGTGGATCATCTGCAGGTAGCGCGGCATGCGCTCCGGCTTGCAGGCGTTGTTGCGCAGCACATCGCTGGCGAACAGCACGCTGGTGAGCGGATTCTTCAGGTCGTGCGCGACCAGGTTGACCAGCTCCTCGCGCTCGCGCGCCACGCGCTCGAGGCGGTCGCGGGTGAGCTTCAGGCCGATGTGCGCGTTCACCCGCGCCAGCAGTTCCTCGGGCAGGAACGGCTTGGTGACGTAATCGACGGCGCCGGCGTCGAACGCGCGCGGCAGCAGGTCGTGATCGTGCGCGGCGGTGACGAACACCACCGGCACGTTCAGCGGCTCGGGCGAGGCGCGCAGCGCGGCCAGCACATCGAAGCCGTCCATGCCCGGCATCATCATGTCCAGCAGGATCAGGTCCGGCCGCTGCTCGCGGTAGCACTGCAGCGCCTCGGTGCCCGAATAGGCCGCGATCACCTCGTAGCCGTGGCGCGCCAGCAGGGTGCTGACCACACGGACGTTCGCCGACTGGTCGTCGACGACGAGGATGCGGCCGGGGGAGATCGCCGGAGTGGTCATTCGTGCGCGCGGAACCTGCCGCGGGAGCGGGCTCGAAGGAGCGCCGATCACGCTAGCAGAAATCCCACGGCAATGTGAGCGCCGCTTGGCCCTATTCCCGGTCGATGAACCGTTTAGGCGGCGTTTGCGCGGTGCGAACGGCCCGGCGCAGCTGCGTCAACGAAGTCGGCGCCGTCATCCGCGCGCCGGACGCCTCCGTGCGCGCACGTCGTCCAGCGCGCGCCAGTGGCCCGGGGGCAGATCGCCGAGCGCGTGCGGCCCGATCGCGACCCGCACCAGCCGCAGCGTCGGCAGTCCCACCGCGGCGGTCATCCGGCGCACCTGGCGGTTGCGTCCTTCGGTGAGCGTGATCGCAAGCCACGCATCCGGCACGGTCTTACGGAAGCGCACGGGCGGGTCGCGCGGCCACAGCGCGGGCGGCGCGATCGCGCGCACCTGCGCCGGCCGCGTCGGCCCGTCGTTGAGCACGACGCCACGGCGCAGCGCATCGAGCTGCGCATCCTGCGGCGTGCCTTCGACCTGCACCCAGTACGTCTTCGGCTGCTTGTGGCGCGGATCGGTGAGCCGGTGCGCGAGCGCGCCGTCGTCGGTCAGCAGCAGCAGGCCCTCGCTGTCGAAATCCAGCCGTCCGGCCGGATACACCCCGGCCGGCAAGCCGAACTCCGCCAGCGTCCGCCGCGGCGGCGTGCCGCGGTCGGTGAACTGGCACAGCACGCCGTAGGGTTTGTTGAGGGCGAGGAGCATGGGGCGGCAAGCGGGAAGGGGCGTCGGGACTCGTCGGTACACCCGCCAGCGCGGACGCTACCGCACCGCGTCCACCCCTATTCCCTATTCCCTATTCCCGGTTCCCGGTTCCCGATTCCCGCCCCCCGGCTTGCGGAACCTCAACGTCATCCGGTCGCTCTCGCCGATCGCGCGGTACTTCTCGGCGTCCTGGGGGTCGTGGCGGTTGGTGGGCGGCAGGGTCCACACGCCGTTCGGGTGGTCCTTGGTGTCCTTCGGGTTGGCGTTGATCTCGCTGCTGCCGTCGAGCACGAAGCCGGCGGCCTGCGCCATCGCGATCACCTGCGCCTCGCCGACGTAGCCGCTGCGGTCGTCGGCCGGCACGTCGCCCTTGGCGCGGTGCTCGACCACGCCGAGCACGCCGCCGGGTTTCAGCACGTCGAAGAAGCCCTTGAACATCGCTTCGGCGTAGCCGCCCGAGCGCCAGTTGTGGACGTTGCGGAAGGTCAGCACGACGTCGGCCGAGCCCGGCGGACCGAACACCGGCCGCTTCGGATCGAACGCGATCACGCGCGCGCGGTCGTAGCGGGCCGGATCGGCGGCGATCTTGGCCTCGAGCTGGGTGCGTGCGTTGGCGTAGTAGGTCCGCGCCCGCTCGTTGTCCTGGCTGGCCGGGTCGACCACGGCCGCTACGTACCGGCCCTGCTCGCGCAGGTAGGGCGCGAGGATCTCGGTGTACCAGCCGGTGCCGGGGGTGATCTCGATGACGGTCTGGTCGGGGCGCACCAGGAAGAAGCTCAGCGTCTCCTTGGGGTGGCGGTGGACGTCGCGGGCGACGTTGGCCGGGTCGCGCCAGGCGCCGGCGATCGCGGCGTCGAGCGCGGCGCCGGTGGCGTTGCTGACCATCGGTTCGCGGGTGGCGTCGGTGGCGCAGCCGGCGGCGGCGGCGAGCGCGACGGCGAGCAGCGCGAGGGGCAGGCGGTTCATGCGGCACTCCTTCGGCAGGGGCGCCAAGGGTAACGTTCCGGCGGCGGCGGCCACGTGTGCCGGACGGCCTGCGGCTCAGCCCTGGCGGGCGGCGTAGGCGCGCGCCTGCTCGTGCAGCCAGTCGCGGAACGCGAGCAGGCCGCGATGATCGGCCGAGCGCGGCGGGTAGACGAGGTAGTGCGCGTAGTCGGTGCGCAGACGCAGTTCGCTCAGCGGCACCAACTGCCCGTGCTCGACCAGCAGCCGGGCGCGCACCATGCGCGCCAGCGCCACCCCCATGCCTTCCACCGCTGCGCGGTGCATCGTCTCGGAGTCGTCGAAGTGGGCGACGAAGCGCGCCGGCACCGCGCCGCCGACGCGGGCGAACCAGTCCTGCCACTGGTGGCCGGGATCGCCCAGCAGCGGCCAGCGGGCCAGCGCCGCCGGCGTCTCGGGCGGCCCGCCCATGCGCTCGATCAGGGCGGGGCTGGCGACCGGCGCCAGCGTCTCGTCGAACAGATGCTCCACGATCAGCCCGGGCCAGCGGCCGCGGCCGCTGCGCAAGGCGGCGTCGATGCCGGGCTCGCGGTCGAAATCGACCAGCGCCGAGCTGGACAGCAGGTTGACCTCGAGCTGCGGATGCTCGGCCAGGAAGCCGCCCAGCCGGGGCACCAGCCAGACCGAGGCCATCGAGGCCATCAGGCTGATCGTCAGCACCTCGTCGCGGCGCGGGCTGAACGGGCGCAGCGCATGCTCCAGCGCGTCCAGATGCGGGGCGATGCGTTCCAGCAGACGCTCGCCGTCCGGCGTGGGCCGCACCCCGCGCGATCCGCGCTCGAACAGACGCACGCCCAGCCGCTCCTCCAGCGTGCGGATCTGGTGGCTGAGCGCGCTGACCGTCAGATGCAGGGATTCGGCCGCGCGCGTGAGGTTGCCGCTGCGGGCGGCGGCGGCGAAGCCGATCAGGGCGTGGAGCGGGGGGCGGTTCACCGGAGCGGCAGCCTTGAGCCAGATCGAACGCTTGCTTGCAAACGTATCGCTTTTTGCTTGGCCCGGACAGCCATAGCTTGTCCTCCACTCAACTAGCGGCACGGCCGCGAGGCGTGGAGACCCCCATGAAAGCCAGCGAACTGTACAAGGGCATGCTCGTCCTGCAGGGCCACATCGTGCGCCCCTCCGACCTGGAGCCGGCCCCGGCCTCGCGCGCGGCGATCCGCCACCGGCCCGCGCGCCCGCTCTGGCGGGCGGTACGGGACGCGCTGGTCGTGCTGGGCGGCCGGCCGATGCACGCCGGCCACAATCTGGACGTGGAAGAGCCGTTCGAGCTTTCGCGCTGATCGCGGCGAAATACGTGGAGCCTCAACTTCGTCGCCCCGGCGAAAGCCGGCGCCCATCACGCTTGCGGTGACTTCCCGAAAGGGGCCCCGGCGTGCACCGGGACGACGAACGAAAAAGCCCGCCGGGGCGGGCCTTTCCGGAGCCGTTGTGATCGCTCAGCGCGCCAGCGCGGCGAGCGCGGCGTTGAACGTCGCGCTCGGCCGCATCGCCGCGGCGAGCTTGCTCGGATCGGGGCGGTAGTAGCCGCCGATGTCGACCGGCCGGCCCTGCACCGCGAGCAGCTCGTCGAGGATGGTCTGCTCGTTCTGCGCCAGACGCTGCGCGAGCGGCGCGAACCGCGCCTTCAGCTCGGCGTCCTCGTCCTGCTCGGCCAGCGCCTGCGCCCAGTACAGCGCGAGGTAGAAGTGCGTGCCGCGGTTGTCGAGGCCGCCGACCTTGCGCGCCGGGGCGCGGTTCTCGTCGAGGATGCGGGCATTGGCGCGGTCGAGCGCGTCGGCCAGCACCTGCGCGCGCGCGTGGCCGTAGCGCTGGGCCAGATGCTCGAACGACGCCGCGAGCGCGAGGAACTCGCCGAGCGAATCCCAGCGCAGGTAGTTCTCCTCGACGAACTGCTGCACGTGCTTGGGCGCGCTGCCGCCGGCGCCGGTCTCGAACAGGCCGCCGCCGGCCATCAGCGGCACGATCGACAGCATCTTCGCCGAGGTGCCGAGCTCGAGGATCGGGAACAGGTCGGTGAGGTAGTCGCGCAGCACGTTGCCGGTCACCGAGATGGTGTCCAGGCCCTGGCGGAGGCGCGCCAGCGAGAACTTCATCGCCTCCACCGGGCTCAGGATGCGGATGTCCAGCCCGCTCGTGTCGTGCTCCTGCAGGTACTGCTCGACCTTGGCGATGAGCTGCGCGTCGTGCGCACGCTCGCGGTCGAGCCAGAACACCGCCGGGGTGTTCGACAGCCGCGCGCGGTTGACCGCGAGCCTGACCCAGTCGCGGATCGGCGCGTCCTTGGTCTGGCACATGCGCCAGATGTCGCCGGCCTCGACCGCGTGCTCGAACAGCACGTGGCCGGCGTCGTCGACCACGCGCACGGTGCCGGCGGAAGCGAGCTGGAAGGTCTTGTCGTGCGAGCCGTACTCCTCGGCCTTCTGCGCCATCAGGCCGACGTTCGGCACACTGCCCATGGTCGCCGGATCGAACGCGCCGTTCGCCTTGCAGTCGTCGATCACCGCCTGGTAGATGCGCGCGTAGCTGCGGTCGGGGATCACCGCCTTGGTGTCCTGCAGCTCGCCGTTGGCGTTCCACATCCGCCCGCTGTCGCGGATCATCGCCGGCATCGAGGCGTCGACGATCACGTCGCTCGGCACGTGCAGGTTGGTGATGCCCTTGTCGGAGTTCACCATCGCCACGCTAGGGCCGCGCGCGTACACGGCGGCGATGTCGGCCTCGATGGCCGCGCGCGTGGCTTCGTCGAGTTGCGGCAGGCGCGCGTACAGATCGCCGATGCCGTTGTTCGGGTCGAAGCCGATCTTCTCCAGCACCGCGGCGTGCTTCTGCAGCGCCTCGCGGTAGAAGCGCTCGACCACCACGCCGAACATGATCGGGTCGGAGACCTTCATCATGGTCGCCTTCAGATGCAGCGAGAACAGCACGCCCTGCGCGCGCGCATCGTCGATCTGCGCATCGACGAACCGCGCCAGCCGCTGCGTGCTCATCACCGCGGCGTCGACCACCTCGCCGGCCTGCACCGTCACCTTCGGCTTCAGCACGGTCACCGTGCCGTCGGCGGCGACGTGCTCGATGCGCAGCGCGCCCGCCTGCGCGATCGTCGTGGATTTCTCGCTGCCGTAGAAATCGCCGCCGTCCATGTGCGCGACGTGCGACTTCGACTCCGCGCTCCACGCGCCGAGGCGATGCGGATGCTTGCGCGCGTAGGCCTTCACCGAGGCCGGGGCGCGGCGGTCGCTGTTGCCCTCGCGCAGCACCGGGTTGACCGCGCTGCCCTTGACCCGGTCGTAGCGCGCCTTGATCTCGCGCTCCTCGTCCGTCTTCGGCTCTTCCGGATAGTCGGGCAGCGGGTAGCCCTGCGCCTGCAGTTCGCGGATCGCGGCCTTGAGCTGCGGCACCGAGGCGCTGATGTTCGGCAGCTTGATGATGTTGGCGTCCGGCGTCTTGGCCAGCTCGCCGAGTTCGGCCAGGTCGTCGCTCACGCGCTGCGCGTCGGACAGGCGCTCGGGGAACTGCGCCAGGATGCGCCCCGCGAGCGAGATGTCGCGCGTCTCCACCGCGATGCCGGCGGTGGCGGCGAACGCCTGCACGATCGGCAGCAGCGAGGCGGTCGCCAGGAACGGCGCTTCGTCGGTGAGGGTGTAGAGGATCTTCGGCGTGTCGGACATTGCGGTCTCGCGGGAAGGCGGGAGGGCAGCGCGGACCGGGCGCGGCAGGGCGCCTGCGCGGTCGCGATGGGAGGCCCGCATTTTCGCGGTTTGCGCAGCACGCGGCAAAGCGCCGACGGTCATGTGCGTTGCACGCACGCGCATGAGCGCGCCATCCGGTCGCGAATGGCGCGCGTATCGCCGGAACGAATGGGAACGAATGGGCCCCGGCCTTCGCCGGGGCGACGTGAGCGACTGCGCAGCGCCGCTGCGACGCGCCCGGCGCCTCAGCCGGTGCCGGTCGTCGCGCCGGCGTCCTGGGCCGCGACCTCGAACTCGCGGCTTTGCACCGGCTGGCCGTCGAGCAGGATCTCGACCCGGTAGCGGCCGGCCGGGAAACCGCTCGGCTTGTTGATCTTGAACGCGGTCTGGCCGGTGCCGCTGAGGGTGACGTCGAGGTTCTGCTCGTGGATCACCTGGCCGTCCTTGCTCCAGCGCGCGCCGAGCCGGGCGGGCACGCTGGCGGCCGGATCGGCGGTGGTGGTGGCGACCGAGACGTAGATGGTGTCGCCGGGTTTGAAGCTGGAGGCGGCGGCGGCGATCTTGTTGTTGTCGTCCACCGAGGTGCCCAGCTCCAGGCTCACCACCTGCGCGGCCGGCGTCGGCGCGGCGGCAGGGGCGGACGTGGCCGGCGGCAGCGTCTGCGGTGCGGGCGATGCGGTGCCGGCCGGCGTGGTGCCGGGCGGCGGCGCGGCCGCGGTGTCCTCGGCGCCGCGATCGCGCTTGCAGGCGGTGAGCGTCAGGGCGACCAGCACGGCGGCGGTCGCCAGCGGCAGAGCGTGGCGGGTCATGCGGAGTCTCCGTGGGTTCGGATCAGAACGCGTCGTCGTCGAGATCGGGAATGCGCAGGGCCTGGCCGGGGAAGATGCGATCCGGGCTCTCGAGCAGATCGCGGTTCGCCTCGTACAGCGCCTTCCAGCGGCTCGCGCGGCCGTAGAACTGCTGCGCGATGTGCGACAGCGTGTCGCCGCTGCGCACGATGTAGGTGCGCTCGCTGCCGGCCGGCGTTTCGGTGCTGCGCGCGTCCGACTGGATGTCGCCGAAGCCGCGCACCGCTTCCGTGCTGCGTGCGCCGCCCTGGATGTCGGAGAAGTCGCGCGGTTTGTCGGGGTGGTTCATGGCCGCCCTCCGCGGGAAACGGGAATGGGCCGACCATGACAAAGCCGATGTCAACGCCGCATCGCCGTCGCGTCGGCAACGGGTTGCGCGCCCCGCCCCGGGCCTCGGACCGCGGGCTACTGGCGCAGATCGCGCAGCGGCGCCGGGCGCGGGGCGCCGGGGGTCGCCCGCCACGGGTTGATGTCCAGCCCGCCGCGCCGCGTGTAGCGGGCTTCGACCGACAGCATCGACGGCCGCGCCACCCGCATCAGGTCGACGAAGATGCGCTCCACGCACTGCTCGTGGAATTCGCAGTGGTCGCGGAACGACACCAGATAGCGCAGCAGCGCCGCGCGGTCGAGCCGCGGGCCGCGGTAGGCGATCACCACCCGCGCCCAGTCGGGCTGCCCGGTGACCGGACAGTTCGACTTCAGCAGGTCGCTCGCCAGCGTCTCCTCGCAGTCCTGGTCCGCGTCGGCGCGCAGCAGGTCCGCGCGCGGCGGGCCGTAGTGGTCGATCGCGACCTCGAGCCCATCGATGCTCTGCGCGCTGTCCTCGCCGAACGGCGGCAGGCCGAACCGCACCTCGACCGCACCGCCCGCCGCCTGCGACAGATCGGCGGCGATGCGCGCGCGCGCCGCCTCCGGCGCGTCGAAGCGGGTGGCGTTGTAGGAGTTCAGGTACAGCTTGAGCGATTTGGATTCGACCAGCCGCGGGCTGTCGGCCGGCACTTCGATCGTCGCGGTCGCCGCCACCGGCTTGCCGCGTGCGTCGAGCCAGCTCAGCTCGTAGGCGTGCCAGCGGTCCACGCCCACGAACGGCAGCGGCGTGCCGACGCCGATCTCGCGACGCCCGAGCGCGCGTTCGATCGGGTACAGCAGCGTCGGGTCGTAGTGGCGCGGGTACTCGACGCTGCGGCCGAGCGGAAGGTGGTTCGCGGTCATCGGATGCTATCCAGAACAACGATCAAAGAAGGGGCAGCTGCTCGCTGTTCTCGTCGCGGAGCACTTCCGCACGCCGGATCATCTGCTGCACTTCCGGGCTGGCGTGAATCGGGATCAGCTCGATGGCGGGATGCTCGTTCGCGAACACCCGGAACACCTCGTCCGCAAACGCCTGTCCGATCCGTTCGACGCCCTCGAAGTCCAGCACTACCGTGCGGAACCGGTCCACGCGCTGCAACAGCCGTTTCGCCTGCGAACGCGACACCAGGTTCTCGTCGCCGATTCGCGCCAGCCGGACCGGCACGACCGTTCGCGCGAACGCATAGTCGTCCGGGCCGCTGGAGAACGCCTGGAACACTTCGGTCACCGTGCGGGCCGAGTCGGGCCTGATCTCCATGAAGACCGTGGTGCCCGTGCGCGGCGCGTCGTGATCGAACAGCATGTCGTCCTCGGCCGAGGCGTCGTGGTCGAACAGCAGTTCTCCCGAGGCGATCTGGAAGCGGTCGAACATCCGTGAGGTGAAGAAGATGCCTTCCCCGGAATGACGACGGGGATCGGTCGTCAGCTTTCCTTTCGACAATTCCAGCAGCGCCAGGCGCTCGTCCGGCAGACTCAGCGCCCGGGTGATCTTGCGGAAAATACCCACGCCGTCGTCGGCGACGACGAGGGACAGCTTGCTGGCGGTGCGATCGACGAGGACCTGTACGGTCTCGCCCTCGGAATGGTCGATGGCGTTGTTGACCATCTCGGTCATCCCGTGATGGGCGATGTCGAGCACGTTGGCCGGCAGACCGGTCAAGAGTGGCATCGCGTCGCGGGCCCAGACCAGATCCTCCGCTAGGCCGGCACGGCGGTAGGTGAAGACCCGGCGACGGTTGGGACCGGGGGAGTAGACCGGGCGCGTGGTCCCGACACGCGTCAGATAGCCCTGTTCCACCAGCGCGCGTACCCGCGAGGCGACGGCCGTGCGGCTGAGCCCCAACGCCCGGGCGGTGGCATGCACCAGGTCGCGCGGATGGGTCCCCACCGCGGACAGAAGCGCAGCGTCGATTTCAGGCGAGCGGTCCCGTCGGGCCATGTCCGCATTGTAAAGTTAAGCGGCCTTATTAAAAAGTTAACCGCCCGGAACTCGAAAGTTTGGCTGCGGCCTTGTGGCCGCGCGGCCGCTCAGGGCGTCCGCGGCGTGCCTTCCAGGTAATCCAGCGTGACCTGCAGCATCGCGCGCAGGCCGACGTCGAGCGCCTGCTCGTCGAGCATGAACTGCGGCGAGTGGTTGCTCGGCGCGGTGACGGGGTCGATGCCGGGCGAGGTCGCGCCGACGAAGAAGTACATCGACGGCACCTCGCGCGCGAAGTAGGCGTAGTCCTCCGCGCCCAGCTGCAGCGGCGGCTCGATCAGCCGGTCGGCGCCGACCACGGCGGCGAGGCTGGGGCGCACGCGCGCGGTGAGCGCGGCATCGTTGACGGTGACCGGGTTGCCGCGCGTGTCGGGGACGTGCGCCTCGACGCTGGCGCCGTGCGCGGCGGCGACGTGTTCGGCGACGTTCCTCAGGTCGGCGAACACCTTCCGCCGCACCTCCTCGTCGAAGGTGCGGACGGTGCCGATCATCTCCACCTGGTCGGGGATGATGTTGTAGCGGATGCCGCCCTTGATCGCGCCGAAGCTGACCACCGCCGGCAGCCGCGCGATGTCGGTGCGGCGGCTGACGATGGTCTGCGCGCTGCCGACGATGTCGGCGGCGGCGACGATCGGATCGATGCCGCCCCACGGCCGCGAGCCGTGCGTCTGCCGGCCCTTGACGACGATGCGGAAGCGGTCGGAGGCGGCCATCAGCGGGCCCTCGCGCACGCCGATCGCGCCGACCGGCAGGGTCGAGAACACGTGCAGGCCGAACATCGCGTCCGGCTTGAAGTCGCGGAACAGGCCCTCCTCGAGCATCAACGGCGCGCCGCCGTCCTCGCCTTCGGGCGGGCCTTCCTCGGCGGGCTGGAACACCAGCATCACCTGGCCGGGCAGGCGGTCCTTCATCTGCACCAGCGCCTCGGCCACGCCCATCAGGATCGCGGTGTGGGCGTCGTGGCCGCAGGCGTGCATCACCCCGACCGTCTCGCCGCGGAAAGTCGCGGTGGCCTTCGAGGCGAACGGCAGGCCGGTCCGCTCGGTGACGGGCAGCGCGTCCATGTCGGCGCGCAGCGCGATCCGCGGGCCGGGGCGGCCGCCTTCGACGATCGCCACCACGCCGTGGCGCGCGATGCCGGTGCGCGGCTTCAGCCCCAGCGCGCGCAGGTGCTCGGCGACCTTCGCCGCGGTGCGCTGCTCGCGATTGGACAGTTCCGGGTGCTGGTGGAAATCGCGCCGCCAGGCGATGACCCGCTCGCGCAGCGCGCGCGCCGCGGTCTCGACCTCGGGACGCTGTGCGGGCTGCGCCAGGGCGGCGGAACAGACGCACGACAACAGGGCGGTGGCGAGGGCACGGCGCATCGGCGGACTCCGCGGGGGGGGGGGGCAGCCGATGCTATCCCAGCGCCGTCACGCCGCCTCGTCGGCAGCGCGCGAACATGCGAGGCTGCCGCCGTCCACCGCAGGCCCGCGCGCATGACCGCTCCCGTTCCCACGCCCTCCGACCGGCTCGAAGGCGAGGCCGCACTGATCCGCGCGGTCGGCACCCTGGCGCTCGCCGCCGCCGTCATCAACGTGATCGTCGGCGGCGGCATCTTCCGCATGCCGGCGCCGCTGGCGAAGGAGATGGGCGCGGCGGCGCCGCTGGCGCTGGTGGCCGGTGCGCTGGCGATCGTGCCGGTGGCGCTGTGCTTCGCCGCGGTCGGCAGCCGCACGCACGCCACCGGCGGGCCGTACACCTACGTCCGCGCCACCTTCGGCCGCTTCGCCGGCTTCCTCGCCGGCGCGCTCATGTGGATCAGCCATGTGGCCTCCAGCGCCGGCGTGGCGGCGGCGTTCACCCTGCAGGTGGCGAGTCTGCTGCCCGCGCTGGACGGCCCGCTGGCGCGGACGGCCCTGCTGACCGCGCTGTATGGCGGCCTGTTCGCGCTCAACGCGTTCGGCATCCGCCTCGGCGCGGGGGCGATCGCCGCGCTGGCGGCGCTGAAGCTCACGCCGCTGTTCCTGCTCGCCGGCATCGGCGTGTTCTTCGTCGACTGGAGCGCGGTGAGCCTGGCGCCGGGCGACATCCCGTCGGTGTCCGCGCTCGGCGCGTCGATGGTGCTGGTGATGTTCGCCTATTCCGGGATGGAAACCGCGCTGGTGCCGAGCGGCGAAGTGCGCGACCCGGCGCGCAACGTGCCGCGCGCGACGATGGCGGCGATCCTGCTGGTGGTGCTGCTCTACCTCGGGCTGCAGATCGTCGGGCAGGGCGTGCTGGGCGCGGCGCTGGCGCGAAGCGCGGTGCCGATCGCCGACACCGCCGGCGCGCTGTGGGCGCCGGGCCGCACGCTGCTGCTGGTGACCGCCTGCATCTCGATGGCGGGCTTCCTGCTCGGCAACCTGCTGGGCTCCTCGCGCCTGCTGTTCGCGCTCGGCCGCGACGGCTGGCTGCCGCGCGCATTCGGCCGCGTCAGCGCCTCGCACCGGGTGCCGCTGCTGGGGCTGTTCGCGCATGCGGCCATCGCTTGGGCGCTGGCGGTCGCCGGCACGTTCGACACGCTCGCGCTGATCTCCGGCGGCGCCATCTGTCTGGTCTACATCTGCGTGGCGCTGGCGGCCTGGCGCGCGCAGACGCTGGACCTGCGCGAGCGCGGCGCGCCGTTCGCGCTGCCGTGCGGGCCGCTGATCCCGCTCGTCTCGATCGCGATCATGGCGGCGATCCTGCTCACGCTGAAGCGCGAGGAGTGGCTGGCGATCGGAGTCTCGCTGGCCGCACTGGTGCTGGTGTACGCGCTGCTGCGCCTGCGCCGGTCGCCTTGACGCTGAAGGCGGGGCAGGATGGGTAAGGAGGCACGCTGCTTGTAGAGGCACGCGGGTGAAGCCCGCCCAACGCCGACGCCGGCCCGCCGAACGCCCGCGCCGCTGGCGCGGGCCGGAGGTTGGGAGGGGGTGAAGCGGTCGCCGACCGACGCGGAGCCACCGACGCAACCCCTCCCCAACCCTCCCCTGCACGCAGGGGAGGGAGGCCGCCGCGTGGCCCGCCGAACGCCCGCGCCGCTGGCGCGGGCCGGAGGTTGGGAGGGGGTGAAGCGCGCACCGGCGGGCGCGCGTCCGCGGCGCAGCCGGCGATCAGCGCGAGCGAAAGCGCAAGACCGGCGATGCGGAACAGGCGAACGCGGGTCGGCATGTCGTCGTCCATGAGGCGCCGCGCGCCACGTCAGCAGATCGATGGGATCGAGCGCGGCGGCACGCCGACACGCCGCTCAGCCGCGATGCTCCAGCGCCAGATAGTCCGCCGACTGCATCTCGATCAGGCGCGAGGCGGTGCGCTCGAACGTGGCCGCCAGACGCCGTCCGGTGTACAGCGCGTGCGGCGCCGCGGCGGCGGTGCAGACCAGGTTGACGTGACGGTCGTAGAGCTCGTCGATCAGCGTGACGAAACGCTTGCAGGCGTCGTCGTTGCGGCCGTCGAACAGCGGGATGCCGCCGAGCAGTACGGTGTGGCGCTCGGTCGCGATCTCGATGTAGTCGCCCGCCGCGCGCGGGCCTTCGCACAGCGCCGCGAAATCGAACCAGGCATGGCCTTCGGCGAGCGCGCGCACCGGGATCGCCCGGCCGTCGATCGTCAGCGGACCGTCCTCGGCCGGCGAACCGCCGCTCAGTTCGCGCCAGCGCTGCGCCAGCCACGCCTCCGATTCGGCATCCAGCGGCGCGCGGTAGACGGGCGAGCGGGTGAGCGCGCGCAGACGGTAGTCGCGGGGGCTGTCGAGGTGCAGCACCTGGCAGTGCGCCTGCAGCGCGGCGATCGCGGGCAGGAAGCGCTCGCGCTGCAGGCCGTGCAGGTACAGGTTCGCAGGCGCGGTGTTGGAGGTGGTCACCAGCGTCACGCCCTCGGCGAACAGCCGCTCCAGCAGCCGGCCGAGCAGCATCGCATCGCCGATGTCGGCGACGAAGAACTCGTCCAGCACCAGCACGCGGAGCGTGCGCCGCCATTGCGCCGCGATGTGCGCCAGCGGATCGGCGGCGCCGGCGTGCGCCTTCAGCGCCGCGTGCACCTCGCGCATGAAGCGGTGGAAGTGGGTGCGGCGTTTCTCCGCGATCGGCAGTCCGTCGAAGAACAGGTCGATCAGGAACGTCTTGCCGCGGCCGACGCCGCCCCACAGGTACAGCCCCGGCACCGGCTCGCGACGGCGGCGCAGCAGGCGGTCGAACAGACCGGACGGCGGTGCGGCGAGCAGCCCGGCGTGGATGCGGTCGAGCGCCGCCAGCGCCGCCTGCTGGGCCGGATCGTCGTTCCACTCGCCGCGGCGCACGCCCTCGGCGTAGCGCTGCGACGGCAGCCGGCCGTGCGCCTCAGCCATCGTGCGCGGCGGGCAGGTAGGGCTTCACGCCGTGCTTGATCGCACCGCGCAGATCCATCAGGCGGCGGTGGAAGAAGTGGCTGGTCTCCGGCATGCGCACCAGCTCCGGCGGCTGCTTCATCGCCTCGATCCAGGCGTACACCGCCTGCGCGTCGACCACCTCGTCGGCATCGCCCTGGATCACCAGCCACGGGCACTCCGGCAGTTCGATCGCCTGGAAGTCCCAGCTCCGGCCCACCGGCGGCGCGATCGAGATCAGCATCGCCGCCTGCAGCGCGCGCGCGCACTTCAGCGAGACGTAGGCGCCGAAGCTGAAACCGGCCAGCCAGAGCTGGGCGTCGGGCCGCGTCGCCCGCACCCAGGCGGCGACCGCGCGCAGGTCGGCGGCCTCGCCGTCGCCCTCGTCGAACACGCCTTCCGACTGGCCGACGCCGCGGAAGTTGAAGCGCACGGTGTCCACGCCCGACTCGCGCAGCGCGCGCGCGGCCATCGTCACCACCTTGTTGTGCATCGTGCCGCCTTCGGTCGGCAGCGGATGGCAGACGATGGCGACCGCAGGGCGACGCGGCGGATCGCCCAGTTCGACGTGCGCCTCCAGCCGGCCGGCGGGGCCGGCGAGGGCGAGCGCGGCGTCCTCGCGAGGGAAGGCGGGTTCGGTCATGCGGCGATGATACGGATCGCGCGCGAAGGCGCAGAGACGCGAACGCCGCCCGGAGGCGGCGTTCGGACGGCGGATGCGCCGCTCACTTGACGTTGGCGAGCATCCAGTCGACGGTGACCTTGACCTGCTCCTCGGTCAGCGCCGGGTTGCCGCCCTTCGGCGGCATGAAGCCGGCCGCGCCCTGGAAGCCCTCGATCGCGTGCTTGTAGAGCGTCTCGGTGCCCTTCGCGGCGCGCGCGCCCATGCCGGCGGCGGTGAGCGTGGGCGCGCCGCCGACGCCGGCGGTGTGGCAGCCGCCGCACAGGTTGTTGTAGATCACCGAACCGTCGGTGGTGCCGCCGTAGGCCACCTGCGAGGCGGCCTTGGCCGCCGCCGCGGCCGCCGCGGCGGCCTGCTGCGCGGCGCCGGTCTGGCCGGCGTAGACCGCGCCGACCGGGGCGATGCGCTGCTCGGTGGCGCGCACGCGCGCGGGGTTCTCCTCAGGCGGCAGCCGCTTGTGCAGCATCAGCGAGCCGACGATCAGGCCCAGCGTGACCAGCACCAGGAAGCCGATCACCATGGAAAACTTCTTGAGGAACTCCAGGTCGTAGTTGCGCACGATCCACCTGCTATCGCGCCCGCCCGGGGCGCCTGGCATCTGTAGAAGGGAGCGCCGCGAACGGCGGCCGCCGGACGGTCCCGCGCCGCAGCGGCCGGACCAGCCCCATAGCATACGCGATCGGCGCGGCGCCCGGAACGCGCGGCCTTGCGCCGGCGGGCCGAAGCCGCGAGCATCGGCGCCACCTTCGCCGGGAACCGCCCATGCGCCGTCTGAAAGGCCGCCTCGCCGCCCTCGCGCTCGCCCTCGCCGCCCTCGCCCCGGCGTCCGCCGCGGATCCTGCGACCCGCGCGCCGGTGCCGCTGCTGTGGAAGGTGTCCGACGCCGACAACGCGGTCTACCTGCTCGGCTCGTTCCACCTGCTGCGCGAGGCGGACTACCCGCTCGCCGCCGACGTCTACGCCGCGCTGGAGGATGCCGAGACGGTGCTGTTCGAGATCCCGCCGGAAGACATGGCCTCGGCGCAGGCCGCGCAGGCGATGCTGGGCGCGGCGCTGCGCCAGGACGGCCGCACGCTGGACAGCGAACTGGGGCCGGAACTGGCCGGGCGCCTGCGCGAGTGGCTCGCGGCCAACCGCGCCACGCTGGCGGCCTCGGGGATTCCCGACGCCGCCCTGCAGGCGATGGAGCCCTGGTTCGTCGGCCTGCTGGTGACGCAGATGCAGCTCGCCCGCGAGGGCATGCGGCCCGAGCTCGGCCTGGACCGCCATCTGGCCGAGCGCGCCCGCGCCGCCGGCAAGCCGACCGGCGGCCTGGAGACGATGCAGCAGGTGATCGGCGTGCTCGACCGCCTGCCGCCGGAGGTGCAGCGGCAGATGCTGGCCGAGGCGATGGAGGATGCGCAGACTCACGAGGCGCTCGAGCTCCACGCCGACTGGCGACGCGGACGCGTGGAGGCGATGGCGCGCGCGGCGGAGGACATGCGCCGCCGCTACCCGGACCTGTACCGCCGCATCAACGTGGAGCGCAACGACGCCTGGCTGACCCAGCTCGACGCCCATCTGCGCGGCGGGGCCGACGATGCGCTCGCGGTGGTCGGCGCGCTGCATCTGGCGGGCGCGGACGGTCTGCTGGAGCGCCTGCGCGCGAAGGGCTACCGGGTCGAGCGGATCTGCGCGGCCTGCGCGCGCTGAGGCGCGGCTACGCCTCTTCCAGTCCGAGCAGCCGGCGCGCGAATTCCGACGCCGGCAGCGGCGGCCCAAGCAAGAAGCCCTGCAGCACGTCGCAGCGCAGCAGGCGCAGCAGCTTGGCCTGCTCCTCGTCCTCCACGCCTTCGGCGACCACGCGCAGGCCGAGCGAATGCGCGAGGTTGATGATGTGCGTCACCAGCGCCAGCGTCTCCGGGCTCTGCGTCATCAGCCGGGTGAACGACAGATCGATCTTGAGCTCGTCCGCCGGCAACCGCGCGACGTAGTTCAGCGACGAGTAGCCGGTGCCGAAATCGTCGATCGCCACCCGGCAGCCGAGCGCGCGCACCTCCTCCAGCAGCGCGATGGTCTGGTTGATGTCCTCCATGAACAGGCTTTCGGTGACCTCGATGTCCAGCGGCGGGCTTTCGCCGGCGAACGGCGCCAGCAGGCCGCTGCAGTGCTCGAGGAAGCCGGCGTGCTGCAGTTCGCGCGCCGACACGTTGACCGCCAGCCGCAGGCCCGGCCAGTGCTCGCGCCACGCCAGCGCGGTGCGCAGCGCCTCGCGCAGGGCCCAGCGGCCGACCGGCACGATCAGCCCGCTGTCCTCCAGCACCGCCATGAACTCGGCCGGACCGACCCGCCCGCGCTCGGGATGGCGCCAGCGCAACAGGGCCTCGGCGCCGACCAGGCGATGGGTCTCGGCCGCGACCTTGGGCTGGTAGTGCAGTTCGAACTCGCCGCGTTCGACCGCGCGCCGCAGCTCCTCTTCCAGTTGCAGCCGCTGCGCCGCGCGCCCGCGCAGCTCGGCGCCGAACGCCATCGCCCGCACCCGGCGCTTGCGCGCCTCGGCGAGCGCGGCCACCGCGGCGTGCTCCAGCGTTTCCGGATCGGCGCCGTGGTCCGGACCGATCGCCAGCCCGCCGTTGAGGCGCACGCGCATCGGATCGCCGTCCAGCGCCAGCGGGGTGCGGTTGAGCTGCTGCAGCAGCGCTTCCATCCGCGCCAGTTCGTGGTCGGCGTCGCCTTCGGCGGGCCAGGCGAGCGCGAACGAATCGGCCTCCAGGCGCGCGAGCATGGCGTGGCCTTCGATCAGCCGCCGCAGATGCTCGCCGACGGCGGCCAGCAGGCGATCGCCGAACGCGCGTCCGCGCGATTCGTTGATGGCGCCGAAGCGCTCCAGGTCCAGCACCGCGAGCGCGACCCGCTCGCGTTCCAGCCGCGTCTGCAGGTGCGCCTGCAGCGAGGCGCGGTTCGGCAGTCCGGTCAGCGGGTCGAAATAGGCCAGGTACTCCAGCCGCTCGCTCTTGGCGATGAAGTCGGCGGCGTAGTCGATCTCCTCGGCCAGCCGCTTGTACAGCGCGCGCTCCTCCTCGTCGAACGCCTGCGGCGTGGCCGCGAACAGTCCCAGCGCGCACCACGGCGGATCGCCGACCGGCACCACCAGTTGCGCGGCGATGCCGGCCTCGCGCGCCATCGCCGCCGCCCAGTCCGGGACGCCTTCGGCCGCGCTGGCCAGATCCGCGGCCACCGTCCATTCGTTGCGCTGCAGCGCCCGCGTGCCGGGGCTGGGCCGGACCGGATCGGCCTGCCCGCGGCGGCCGATCTCCGCCACCGCGGCGATCGCCGCCGCATCGCCGTACCACGCGCTCAGCCGCACGCCCTGGCCGCCCGCGCCCGGCTCGCCGATGCAGGCGGCGAGGAAACCGCCCTGCTCCACCGCCACCCGGCAGGCGGCGTCGAGCACCTCCTGCCGCGTGCCGGCGCGCAGCACCGCGTTGCCGAGCGCGCTCAGCACGCCGTGCAGGCGCGCCAGGTGCTGGATGCGGTCCTTCTTCTGCAGCAGCTCGGTGATGTCGTGATTGACGCCGCGGAAGCCGCGCACCCGGCCCTGCGCGTCGCGCAACGCCTCGCCGGTGCTCTCCACCACGCGAACGCTGCCGTCGCGATGGAGCCAATGCAGCCGCCAGCCGCGCCAGCCGCCGCCGTGCTCGATCAGCGCAGGCAGCCGGCGCGCGACCTCGGTGCGGTCGTGCGGATGCAGCAGCTGCAGGCAGTCCTGGCCGAGCAGCCGCTCCGGCGCGTGGCCCAGCATCCGTTCGACCGCGGCGTTGCAGTAGGTGAGGCGGGCGTCGCGGTCGATCTCCCAGATCCAGTCGTGGCTGTTCTCGACGATGCTGCGGAAGCGTTCCTCGCTCTCGCGCAGCGCCGCCTCGATGCGCAACCGTTCGCGGCGCTCGCGCGCGGACTCGAGCGCGCGCCCGACCACCGACGGCAGCCGGCGCAGGTTCTCCTTCAGCACGAAATCCGCCGCGCCGCGGCGGATCGCCTCGATCGCGACTTCCTCGCCGACCGTGCCGGCCACGTAGACGAACGGCAGCAGCGGATCGTGCGCCTGCACGATCGACAGCGCCTCGTGATCGCCGAAGCCGGGCACCGCGTGATCGGCCAGCACCACGTCCGGGGCGAACGCGGCCAGCGCTTCGCGCAGCTCCTCGGGCGAGGTCACCCGGCGGTGCTGGCATGGATCGGGAAGGTCGCAGATGGCCCCGAGGATCGCTTCGGCGTCCTCGGCAGATTCCTCGACCAGCAGGGCGCGAAGCGGGGCGTCCACTCAGGACCTCCTCCTGCGACTGCTGCGGCCGGGGCGCTCCGCGGCGGACGCGCGCCGGGCGTGCGTGCGCAGGTCGGCGGTGCGCGCCTGCGGGCGTGGCGAGGGCTCCATGGAGGTCGGCTGCGTCATCCCTGCAGGATCGCGCGTGCGATGTGTCCGAAGTGTCGCCCGAGCGTGCGCGGGATGTGCCGGAACGTCAATCGCGCGCCGATGATCGGCAGTGCCGCGCCCGATCAGTGCTGCGCCTTGTCGCGCTTCCAGCCGCGGTGGCGGATGTCGAGGTAGAGGCTGTACGCCGCGGTGAACGCCGGGAACAGGTTCTGGAGGATGCCGACCGAGTCCTGCTTCTGCGAGAACAGGAAGTAGCTCAGCGTCATCGCGCTGCCGAGCAGGCTCATGTACCAGAACAGGCGCGGGATCACCGGCTTGCCGTGCCGCCGGGAGGCGACGAACTGCACCAGCCAGCGGCCGCCGAACATCAGCGCGCCGGTCAGGCCGATCAGCTTCCAGGGCGAGGCGTGCAGCCCGGTCCACTCGAGCCACGGCAGCGGCGTGTTCATGAAGGCCAGCAGCATGGCTCAGGCCTCCTCGACCGGGGTGATCTTCGAGCGGCGGATCAGCCAGGCCACGCCGCGCAGGTCGCTGATGCCCACCAGCGCGCGGCCCAGGTTGTTGTACTTGGACACGCCGGCGCCGCGCGGGCGATGGTTGACCGGCACACTGACGGTCTTCCAGCCGGCGCGCTGGAACAGCGCCGGCAGGTAGCGGTGCATGTGGTCGAAGTACGGCAGGTCGAGGAAGGCCGCGCGCTCGAACAGCTTGATGCCGCAGCCGGTGTCGGGCGTGGCGTCGCGCAGCATGCGCGCGCGGATCGCGTTGGCGATCTTCGACGCCCAGCGCTTGCTGCCGGAATCCCGGCGCTGCACGCGCCAGCCGGCGAACAGCTTCACCTGCGGCTCGGCCGCCGCGCGCGCCGCGAGCAGCTTCGGGATATCGGCCGGATCGTTCTGGCCGTCGCCGTCGAGGGTGGCGATCCAGTCCCCGCGCGCGGCCTTGACCCCGGTGCGGATCGCGGTGCTCTGTCCGCTCTGGCGCAGATGGCGCACCACCCGCAGCTCCGGCACCTCGGCCTTCAGCGCCTGCAGCGCGGCCAGCGTGCCGTCCTGCGAGCAGTCGTCGACGTAGACGATCTCGAACGCGGTCGCGCCGCGCAGCGCGGCGAGGATCTCGCGCACCAGCGGGGCGACGTTGTCCTGTTCGTTGAACACGGGCACGACGACCGACAGCGGCAGCGACGCGCTCATCCACACCTCTCCGGCCCGCGGCGCGGGCGATGGCTACGCCGTCCGGCGCGGACGGCAACGGGCCATTATCCGAAGTAGGCCCGGCACCAGTCGACCACGCGCGGCAGACCGGCCTCGATCGAGGTGGTCGGCTCGAAGCCGAACGCCGCCTTCGCGCGCGCGGTGTCGGCCATGGTCTCCAGCATGTCGCCGGGCTGCATCGGCTTGTAGACCTTCTGCGCCGGACGTCCGGCGGCCTGTTCGATGACCGCGATGAAGCGCTCGAGTTCCACCGGCGTGTGGTTGCCGAGGTTGAACACGCGATGCGGCGGGGTGTCGGCCGGGGGATGGTCGAGCGCGCCGAGCACACCGGCGACGATGTCGTCGATCCAGGTGAAGTCGCGGCGCATCCTGCCGTGGTTGAACACGTCGATCGGCCGGCCCTCCAGCACCGCGCGCGAGAACAGCAGCGGCGCCATGTCCGGCCGACCCCACGGCCCGTACACGGTGAAGAAGCGCAGGCCGGTCGCACGCAGGCCGTAGAGCTGCGCGTAGGTGTAGGCCATCAGCTCGTTGGCGGCCTTGGTGGCGGCGTACAGCGAGCGCGGCCGGTCGATGCGCTGGTCCTCGGAGAACGGCGGCGTGGCCGAGTCGCCGTAGACCGAGGACGAACTGGCGTAGACCAGGTGCGCGACGCCGCGGTGCCGGCACAGTTCCAGCAGGTTGACGAAGCCGACCAGGTTGCTCTGCACGTACACGTGCGGGTTGGTCAGCGAATAGCGCACGCCGGCCTGGGCGGCCAGGTGCACCACGCGTTCGGGACGCACTTCGTCGAACAGCACGGTCAGCGCGTCGAGGTCGGCGAGGTCGAGAACGCGGATGTCGGCATCGGGGCACAGCGCGGCGACCCGGTCGCGCTTGAGCTGCGGGTCGTAGTAGTCGTTGTAGTTGTCCAGACCGACCACGCGTTCGCCGCGCGCCTGCAGCGCGCGCACGGTGTAGGCACCGATGAAGCCGGCTGCGCCGGTGACGAGGACGGTCATGGGCACTCGCGGGTCGGGAAGGCCGCGCATTCTCGCAAACGGCCGGGTCGAGCGTGTGTCAATGGATGAGCCTGGGCGGGTTCCGCCCGGTCCCGGGTGCGCTTCGCTTGCCGGGGCTACGGTACTACGTCTACTGCGGTGTGCAGCAAAGCGTTCCGCCCTTCGGGCGGGCTACTTTCTTTGTCTTGCCAAAGAAAGTAGCCAAAGAAAGGCGCTTCCCCGACACGACAATCCCGCGATCGGATGCCGCCTCGGGATTTTCGTACGCGACATCCCCCGTATCGAGTACGGGGCAGGCTCTGTCGCGTCCGAAAACGCTCGACATCCTGTCGAGCGCCCTCCGGGTCTCCGGTTCGTTCGGCTTGCAAGCGCTGATTCGCTCCGATCCGCATCCGCGCCCATCCGTGGCAAAAACCCGCTTCGCGTGGGGCGTGTGTACGCGCGCATCGGGCCCCACGAGACGGAAAGAGCGGTTCCGCCCTGCGGGCGGGCTACCTCCGGGTTTCCGGAGGGCACGGACGCGTCCGGTCAGCCCGCCTTGCCGCGCAGCCGTTCGAGCACGCCTTCGAGCGAATCGAGGTCGCTGTAGTGGATCACCAGCCGGCCCTTGCCGCCGCGCCCGTGCAGCACGTTGACGCGGGTGTTGAGCGTCTCCGACAGCTCGCGCTCGAGCGAGGCGATGTCGGCCTGCGGGCGCGCTTTCGGTTTGGCGGCCCTGCCCTTCGCCTCGCCGGGCACCTTGCCGGCGGCGAGCAGCTGCACGCGGTGCTCGACCTCGCGCACCGACCAGCCCTGATCGACCGCCTGCCGCGCCTGCGCGATCGCCGCCTGCGGGGTCAACGTCAGCAGCGCGCGCGCATGGCCCATCTCCAGCGCGCCGGTCTCCACCAGCGTGCGCACTTCCGGCGGCAGTTCGAGCAGGCGCAGCAGGTTGGACACCGCCGCGCGCGAACGGCCGACCGCCTCGGCGGCCTGCGCATGGGTGAGGTCGAACTCGTCGATCAGCCGCTGCAGCGCCTGCGCTTCCTCCAGCGGATTGAGGTCCTCGCGCTGGATGTTCTCGATCAGCGCCATCGCGACCACGGTGCGGTCGTCGACCTCGCGGATCACCACCGGCACCTCGGCGAGCCCGGCGCGTTGCGAGGCGCGCCAGCGGCGCTCGCCGGCGATGATCTCGTAGGTCTTGCCGCCGCGCTCGCGGCCGATCTCGCGCACCACGATCGGCTGGATCACGCCCTGCGCCTTGATCGACTCGGCCAGCTCGGCGAGCTTGGCGTCGTCCATCGCCTTGCGCGGCTGGTACTTGCCGGGGGTGAGCGCGTCGATCGGCAGCCGGCGCAGGGTGTCGTTCGGCTGCGCCTCCAGCGGCGGCGCCTCGGCGGCCGCCTTCGGACCGAGCAGGGCTTCCAGGCCGCGGCCGAGGCCGCGTTTCTTCGCGGGCGCGGACTTGCTGTCGTTCATGCCGGGCTCTCCGTGGTGGCGCGCGCCGGCGCGGCCTGTTCGCGCTCGCGCTGGCGGCGGATCACTTCGCCGGCAAGACCCAGGTAGGCGATGCCGCCGCGGCTGGCGCGGTCGTAGCCGACGATGCTCTGGCCGTGGCTGGGCGCCTCGGCCAGCCGCACGTTGCGCGGGATGATGGTGCGGAACACGCGCTCGCCGAAATGGTTGATCAGCTCGGCCGACACCGCGTTGGCGAGGTTGTTGCGCACGTCGAACATGGTGCGCAGCACGCCTTCGATCTCGAGCCCGGGATTGAGCTGGCCGCGGATCGCCTCGATGGTGTCGATCAGCGCCGACAGGCCCTCCAGCGCGTAGTACTCGCACTGCATCGGCACGATCACCGAATCGGCCGCGGTGAGCGCGTTCAGCGTCAGCAGCGACAGCGCCGGCGGGCAGTCGATCAGCACGAAGTCGTAGCGTCCGGCGATGCCGCCGAGCGCGCGCTTCAGGCGCTGCTCGCGGCCGTCCTCGTTCATCAGCCGGATCTCGGCCGCGGTGAGGTCGATGTTGCCCGGCAGCAGGTCGAAGTCCTCCGCCGTGCGCACGATCGCCTGCTCGATCGGCACCTCGCCCAGCAGCACCTCGGTGATCGAGGCGGACAGCTCGCGCTTGTCCACGCCGGAGCCCATGGTCGCGTTGCCCTGCGGGTCGAGATCGATCAGCAGCACGCGCTTGGGCGCGCGCGCGAGCCCGGCGGCCAGATTGACCGCGGTGGTGGTCTTGCCGACCCCGCCTTTCTGGTTGGCGACGGCGATGATGCGGGCCATGGGCGCCCCTGGGCTGGATGACGGAGCCGGCGGAGGTCCGGCGGGTCGCCGATTATGCCGTGGCCCCGTCGCGCCGTCCCACGACCAGCAGATGCCGTTCGGCCGCAAGGCCGGGCACGTGCAGCCGGTGCGCCTCGAGCACGCGCCACGGCGCCGGCAGCGCGGCGATCTCGTCCTCCGGGTAGACGCCCTTCATCGCCAGCAGCACGCCGTCGGGCTTCAGCAGATGCGCGCCGAGCGCGAGGATCTCCGGCAGCGTGGCCAGCGCGCGCGCGGTGATCGCATCGAACGCACCGGCGGGGCCGGCGGCCTCGATGCGGCGCTCCTGCACCTCGGCGTTGGCCAGCCGCAGCGTGCGCAGCGCCTCGCGCATGAAGCGCGCCTTCTTGCCGTTGCTCTCGACCAGGCTGACCCGCAGGCCCGGCCTGGCGATCGCCAGCGGGATGCCGGGCAGGCCGGGGCCGGTGCCGAGATCGGCCAGCCGGCCGCCGCGCGCGGCAAGCAGCTCCACGTGCGGAAGCATCGCCAGCGAATCCAGCAGGTGGCGCACCACCATCTCCTGCGGATCGCGCACCGCGGTGAGGTTGTAGGTGCGGTTCCAGCGCGCCAGCAGTTCGAGGTAGGCCAGCAGCGGGTCGGCCAGCGCGGCCTCGAGCCCGAGCGTGGCCAGGCCGGATTCGAGCGTCGGGCGGGCGGTGGGCGGCAGGGCGGTCACGGCGGGGCGGCGGTCGGGCGGGCGCGCATTGTCGCCGTATTCGCGCCGCTCAGCCTTCGCGGCGGCGCCAGGCGAGCGCCGCCGCGTAGCCGGGCGGGGCGTCGATCAGCCGCACCCGCCAGTCGCCGGCCTCGCCGAGCGCGGGATCGAGCCGGACGATCGCAGGCGAAGGGTCGAGCGCGAACGCGACCCGGTCCAGCCCGAACGCCAGGCCGTGGCCGTGCGCCTTCAGCACCGCTTCCTTCAGGCACCACAGCCGCGCGAACGCGAGCGGCCGCGCCGCTTCCGGCTGCGCGCGCAGCCAGGCCGCCTCGTCGGCGCCGAAATAGCGCTCGGCGAGCGCGAGCGCGCGCGGCCGTTCGCGCACGCGCTCGACGTCGGCGCCCACGCGCACGCCTTCGCCCAGCGCCAGCAGCAGGTGCTCGCCGCTGTGGCTCCAGTTGCAGTCGAACCGCGCCTGCGCGCCCTGCAGGCACGGCCGGTTGCGCGCATCGCGGGCCAGCGCCAGCGCCTCCGGCGCCACCCCGACCGCGGCCGCCAGCCACGGCCGCGCCTCGTCCTCGGCGCGCCGCTGCGGACGGTGCGGTCGCCAGGCCCAGCGGACCGGGGCGCGATGGAAGCCCGACGCATTCATGTGACCGGCTTGGCGGGAAACGGGCGCGCCAGCGTAAGCTAGCGGCGGGGACGCGGTCGCGCTTGGGTGGGAGAAACGAGGGACATGTCGGCCGTCATTGGATCACCGCTGCACGCGCCGGTCGCGCCGGCGCGGCTCGCCCTGCTGCCCGGCACGCCCGAGCGCGCGGTGGCGTTCGACGGCACCGGCGCGGTCGCCGCCGCCGCCTTCGCCGCCCACGTGCGCGCGCTCGCCGAGCGCCTGCCGAACGCCCGCGGCGTGGTCAACCTGTGCGAGGACCGCTACCGCTTCCTGGTCGCCTTCTGCGCCGCCGCGGTGCGCGGCCAGGTCACGCTGCTGCCGCCCTCGCGCGCGCCGCAGGCGATCGACGAGGTGCTGGCCCAGCATCCGGACAGCTACTGCCTCGGCGACCAGGCGCTGGCGCCGGAACCGCCGCGCTACCTGCGCCTGCCCGATCCGCTGCCGATGCGCGACGGGGCGGCGCTCGAGGTCGATCCGGACGCGCTGGCGGCGATCGGCTTCACCTCCGGCAGCACCGGCCAGCCGAAGGCCAACCCCAAGCGCTGGGGCAGTTTCGCGCGCAGCACGGCGCAGAACGTAGCCGCGCTCGCCGACCTGCTGCATCCCGGCGCGATCACCCCGGTGGTCGCCACCGTGCCGCCTCAGCACATGTACGGCATGGAGATGTCGGTGCTGCTGCCGGTGCTGGCGCCGGTGGCCGTGCACGCCGCGCGGCCGTTCTTCCCCGACGACGTCGCGCGCGCGCTGCGCGAGGCCTGGCGCCCGGCGTTGCTGGTGACCACGCCGGTGCACCTGCGCGCGCTGGTCGCCGCCGCGATCGCGCTGCCGCCGCTGGCCGGCATCGTCTCGGCGACCGCGCCGCTGTCGCCCGAACTCGCCGCCGAGGCCGAAGCCCGCTTCGGCTGCGAGGTGCGCGAGATGTACGGCGCCACCGAGACCTGCATCCTCGCCGCGCGCCGCACCGCCCGCGAAAGCGCGTGGACGCCGCTGCCGGGCGTGCGTCTTGCGCCGCAGCCGGACGGCACCGCGGTGCACGCGCCGCATCTGGCCGAGCCGGTGGCGCTCGCCGATCTGGTCGAACTGCTGCCGGACGGGCGCTTCGAGCTGCGCGGCCGCAACGCCGATCTGCTGGAGATCGCCGGCAAGCGCGCCTCGCTCGGCGATCTCACCCGCCGTCTGCTGGCGATTCCGGGCGTCGAGGACGGCGTCGTGTTCCAGTCCGACGCCGGCCACGCCGGCGTGTCGCGCATCGTCGCGCTGGTGGTCGCGCCGAGCCTGGGTGAAGCCGACATCCTCGCCGCGTTGAGGCGCGCCATCGACCCGGTGTTCCTGCCGCGCCCGCTCCGGCGCGTCGACGCCTTGCCGCGCAACGAGACCGGCAAGCTCCCGCGCGCGGCGCTGGAAGCGTTGCTGCGCCGCGAAAGCGGAAGCTGAACCGGCCGCGACCGCGCACGGCCCGGTCGTCGGCGCACGGACGACCTCTGACGCGACGCTCACGATGCCGTAGGGAGACTGCGCCTGCCCCCAGAACGGGGACGCGTTCCCCCATAGAGGCAGAGGAGAGTCGGTATGAACATCATCATCTGGTTGATCGTGGGCGGCATCGTCGGCTGGCTGGCCAGTCTGATCATGAAGACCGACGCGCAGCAGGGCATCCTGCTGAACATCGTGGTCGGCATCATCGGCGCCTTCATCGGCGGTTGGCTGGTCGGTCCGCTGCTCGGCACCGGTTCGATCAACGAGGGCTTCAGCGTGATGAGCTTCGTGGTGTCGCTGATCGGCGCGATCATCCTGCTGGCCATCGTGAACCTGTTCCGCCGCGGACGCGTGCGCTGAGCGAGGCGCGCGTTTCGCCGCAAAGCCCGGCTTCGGCCGGGCTTTTTGTTTGCGTGCGGGATTCGGGGTGCCTCAGGGCAGCCCGGCCAGCTCCACCCACGCCGGGGCGTGGTCGCTGGGGCGCTCCCAGGTGCGCGGGGTGCGGTCGATGCCGGCGTCGCGCACGTAGGGTTTCAGCGCGTCCGACACCAGGGTGAGGTCGATGCGCAGGCCGTGATTGCGACGGAACGCGCCCTGGCGGTAGTCCCACCACGAGAACACGCCGGCCTCGTCGCTGCGCAGGCGGAAGGCATCGTGCAGGCCGAGCGCGAGCAGACGCCGCAGCGCGGCGCGTTCGCCGCTGGAGGACAGGATGTGGTCGTCGTGCCAGACGTTGGGGTCGTGCACGTCGCGGTCGTCGGGCGCGATGTTGAAGTCGCCCATCGCCAGCAGCCGCGGATGCGCCTTCAGCTCGTCGGCGAGCCAGCCGTGCACGGCGTCGAGCCAGCGCAGCTTGTAGTCGTATTTCTCGCTGCCGACCGCCTGGCCGTTGACCACGTACAGATTGACGATGCGCACGCCGGCCACCGTCGCCGCGATCGCGCGCGCCTGCGCGTCCTCGAAGCCGGGGATGCCGCATTGCACGTCCTCGATCTGCCGCTCGCGCGCGAGGATCGCCACGCCGTTGTAGGTCTTCTGGCCGTGGAACACGCTGCGGTAGCCATAGCCGGCCAGCACCGCGTCGGGAAAGCGCGCGTCCTCGAGCTTGGTCTCCTGCAGGCCGACGATGTCGGGGTGCGCCTCGCGCAGCCACTGCTCCAGGTGCGGCAGGCGCATGTTGAGCGAGTTGACGTTCCAGCTTGCGATCTTCATCCGGGAATGCGGCTCACTTGGCCAGCCAGCGCACCAGCGCGTCGATGCGCCCGCGGTACGGCGGCTTGAGGAAATCGGTGGCGGCGAAGGCGCGCTGGCGGAACACCGGCAGCAGCTTGCTGAAGGTGTCGAAGCCGGCCTTGCCGTGGATCGCGCCGAGCCCGCTCGGGCCGATGCCGCCGAACGGCAGGGCGTGCACGCCGAAATGCACGAGGGTGTCGTTGACCGTCACGCCGCCGGCGAGGGTGGCGTCGAGGATGCGCGCGATCTCGCCCTCGTCGTTGGAGAACGGGTAGAGCGCCAGCGGACGGTCGAGCGCGTCGATCCGCGCCAGCGCCTCGTCGAGCGTGCGGTAGCCCAGCACCGGCAGGATCGGTCCGAAGATTTCCTGCTGCATCAGCGCGCAGTCCTCAGGCGGGTCGAGCACCAGCACCGGCGCGAACAGCCGCTCGCGGCGCGCGCGCTGCGGATCGAGCGCATCGGCGAACGGCGCGACGACGGTGGCGCCTTTCGCGCGGGCCTCGTCCAGCCAGCCGCTCAGACGCGCGTACTGGGCGTCGTTGATGATGCGGGTGTAATCGGGCGAGGCGGGGAAGTCGGGGTAGCGCAGGCGCAGTTCCTCGACCAGCGCCTGCACGAACGCGTCGCGCCGGGGCGCGTCGACCAGCGCGTAGTCCACGCCGATGCAGGTCTGTCCGGCGTTGAACCACTTGCCGTTGGCGATGCGCGCGGCGGCGCGTCCGAGCGGAAACGACGGACACACCAGCGCCGGCGCCTTGCCGCCGAGTTCCAGCGTCACCGGCGTGAGGTTCGGCGCGGCCGCGGCCATCACCTTGCGGCCGACCGCGGTGGAACCGGTGAACAGCAGATGGTCGAAGCGCAGGCTCACGAACGCCGCGCCGAGCTCCGGCCCGCCGAGCGCCACCGCCACCCGGTCGGCGGGGAACACCTCGGCCAGCAGCGCGCGCAGGAACGCGCTGGTGTGCGGCGTGTGTTCGGACGGCTTGAGATAGACGTGGTTGCCGGCGGCGATCGCGGAGACCAGCGGCACCAGCGCGAGGTTCACCGGGTAGTTCCACGGCGAGACGATGCCGACCACGCCGACCGGCTCCGGACGCACGTGCGCGCGCGCCGGCCAGAAGCGCCAGCCCACCGGCGCGCGGCGCGGCCGCATCCAGCGCTTCAGGCGCGCGAGCGCGTGGTCGATCTCGGCCAGCGTCACCATCGCCTCGGAAATCAGGTTCTCGTGCGCGGAGCGGTGGCCGAAGTCGGCGCGGATCGCCGCATCCATCGCATCGACGCGCGCGGCGAACGCGGCGCGCAGGCGTTGCAGGTCGGCGCGGCGCTGCGCGTAGTCGGGCTTGCGCGCCTGCCATGCCGCACGCAGGCGCGCGCGGGTGGGCTCGAGCTCGGCGATCGGGGTGTCGGCGGCAGCGCTCATGCCGGCAGTGTGCCCGCCGGACCCGGCCGCCACAACGACGCGCGGCCCGGCGTGGGCGGCGTGCCGGCTTCGGTCGCACCGTCCGGGCGTCTAGAATCGCGCGATGAACCTGCGCCCCTTCCGCGACCGCCTGCCGCGCCTCGGCGCGCGCGTCTATGTGGACCCCGCCGCCAGCGTGATCGGCGACGTCGAGCTCGGCGACGACGTCTCGGTCTGGCCCGGCTGCGTGATCCGCGGCGACGTCAACTTCATCCGCATCGGCGCGCGCACCAACGTGCAGGACGGCACCGTCATCCACGTCACCCACGACGGCCCGTTCACCCGCCCGGGCGGGTTTCCGACCGTGATCGGCAGCGACGTCACCATCGGCCACGGCGCGATCGTGCACGCCTGCACGATCGGCGACTTCTGCCTGATCGGCATGGGCGCGACCGTGCTCGACGGCGCGCGCGTGGAACGCTACGGCTTCGTCGGCGCCGGCGCGGTGGTCAGCCCCGGCAAGACGGTCGGCGAGGCCGAACTGTGGCTGGGCAACCCGGCGCGTTTCGTGCGCAGGCTGAACGAGCGCGAGATCGAACAACTGCATTACAGTGCGCAGCACTACGTCCGCCTGAAGGACGAATATCTGGCGATGCGCGGCTGACCCCGCGCGCGGGCGACAGGGAGGGCCCGGATGAGCGGCGAAAGGGGGCGCGGCACGAGCGTGGACGAGCGGGCGGGGCTGGACACGTTCCGCGAGGTGATCACGCCCGAAGGCGTGGCGCTGCGGCTGCCCGCGGCCGGGCCGGTGCCGCGCGCGCTGGCGTGGGCGATCGACTTCGCGCTGCGGATGGCGGCCATCCTGGTGCTCGGGATCGTGCTCGGCATGACCGGCGCCACCGGCATGGGGCTGTATCTGGTCGCGCTGTTCGTGGTGTTCTGGCTGTATCCGGTGCTGTTCGAGGTGCTCGACGGCGGCCGCACGCCGGGCAAGCGCGCGCTCGGCCTGCGCGTCATCGCCGCCAACGGCGCGCCGGTGGGCTGGCTGCCCGCGTTCGCGCGCAATCTGCTGCGGACCGTGGACATGCTGCCGTTCGGCTACGCCACCGGGCTCGTCGCCTGCCTGGCCGATCCGTGGCAGCGGCGGTTGGGCGACATCGTCGCCGGCACGCTGGTGGTGCACGAGATGCGCGCGCAGCCGCGACCGCCGCTGGTGCCGGCGGTGCCGATGCCGCCGCCGTCCGCGCTGCAGCCGCACGAGCAGGCGGCGGTGATCGCCTTCGCCGAGCGCGCGCCGCTGCTGACGCCGGCGCGGCAGGCCGAACTGGCCGACCTGGCCGCGCCGCTGGTGGGCGCGCGCGGCGCGGCGGCGGCGGAGCGGTTGAACGCGATCGCGCACTGGCTGCTGGGGCGGCGATGAGGCAGGAGCAGTTCGTCGCCCGCCATCAGGCCGAGTGGGACGCGTTCGAGGCGTGGCTGGCCGCGCGCGGCGACGATGCGCGCCGCGCGCGGCGCGAGCGCCGCAACTGGCATGGCCTCGCCGACGAGGAGGTGCCCGAACGCTACCGGCGCCTGTGCCAGCAGCTCGCGCTGGCGCGCCGGCGCGGCTACAGCCCGGCGGTGACCGAACGCCTGCAGGCGCTGATGCAGCAGGGCCACGCCGTGCTCTACCGCGCGCCGCCCACGCGCTGGCGCCGCGCCGCGGTGTTCCTGCTGGCCGGGTTCCCGCGGCTGGTGCGGCGCGAGGCCGGTTGCATGTGGGCCGCGGCGGCGCTGTTCTGGCTGCCGCTGATCGCGATCTTCCTCGCCATCCAGTGGCGCCCGGAACTGTCGGCCGCGCTGTTCGACCCGGTGCAACTGGCGCAGTTCGAGGCGATGTACGACCCGACCGAAACCGAGCGCCTGGGCCGCGACAGCGGCAGCGATCTGGCGATGTTCGGCTACTACATCTGGAACAACGTCTCGATCGGCTTCCGCACCTTCGCCAGCGGCCTGCTGGCGATGGTGGGCACGGTGTTCGTGCTGCTGTTCAACGGCGTGTCGATCGGCGGCGTGGCGGGCCATCTGCAGGCGGTCGGCCACGGCGATCCGTTCTGGCGTTTCGTCGCCGGCCATTCGGCGCCGGAGCTGACCGCGGTGGTGATCGCCGGCGGCGCCGGTCTGCGGCTGGGGCTGGCGCTGGTGGCGCCCGGCCGCCGCCGCCGCGCCGATGCGCTGATCGACGCCGGCTGGACCGGCGCCCGGCTGTCGGCGGGCGTGCTGGCGCTGCTGGTGTTCGCCGCGTTCGTGGAGGCGTTCTGGTCGTCGATCGCATGGATGCCGGCGCCGGTGAAGTACGCCGTCGGCGGCGCGCTGTGGCTGGCGATCCTGCTGTGGCTCTGGCGCGGCGGCCGCTCGCTGCCGCAGGAGCACGCGCAATGAGGCTGGAGGCGCTGGACATCGCGCTGCGCGCGCGCACCGGCTGGGAGGCGATCGAGCTGGGCAGCGCGCTGGCGCGGCGGCACTTCGGCGCGGTCTGGAAGCCGTGGTGGCTGCTCGGCCTGCCGCTGTGGGCGGCGGTCAACGCCGCCTGCTGGGCGCTGGATGCGCTGTGGCTGGCGCCGCTGCTGATGTGGTGGCTGAAGCCGCTGTTCGACCGCATCCCGCTGTTCGTGCTCTCGCGCGCCGCGTTCGGGCAGGTGCCGAACGCGCGGCAGACGCTGCGCGCCGCCTTCGGCGGCTGGGGCCGGGCGTTCCTGCTGGCGCACCTGAGCTGGCGCCGGCTCAGTCCGGTGCGCGCGCTGCATCTGCCGGTGGACCTGCTGGAAGGCAGCGACGCCGCCGCCGCGCGCGAGCGTCGGCGCACGCTCGGCGGGCCGGCCTACGGCGTGGCCGCGTTGCTGATGCTGGTGTTCGTGCATTTCGAGATCGCGCTGTATCTCGGCGTGGGCGCGCTGGCGCTGGTGTTCGTGCCGGAGGAGCACCTGCAGCCCGCGCTGCACGGGATCTGGCAGGCGATGCAGCAGCAGGCCGGCTGGCTCGGCCTGGCCGGCAACGCCGCGCTGTGGCTGGCGACGTCGGTGCTGGAGCCGTTCTACGTCGGCGCCGGGTTCGGGCTCTACCTCAACCGGCGCACCGAGATCGAAGGCTGGGACATCGAGATCGCGCTGCGCCGCCTGCGCGCGCGGCTGCAGGGCGCGGCGGGCGCGTCGGCGCTGGCCGTGGTGCTGGCGCTGGGCGCGCTGCCGCTGCCTGCGCGCGCGCAGGACGCCCCCGCCGCGAGCGCGACGCCGCGCGAGGTGTTCGGCGACGCCTACGTCGAGGACGGCTCCGCGCGCAAGGCCGCGGACGCCGGCCTGCGGCGCGCGGTCGAGCAGGCGTACGCCGACCCGCGGCTTTCGCCGAAGCGGACGCTGTCGTACTGGAAGTCGCGCAAGCCGCCCGCGCCGGAGCGTCGCAACGAGGTGCCGGTCCTGCGCGCGATCGGCGAGGTGTTCGCGGTGATCGCCGAGTTCGGCCTGTGGATCCTGCTGGGGGCGCTGGCGCTGGCGCTGCTGCTGAGCGCGCCGCGCTGGTGGCCCTGGCTGCGCGATGGCGTGTCGGGCGCGGACGAGGACACGCCCGCCGCGCCCCGCACGCAGGCGCTGGAGACGGCGCCGCCGCTGCCCGAGGACATCGTCGCCGCGGCGCGCCGCCTGTGGCGCGAGGGCCGCGCGCGCGACGCGCTGGCGCTGATGTACCGCGCCGCGGTGGAGGCGATGGCGGCGCGCGTGCAGGTGGTGCCGGTGCCGGGCGCCACCGAGGCCGAGTGCCTGCGCCTGGCGCGCCGCCTGCCCGAGGCGGAGGACCGCGACGCGTTCGCCGAGGCGGTCCGGCTGTGGCAGTACGCCGCCTACGCGCAGCGGCTGCCCGAGCAGGCGCGCTTCGAACAGGTGCTGCAGCGGCTGGGCCGGCGCTTCGGGTGGACGGCATGAGCCGGCCGGTGCGGATCCTGCTGGCGGTGCTCGCGGCCCTGCTCGTGGCCGCCGGCGTGGCGTGGTTCCTGCACACGCACGAGCGGGTGACGGAAACGGTCGATGCCCCGCGCACCGGCGAGGCGCGCAGCAACCCGCTGTTCGCCCTGCAGCTCGCGCTGCAGGCGGACGGGCAGCGCGTGCAGTCGCGACGGCGCCTGCACCTGGACCGCCATCCGCCCGCGCCGCGCGACACCGTGCTGATCTACGGCGATCCGCGCGCGCTGTCGTCCGCCGACACCGCGCGCCTGCTCGACTGGGTCGCGCGCGGCGGCCATCTCATCGTGCGCACGCCGCCGCCCGGTGCGTTCGGCGGCGACGAAGCGCACCCGCTATGGAGCGCGCTCGGCGTGCACCCCACCGAGCGCCAGGCCTGCGCCGGCTGGCAGGTGCCGGCGCTGGAGCATCACGTCGAGTTCTGCGGCGGCCGCCGGTTCATGCTCGCCGGCATCGACCCGCGCCTGAGCTGGGGCGATTTCCGCGACGGCTTCGTGTTCGCGCGCATCGCCCACGGCGCCGGCAGCGTCGACGTGCTGGCCGATCTGGACTTCCTCACCACCGACAAGCTGCGCGATCCGCCGCACGTGGTGCTCGCGCGCCAGCTGCTGGCGCCGCGCTGGCGCGAAGGCACGGTGCATCTGGTGTTCGATCCGGCGGTGGAGAGCCTCTGGCTTACGCTGCTGCGCCGCTACTGGCCGGCGTGGGCGCCGCTGCTGCTGGTGCTGCTGGCCTGGCTGTGGGCGCGCGCCGAGCGCTTCGGGCCGCTGCTGCCGCCGCCGCTCGCCGAGCGCCGTTCGCTGCTGGAGCACATCGCCGCCAGCGGCGCGCTGCTGTACCGCTACGGCTATGCGCACCGCCTGTACGGCGCGGTCCGCGACGCGTTCCTGGCGCGCCTGCGCCGGCGCGATCCGGAGGCGGCCGCGCTCGCCGGCGAGCCGCAGATCGCGCGCCTGGCCGAACGCTTCGCGCTGCCGCCGCAGGTGCTGCGCGACGCGCTCGCCATGCCCGCGCCGGGCGACCGCGCCGCCTTCCGATCCCGCATCGCCACTCTCCTCCGCCTGAGGAACCAGCTATGACCGACCTCGCCCCGCCCGCCGACCGTCCGCTCGCCGGCACCGAACTCGCCGAACGCGTCGCCCAGGTGCGCGACGCGGTGGCGCGCGCGTTCATCGGCCAGGACGCGGCGCTCGACCAGATCCTGATCACCCTGCTGGCCGGCGGCCACGCGCTGATCGAGGGCGTGCCGGGCCTCGGCAAGACCCTGCTGGTGCGCGCGCTGGCCAAGGCGCTGGACTGCAGCTACGCGCGCGTGCAGTTCACGCCCGACCTGATGCCCGGCGACATCAGCGGCCACGCGGTGTGGAATCCGAAGACCGAGACCTTCACCGTGCGCCGCGGCCCGATCTTCACCCACCTGCTGCTGGCCGACGAGATCAACCGCGCGCCGGCGAAGACGCAATCGGCGCTGCTGGAGGCGATGCAGGAACGGCAGGTGACGATCGAAGGCCACAGCTTCGAGCTGCCGCCGCCGTTCATGACGCTGGCGACGCAGAACCCGGTCGAGCAGGAAGGCACCTATCCGTTGCCGGAAGCGCAGCTCGACCGCTTCCTGCTCAAGGTGCAGATCGGCTATCCCAGCCGGGCCGACGAGGCGGCGATGGTGGCCGCGGTGACCCGCGGCCGCAACGCCGCCGACTTCGACCTCTCGCAGGTGCCGCGCGTGCTCGGACCTGCCGACATCCTCGCGTTGCAGCGCGGCACCGCGCAGGTGACGGTCGATCCCGCGGTGATCGATTACGCGGTGCGCATCTGCGCGGCCACCCGCCACCATCCCGGCATCGCGCTCGGCGCCGGGCCGCGCGGCAGCATCGCGCTGGTGCGCGCCGCGCGCGCGCAGGCGGTGCTGTCCGGCCGCGACTTCGTCACCCCCGACGACGTACGCGAGATCGCGCGGCCCGCGCTGCGCCATCGCATCGCGCTGGCGCCGGAGCTGCAGATCGAGGGCCAGGTGCCGGACGACGTGCTGAACGCGCTGCTGGCCAAGGTCGACGCGCCGCGCCAGTGACCCGCCACGAAGGAATGTCCGCTTGAACGAGCCCTGGAATCCCTACGACGTCATGCCGGCCGCGCGCAGTGCCGACCCGGCGGCCGCGGGTGCGCGCATCGACGCCCTGCCGGTGTCCGAACGCTGGAAACGCCGCTTCCGTCTGATCGCGAAGGCCGGCGGTCCCCGCCTGCCGAACCTCGGCGCGCTCACTTTCGGCGAGCGCATGGCGGTCATGTTCAGCGTGCTGGGGCTGTTGTTCGGGCCGCTCTACCTGCTGTGCAAGGGGCTGTGGCGGCCGGCGCTGGCGTATTCGCTCATCATCGTCGCGGTCGGTTTCGCCGCGCTGATGCTTGGCCTGGAGATGCTGGCCCGAGGCGTCGGCTACGGCGCCGCCGTGCTCTGCGCCAACCGCGCCTGCGCGCTGTACTACCGCCAGCGCGTGCTCGGGGAGCGGCCGTGGCTGTAGCCGTTCCACGCCCCGCCGCGCCGCTGCTCGCGCTGCTGGCGCTGTGGGGGCTTGCCGGCATCGCGGTCGGGCTGGGACGGCTGGCGCTGTCGCACTGGGCGCTGGCCGGTGTCGTGCTGGCCGCGCTGGCCGCGCTGGACGCATTGCGGCTGGCGCGCGCCCCTCACCCGCAAGCGCAGCGCCGGCTGCCGGACACCTGGCCGATCGGCCAGGAGCGCCCGGTGACGCTGACGTTCGCGCTGGAGCGCGGCGTGCAGACGCTCGACGTGTTCGACCTGCATCCGGTCGGCTGGGACGCGCGCGGCATGCCGCGCCGCCTGCGCCTGCGCGCGGGCGAGGCGGTCAGCGTGGATTACGCGCTGCGCGCGCCGATGCGCGGCGACTTCGCGTTCGACGGCGTGCAGGCGCGGCTGCATTCGCCCTGGCGGCTGTGGCGGCAGGCGCGCGTGCTCGGCGCGCCGCAGACGGTACGCGTGTTTCCGAACTTCGCGCCGCTGGCGAAGTTCGCGCTGTTCAGCGCCGAACAGGCGTCGCTGATGGTCGGCGCGCACCTGAAGCGTCGCCGCGGCGAAGGCACCGACTTCCACCAGATGCGCGAGTACCGCATCGGCGACAGCCTGCGCCAGATCGACTGGAAGGCGACCGCGCGCGCGCGGCGGCTGATCTCGCGCGAGTACCAGGACGAACGCAACCAGCAACTGGTGCTGATGCTGGACACCGGCCGGCGGCTGATGGCCCGCGAGCCGGCGCCGGCCGAAGCGGGGGCGGCGCTGTCGCATTTCGACCACGTGCTCGACGCCGCGCTGGTGGTGGCCTACCTGGCGCTGCGCCAGGGCGACAGCGTCGGCCTGCAGGCGATCGGCGGCGAGAGCGCGTGGCTGTCGCCGCGGCGCGGCCCGGGCGCGATCGACGCCCTGCTGCGCGCCACCTACGCCCTGCAGCCGCGCCCGGTCGCCACCGACCTGCTGGCAGCCGCCAACGAGTTCCTGCTGCGTCAGCGCCGGCGCGCGCTGGCGATGCTGGTCACCAACCTGCGCGACGAGGACCAGGACGACCTGCTGGCCGCGGTCCGGCTGCTGCGCCGGCGCCATCTGGTGTGCGTGGCCAGTCTGCGCGAGACCGCACTGGACGATGCGCTGTCCGCCGAGGTGAACGACTTCGACGGCGCGATCCGGGCGTCCGCCACGGCGCACTATCTGGAGCGCCGGCGCCGGGTTCACGAGGCGCTGCGCCATCACGGCGTCATGGTGCTGGACGTCACCTGCGCGCAACTGGCGGGCGCGCTGGTCGAACGCTATCTGGCGGTGAAGCGCGACGGACTGCTGTAAGGTCCGTCCAAGCGCTTCCGCATCCCCTTTAACGCCATCGCGCCGACCCCATTTCGTTTCGTATGCGCCGCGTCGAGTCCACCGCCCGTACCGCTCTGGTCCTCCCGCTGGTGGCCACGCTGGCCGCCTGCGCCAGCCTCGGCGCGCCCCGTCCCGCTCCGGATTACGCGACGTCCCTCGACGAAGCCGATGCCGCGCTCACCCTCGGCCGGACCGATCTGGCGGTGAGCGCGCTGGAGCGCGCCGCGCAGGCCGATCCGACCCGCAAGGATCCCTGGCTGCGGCTGGCCGCCCTGCATGCGCAGGCCGAACGTCCGGGTGCGGCGGCCCAGGCCGCCGAGGAAGTGCTCAGGCGCGATCCGGCCGATGCCGACGCCCGCGCCCTGCTGCTCAACAGCAGCCTGCGGCTGGCCACCGCCACGCTGGAGCGCGCGCGCCGCGAAAAGTGGGCGGCCGCGCCGCGCGCCGATCTGGACCGCCTCGTCCACGCCGTGCGCGCCACCGTCGGCACCGACGCGCTGGTGCCGGAGGCCGTGCGCGAGGAGCTCGCGACGCTGCGCGCGCGGGCGGAGAAAGCGCCGAAATGCACGCCGCCGAAGGACGCCAAGCCCGCCGGCGACCCGTTCCGCGCGCTCGGCGCCGACGAGCCGGCGCCGGAGAAGGGCGAGAAGAAGGACAAGTGAGCGGCCCCGCCCGCCTGCCGCGATAATGCCCGGCCCCACCGCCGCCGCCGGGCCGATGCCGCCGTCCGCCTTCCCCGACTATCCCTTCGCTGGGCACCGCTTCGCGGTGCGCCCGGGCATCGCCCTGCACTACCTCGACGAAGGCCCGCGCGACGGCGAAGTCGTGCTGATGCTGCACGGCAATCCCTCGTGGAGCTTCTACTGGCGGCGCCTGGTGCTGGCGCTGCGCGATCGCTACCGCTGCATCGTCCCCGACCACGTCGGCATGGGCTTGTCGGACAAGCCCGACGACGCGCGTTATCCGTACACGCTCGGCGCGCGGATCGAGGATCTCGACGCCCTGCTGCGCCATCTCGGCATCGACGGTGCGGTGACGCTGGCGGTGCACGACTGGGGTGGCGGCATCGGCTTCGGCTGGGCGGCCAGCCGCGCCTCGCGGGTGGCGCGGCTGGTGATCCTCAACACCGGATCCTTCCCGCTGCCGGCGGCCAAGCCGCTGCCGACCGCGCTGAAATTCGGCCGCGATTCCGCGCTCGGCGAATTGGTCATCCGCCGCTTCAACGCGTTCGCCGCGATCGCCGCGCGCATCGGCGTGGAGCGGCCGATGCCGGCCGACGTGCGCCGCGCGTACCTCGCGCCGTACGACTCGTGGGCGCATCGGATCGCGGTCGCGCGCTTCGTGCAGGACATCCCGCTCGGCCCGGGCGATCGCGCCTGGCCGTGGGTGGAGGCGATGGCGCGCCGCCTGCCCGACTACGCCGACCGCCCCGCCTTCATCGGCTGGGGCCTGCGCGATTTCGTGTTCGACCGCCACTTCCTGCAGGGCTTCACCGCCGCGCTGCCGAACGCCGAGCTGCACGCGTTCGAGGACGCCGGCCACTACGTGCTGGAGGACAAGGCCGAGGTGCTGGTGCCGGCGATCCGGCGCTTCCTCGATGCGCATCCGTTACGGATTGGAAGCGTCGGAGCGTAGGGCGGGCCTTGGCCCGCCGCCCGCACGCCAGCGGGAGGGGCGCACGGCGGGTTGAAGCCCGCCCTGTCCGTGCCTCATCCGCATCCACGCCTCGCGTCGGTGGCGCCCGATGGCCTTCCGATCCGTGTTCATCCGCGCGAATCCGCGGCTGATCCCGACGTTCCGGCTCGTGGCCCTACGCCGCCACCGCCGGCGCCGGCTGCCAGTCCTCCGGGGTCAGCGGACGCAGGCCGTGGGCGATGCGCGCCTTGTCGCACTGCGGGCTCGGTTCGCCGAATTCCCACGACGCCGGCACCTCGCGGCACACGTTCGGCCGCCGCGGGTGGATGCTGCAGCGCGAGCGCACGCCGATCTCGGCGTCCAGCGCCACACAGCGCGGCTGCCTCGCCCAGGTGCCGCGCATGGCCACGCGGTGCTCGTCGAGGCGTTCGGTGAGTTCGGCCGGCACGCTGCCGCCGAGCATGGGTTCGGTTTCGGCCCAGTGGAAGCCGACGCGGAAATGGGCGCAGCAGGCGCCGCACGACAGGCACGGATGCATGCGGAACGACGATCGAGGGACCTCCCCAGGTCCGACGGCGGCGGCAGGTGGGGCGGGCGCGGGCGGCTTTCAAGAGGGCGGGCGAGCGCCGCATCGCCGACAATGGGCGGATGAGCGAACCCTGCAACATCGCCGCCCGCCTGCCGACGCTCGCCCGCGAACGCGGCGACCAGGTCGCGCTGCGCTGCCCCGGCACGCGCGGGCCGGACGGCCTGGCGCGCTACGACGTCGCCCTCACCTACGCCGAACTCGACGCCCGCAGCGACGCCATCGCCGCGGGCCTGTCCCGCCGCGGCATCGTGCGCGGCACCCGCACGGTGGTGATGGTGCGGCCGACGCCGGAGTTCTTCCTGCTGATGTTCGCGCTGTTCAAGGCCGGCGCGGTGCCGGTGCTGGTCGATCCCGGCATCGACAAGCGCGCGCTGCGGCAGTGCCTGGACGAGGCGGAGCCGGCCGCGTTCGTCGGCATCCCGCTCGCCCACGTCGGCCGCGTTCTGCTGGGCTGGGCGAAGTCGGCGCGGGTGCGCATCACCACCGGCGCGCGCGCGTGGCTGGCCGATGCGACGCTGGCGCAGGTCGAGCGCGACGGCGACGGCGCCGGGCCGCAACTGGCCGCCACCGAACCGGACGAGATCGCCGCGATCGTGTTCACCAGCGGCTCCACCGGCGTGCCGAAGGGCGTGGTGTACCGGCATCGCCACTTCGTGGCCCAGATCGAACTCTTGCGCACCGCATTCGGCATCGAAGCCGGTGGGGTGGATTTCCCCACGTTCCCGCCGTTCGCGCTGTTCGATCCGGCGCTCGGGCTCACTTCGGTGATCCCGGACATGGACCCGACCCGCCCGGCGCAGGCCGACCCGCGCCGCCTGCACGCGGCGATCGCGCGCTTCGGCGCCGACCAGTTGTTCGGCTCGCCGGCGCTGATGCGCGTGCTGGCCGAGTACGGCCAGCCGCTGCCGACGCTGCGCCGCGTGACCTCCGCCGGCGCGCCGGTGCCGCCGGACGTGGTGGCGAGGATGCGCGCGCTGCTGCCGGAGCATGCGCGGTTCTGGACCCCGTACGGCGCCACCGAATGCCTGCCGGTGGCGGTGATCGAAGGCCGCGAACTCGAAGCCACGCGCGAGGCCACCGAACGCGGCGCCAGCACCTGCGTCGGCCGCCCGGTGCCGCCGAACGAGGTGCGCATCATCGCGATCACCGATGCGGCGATCGAGCGCTGGGAGGACGCGCGCGTGCTGCCGGCGGGCGAAGTCGGCGAGATCACCGTCGCCGGTCCGAGCGCCACCGACCTCTACTTCCGCCGCGAGGCGCAGACCCGCCTGGCGAAGATCCGCGAGCGCCTGCCCGACGGCGGCGAGCGCATCGTGCACCGCATGGGCGACCTCGGCTGGTTCGACACCGAGGGCCGGCTGTGGTTCTGTGGGCGCAAATCGCATCGCGTCGAAACCGCCGACGGCCCGCTGTTCACCGAACAGGTCGAGCCGGTGTTCAACACCCACCCGGACGTCGCGCGCACCGCGCTGGTGGGCGTCGGCCCCGTCGGCGCGCAGACGCCGGTGCTGTGCGTGGAGCTGGCCGCGGGCGTGCCCGCGCGCGCCTGGCCGCGCATCGAGCGCGAACTGCGCGCACTCGGCGCGCGCTTCCCGCACACCGCCCGCCTCGCGCGCTTCCTGCGCCACCCGAAGTTCCCGGTCGACATCCGCCACAACGCCAAGATCGGCCGCGAGGCGCTGGCGGCGTGGGCGGCGCGGCGGGTGGGGTGAGCGATCGGTTGTCGGAGAGTGCGCGGGGACGCCTGGCTGCCCGACTCGAGGCAGCGTCGTCCTCCCGTGTCACCCCTCCCAACCCTCCCCTGCACGCAGGGGAGGGCTTTTCTCCTCCCGTGCGGATGCGAGTCCGCTCGTGCGGCAACTTCGCCACCCACGGAGCCGGAGGCACCGAGGGCAAGCCACCACGCGATACACCCGATTCCTGCGTCGGCCTGCTAGACCCCTCCCACCCTCCCCTGCACGCAGGTTTTCTCCTCCCCCTGCGGATGCAGGGGGAGGTCGGGAGGGGGTGAAACGGTAGACTTTCGTTGCATCGGACAGGAGTCCAGGGAGATGCGCGAGCATGGAAGCCATCTGGAAGAACGCACGCACCCTGCGCAACCGCGCCACGGATGCCGAACGGGCGCTGTGGCAGCGTCTGCGCGGTCGCCAGTTGCTGGGTCTGAAGTTCCGCCGGCAGTATCCGATCGCCGGCTATATCGCCGACTTCGCGTGCGTTGAGGCGAAGCTGGTGATCGAGCTTGATGGAGGCCAGCACGCTGAGCAGCTTGCGTACGACCACGAGCGCAGCAGGCGCATGGCCGTCAACGGCTATCGGGAATTACGCTTCTGGAACCACGACGTCCTGCTTCGACCGGACGATGTTCTCGCGGAGATCGCTCGCGTCGTGCAAACCCCTCCCCGGCCCTCCCCTGCGAGCAGGGGAGGGTGACGAGCAAGTGCCCTCTCTCGCCTCCTCATACCCTCCATGAAAATCCTCGTCACCGGCGGCGGTGGTTTCCTCGGGCAGGCGCTGTGCCGCGGCCTGGTCGAGCGCGGGCATCGCGTGGTCAGCTTCAACCGCGGACGCTATCCGGCGCTGGACGCGCTCGGGGTCGAGCAGATCCAGGGCGATCTCGGCGAGCGCGAGGCGGTGATCGCCGCCGCGCGCGGTTGCGAGGCGGTGTTCCACAACGCCGCCAAGGCCGGCGCGTGGGGACCGTACGCGGAGTACCACCGCGCCAACGTGCTTGGGACCGACCACGTGATCGCCGCCTGCCGCACGCACGGCATCGGCCGCCTGGTCTACACCTCGACGCCGAGCGTCACCCACCGCGCCACCCATCCGGTCGCCGGCGGCACCGCGGAGACGGTGCCCTACGGCGAGCGCCTGAAGGCGCCGTACGCGGCCACCAAGCTGGTCGCCGAACGCGCGGTGCTGGCGGCCAACGACGCCTCGCTCGCCACCGTCGCGCTGCGGCCGCGGCTGATCTGGGGCCCGGGCGACAACCAGTTGCTGCCGCGCCTGGTGGCGCGCGCGAAAGCCGGCCGGCTGCGGCTGGTCGGCAACGGCGAGAACCTGATCGACACCACCTACATCGACAACGCCGCGCAGGCGCATTTCGATGCGTTCGCCCACCTCGCGCCGGGCGCCGCCTGCGCCGGCCGCGCCTACTTCATCAGCAACGGCGAGCCGAAGACGCTGCGCGAGACGCTCAACGGCCTGCTGGCCGCGGTCGGCGCGCCGACGGTGGAGAAGACCATCCCGTTCCGGCTCGCCTACGCGATCGGCGCGGTGTGCGAAGGCCTGTGGCACGCGCTGCCGCTGCAGGGCGAACCGCCGATGACGCGCTTCCTCGCCGAGCAGCTCGCCACCACCCACTGGTACAGCATGGAGCCGGCGCGCCGCGACTTCGGCTACGTGCCGAAAGTGAGCTTCGCCGAAGGGCTGGAGCGGCTGCGCGCGGCGGTGTGATCCGCGATCGGCGCGGGCGAACGGGATCGCGTCGCGCGCTCCGCGTACATCGGTGCTCATCCGTGCCGATCCGTGGCCGCAGCGCCCGGCCAGGCCTTCTGCGGACCCCGCTAGAATGCCGGCCATGACCGACCGCACGCCGCTGGATTCGCTCAAACCGCTGGCCGGACGCGCGCTGGAGGCGGCGCTCAACCGTGCGCTCGCGCTCGATCCGGACACCCGCGCGGCGCTGCGTGCGCTCGATGGACGCCGGGTGGCGATGCGGCTGGACGCGCCGCCGCTGGCGCTGCAGATCCGTGTCGACGGCGAACGGCTCGCGGTCGGCCCGGTCGAGGACGACGGTCACGATCTGTCGGTGCGCGCCACGCTCGGCGCGTTGATCGCGCAGTTGCCGTTCCTGCGCCGCGACGACGCGCCGCCGGTCGGCAAGCTGCGCATCGAAGGCGATGCCGATCTCGCCCGCCGTCTGCAGCGGCTGGCCGAGCGCTTCGATCCGGACTGGCAGCAGCCGTTCGTCGCCGTGTTCGGCGAGGTGGCCGGGGTGCAGATCGCGCAGGCCGCGCGCGGCGCGCTGCGCCATGCCCGGCAGGCGGCCGCCTCGTTCGCGCAGAGCGCGGCCGAGTACGTCACCGAGGAGTCGCGCGACGTGGTGCCGCGCGCCGAGCTGGACGCCTTCCACGACGACGTCGACGCCCTGCGCGACGATGCCGAACGCCTCGCCGCGCGGATCGCGCGCCTGCGCGCGGCGGTGGACGCGCGCGGCGGAGGCGCGGCATGAGGTCGCTGCGGCGCGCCTGGCGCATCGGCCGGGTTCTGCTGCGCTACCGGCTCGACGACCTGCTCGACGGCACGCCGGCCGAGCGCTGGCTCAGGCTCGCGCGACCGTTCGTGCCGCGCGCGTCCGGCGCCATCGCCGCGCAGCCGCGCGGCGCGCGCCTGCGGTTGGCGTTGCAGGAACTCGGGCCGATCTTCGTCAAGTTCGGGCAGATCCTCTCGACCCGGCGCGACCTGATGCCGCCGGACGTCGCCGACGAACTGTCGCTGCTGCAGGACCGGGTGGCGCCGTTCGACGGCGACGCCGCGCGCGCGATCGTCGAGCACGCGCTCGGTCGGCCGGTCGCCGAGGCGTTCGCGCGCTTCGACACCGAGCCGCTGGCCTCGGCGTCGATCGCGCAGGTGCATGCGGCGCAACTGCACGACGGCCGCGAGGTGGTGGTGAAGGTGCTGCGGCCGCGGATCGCCTCGCAGATCCGCGCCGACATCGCGCTGCTGACAGCGCTCGCCGCGCTGGTCGAGCGCACCCATCCCAACGCCGACAAGATCCGCCCGCGCGCGGTGGTGGCGGAGATCGAGAACACGCTCGCCGCCGAGCTCGACCTGCAGCGCGAGGGCGCCAACGCCAGCGTGCTGCGCCGGTTCTGGGCCGGCAGCGACGATCTCTACGTGCCCGAGGTGATCTGGTCGCACACCACCGACCGCGTGCTGACGCTGGAGCGGGTGCACGGCATCCCCAGCGACGACATCGAGGCGCTCGACGCCGCCGGCATCGACCGCCACGCGCTCGCCGCCAAGGGCGTGCGCGTGTTCTACACCCAGGTGTTCCGCGACAACTTCTTCCACGCCGACGCCCATGCGGGGAACATCTGGGTCGACAGCGATCCCGCGCGCCGCGCCAATCCGCGCTTCATCGCGCTCGACTTCGGCATCGTCGGCCAGCTCTCGGACGAGGATCAGTACTACCTCGCCGAGAACTTCATGGCGATCTTCAACCGCGACTACCGCCGCATCGCCGAGCTGCACGTGCAGGCCGGCTGGATGCCGCCGCACACCCGCATCGACGAGCTGGAGGCGGCCGCGCGCGCGGTGTGCGAGCCGTACTTCACCCGGCCGCTGTCGGAGATCTCGCTGGCGGAGGTGCTGGTGAAGCTGTTCCGCACCGCGCAGCGCTACGAGCTGACCCTGCAGCCGCAACTGATCCTGCTGCAGAAGACGCTGCTCAACATCGAAGGCGTCGGCCGCCTGCTCGACCCGAAACTCGACATCTGGGCGGTGGCGCGGCCGGTGCTGGAGCGCATCCTGGTCGAGCGCTACAGCCCGCAGCGGCTGGCGGCCGAGTTCCGCCGCCGCCTGCCCGAGCTGGTGACGCACGCGCCGCAGATGCCGCGTCTGCTGCACGCGTGGCTGGAGCAGCAGGTGGACGGGCGCCATCGCACCCAGATCGTCTCGCGCGAGCTCGCCGAGCTGGTGCGCGCCATCCGCGAGACGCAGCGCCGCACGGTGGGCGCGATCCTCGGCACTGGCCTGCTGGTGGTCGCCGCCGTGCTGTACGGGCTGGAGGCGGGCCCGCGGCTGGGGCCGGCGCCGGCGTGGTCGTGGATCGCCGCGCTCGGCGGCGGGTGGGCGTTGCTGGCGGCGTGGCCGCGCGGGCGCGGGCGGCGCTGAGGCCCGGCGGCTCCGCCGCTTGCCGGCGAGCGGCGGGAACCGGCGCGCAGCGCGCGTGGGGGCGCCCGACCGGCGGTGCCGGCTAACGCTCGGAATGTCCCGGCGCGTCGTAATCGCGCGGCGCGAACAGGTCCGGCCGGATCAGCTCGATGAAGGCGCGCGCCTGCGGGCTGAGGTACTTGCCCTTGCGCACCACCACGCCGTAGCTGCGCGAGGGGAAATAGCGCGCCAGCGAGCGCGCCGCCAGCCGCGCGCGGTCGGCGTCGGTGAGGCAGATCGAGGTGACGATGCTGATCCCGAGCCCCATCGCCACGTACTGCTTGATCACCTCCCAGCCGCCCACTTCCAGCGCCACCGTGTACGGCACCCGGTTCTGCTGGAACACCAGATCGACCAGGCGATAGGTGGTCAGCCGCTGCGGCGGCAGGATCAGCCCGTACGGCGAGAGATCCTGCAGCGCGATTTCGGGCCTGGCGGCGAGCGGATGCTCGCGCGGGGTGATCAGCATCGGCTCGAAGCGGTACACCGGCGCGTAGCTGAGGTCGGCCGGCACGTCGAGCATCGAGCCGACGGCCAGATCGACGCCGTCGGTGCGCAGCAGGTCGAGCCCGCCGGCGCCGGTGACGTTGTGCAGCTTCAGCCGCACCTCCGGGTGGCGGGCGCGGAACGCCTCCACGATCCGCGGCAGCAGATACAGGATGGTCGAGCTGCCGGCGGCCACGTTCAGCTCGCCGGCGTCCAGCCCCTTGAGCCGCTCGCGGAACGCCGCCTCCAGGCCGTCGATGCCCTCCACCAGCGGGCGCGCCAGCTCGTACAGCTCCTGCCCCTCGCGGGTGAGGGTGAGCCGGCGGCCGCTGCGCTCCAGCAGCCGCACGCCCAGCTCACGCTCGAGCGCCTGCAATTGCAGGGTCACCGCCGGCTGACTGAGGTAGAGCGCCTCGGCCGCCCGCGAGACCGAGCCGAGCCTTGCCGCCTGACAGAAGGCTCGCAGGGGTTTCAGCCGGTCGGCCTTATAGGCGAAGCGCGGCGTGCGCGGCTCGGACATGGGTTCGCGCCTTATAGGTATTTACATAGGCAATAGATCGCATTGCTACATCTTCATTGTCAAATGACATGCGGTGGCGCATGGTCTGAGCCCCTCGCAGAAGGAGCCTCAGCATGTCGGCAGTACTGGCCCCCGCCCCGGACGACGCCTCCACCGCAGGCATCCGGGTGCTTGCCGCGGCCCCCGGGCAGGACGGCCTGCTCACCCCGGACGCCCTGGCCTTCCTGGGCGACCTCCACCGCCGCTTCGAACCCGTCCGCCAGGCGCGCCTGGCCGCCCGCCGCGAGCGTCAGGCCCGGTTCGACGCCGGCGAACTGCCCGACTTCCGCGCCGACACCCGCGCCATCCGCACCGGCGACTGGCGCGTGGCCCCGCTGCCGAAGGCGTTGCTGGACCGCCGGGTGGAGATCACCGGCCCGGTCGAGCCGAAGATGGTGGTCAACGCGCTGAACTCCGGCGCCAACTGCTACATGGCCGACTTCGAGGACAGCACGTCCCCGACCTGGGCCAACCTGATCGCCGGCCAGCAGGCGCTGCGCGAGGCGGTGGCCGGCACGTTGCAGCCGGAAGTGGGCGGCAAGCGCTACGTGCTCAAGCCGTTCGAGCAGCAGGCGGTGCTGCTGGTGCGCCCGCGCGGCTGGCACCTCGACGAGAAGCACGTGGAAGTCGACGGCGCGCCGCTGTCGGCCTCGCTGTTCGACCTCGCCCTGTTCGCCTTCCACAACGCGCACGCGCTCGCCGCGCGCGACCGCGGCCCGTACTTCTACCTGCCGAAGCTGCAGTGCATGGAGGAGGCGCAGCTCTGGGAGGACGTGCTGGGCCACATCGAACGCGCGCTCGGCCTGCCGGAGGGGCAGATGAAGGTCACCGTGCTGATCGAGACCTTGCCGGCGGTGTTCGAGATGGACGAGATCCTGCACGCGCTGCGCGGCCGCATCGCCGGTCTCAACTGCGGGCGCTGGGATTACGTCTTCTCCTACATCAAAACGTTCCGCGCCCACCGCGACAAGGTGCTGCCCGAGCGCGGCCAGGTGACGATGACGCAGCCGTTCCTGCGCGCGTACTCGGAGCTGCTGGTCCAGACCTGCCACCGCCGCGGCGCGCACGCGATGGGCGGCATGGCCGCACAGATCCCGATCGGCGGCGATTCCGAGGCCAACGAGGCGGCGCTCGCCAAGGTGCGCGCCGACAAACTGCGCGAGGTCACCGCCGGCCACGACGGCACCTGGGTCGCGCATCCGGCGCTGGTGCCGCTGGCGCGCGAGGTGTTCGACAGCCGCATGCGCGGGCCGCACCAGCAGCACGTGCTGCGCGAGGACGTGCTGATCGTGCGCGACGATCTGATCGCGCCGCCGCTGGGCAGCATCACCCGCGCCGGCTTCGACAACAACGTCGAAGTGAGCGTGCGCTACATCGCCGCCTGGCTGGCCGGCCAGGGCTGCGTGCCGATCCATCACCTGATGGAGGACGCCGCCACCGCCGAGATCGCGCGCGCGCAGTTGTGGCAGTGGCTGAAGGCGGGCGACCTGCACCTCGACGACGGCACCCCGATCGACTGGGTGCTGTTCGAACGCGCCCTGCTGCCGCTGCCCGCGCGCCTGCGCGAGGCCGGCGTGCCCGGCGCCGATCGCATCGACGAGGCGATCGCGCTGCTCGAAGACCTCGTGCGCGCCGACACGCTCGCCGACTTCCTCACCCTGCCCGCCTACGCGCGGATCGACTGACGTCCCCACCTGCCAAGGACACCGCCATGACCACGACCCTTACGACCGCCGACCAGCTCCGCCAGCAATGGGCCACCGATCCGCGCTGGGACGGCATCACCCGCCCGTACTCCGCCGAGGACGTCGTCCGCCTGCGCGGCACGGTGGCGATCGAGTACACGCTGGCGAAGCTCGGCGCCGGGAAGCTGTGGCGCTACCTGCACACCGAGCCGTTCGTGAACGCGCTCGGCGCGCTCACCGGCAACCAGGCCATGCAGCAGGTCAAGGCCGGGCTGAAGGCGATTTATCTCTCCGGCTGGCAGGTCGCGGCCGATGCCAACCTCGCCGGCGAGATGTATCCGGACCAGTCGCTGTATCCGGTCAACTCGGTGCCGCAGGTGGTCAAGCGCATCAACAACACGCTGCTGCGCGCCGACCAGATCCAGCACGCCGAAGGCGGCGGCGAGGTCGATTTCCTGCAGCCGATCGTCGCCGACGCCGAGGCCGGCTTCGGCGGCGTGCTGAATGCCTTCGAGCTGATGAAGGCGATGATCGAGGCCGGCGCGGCCGGCGTGCACTTCGAGGACCAGCTCGCCAGCGTCAAGAAGTGCGGCCACATGGGCGGCAAGGTGCTGGTGCCCACGCGCGAGGCGATCGAGAAGCTGGTCGCCGCGCGCCTGGCGGCCGACGTGTGCGGGGTGCCGACGCTGATCGTCGCCCGCACCGACGCCGAGGCCGCGGACCTCATCACCTCCGACATCGACGACAACGACAAGCCCTTCCTCACCGGCGAGCGCACCGCCGAAGGCTTCTACCGGACCAGGAAGGGGCTCGAGCAGGCGATCAGCCGCGGCCTCGCCTACGCGCCGTACGCCGACCTGATCTGGTGCGAGACCGGCAAGCCCGACCTCGAGTTCGCGCGCCGGTTCGCCGAGGCGATCCACGCGAAGTTCCCCGGTAAGCTGCTCGCCTACAACTGCTCGCCGAGCTTCAACTGGAAGAAGAACCTCGACGACGCCACGATCGCCAAGTTCCAGAAGGAGCTGGCGGCGATGGGCTACAAGTTCCAGTTCATCACCCTGGCCGGCTTCCACTCGCTGAACTACTCGATGTTCAACCTCGCCTACGGCTATGCGCGCCGGCAGATGAGCGCGTTCGTCGAGCTGCAGGAGGCCGAGTTCGCCGCCGCCGAGCGCGGCTTCACCGCGGTCAAGCACCAGCGCGAGGTCGGCACCGGCTACTTCGACGCCGTCACCCAGACCATCCAGGGCGCGCAGGCCTCCACCGTCGCGCTCAAGGGCTCGACCGAGGAGGAGCAGTTCGAGGAGAAGCGCGCGGCGGCGTGAGGCCGTCCCCGGTCCCGGCGCCCCCCGCGCCGGGACCCGGCTATGATGCAGGTCCGCTCACCGTCAGGATCGCACCATGGCCAGGCTGGCTTCGTTCGCCGTTTCTCTCCTTTTCGTCGCCTTTTTCGCCGTCGCCGCACCCCGCCTGCCCGACAGCCCGCAGGACGTGCTGCGCGAACAGGCGCAGTTGCGCCAGACGCTCGAAACCTCGCCCGATCGCTACAAGCACCTGGATGCGGACGAGCGCAAGGCGCTGCTGGAGCGCCAGGCCCGCCTGACCGAGCAGCTCGGCAGCGCGGCGCGCTGGGAAGACCTGCCGGAAGCCGACCGCGAGCGCATCGCGCAGGAGCACGCGGCGATCCTCGCCGCCGTGCAGGAGCCGCAGTCCGACCGCCGCATCTGCACCAACGAGCGCGTGCTCGGCAGCCAGCGCATCCAGCGCGTGTGCCGCAGCGCCGAAGACGTCGAGCGCGAGCGCCGTCAGGCGCGCGACAACATGCTGAAGGCCACGCGCTGCGGCACGCCGAACTGCATCGTCAACTGACCGGGACGCGCCTCGCCCCCTGTACGCAGGTCGAGTGAAGCGAGCGACGCAAGCCGCTTCCGTAGATTGGGCTGAGCCGAAGGCGAAGCCCAACGCCCGGCGCGGCACGACACGGGCTGGCGATGCGGCGTTGGGCTTCGCTCCGCTCAGCCCAACCTACGGATTCGGCCCGTCGCGTAAGGCGGGCGCGCTCGCAGGCCATGCCCCGTCCTCGCGCCTGCACGATCGTCCCGCGCCCCTCGCCCCGTTCCGACGTCAGCGGCGAGCGCCTGCGGCGTCCAGTGCCGCGTCCGCCTCGGGGCGACCGCGCCGCGCCGGCCCGGCTTCGCCGGACGCACCGGCGCGTCGGAACCCGATCGCCTCGGTGAGATGCGCGGTGGCGATCCGCTCGCTGCCGGCGAGATCGGCGATGGTGCGGGCCACGCGCAGGATGCGCTGCATCGAACGCGCGGTGAGTTGCAGCGCATCGACCGCGCGTTCCAGCAGCGCCTGGTCGGACGGCGACAGACGGCAGTGCGCGAACGTCGCGCTCTGGTCGAGGCCGGCATTGAGCCCCCCCGCGCGCGCGTGCTGACGGGCGCGCGCGGCGAGCACCCGTTCGCGCACGGCGGCCGAACTCTCGCCCGGCGGCGCATCCGGGCGCAATTCCGCCGGCGGCAGGCGCGGCACGTCGACGTGCAGGTCGATGCGGTCCAGCAGCGGGCCGGAAATGCGCCCGCGGTAGCGCTCGATCGCCTCGCGCGTGCAGCGGCAGCGCCCGCTCGGATCGCCGGCCCAACCGCAAGGGCAGGGGTTCATCGCCGCCACCAGTTGGAAGCGGGCGGGAAACTCGCACGCGCGCGCGGCGCGCGAGACCGTCACCACGCCGGATTCCAGCGGCTCGCGCAGAACCTCGAGCGTGGCGCGGCTCCATTCGGGCAGCTCGTCGAGGAACAGCACGCCGTTGTGCGCCAGCGAGATCTCCCCGGGCCGCGGTTCGGCGCCGCCGCCGACCAGCGCCACCGCGCTCGCAGTGTGGTGCGGAGCGCGGAACGGGCGCTCGCGCCAGCGCGCGGGATCCAGTCCGCGGCCGCTGATCGAGGCGATCGCGGCGGTCTCCAGCGCCTCGGCCTCGCTCGCCTCCGGCAGCAGCCCGGGCAGGCGCGAGGCGAGCAAGGTCTTGCCGCACCCGGGCGGGCCGACCAGCAGCAGGTGATGGCCGCCTGCGGCCGCGATCTCCAGCGCGCGCCGCGCCTGCGCCTGGCCGCGCACGTCGGCCAGGTCCGGTCCGGGCATGCGACGGGCGGGCAGCGGCTGCGCACGCGGCAGCGCGTTGCGGCCATCGAGCATCCCGCACACGTCCAGCAGCGTGCGCGCGGTGTAGGCCTCCACTGCGCTGGACAAGGCGGCTTCCGGTCCGTTGGCGGCCGGCAGCACCAGCGCGCGTCCGGCGTCCGCGGCCGCAAGGGCGGCGGGCAGCGCGCCGTCGACGGCGCGCAATTCGCCGGTCAGCGCCAACTCGCCGAGGAACTCGCGTCCGCGCACCGCCTCGAGCGGAATCTGGCCGCTGGCGGCGAGGATGCCGAGCGCGATCGGCAGGTCGAACCGCCCGCCGTCCTTCGGCAGATCGGCCGGCGCCAGGTTCACGGTGATCACGCGCGCGGGAAACTCGAACTGCGAACACACGATGGCTGCGCGCACGCGGTCCTTCGCCTCGCGCACGGCGGCTTCCGGCAGGCCGACGATCGACATCCGCGGCAGCCCGCCGGACAGATGCACCTCCACCCGCACTTCCGGCGCGCGCACGCCGGCGCGTGCACGGCTGTGCACGATCGCAAGGTTCATGGCGGCGGACTCAGTGGCGCGGCGGCTCGGCCAGGCGCGCTTCGAGTTCGTCGACGGTGCGCTGCAGGGCTTCGAGCTTCTCGCGCGTGCGCAGCAGCACGGCGCGCTGGACGTCGAACTCCTCGCGCGTCACCAGGTCGAGCCGGGCGAGCCCGCTCTGCAGCACGGCCTTGAAGTTCTCCTGCAGTTGCTCGCGCCCCTCGCGCATGGCGGGCGGAACGAGGGCGCTGAGGCGGCGGGCGAGTTCGTCGAGCTGGGCGAGATCGATCATGGCGGCGGTCCTCCGGCCGACAGAGTGACCGGGAGGCGCGGCGGTCGCCATCGGCGCGCACCGCGGCAGGGGCTCGGTCTTTTCCGAGCGCACTAGACCACGGCGCGGCCGGCACGGCAAGGCCGCGGGCCATCCCGTATGCTCGCGCCGTTCGCATGGCAGGAGATCCGCGATGAAGATGGTCATGGCCGTGATCAAGCCGTTCAAGCTCGACGACGTGCGCGAGGCGTTGGCCGAGGTCGGCGTGGCCGGCATCACCGCCACCGAGGTCAAAGGCTTCGGCCGGCAGAAAGGCCATACCGAGCTGTACCGCGGCGCGGAGTACGTGGTCGATTTCCTGCCGAAGATCAAGCTGGAGATCGCCGCAACCGACGACCAGGTGGATGCCGTCGTGGAAGCGATCATGAAATCGGCCGGCACCGGCAAGATCGGCGACGGCAAGATCTTCGTCTGGGACCTGGAGCGCGTGGTGCGCATCCGCACCGGCGAGATGGACGCGGACGCGCTGTGAGGTGTGGAGCGGGGAACAGGGCGAAGGGAGCAGGGAGCGGACAGGCGGCTGCGTGCCGGTCCCGATGCTTTCCGGCAAGCCGCCGTACCGGCACCCCCGCGTTGGTCGGCAACCGCTTCACCCCCTCCCAACCTCCCCCTGCAAGCAGGGGGAGGAGTTCATGTCTGGCCACCGTGTGGGGGACTCCCTCCCCTGCGTGCAGGGGAGGGTTGGGGAGGGGTTGCGTCGGTGGCCGGCGCCAATCGGCAACCGCTTCACCCCCTCCCAACCTCCCCCAGCAAGCAGGGGGAGGGGTTCACGCGGCGCCAGTGGCGCGGGCGTTCGGCGGGCCGCGCGGCGGTGCCGCAAGCGGGCCCGCCCGACCCCGCAAACAGGGGGCGACGGACGCCTCCCGTGTGAGCAGGCGGAGGAGACGGGCCCCCGACGCGACGACGCCGGGGCGAACCCCGGCGTCGTCGTGGAGCGGGTGACGCGGGCGCGTCAGCGGTTGCGGTCGGAGCCGCCTTCGGACTGCTTGCCCTTCTCGACCAGCTCGCTCACGCGCTGGCCGCCCATCTTGCCGAGTTCGGAATAGCCCTCCGGCCCGAGCTGTTCCTTGCGGGCTTCGCCGCCCATCTTGCCGAGCTCGGAGTAGCCCTCCGGACCCAACTGCTCCTTGCGGGTTTCGCCGCCCATCTTGCCGGCCTCGCGCACGCTCATGTCGCCGCCGCTGCCGCTGGCGCTGCTGCCGCGGCCCTGGTTCTCGTTGTCCTGGTTGCGGGTTGCCATCGAATGTCTCCTGTGTGGGGAATGGAGCGGGAGAAGCGGGGCTCAGCGCGAGCCGCCGCCTTCGGCCTGTTTGCCTTTCTCGATCAGCTCGCTGACGCGCTGGCCGCCTTTCTCGCCGCCCTTCTGGCCGATCTCCTGGTAGAACTCGCTGCCGTGCGTGGCCGCGGTGGCTTCGCCGCCTTTGCGGCCGAGCTCGGAGTAGCCTTCGGGGCCGAGCTGTTCCTTGCGGATCTCGCCGCCGATCTTGCCGGCCTCGCGCACGCTCATGTCGCCGCCGCGGTTACGGTCGTTCTGTGCCATGCAGTCCTCCTGTCGGTATCAGCGGGAAGTGGGTGCGCGGGGCTCAGCGATCGTCGCCGCGGCCGCTGCCGCTGCCGCCGGACGAGCCGCGGCTGCCGCTGCTGCCGCCGCCTTCGGCGCGCTTGCCTTCCTCGACCAGCTCGCGCACGCGCTCGCCGCCCATCTGGCCGGCTTCGCGCACGCTCATGTCGCCTTCGTCGCGCCCGGTCGCCTGTCGGCTGCCCTGGTTGCGCTCGTTGTCGTCGTTGCGGGTGTTCGCCATGGAACCAAACCTCCAATCGGGATCCGCGCCCGGCACGTCGTGCGCCGGTAGCGGACAAGGGCGCACGCGGTGCGTGCGCGGACCGCGCCTCGTGCGCGGGAAGAAACCGGCGTGCGGCTACTGGATGTCGCCGTAGGCCTTCATCACGTCCTGCGGCCCGCCGTACTCGTCGCTGTCGAACTGCTCGATCGTGCGGATGATCTCGTCCGGCGCTTCGTTGTCGCGCGCCTGACGCAGCAGATCGTCCTTGCTGGCGGGGTAGCTCACGCCCTTGAGGAACTTCTGCACGTTGGCCGGCGAATGGCCGCCTACGCCTCGTGTCATGGCTTCGCTCTCCTGTTGGCGTTGGACGGGCAGGCGCGGCCGCAGGTACGGCCGCGCTTCACGCCCTCAGCGGTTGCTGTCCGAACCGCCTTCGGCCTGTTTGCCCTTCTCGACCAGTTCGCTCACGCGCTGGCCGCCCATCTTGCCGAGCTCGGAATAGCCTTCCGGCCCGAGCTGCTCCTTGCGGGTTTCGCCGCCCTGCTTGCCGATCTCGGACATCGCGTCCGGGCCACGCTGCTCGCGCAGTGCTTCGACGCCCTGACGGCCCAGTTCGGAGTAGCCCTCCGGGCCGAGCTGTTCCTTGCGGATCTCGCCGCCGATCTGGCCGGCCTCGCGCACGCTCATGTCGCCGCTGCCGCCCTGCTGGCGGTTCTGGCCCTGGTTCTGACCCTGGTTCTGGTTCTGTGCCATGGATGTCCTCCTGTGGCGGTGTGGATGACCCGGCACAACGCAAGCGGTTGCATCCGGCACCGCAGGCGACCTTGCGACAGCGCTCGCTGCGAGGGTCGCCATGCGCGGCGACACAGCACCACGCAAGGCGCGTGCCATCGGCTGGAGGCGACCCTGAGCGGGAGAACGCGTGCCCGCCCGGGCAGGCAGGCGCGGCCGCGCCGCAAAAGCTGCGCGGCGACGCAACAAGTTGCAGACGCGCACGGCGGCGCGTGCGCAGCGCCCGGGTGGAGCGCGCGCGTGCCAGCGGAGGAGACGGACGACGGCGCGTTCGCGTGTAGGGGTGCGCTCACGCGCGCCTCGGGCGCGCGCGGGCACGATCACGCAGCGATCAGGCGCGCAACGCCTCGGCCACGAACGGCGGCAGCGCGAGCGCGCCGCGATGCACCTCCGCGCTGTAGTAGAGCGTCGGGAAGCGCTTGCCGCGCGCGGCGTCCTCGCGGAAGTCGAACGCGTCGCGCTTGCGCGCCATCGTGCAGCTCCACCAGCCGGTCGGATAGCACGGCTGCGGGAACGGCAGGGTGCGCAGCGCGCTGAAGCCGGCCTTGGCCATCTCGTCGCGCATCTCGCGGATGAGGTCGAGCAGCGCCAGCGGCGATTCCGACTGCTGCACGAGGATGCCGTCGTCCTTCAGCGCGCGGAAGCAGCTTTCGTAGAAGGCGCGGTTGAACAGGCCTTCGGCCGGGCCGACCGGGTCGGTCGAATCGACGATGACGATGTCGACGCTGCCCGGCGCGCAATTCCTCATGTACGCCACGCCGTCGTCGAACAGCAGTTGCGCGCGCGGGTCGGTGTTGCGCTCGCACAGCTCGGGGAACCACTTCTCGGCCATGCGCGTGACCTGCTCGTCGATGTCGCACTGCACCGCGCGTTCGACGCCTTCGTGCTTGAGCACCTCGCGCAGCGTGCCGCAGTCGCCGCCGCCGATGATGACCACGTGCTTCGGATCGGGATGGGTGAACAGCGCCGGATGCGACATCATCTCGTGGTAGAGGAAGTTGTCGCGGCTGGTGAGCATCACCGCGCCGTCGATCAGCATCAGGTTGCCCCAGTCGGTGGTCTCGAAGATCTCGATCTTCTGGAACGGCGACTGCACCTCGTCGAGCTTGCGCACGATCCGATAGCCGATCGCCGAGCCGGTGCGCTCGAAGTTCTCGTACTGCCAGGTGGTGTCGGTCATTGGGGCACCGCGGGCGCGCGAAGGGGGCGCGGATTGTAGCGGACCCTGCGGCCGCGACGGGTGGGGGCGTAGAATGCGCACCCCCTTCCCGCCGCCGGAACTGACGCCGATGACCGACTGGTCGCTCGACCGGGCCCGCCGCACGTACTCGATCCCGCACTGGTCGGAGGGCTATTACGACCTCGACGCGGCAGGCCGCGTGATCGCCCGCCCGCTCGGCGCCAACGGCCCCGCCATCGCGCTGGCGGAGGTGGTCGAACGCGCGCGCGCGCAGGGCGCCAAGCTGCCGCTGCTGCTGCGCTTTCCGGACATCCTGGGCGACCGCCTGCGCACGCTGCAGGGCGCGTTCGCCTGGGCGATGCAGGAGTGGGACTATGCCGGCGGCTACACCGCGGTGTATCCGATCAAGGTGAACCAGCACGCCGGCGTGGCCGGCACGCTGGCCGCGCACGCCGGCGAGGGCTTCGGCCTCGAAGCCGGCAGCAAGCCGGAGCTGATGGCGGTGCTGGCGCTGTCGCGGCCGGGCGGGCTGATCGTCTGCAACGGCTACAAGGATCGCGAATACGTCCGGCTGGCGCTGATCGGCCGCAAGCTCGGCATGGACGTGCACATCGTGGTCGAGAAGCTCAGCGAGCTTGCGCTGGTGATCGAGGAATCGCGCGCGCTCGGCGTGCGCCCCGGGCTCGGCGTGCGCATGCGGCTGGCGACGCTCGGCGCCGGCAAGTGGCAGAACAGCGGCGGCGACAAGGCCAAGTTCGGGCTCTCGCCGCGCCAGGTGCTGGATCTGTGGAAGCAGCTCTGCGAGGCGGGCCTCGAGGACACGCTCAACCTGCTGCACTTCCACATGGGCTCGCAGATCTCCAACGTGCGCGACATCGCCGGCGGCATGCGCGAAGCCACGCGCTATCTGGTCGAGCTGTCGCGGCTGGGCGCGCGCATCCGCTACATGGACGTCGGCGGCGGGCTCGGCATCGACTACGAGGGCACCCGCTCGCGCAGCTTCTGCTCGATCAACTACGGCGTGCGCCAGTACGCCTCCAGCATCGTGCAGCCGCTGGCCGACGCCTGCCAGGCGCATGGGCTGACGCCGCCGCGCATCGTCACCGAGTGCGGGCGCGCGATGACCGCGCACCACGCGGTGCTGATCGCCAACGTGTCGGAAGTCGAACGCGCGCCGGAAGGCCGCGTGCCGCCGGAGCAGGCCGACGAGCCGGCGGTGATCCGGCATCTGCGCGAGATCCACGCCGAACTGCCTTCGCGGCCGGCGGTGGAGCTGTTCCACGAGGCGCAGCATTTCCACAGCGAGGGCATCGCCGGCTACGCCCTGGGGCAACTGGATCTGCTGCAGCGCGCGCGGCTGGATGATCTGTTCTATGCGATCGCGCACGCCGTGCGGCAGCGCCTCACCTACGACGAGAAGAGCCACCGCGATCTGCTCGACGAGCTCAACGAGCGGCTGGTCGACAAGTATTTCGTCAACTTCAGCGTGTTCGAATCGCTGCCGGATGTGTGGGCGATCGACCAGGTGTTCCCGATCGTGCCGATCGAACGCCTCGACGAGGCGCCCGACCGCCGCGGCGTGATCGCCGACCTGACCTGCGACTCCGACGGCCGCATCGACACCTATGTCGAGAGCGAGGAGCTGGACACCTCGCTGCCGCTGCACTCGATCCGTCCGGGCGAGAGTTACCGCATCGGCTTCTTTCTGGTCGGCGCGTACCAGGAAGTGCTGGGCGACATCCACAACCTGTTCGGCGACACCGACGCGGTCGAAGTGCGCGTCGACGGCGACGGCTACCGCCTGGCGCAGCAGCGCCGCGGCGACACCACCGACGTCATGCTCGACTACGTCGGCTACCGCCTGGCCGACCTGCGCGCGGCCTACCGCGCCAAGGTGGAGGCGGCGAACCTGCCGGCGGAGGAATCGGAACGCATCGCCGCCGCGCTCGAGGCCGGCCTCACCGGCTACACCTACCTGGGCGAGGAGCCGCTGGCGTAAGGCGGGACTTGTCCCGCCGTTGCTTCGGGTGCGCGCGTGCGTACAGCCCGCATGTCGGGTCGAGCGCAGCGAAGCCCGATGTGGCATCGCCACCGACTCGTGTCATCGGGACGTTGGGCTTCGCCTTCGGCTCAGCCCAACCGACGAGGCGGTGTAGGGCGGGACTTGTCCCGCCGCCGCTTCGGTTGCGCGTGCGTACCGCCCGCATGTCGGGCCGAGCGCAGCGAAGCCCGATGTCGCATCGCCACCGACTCGTGTCATCGGGACGTTGGGCTTCGCCTTCGGCTCAGCCCAACCGACGAGGCGGTGTAGGGCGGGACTCGTCCCGCCGTCGCTTCGGTTGCGCGCGTGCGTACAGACGCCGACTTCGCTCACGCCCCGCGCAACCACCGGCTACGATGCGCATCGAATGTCGTGGCGTCCGCTTCCGCTTTCCGTCCGTGTCTGCCTGCTGCTGCTGGCGGCGCTGGTCGCGCTGTGCTGGCTCGGGCCGCTGCTGACGCGGTTCGACCCGCATACGCCGGACTGGAACGCGCCGTCGGTGGGGCCCGGCGCCGCGGGGCACTGGTTCGGCACCGACGCGATCGGTCGCGACGTGTTCGCGCGCACGCTGGCCGGCGGGCGGCTCTCGCTCGCGGTCGGCCTGCTGGCGAGCGCGATCGCGCTCGGCGTGGGCCTTGCCTACGGCGCGATCGCGGGGCTGGCGGGCGGGCGCGTCGAACGCGCGATGGTGCGCCTGCTTGACGTGCTCAGCGCGATCCCGTTCCTGCTGGTGGTGATCCTGCTGCTGACGCTGTTCGAGCGCTCGCTCGCGTTGCTGCTCGGCGCGATCGGCGGCTACGTCTGGATCGATCTGGCGCGGGCGATGCGGGCGGAGGCGGCGCGGCTGCGCGAGGCGCCGTTCCTGCTGGCGGCGACCGCGGCGGGCGCGACGTTCGCGCAGCGGCTGCGCTGGCATGTGCTGCCCAACCTGCTGCCGCTGGCGGTGGTGTACCTCGGCCTGATCCTCCCGCAGGCGATCCTGGTGGAGAGTTTCCTCGGCTTCCTCGGACTTGGCGTGGACGAGCCCTCGGCGAGTCTGGGCACGCTGCTCGCGGAGGGCGTGCAGGAGCTCGATTCGGCGCCGTGGACGCTGCTGTTCCCGGCCGGTCTGCTGGTGGCGACGCTGGCGGCGTTCCAGTTCCTCGGCGACGCGCTGCGCGATGCGCTGGACGTACGCCTGCGCGGGACGGAAGCGGCGTGAGCGCGCCGTTGCTCGCGCTCGAAGGCCTGCGCGTGCGCACCGGCGAACGCGCGCTGCTGGGGCCGCTGGATCTGGCGCTCGCGGCGGGCGAATGCGTCGGTCTGGTGGGCGAGAGCGGCAGCGGCAAGAGCCTTACCGCGCTGGCGCTGCTCGGCCTGCTGCCGCCCGGGCTGCGCGCCGAAGGCGTGCTGCGCATGGAGGCGGCGGCGATGCCGCTCGGATCGCGGGCGCACGCCGCGCTGCGCGGGCGCGTGCTCGGCTGGGTGCCGCAGGATCCGCTGGCGAGCCTGCATCCGCTGCGCACGATCGGCGCGCAGCTGGTGGAGACGTTGCGCGTGGCGCGGCGGTGCGACGCGCGCGCGGCGCGCGCCGAGGCCGAAGGGCTGCTCGCGCAGGTGCGGTTGCCGGAACCGGACGCCGCGCTTGCGCGCTATCCGCACCAGTTCTCCGGCGGCCAGCGCCAGCGCATCGCCATCGCGCTCGCGCTCGCCACCCGGCCGCGCGCGCTGGTCGCCGACGAGCCGACCTCGGCGCTGGACGCGCGCATCGCGCGCGGCATCCTCGACCTGCTGGATGCGCTGCGCCGCGAGCACGGCCTGGGCCTGGTGCTGATCTCGCACGATCTGCCGCTGGTCGGCGCCTACGCGCAACGGCTCACCGTGCTGCGCCGGGGCGAAGCGGTCGAGTGCGGCGAGACCGCGCGCGTGTTCGCCGCCCCGCGCCATGCGTACACGCGCGAGCTGCTCGAGGCCGACCGCCTGGCCGCGCTGCCGGCGCCGCCGCGCGCGGCGGCGGTCGTGCTGCGCGGCGAGGGCCTGCGCGTGCGCTACCCGCGCGCCGCGCGGCCGGCGCTGGACGGCGTCGACGTCGAGCTGCGCCGCGGCGAGGGGCTCGCCCTGGTCGGCGAGAGCGGCAGCGGCAAGAGCACGCTCTCGCGCGCGCTGCTGCGCCTGCTGCGGCATGCGGACGGCCGCGTGCTGCTGGACGGCGTGGATCTGGCCGCGCTGTCGCCGCGCGCGTTGCGCGGGCTGCGCGCGCGCATCGGCGTGGTGTTCCAGGATCCGTACGCCTCGCTCGATCCGCGCATGACGGTCGCGCAGATCGTCGCCGAGCCGCTGCGCATCCACCGGCGCGGCGATGCCGCAGCGCGCCGGCAGGCGGCCGCCGGCCTGCTGCGGGCGGTCGGGCTGGACGCGACGATGCTCGACCGCGCGCCGCACGCGTTCAGCGGCGGCCAGCGGCAACGCATCGCCATCGCCCGCGCGCTGGCGCTCGAACCCGACGTGCTGGTGTGCGACGAGGCCGTCTCCGCGCTCGACGCGCACCATCGCGCCGCGATCCTGGCGCTGCTGGCGCGGCTGAAGCGCGAGCGCGGGCTGGCGCTGCTGTTCGTCACCCACGATCTCGCCGCCGCGGCCGCCGTGGCCGAGCGCATCGCGGTGCTGGAGCAGGGACGCATCGTCGAAAGCGGCGCGACCGCCGAGGTGATGGCGGCGCCGCGCCATCCGCATACGCGGGCGCTGCTGGCGGCGCGGCCGCCGCACGCAGTCGCGGCCGGATGATCAGGCCGGCATCCGCGCCATGCGCGGTGCCGCGACCGCCGCCGCGATGTCCAGCGTGCGCTCGGCCTCCGTCGCGAGCGGCTCGCGCAGCATCGCCTGCAACCGCGCGACCGACGTTTCCACCGGGACGCTCACCGCTTCCGCGGTCCGCATCCCCGCGCGCAGATGGCCGGGGTGCTGCGGGTCGCCCCCCACCGCGAACACCCTCTCGCCTGCCCGCGCCTGCGCCGTGTCGGTACTCAGCAGCACCGCATCCACCCGCTGAAGGCCGTGCTGCGCCGCCAGAACCGCGACGCTTCCGGCCAGGCGGGCGCTGGCCGCATCCGGCGCGCGACCCAGTCCGGCATCGAGGCGTTGCACGCCTTCCACGCAGTCATGGCAGAGCGGGCGGTAGCGCGCCGGCACCGCGTCGCTGAGCAGCCAATGGAACGGATTCGCCGTGCGTGGCGGCTCGCGCTGCAGCTCGCGGTTCAGCGGACTGTGCGGGAACGGCGCGGGGATCGAGCGGATGGCCTCGATGTTGTCGACCGGCTTGAGCGTGCCGTCGAAGTCCAGGCTCGGGCGGCCGGTGGGGTCGGGAATCCAGCCGGTCCCGTGCGCGCCCAACCGGAAGCGCGGATGCAGGCCGCCGGCGTGCAGCACCGCCCAGGCGAAATCGACGCAACTGTTGTGCAGCAGGCCATAGCTGCGGAACCGCGGCTCCTGGCCGTCCAAGGCGCGCCGGCCGAACGACCTCATCGCTCGGTACTGTTCGGGCGTGATCTGGAGCGTGCGCTCATAAAACGCATGCGTGTAGTTTTGCCAGTCGCGATCGCTTACCTCGGCGGGGCCCCACGGTTTGCCATCGCTCGGCGCCATTCCGAAACTGATGCTCTTGCTTCCGTCGCTGAGCACGACATACATATGACCCGGAAGCGAACGCTCCCCGGTCTGCAAGGGCGTGCCCGGAGCCGCGATCCGGATGGTGACGGTGTATCGATCCATGATTCGATCCTTACTTCGCCGGCAGCGGGTGGGTCACCACCAGCTCGACCGGCCAGCCTGTGGCTGGAGCGCGCCCCCGGTCGAGCAGCGTGGCTTCGAGGCGATACACGCCGGCCGTCGGCATCACCAGTTCACTGTAGCTGACGGTGTAGCAGTCGGCCGGATCGGCCGGCAGTCCTTTGGCCTCGAATGCAAGCCGGTCCACGGTCGCCCGCTGCGCGCCAACGGTGAGGCCCTCCTCTAGGGCGACGGTGCGCCATCCGGGATCGAGAGCAGAATCCACGTTCTGCGTCAGCCGCACCGGATGCCAGCCTTCCGGCGCGTGACGCCACAGCCGAAGCCGCAGCCGGATCGAGTCGAAACGCGCTTCCGCCTCATCGTCGGAGGCGTCGACGTCGCCCGGTGGGTCGGGCGCCCGCAATCCGATCAGCAGCGTCTCGCCGTAGCCGCGGCGCAGTTCCTCGATCTGGAACTCGACGCGCGTGGTGTGGCCCTGCCGCAGCGGAAACGGCCGCACCACCGGCAGCGCTTCGGCCTCGGGCAGCCGCCGGCAGCCGGCTGCGAGGAGCGCGATCAGCAGTATTCCGAGTCCTCGTTTCATCGCCTCCTTGCTCCGCAATCCTGCGCTCGATGCGCTCGCATCCTGCCAGAACGCGCTTCGGCACACGCCCCCGCGCCGGCGTGAGGCTCAGCCGCGCAGGCGCGGCAGGCCGTGTTCGTCGCGTTCCTCGATCGCGGCTTCGTCGAAGATGCGCTGGCGCAGGTCGCGGCCGGGCAGTTCGCTGACCGCCTCGCCGCGCGCGGCGCGCAGCGCGTTGAGATAGCTCAGGCGCGCGCGGGTCTCGTCGCCCACCTGCGCGTAGCCGTGGCCGAGCTCCTCCCAGGCCTCGCTGCCGGCGCCCTGCGCGAGCGCGCGGTGCAGGTAGCGTTCCGCCTGCGGCCAGTGGGCCTGGGCGCGGGCCAGGCGGGCCAGCGTCAGCAGCAGCATCGGGCTGGCCGGGTGCGCGCCGAGCCAGGCTTCGGCGCGCGCGCGGCGCTCCTCCAGGCGGCCGATCGCCAGGCGGCCGTAGAGGCCGGCCAGGCGCTCGTCCCAGTTCGCCTCCAGCGCCTCCTCGATGGCGCGCGCGGCCGCCTCGTCCCAGCGCAGCGCGGCGGCGCGTTCGGCGTAGGCGGCGACGATCGCGGCGTCGGTCCTCAGCGGTTTGGGCAGCGTGTCCCAGCGGTCGGCCAGTTCGTTGGCGTCGCGCGCCTGGCGCAGCGCGGCCTCGGCCCAGCGCGCTTCCAGTCCGGCCAGCCGCGCCGCCGGCACGACGCCCGCCTGCCGCAGCGCGCCGAGCAGGCCGTAGGCCTCGCCCGCGCGGTTGAGCGCGGCCAGCGCCTCGGCGCGCAGCAGCAGGCCGCGCGGCGGCAGCGGCTG
>NZ_VOHJ01000029.1 GCF_007923255.1 Vulcaniibacterium thermophilum | reverse complement strand
GGCGTCGGCTATGGCCGCAGCCACTGACCCGATTGATCGGGCATGCTTGAGACAGTTGCAGGCGGAGGCCGAGTCTCGCGAGTTGCTCCGCGAGTGAGGCCTAACAATTCGTCCAAGCCAACGCCGCTTCGCGGCGCGGCTTAACTCAGGTGTTAGGCGTCGGAGGAAAGATGGCAGACGACCAATTGACGATAGAGGCGCTGAAGCGCTGGAGCCAGATCCTCCTGTGGGTGTCAGTAATTCTGCCTGTGCTGGGCGGTATCGCCGCTGGAGCGCGGTACTACGTTGAGCGGAAAGAAAAGCAGCTTTCTTCCGCCATCACCGGTGCACGAATTGATGCGGCGCGAACCGAAGCAAGTACTGCTCGCGCTGAGCTAGAGGATTACCGCACAAAGAATGCTGCTCGCAGAATCGGGCCGAACGAAGTAACCGCGATCGCGCATGCGGCGGCGGCCATACGGTCCCTTCCGGTGAAGGTGGCATGCCGCATGATGGATGGCGAAAGCTGCGACTTCGGTAGTGACATCGCGGACGCCCTCCGTGCTGGCGCCCTGTCGGTGCCGGAACTCGTCAGAACGTCGCTCAATGATTTGCCCGGAGTGGTTGCAATCCATACTCCCGCAAATGCAACCGGGCAGCAGACCAACGAACTCATTGCAGCGCTTGCCGCTGGGGGCGTTCACGCCGAGCGGCACCAGATCGCCCCCAACTCGATTGGCGAGCTGCACCCTGGCTACTTCTATATTGTCGTCGGCCGCAAGGGTGGTTGAGCCCGGGCCAACGCCTAACAATTCGTCCAAGCCGACGCCGCTTCGCGGCGCGGCTTAACTCAGGTGTTAGCCGTTGGTTCTTCCGGTGGGCGTTCGTCGCCACCGTGTCGCGTTGCCTGCGGCCGCGCTGCCTCTTCGGCCAGCACCTCGGGCGCGCCGTGCGTGGCGTTGTGTGCACTCTCGCTTCGGCTGCCCGGGTCAGTGCCTCGCGTCGGCCAGCACGCTGCCGGCTTCGGCCACGCCCGGCGGACACTTCGCAGTGCGCGCCCGGTTGTTCTCGCTTCGGCTACCACGACCTTCGCCTCGTGGCAGGCACTTGTCCGGTTCTGCATTGCGCATCGCACCTTGCACGCCTGCCGGCCTTCGGCGTAGCGTCCACGGCTAACAAGTCATTCAAGCCGATGCCGCTTCGCGGCACGGCTTAATTCCGGTGTTGGGCCGCAGCCAGACACCTTCGCAGCGTGGGGAAAAGACATGAGACACGAGGAAGTGCGGTCATTAACACCATCCCAGGTGGACCTCGTCAGGAAGCATTGGCATCGCGACTCCTCCTTTATCGGATTCCCAAACGCCGAGCGCGACTCCTCGCAAGAAGGATGGTACGACGACTTGCTAGTCCAACCCGACTGGTTCGCCAAAGCAACCTCACGCGGAACGACCGTAACCGTCGCACGAAAAGGGGCAGGCAAGTCAGCGGTCCGGATTGCAAGCGCCGAGAAGCGCAAGAAAGAAACTAAGACTTTGATTATCGATGTTTCGGCTGACGAACTCGCGTCCTTCTACTCCGAACGCTTAGCTAAGTCGGCAGAACGCGGCTATGGCGCCGTCGCCGACTGGATGCAAATTTACGCCGATCTAATCGTGCGCCACCTTGCCCGCCACATGAGTGGAACGCTACTTACTAGCGACGACGACATCGCAATTAGAGCGTGGGCAAAGACGCAAGGAATTACAGAGCGGGACTTCGGCGAACGGATCGTAGACGCCGTTAAGACCCTGGTCCCGTGGGCGAAAAAGCTGCTTTCTGAAAACGAAGGCCAAGAAAAGGAGAGCGCAGAAAGAATTTCACGCGTAGCAGCAGCCACGAACTTTGTTCTTTATGTCGATGATTTTGACAATCTTCAAGAAAGGGGCGGCGCCACAAGCATCGGACTCGTCCGTGACGCTGTGGAGGCAGCAGACCGAATCACTCACGGCAACGCTGAAGGTGAAGTCCACCTGTTCATGCGTCAAGACCTTTGGCTGAACATCAATCCGGGGTGGCACTACTCAGACAAAGTCAGCGGGGTCGTTCACCTCAACTGGGATGTAGGAGATTTAAGGCGCTGGACTCAGCAAAGGCTGAAGTTCGCTATTGGTAAAGCGCTAGGTGTAAACCCCAAATCGGTTCGGGTGCCCTTCGACGACATGTGGCACGTGTTCTTCCCACCGGAAGTCAAGCTAAAGAATAGAACTGAAAGCGATTCCTTTAGCTACTTTGTGCGCAGATCGATGTATACCCCGCGTAGCCTGCGCAGCATGATCAAGTTTGCTTTGGATGGCACAGACCGACTGCCGGTTCCGGGAACAGTAATTGAGGAGGCCGAGTGGAACTACTCAATCGATCAGTTGGAGTTCCTGAAAACCGAGTTCGGCTCGCTTTGCGTTGGTTTAGACATTTGCCTGCAATCGTTCACAGGAAAACCACTCGAATGGGTGGCATCGAATCTCTACAAGCATCTCAAGGGGTTGATCGGGAACGGGCAAGTTAGACTGCAAAAAGGCGTCTCACACGGCGATCCAGAGATCGCACTCGCCCGATTCCTGTATCGCATCGGCTTTCTCGAGGTCCGCTACCCAGAAGAGGACCGCTTCGAGGTCCGAGACGTGATGCGATACCCGGACCACTGGAGAAGTGTCAGAACGGATGATGCAGTTCGGTGGGCTGTCCGAAGTGCGTTCTTCAACGGTCTTAAGGCACACGGCCGCTGACTCCACTGCGGCCCAACAATTCGTCCAAGCCGACGCCGCTTCGCGGCGCGGCTTAACTCAGGTGTTAGGGGGCATGGGAATGATCAACGCGCTTGTGGCAATCGCTTTAGCGGCTCCGTCGGGTATTCCGTTGGAGTCGTCACCGTATCTCGAGTGTACGGCGGCTCGGCTGCAGCCGTTCGTTCGGCCAACCGGCGTAAATCAAGCTTGGCCGGTAGCGGCCGCGCTGCCCGAAGAACTTGCCCAGCGCCCGGGTCGCCTGCTGTCAGATCAAGGCAACATCGAAGATGGCTACACGCATTGGCTCGTTGTCAGCACGGCGTCTCGCGCGGCGTACGTTATCGAACTTGGCGGCTTTGCCGGGACTCAGAAGGTGTATGGGCCGCTCCCTGTGTCGGCCTGTAAGCTTGCCCCCTAACAATTCGTCCAAGCCGACGCCGCTTCGCGGCGCGGCTTAACTCAGGTGTTAGGCGGCACGAGTTCGTCGCGCATGCAGCAGGTCCATCGCGAGTTCTACACGATCGAGAATGCCGAGGCCGGTGTGGCACAAACCGTCACAACCCGCTACCTATGGGACGCGGCGGCCGGCCAGTTGATCCGTGAAAAGGTGTGGTCGCATCATCCGAACGGCTCGGACCAACACGTGGTGGATCGCTCTGAGTCCCAAGTGGTCGAGCTCAGCGAGTGCCCTACCGTTGTCGGCTTCTGGCTCAAGGAACTTGGCATTCAAGCGGGTGGCGAAGGTGCCACCTAACAATTCGTCCAAGCCGACGCCGCTTCGCGGCGCGGCTTAACTCAGGTGTTAGGTGCCGCTGCTAAATCTTCGCGCGTGGCATTCGTGTTGTCATGCCGCTTGGACCCAGTAGGCTTTAGCGGGAATTTCACTCCACAGGGGAAACGTTATGAAGACGAACATCTGTAAGACGGCTGGCTTGGTCGCTGCTCTGCTCATTGCGCCTTGTGCGTCCGCTGCCGATGGGAAGGTGTACGAGATCAACGCCGAGGTCGACTGCTTCACTACGGATCAGAATCAGCCCGTGTGCAACCTGCTCATGGGAAGTGACGACCTCGCCAAGTACTGGGGCCAAGACGTGGCGAACGGAGCTGTGGTCATTGGCCTCACCGAAACCGCGGCCGAGTCCGCGAAGCTGGGGTTTGATGCTGCTATGGCTGCTCAGGCAAGAAAGGACGGATGTCACTACATTGCCGGCGCAAGCATCAAGGCCAAGAAGGGCACTCTCGAAGAAGATGAAGGTGGCTACTACCCCGGTTTCAAGCTGGTAGAAGTCTTGGGTCGTAATGACTTTCGCAAGGACTGCAGCGAGTAGGAGCGGCACCTAACAATTCGTCCAAGCCGACGCCGCTTCGCGGCGCGGCTTAACTCAGGTGTTAGACCTCATGCGAAAGATCCTTGCCGGCCTCCTCTCCCTCGTCGGTTTCGGCAATGCGGGCGCTCAGCCACCGTCGCCCCCGCCTGCGGAGATGGCGTCGGGCCTGCGCTCCATGGTGCTTAACCTCACGCCAGGCGAAATCGGGCTGAATTCCGATAACTCTCAAGGCGCGGTATGGGGCATCGTGATGGAGACGGGCATGGACGGGGGTTTCTACACCTTGGTGGCTCTCGCAGATGGCACCACCAGCCTGTACTTCAGCACCGGTGGCGGGATCATCGGCGCCGGCGAGCATGAGTCTGTACGGGCGGCGAGCCGCGACTTCCTGGCCAGCGCTAACCAATTCGCTAGCGCTGCCGCCCCAATTACTGATACTGCGCCTCCAGGGCGCGGGTCCACCCAGTTCTTCCTGCTTACTTTTGACGGGTTGCGGTCGTACCGCGCGCCCGAAGTAGATCTCGGTGAAGAGCGCGATCCATTTGCCCCTCTGTTCCAGTCGGGGCACGCCGTGATCTCCGCGCTCAGGCTTGCGCAGCCATGAGGTCTAACAATTCGTCCAAGCCGACGCCACTTCGTGGCGCGGCTTAACTCAGGTGTTAGGTTTCAGCACATGGAGGAGTCGCCCGTGAAGCGCATGTTTCTTGGAACGGTGGCGGCAGTAGCGATCTACGCTCTTGTTGACCTGATGACGGGCCCTCTTGGGCAAGCGGCATACCGCGCCTTCTCGCAAGAGGTCTACGTTTGGGTTCTGGCACTGATCTGGGCGCTCCCAGGGCTAGTAGGTGCATTCTGCGGCGGGCTGATTTCTGGCCGGCGCTTCTTCGCTATTGCTCTCGTGCTCTGGGCTGTTCCCGTGCTCTACACCTTGCAGTGGGGCTACGCCATGCAGCAGCCGGCACGGCCAATGGGGGTGCTTGAGTACCTGGGCAACCAACTCCCGTCTCTTCCTTTTGGCGTGGCAGCAGTGTTGCTGGGTGCATGGGCGGGTGGAGCGTTGGCGCGCCAGCGCAGGCAGAAACCTAACAATTCGTCCAAGCCGACGCCGCTTCGCGGCGCGGCTTAACTCAGGTGTTAGGCGCCTATGGATGCAGTGGAGCTCGTGCAAGATGACACTTCCGTGATCACGGAGGTACGCACCAGCTTCTTGAAGCCATTGGCTCTGGCAGCGGCGTTTCGGAGCATTGTCCGGCACTTTCCTCCCGCGCCACTTCGTCGTGTCGTGCGTCAGATGCGGCGTGGCTCGCTCGAGCCAACTGCGGCGGCGTTGGAATCGGTACTGTGCTCTGCGGCATACATCCATTTCAGCGCCGATCCTGTCGTGGCGGGTGTGCGCCTACCCGCTGTCTGGGTATATGTAGAGTCCGTTCGACTGGACCTCGGATACACCCCTGGGCCAGAGTAGACAATATGCAGTACCTGATAAGGCGACTGAGATCCTACTTCTTTTGGGGACTATGTCTCTGGTTAGCCTATTGGTACTCGGCACAACCCCAGGTCATTGCAGAGCAACTTAGAAGGGATTCGATACAAATCGCCGAGGCGAAGTCAAATATCGCCAATGGCTACTACGATGCTGTAACGGTGTGCAATGACGGGTGGGTTTCAGATAGCATCGGCAAGGGGACGTGCTCGTGGCACAGAGGCGTCAATGAAAATTACTACAGAGAAAAAGCAACAGCGCATCTGATTTCCAATCGGGACATTAACGATCTCCGAAAAAGGTACCAATCATCAGCAAAAAGAAAGCTGGCTTTCCGCGCTGTTTTGATTTTTCTGTTTTCGCCATTACTCGATCTACTCATTCTTCGCAGAGGTTCCCTCTATAGCACCTCAAGCGCTGATCTCCCGCCTACACCTTCCAAGCCAGACATTCGTCCACCCCTACCACCCAACGAACTTAGTAAGCCGCCCCAAAACGGTCTCCCGCCTTGCCCACTTTGCGGCGCAGAGATGCGCATCAGACGTGCCCTGCGGGGCAAGAATCGCGGCAAACAGTTTCTCGGTTGTTCAACTTATCCACGCTGTCGCGGTACTCGTCCCTTTCCGTCGGGAGAGGCCTAACAATTCATTCAAGCCGAAGCCGCTTCGCGGCTCGGCTTAATTCAGGCGTTAGGCGCCAGAGGAGAGTTCGCTGTGCGAGTGTTTCTAGTGGGTGACTCGATTCGCATGAACTCCGAGCGGCACGTCCGCGCGCTCCTTCCCGACGGCGTTTCCCTGCTCAGCCCATCGGTCAATTGCGAGTCATCGCGTCAGGTAGCTGCGGGAATCGAGGAATGGGCGCCAGCAACCCCGAAAGACCTTGTGCACATCAACTGCGGGCTCCACGACCTACGTCACGATCCGGGTCTGGATCGGCCGGTCTGCACACTTACCGAATACGAACGCAACTTGGACTCCATCTTTGGCTTTTTGTTCAGTCGCGGAGCGAGGGTCATCTGGGCCACAAGCACGCCCTTCCTGGAGCAGGTGCATAACTCGCACAAGCAGTCCCGGCGCTTCCTGCGCCACTTGATCGAGTACAACGACGCGTCCCGCACTCTCGCGGCCCGCTACGGCTTCACCATCAACGACCTGCATGCGAAGCTTTCGGACGCGGATCTAGGTGAGCTGTTGCTACCCGACGGGCTTCATTTCAACACTCAAGGCAATAAGTTGGTTGGCGCACTCATTGCCGCGTCCATCAATGCCGAGCTGGCGCCTAACAATTCGTCCAAGCCGACGCCGCTTCGCGGCGCGGCTTAACTCAGGTGTTAGGCCTCACAGGAAGGGTGTCGCATGTGGAGGGGACTCACGCTCGCACTGGGCCTCCTGGGCGCAGGATGTGCCACCGTTCCTCGCGCTGAACTGGATCGGGCGCTGTCGGCATGTAGAGGGCTGGCTGGCCCAGATGCTGGAAAGGGCCACGGCGAGGTTTGGTTCTGGTTCCAGAGCGAGCGTGCTGAAGCATCGAGAAAATTGTGGAGTGCTGCCGGGCGTCGCGTCGTGGCGTCGGCTATGGCCGCAGCCACTGACCCGATTGATCGGGCATGCTTGAGACAGTTGCAGGCGGAGGCCGAGTCTCGCGAGTTGCTCCGCGAGTGAGGCCTAACAATTCGTCCAAGCCGACGCCGCTTCGCGGCGCGGCTTAACTCAGTTGTTAGGCCCCATTTGCTAATTCCTGGACGCACAGTTAGATTCCCGTTGGGCATTCGCCCACTTCAAGGAGCATGGAATGAAGAAGAAGACTTGGAAGGCAGCGGGCATGATGGCGTTGATTGCTGCCACCTATGTTGGGGTCGCTCTCGCAAACGAACCGAATCAGGATTGTGGCGCCTTCTGGATTTGGGACCCGTTCGGCTGGTTCTGCAATATCCTGTAATTGTTCTTAGAGTCGCGGGGCTTCGGCCCCGCGATTTTTAGCAGACCCAAGTACAGCGCCGCGTAGCAAAGCGTGCGCGACAAGCGACCCAGCTGCGCTTATTGGATGCGCACGAAGTGAGCGCTGTGACATTTCAAGAGGTGGTTCCCCTCAGACCGGAAGGGGAAGCTGATGTCGCCAAACACCCAGCTTCCATCCGCGACGGGAACAACCATGCAGAAGAATGCGCGCCTGAGCGCGAAGGGTCGAGAGGTGCTCGTCCAGCGGCTGCGGACTCATCCCACCCGCCCAGTTCGCTGCCAGCCACCACACCCAAACCCGCCAAGCCGAAGTACCCTCCAACCCCGGGCTCTCCCAGTAACTGGTGGCACGGCTGCTGGGGGCTGGTCAGCAGCATACGCGCTTGAGCCAGCCGAAGAATCCCCTGTCGGAAAAGCGGTGTGCGGTGCTGGGGAGTGGCGCAGGATCGAAGCCGCTTTGGCGGAGCGATCGCAGGGGCACCACGCAGACGAACTGAAGGACATCGCGTATTCGTACTTTTGCGGGAAGGGGGCAGGCGCGAAGACTCGACTTATGGGAGCGTCTCCGAAATTGGTCCGAACGGTTGTCGGAGACATTGAAGGATCCAGCGGATCGCTTACGCTTGCCTCAGAGGCGATTCTGCCGAGAGAGGGCCGCGCGTGGGACGCGTCCGTATTCGTTGTGGGCACGGATCTGACAGTCGAATATAGGCCTGACGTTTCATGCAATGGCGCCATCAAGTTTCGTCCGGTCGCATCGGGGTGGTTGATCGTGGAAGTTTCCGAGGCGTGCTGCTGACGCCTGGCCCTTTCATCGAGCCGATGGCTTGCCGACTGCGCCGGCGAGCGACCGCTCATAATCGAACGTGAGGCACGGAGGAGATATGGAGCTTCTCGTAGCGATCGGTTCCCTGAGCCTGGTCGCCGGCATTGCCGGAATCGCGTCGATCCTTGTGAGCCGTAAGGGCGCCACTCCGTCACACCGTTGGGCCTGTGTGGCCGGAATCGCAAGTCTGGTCTCTCAGCCCGTGCTTCTCGTCGGCCTGGGCGGCCTCATGGCGCAGTTCCTTTTTGCATCGCTCGCATCACCAGCAGGCATCGCATTGATCGTGGGTTGCGTGGCTGCGCTGGTGTCGACGATTGCGTCGGCCGTGTTTGTGGTCAGGCTACGACCGCGGCCTGACAGTGCGTCCAAGCCGACGCCGCCTCGCGCGGCTTGATTCAGGTATCGCGCCCATGAACAAGACTCTGCTTTTCGCGTCCGTCCTCGCAGCTTTCGTCACGGGCGTGCATGTCGTCGCCGGCGGGAAGGATGTGGCGTCTCGCCTGCTGGCCTCGGGGCTCGCGGACGAGCCGCGCCTGACGCTGTATGCCGCGTGGCACATGGTGTCGGCGCTGCTGGGCATCTCGGCTCTTGTCCTGGTGCGCGCGTCGCTGCCACCGCATCAAGCGGGCATGGTGTCCGCTGTCCGGCTGGTTGCCTTGCTCTGGCTTGCGTCGGGCTTTGTCTTCCTGGTCGTCGCAGCGACCCAGCCGGGGGAGGGGCTGTTCCTCAAACTGCCGCAGTGGATCCTGCTGCTCCCGGTTGGCGTGCTCGCGTGGCTGGGCGCCAACCGTTCGTCCAAGCCGACGCCGCTTCGCAGTGCGGCATAGCGCCGGTGGTCGCTGCCGCTCTCACCTGCGCAGGAGGGCCAGTGGCAGGCCGCGCAGCACATCGGTGCAGTTGAGGATCGCCCCATGAACCGGTATGCATCGGGCACGCATGCGCGAAACGGTTGCTTCGCCGTTCTCATCAGCAGCCTGCTGGCGTTCTTCGGGATTGTCGGGATCGCCGTCGCCGTCTCCCGGCTGGGGTTCTCGCCGTCCGAGTGGCTTGCCCAGTATCGCCAGGAGCTTCCGATCCTGGTGTGCGCTGTCCTCGATCTGCTTGCCGGAATCGCATTGGGCTTCGAGCGGCGGCGCTGGGCGATCGTACTGCTCGTGTTGGCCGTGGCTTGCCGCCTGCTGTGGATGGTGTTGTCGTCGCGGGGCTGGCTGGATACCGGCGGGGGCGGGCTCGAGGTGCTCGGTCTGCTCGTGGCGTTGTGGCATGAAAGGAAGGCGCCGCCTGACAGCCCGTCCGCGTCCACGCCGCTTCGCGGCGAGGGCTGATTCGGGTGACGATCAGGAAACTTCGGGCCCGCGCGGAGCGGATCGATGCGCGTCGAACAACTGCGAGCCTATGCGCTTTCGCTTCCGGCGGCCACGGAAGAACCGCATTTCCAGTACAGCTCGTTCCGGGTGAAGGGCAGGATCTTCGCGACTGTTACGCCCGATCAGAAGTTCGCCCATATCTTCGTGGACGACGAGCAACGGGACAGGGCGGTCGCTCTCCATCCGGAAGTGGTTGAGCCGCTGCGGTGGGGCAGGAAGGTCGTGGGGGTTCGCGTCGCGCTCGCCAAGGCCAGGGTGGGGTTCGTGCAGGAGCTGGTGCGCAGCGCGTGGGCGCGCAAGGCACCGAAGTCTCTTTCCGGGTCGAACAGGCCTGCGGGGTGACGATTCGCGCAGGGCGACGCCGCTTCGGGACGCGCTCGACAGGTTTCAGCGCATGGGACGCCGGCATGCCGAAGCGAGGTTCCGTTCCTCGGTATGCTTTCGAGGATGGACTGGACGCCGTCCGAGAAGAAGATCGCACGCCGCGTGTTCGAAATGGCGCTTGCCGAGGAACTGGCCGAGGTCATGGCCGAGTTCAAGAGGAGGGCGGCCGCGGCCGCGGAGCCGGCCGATCTGTGGGCCATCGAGGACGACCTGCGACGGACGCGGCGGGACATCGACGCGAAGTACGACTTCCGGTACTCGCAACTGATCCTGCTGTTCGGCGGGCTGTTGCGGGCTGGGCGCATCGCGGAAGCGCAGTTGGCTGGACTTTCCGAAGAGAAGCTCGCGGCCATCCGGCGGGTGGCGTCGATGTAGCGGCGGGTTCGGCCGTACGGGCTAAAGGCACCGCTTGCGCGGGAATGACGAATGTGGGCGGGGCGGGGCGTTTCCCGGAGGCGGCCGCGGCCGTGTCCGGGCGACGTTTCTGTCGCGACCGCGCTTGCGCATGGCGGATGCGGGTGTTCGCGGCGGCGCGGGGTGGCGTCCGCTCTCCCGGTGCGCGGTGACATACACTGCCGGCATTCCCGCCGCGGATGCGCGACATGAAGCGATGGATCGGCAGATGGCTGGTTGCGGTGGCCGTGCTGCATACGGGCGTCGCGCTGGCGCTGTTCGGGAACACCTATCGGACGATGTGGTCCGACGGCATCTGGGGCGCGGGCGTTCGCGGCGCGGGCCATTCGGCGGCCGCGTGGTTCCTGCTGTTCGGGATCCTTGCACTGGCGGCCGGGCTTGCCGTCTCGGCCGTCGAACGCTCGGGCGCGCGTCTGCCCCGGAGCCTGGGCGTGGCGCTGCTCGGTCTGGCGGTGCTGGGGATCGTGCTGATGCCGGTGTCGGGGTTCTGGCTCGTCCTTCCTCCTGCGCTGGCGCTGCTGCGGCCGGCGCGGGACGGCACCGACCGCGCTGCGCGCAGCGGCGGGTAGGCGCTCCGGCAGCACCGCACCGGGGCTTCGCGCCATGATCGACGAGACCGCCACGCCGCCGCTTCGCGGATCCTGCCATTGCGGCGCGGTCCGCTTGACGCTTCCGTTCGCGCCGGCGACGGCGACGAGCTGCAACTGTTCGCTCTGCCGGCGCACCGCAGGCCTGTGGGCCTACTACGCGCTGGGCACGGTGATCATCGAGGCGGGTCCGGACGCCACCGAGTCCTATGTGTGGGGCGACCGGACGCTGCGGACGGTGCGCTGCAGGTCGTGCGGCATCGTGACCCACTGGGAGCCGCTGGAGCGCACGCCCGGCGCGCGGCACGGCGTCAATCTGCGCAACTTCGATCCGGCCCTGCTCGAGTCGGTCGTGGTCCGGCGCTTCGACGGCGCGGATACGTGGGAGTTCCTGGATTGAGCGCGCAGCGTGGAAGGTCCAGCGACGTGACCGCGTTCGACGAAGCGATGGGCGAGGTGATCGCGCCGGTGCTCGCCGGGATGGGGTTCCGGCGCGGGCGGGGGCGCGCGTTCCGGCGGCTGGCTGCGGACGGCAGCGCGGCCCAGCTCGTCGAGTTCCAGCTCGGTCAGCGCGCTCTCGCCGGGCGGTTCACGGTGAATCTCGGCGTCTTTCTCGCCGCGGATGCGCCCGGGGTCGCCGCGGTCGACGCCCGCGAATATCACTGCGCGCCCCATCGGAGGTCCCGGCTGGGGATGCTCGCTGCGCCCCGCCACCCGCGGCTGGCCGCGATGCCGTTGGTGGGGGCCGTGTTCGGGCCGAAGGACAGGTGGTGGCCGGTGGGCGGAGGTCCCGATCGCGCGGCGCGCTCGCTGTCGGCGGTGCGCGATCTGCTGGTGGCGCACGGGCTTCCGTGGCTGCAGCGCATGAGCCCGGAACACGCGTTCGCGCCGGTGCCGCTTCGCGGCGCGGTTTGAGGCGGGCGTCCCGCGGCCGTCGGCATCGGCGCGCCCTCCGGCGAGCGCGGTACGCCGCGCAAGCGCGCGGTTCGCGCCGATGCAAGCAGTGCTGAAGGAGAGGAGGACGAGGATGGAGACGATGACGTTCGCACTCGACGTGGTGTTGATGGGCGCGGGCACGCTGCTGGCCGTCTATGGCGCGATGGCGCTTGTCGCGACGCTGCTTGTTCCGCAATGGCTCGCTTCGCCGCTGTTCGCGCCGCGGGTGTTCCTGGGACGGATCGCGCCGACCAGGCGCAACCGCGTCGTGATGGCGACGTGGTACCTGGCGTTGGGCGCGTATGTGACGCTATCGGCGGCGCAGGTGCCGCTCTGGCGCCACGTCGCGCTCGGAGCGGTGCTGGCGCTGGTGGTGCCGGTGCTGCGCCTGCAGCGCATGCGCGGATGAGCGTGCAGCCGCACCGATGGCCGCCGCCTTCCGCACCGCGGCGTGACACCACGGGCGCGGGACAGGAGACTCGCCGCGCATGACGGACGTGAGTCGGCGCGGATTCGTGGTCGGTGCGGTGGCGGGTCTGGCCGCCTGTTCGCGGAGCGTGCGCGGCGGACTGCGGGAGGAGCGGCGGATGTACGGACTCATCGGGAAGATCAGAACCACGCCCGGACAGCGCGACACGGTGGTGGAGGCGCTGCTGGAAGGCACGCGCTCGATGCCGGGGTGCCTGAGCTACGTGGTGGCGCTGGATCCGGGCGACGCGGACGCGATCTGGGTCACCGAGGTGTGGGAAAGCCGGGAACACCATCAGGCCTCGCTCGGATTGCCGGCCGTGCAGGCGGCGATCGCGCGCGCCCGGCCGCACATCGCCGGTTTCGGCGAGCGTTTCGAGACGCTGCCGGTGGGCGGCCAGGGCTTCGCGGCGCGTTGAGCGGCGACCGCGCGCAGCGAAGCGCGCGTGTGCATCGACGGTCCTGTCGGCGGACGGCAGCCGCGCCGTCGGGCATGCTGTCGGCTCCCGCCGGCCGCCGGCCGCGCGGTTCCCGGACCGGAGGTGCGGCTTGAAGTCGGAATTCGTCGCCATCGCGCAGGACAAGAACGTGGACCCCGCCGCGGTGGAGGCGCTGGCGCGCATCCACGCGGCGGTCGACGCCTACGAGCGGGCGCAGACCTCGCTCCCCGCGCGCATCCGCGCGAGCCAGGCGGCGCGCGGCGCGGAGCCGGTCCGCCTGCGCGCGGACGAGGCGGCGATGCTGGCCGAACTGGCGCAGGACGAGGCGGCGGGCCACGCGGCGGTGCGCGAGCAGTTGCGGGCGCTGGCGACGGCGCAGGAGGTGGTCGGGGCGCTGGCGTTCGCGCTGGAGAACGACCTGCCGGCCGCGCGCGCGATGCTCAGGCACGCCGGCCCCGAGCGCCCGCTGTTCGAGGAGCTGATCGCGCTGGAGGAAACCGCGCTGGCGTCGATGCAGGCCTATCTGGAAGCGTTCGCCGACGAGTGAACGATGCAGGCGGGTCGCCGGATGAGGGCGAGGCCCGCAGCCGGGGCCGTTGGCGGGCTCCCGCGCAATCCCGGGTGCGCTCCGCTTGCCCGGGCTGCGACCACAGAACAAGGCCCGGCCGAAGCCGGGCCTTGCGCGCCTGAACCGTGACGACGAGGTGCGCGGTTCAGTGCTGCGAGCGGGTACCGCCGTTGTCGGTGGTGCTGGAGCCGGTACCGGTCTTGCCGCTGCGGCCGGTGCTGCCGGCGGTGCCCGTGGAGCTCGCCCCGGCGGACGCGCCGCCGCTGGTCCCGGCGCTGGTTTCGCCGGCGCCGGTGAGCGACGAGCTGCCGGTGCCGCCGGCGCCGGTCAGCGCGCTGCCGGAGCTGCCGACGCTGGAGCGCGTGTCGCTGCCGCCGCTGCTGCGGTATTCGCCGCGTTCGCGGTCCTCGTGGCTTTCCATGCCGAATGCCGAGCGCAGGCGATCGCCCATCGTGCGACGCACCTTCAGGCGGTTGTCGATGTCCTTGACCCCGCCGCAGGCCTCGACGATGTCCTCGATGCGGTGCTTGACCCAGCGCGCCTCGACTTCGCCCTCGAGCACCACGTGGCCGTCCTGGCAACTGACGGTCACCTCGGTGGCGTCGATGTCGTCGTCGTTGGTCAGCCGCTCGTAGATGTCCTCGAGGATGCGCTCGTCGGAGCGGGTGTAGTTGCGCGGGCCGCGGCCGCGGAAGCTCTGCCGCCGCTGCTGGCCGCCGTACATCTCGCCGCCCTGGCCGATGCCGGCGCTGCCGCCGCCGTAGGTGCTGGAGAAATTCGAGCCGGAGGTGCCGCTTTCGTTGAAGCCGGCGCCGCCGCCCATGCGGCCGCCGCCGTAGCCGCCGCTCTGCCCGTAGCCGCCGCCGTAGCCGCCACCGTAACCGGTGCCGCTGGCGTAGCCGGACGAGGTGCCGTAGCCCTCGCCGTAGCCGCGGCTCTCGCCGGCGCCGTAGCGGCCGAAGGAGTGCGACTCACCGGCGCGCAGATAACCGCCGCCCTGCTGGCCGGCGTACTGGCCGGAGCCGCCGTAGCCCTGGCCGCCGCCCTGGCCCGACTGGCCGTAGCCGCCGTAGCCGCCCTGCGAGCCGAAGCTCTGCGAGCCGCCGGCATAGCCCTGCGAGCCGTAGTTCTGCGAGCCGCCGCCGTAACCGCGCGAGCCGTACTCCGAACCGATGCCCTGCGAGCCCCACTCCTGCCCGGAGCGGCCCTGGCCGCCGTAGCCCTGCGAACCGTAGCCCTGCGAACCGCCGGACTGGGCGCCGTAGCCCTGCTGGCCGAAGCCGTAGCCCTGCTGGCCGGCATGCTGGCCGCCGCCGTAGCCGCCCTGCGGGCCGAAGCCGCCCTGGCCGCCGTAGCTGCCGCCGAACTGCTGCGAACCGTACTGCGACGGCCCGCCGGTGTAACCGCCCGACTGGCTGTAGCCGCCGCCGTACTGCTGCTGCGAGAACTGGCTGCCGCCCTGGCCGTACTGCTGGCCTTGGCCGTACTGCGCGTGCTGGCCGTAGCCGCCCTGACCGTACGAGCCCTGCTGCTCCTGGCCCCAGGCGCGCGAGCGTTCGCCGTACTGGCCGTGGCCGTATTCGCGCCCGCTGCCGCCGTCGCCCCAGTCGCCGCCGCCCTGCGAGGCGTACTCGCGGTTGCGCTCCCAGGGTTCGCGCGCGTACTGGCCGTGCTCGTCGCTGCTGCGGAAGCCGCTGCCGCTCTCGCCGCTCTGCCAGGAGCGCTGCGAACCGCCCGCGCCGCTGCGACCGCGGCCCTGTTCGTCGTCCCGCCAGTTGGATTGCTCGTTCCGGTTCATCATCGCCTCCGTCTTCTCTGTCAGCCATGCGCGACCCGCCTCGGCGAACCGCACTCCCAGGCGCAGCGCATCGCGCGCCACGGCCTTCAACTCGGTACCCAGATGCTGCTCACCACGCTCACGCACTGATGTGTCCTCCGCCGTTGATGTGGATCGTCTGCCCGGTGATGTAGGAGGCATCCGCGGAAGCGAGGAACACGTACGCCGGCGCCACTTCCGAGGGCTGCCCCGCGCGCTTCATCAGCGTGTTGCTGCCGAACTCGGCGACCTTTTCGGCATCGAAACTGGCCGGGATCAGCGGGGTCCAGATCGGGCCCGGCGCGACCGCGTTGACGCGGATGCCGCGCTCGGCCAGCGCCTGCGCCAGCGAGAAGGTCATCGCGTGGATCGCGCCCTTGGTCGCCGCGTAGTCGAGCAACTGCTTGTGCCCGCGCACGCCGGTGACCGAGCCGGTGTTGATGATCGACGCGCCCTTCCGCAGATGCGGAAGCGCCGCGATCGCCATGTAGAAGTAGGCGAAGATGTTGGTGCGGAACGTGCGCTCGATCTGCCCGGGCGTGAGTTCCTCGGGCGATTCGACGGTGTGCTGTTCGGCGGCGTTGTTGACCAGCACGTCGAGCCGGCCGAAGCGCGCGACGGTCTGCTCGACCGCCTGCCGGCAGAACTCCGGATCGCCGACGTCGCCTTTGATCGTGAGGCACTCGCGCCGCTCGCGCTCGATCAGCCGGCGGGTGTCCTCGGCATCGCGGTCCTCGTCGAGGTAGACGATCGCCACGTGCGCGCCTTCGCGCGCGAAGTGCAGCGCGACCGCGCGCCCGATGCCGCTGTCGCCGCCGGTGATCAGGGCGACGCGGCCGTCGAGCTTGCCGCTGCCGCGGTAGTCCTTGCGGATGCTTTCCGGCTGCGGATGCATCGCGTGCTGGTCGCCGGGCTGGTCGTGCTGTTCCTGCGGTGGTTGCGTGCGGGGCTTCTGCTCTTCGTTCATGGCGACGATGGTTTCGCGGCGTGCGCGATGCGCACGTGAGCGGCGCAGGGATTTCTGAACACCGCCGGAGACCGCGCAAGAGACGTGCCACGGCACGACGCCGTCTCCACATGCCCGCTGGCGCAATGCGCCGCGAGTTCTTGCAAGCACGCGAAAGTTTTTCGCCGGCGCGCCGCCGGCTGCGCTCGCCGCGGTGGCACGAGTGTTGCTGCCGTTTCCCGCGAGACATTCCGGTCTCGTCCACCCGAGAAGAGGAACCCACGATGAAGTCGGCCACCCGCAATCCGCTCTGGCTCGCCCTTGCGCTCGCGCTCGCGCTCGTCGCCTGCGACCGCCGCGACCAGGGCAACGAGTCGATGACCACCGACACCGCCACCGCCACCGGCGCCGCCGACACGGCCGCCACCACCGACTGCTCCGGCCTGACCGGCCAGGCGCTCACCGACTGCCAGGCCCAGCAGGCGGCCGGCACCGCGGGCACCACCGGCGCCACCACCGGCGCGGACGCCACCGCCGGCACCGCGGCGGGCACCACCGGCACCACGCCGACCGACACCGCGACCATGGGCGATGCCACCCAGGGCACCGGCACCACCGGCACCACCGGCTCGGGCGATGCCGGCACCGACGTGACCCCGCCGACCACCGGCGAGGACGGCAACGACCAGCAGGACACCAAGTCCGGCGGAACCAACAACGCCGGCACCACGCCGCCGACCCCGTGATGAACCCGACCTCGACGCCTCCCCGGGAGTCGCCGCTGAAGGCCGTCGAGCCGGACGAACGCCGGCTCGACGACCAGGTCGAGGGCACGTTCCCGGCAAGCGATCCGCTCTCGGCCACGGCGAGCGCCACCGCCACCCAGGCGGAGAATCCGCACCGCTACGTCACGGTCTATCGCGTGGTGTCGCCGGACGACGCCGACGCGCCGTTCTCGCGCGGGGCCGGACGCGGCGGACGGTGGACGTCGCAGGGCGTGCAGGCGGTGTACGCCTCGCTGTCGCCGGCCGGCGCGGTGCTCGAGTTCCTGGCGCATCTGGAAGGCCCCACGCCGCGCGCGCTGCGGCTGGCGGTCGGCACCCTGCCGGCCGAATGCGTGCATCCGCTCGCGCAGCTGCCGGACGGCTGGGACCAGCGGCCCTACCGCGACGCCGTGCGCCGCGCCGGCGATGCCTGGGTGCGCGAGAACACCAGCGTGGCGCTGCAGGTGCCGAGCGCGCTGGTGCCGCGCGAGCGCAACGTGCTGCTGAACGTCGCCCACCCGGACTTCTGCCGGCTCGAGCTGCTCTCCTGCGACGCCCTGCACCTGGACGAGCGGGTGCGCATCTGAACTGCAAATCCTGCGCGCGCGCGCAGGATTTGCCCGCCACGCTCGGGTTGGCCTGCGGATGAGGCGGCCGAAGTCTGGCATGGAGGTTGCGGGGAGCCGGGAGCGAAGGACGCGCACGCGCCGTCCCGCACCCACCACCAAGGAGCACTGCAATGGCCAACCAATCCACGTCGCGAGGGCAGAGCGGAAACGGGGGCAAGAGCAACCGGGGTTTCGCCGCCATGGATGCCGAGAAGCAGCGCGAGATCGCCTCCAAGGGCGGCAAGGCCGCCCATGCCAGCGGCAACGCGCACGAGTTCGATTCGGAAGAAGCGCGGGAAGCGGGCCGCAAGGGCGGCCAGGCCCGCGCGGCAGCGCGTCGCGAGAGCGGTTCGTCGGGCAACTCCGGCAGCCGTCACTGAGTCCGTCCGCGGTCACCGTCACCGGCGCGCGCCGCCGGTGGCGTTTTTGTTTCCAGGGTGTCCATGTCCCTTGCTCCCCAGCTCACGCCGCGGCCGCGGCCGCAGCGCGGCCTGTCGCCGCGCCTGCGCATCGTGGTGGCAGACGACAACGCCGATCTCGCCGACACGCTGGCGCTGCTGCTGTCGATCGACGGTCACGAAGTGCATTGCGCCGACGACGGCGAACAGGCGCTCGCGCTGGTGCGTCGCCTGCGCCCGCAGGTCGCGGTGCTCGATCTGGGCATGCCGCGGCTGTCCGGCTACGCGGTGGCGCACGCGATCCGCGCCGAGGACTGGGGCGCGCGCATGCGCCTGATCGCGATCACCGGCGATGCCGCGCCGGACAGCGCGCTGCGCGCGGCCGCCGCCGGCTTCGACTGCCACCTGCGCAAGCCGGTGGGCGCGCTGGATCTGCTGGAATGCCTGGCGGAGCTGGCCGACGCGGGAGGCGGCGGCCCGTTCGGCTGACGCCGCGGTTCGCAAGCGTCGACGCGCTTGCAGCCGTGTAGCCCGGGTTGCGCAGCAACCCGGGAGCGGTGCCGATGCGGTCATCCGGGGGTCAAGCGGCCACCGACTGACGCCGGCTGCCGGCGCAACCCTCCCCGACCCTCCCCTGCACGCAGGGGAGGGAGCAAGCGCGTAGCCCGGGTTGCGCAGCAACCCGGGAGCGGTGCCGATGCGGTCATCCGGGGGTCAAGCGGCCACCGACTGACGCCGGCTGCCGACGCAACCCCTCCCCAGCCCTCCCCTGCACGCAGGGGAGGGAGCAGCGCCGCATCGATGTCCGCGCGTCGCGCGGCCGGCTACCGGCGGGCGCCGTCCGCGGCCGCCTCGCGCGCGCGATTGCGGCGGTAGATCCACTGCCCGGTGAGCGCGGTCGCCAGCAGCGCGACGTTGGTGAACACGAACACCGCGTTTCCGATCAGCGCGCTGTAGAGCGCGAAGCCGGCGTTGGCCGCGCACTGGCCGACGAACAGCCAGGACGACACGCCGGCGGTGCTGCGGTCGCGCCACTGCACGTAGACCTGCCGCAGCAGCGTGGCCAGCAGGATCAGCGAGGCGGCCCAGCCGATGGCATCGACCGGCTGCACCGCGCGATCAGTGCTTCAGCGCCGACAGCAGTTCCTGCTTGCGCGCTTCCATCCGCGCGCCGAGCTCCTCGAGCTGGTCGGCGCCGAGCACCTTGCGCGCGCGCGGGAACATCTCCTTCTCTTCCTCGTCGGCGTGGTGCTCGATCAGCTCCTTCAGCACCTTGGCGCGGCCGCCGAACTTCTCGCTGTCCGGCTGCGTGCCCTTGAGGTCGGGCAGCACCAGATCGCCGGCGGCGCGGTGCTCCTCCATCGCCTCGAAGTACATCTTCTCGTCGTCGTGCTGCTCGCCGGCCTTGCGGAAGGCGGGGTAGAAGATCTCTTCCTCGATCGCGGTGTGCGCTTCCAGTTCCACCGCGATCTGGTCCAGCAGCGTCTGCCGCTTGTCGGCGGACTCCTCTTCGGTGAGCTGGCTCAGAAGCTGGCGCACCTTCTGGTGATCGTTCTTGAGCAGGGTGATGGCGTCCATCTCGCGCGTTCCGGTCGGGAAAGTGCGAGCAACGTAGACGCCCGACCGTGAACAGGCCGTCGGCCGCGGACAACGGGGAGTGAACGGCTCAGACCGGCCCGGCGACCGCGGCCGCGAGCAGGCGCTCGATCGGCTCCGGGCGGTGCACCAGAAAGCCCTGCGCGTAGTCGATGCCGACCTCGCGCACCTTCGCCAGCACTTCGGGGCGATCGACGAACTCGGCGACCGTCTTCACCCCGACCACGCGCGCGACGTCGACGAAGCAGCGCACCGCGGCCTCGTCGAGCGGATCGTCGATGATGTCGCGGATGAACTGGCCGTCGATCTTCAGCGCATCCACCGGCAGCGCCTTGAGATAGCCGAACGAGGACGCGCCGGCGCCGAAGTCGTCCAGCGCCACCTGCACGCCGAGCGCGCGGATCTGCCGCATGAAGTCGGCCGCATCGCCGAGGTTGGTGACGGTGGCGGTCTCGGTGATCTCCAGGCACAGGCGCTGGCACACCAGGGGACCGGCGTCGGTGAGCAGCTCGATCGCATGCTGGTGGAAGGCGCGGTCGCTGATCGACTGTCCGGAGAGATTGATGCACAGCGTCGCCAGCCGGCGCGGATCGTCCAGCGACTTCACCCAGTCCACCGTGTGCCGCAGCACCCAGCGGTCGATGCGCGAGGCGAGATGGAAGCGCTCGGCGGCCGGCAGGAACGCGCCCGGCGGCACCATGTGGCCCTCGTTGTCGCGCAGGCGCAGCAGCACCTCGGCGTGGATGCCGTCGTTGTCCGGCTTGAGCGGCAGCAGCCGCTGCGCGAACAGCACGAAGCGGTCCTCGTCGAGCGCGTTCTCGATGCGGGTGGCCCAGTGCATCTCGCCCTGGCGCGCGCGCATCGCCTGGTCGGTGTCGAACCACAGGTGGTAGCGGTTGCGGCCGGCCATCTTGGCGGCGTAGCAGGAGGTGTCGGCCGCCTGCAGGATCGCCGCGGTGGTGGCCCAGCGGCGGTCGACCGGCACCACGCCGATGCTGGTGCCGATGCGGAAGCGGCGGCCCTCGTGGGCGAAGCGGAAGTCGTCCATGCGGTCGCAGATCTGCTGCGCCACGCGCTGCGCCTTGGTCACCGTGCAGCGCTCGAGGATGATCGCGAACTCGTCGCCGCCCAGGCGCGCCACGGTGTCGCTGGCGCGCACGCCGCTGGTCAGCAGCCGGCCGACCTGCTGCAGCATCTGGTCGCCGACGGTGTGGCCGCAGGCGTCGTTGACCAGCTTGAAGTCGTCCAGGTCGATGTACAGCAGCGCGTACTGGGTGCCGTCGGCCTGCGCCTGCTGCAGCGCCCGGCCCAGCCGCGCCTCGAACTCGGTGCGGTTGACCAGCCCGGTCAGCGGATCGTGGGTGGCGCGCCAGTTCATCTCCTCGGCGAGGCGGCGCTGCTCGGTGACGTCGCGGAACACCAGCACCGCGCCGAGCACCGCGCCCTGGGCGTCGCGGATCGGCGCCACCGAGTACTCGATGCCGTAGGCGCGCCCGTCGCGCGCCACCAGCCGGATGCCGCTGGCGACGATGTGGCCGTCCTGCAGGCAGCAGGCGATCGGATCGCGCACCGCCACGCCGCTGGCTTCGTCGCGCAGGTCGAGCACGCGCGCCAGCGGCTGCCCGCGCGCCTCGCCGTCGCGCCATCCGCTGAGGCGTTCGGCGACCGGGTTGAGCCACATCACGCGGCCGTCGGCGTCGGTGGTGACCACGCCGTCGCCGATCGATTCCAGCGTCACCCGCAGCAGCTCGTGCTGCTCGGCCAGCTCCTGCTTGATGCGGCGCTGCTCGGTGATGTCCTGCAGCGCGCCGACCAGCCGCACCGGCCGGCCGTCCTCGCGCTCGGCGGTGCCGACCGCGCGCACCCAGATCTCGCTGCCGTCGGCGCGCCGCAGCGGCAGTTCGAGGTCGAAGCCCTCGCCGGCGTGGCCGGCGCGCTCCAGCGCCGTCTGGAGCTGCGCGCGCGCCTCGGGCGGATAGAACGCCAGCATCGTCTCCAGCGTCGGCCGGTGGCCGGCGGGCACGCCATGCAGGCGGCAGGTGACGTCGGACCACTGGATCTCGCCGCTCCACAGATCGAGCGACCAGCCGCCGATGCCGGCCACCTCGCCGGTGCGGTCGAGCAGGTCCTGGCTTTTGCGCAGCTCCTCTTCCTGCTGCTTGCGCGCGGAGATGTCGATCACCGTGCCGTACATCCACTCGCAGCGGCCGTCGGCCGCCCACGTCATCACCTGGCCGCGCACCAGGATCCAGATCCAGTGGCCGGCGCGGTGGCGCACGCGCATCTCGCACTCGTGGTACGGCAGTTCGCCGCGCAGGTGGCGCTTGAGCCGCTCGACCGCGCGTTCGGCGTCCTCGCGATGGATGCCCTCGGCCCAGGCCGCGGCGGTGCGCGGCGCGTCGTCGACGGCGTAACCGAGCAGGCGCGCCCACTGCTCGTTGGTGCGCAGCTCGCCGGTGACGAGGTTCCACTCCCAGGCGCCGGCCTGGGTGCCCTCGATCACCCGCGCCAGCCGCTGGCGTTCCTCCTGCAGCGCGCGTTCGGCGCGCAGGCGGGCGGTGACGTCCTGCAGCACCGCCATCGAGCGCAGCGGCCGACCGTCGGCATCGCGCTCGAGGATCGCCGACAGTTCGACCTCCAGCACGCCGCCGTCGCGCTTGAGCATGCGGTAGCGCACGCCGTCGCAGCGACCGGCGCGGAAGAACTCCGGCAGCACCACCTCCAGCGCGTGTCGGCGCGATTCGGGAGTGAGGAACTCGATGGACGGACGGCCGAGCACGTCCTCGCGGCGGTAGCCGAGCTTGGCCAGCCAGTGGTCGCTGACGCTGATCAGGCGGCCCTCGGCGTCGATCGAATGCAACATCGCCGGCGTGCATTCGTACAGCCGGCGCAGGCGCTCCTCGCTCTCGCGCAGTTGCTGCAGCGTGTGCTGCAGTTCGGTGATGTCGGCGACGGTGCCGACGAAGCCGTCGATCGCGCCGTCGCCGCCGCGCAGCGGGCGGGCGCGGGCGCGGATGTGGCGTACGCGGCCGTCGGCGTCGCACACGCGGAACTGCTGGTCGTACTCGCCGCCGGCGCGGACCATCTCGCGCCAGCGCGCGGCCACGCGTCCGGCGTCGTCCGGATGGATGCCGCGCATCCAGCCGTCGCCGCGCGCGCGCTCGAACGGCATGCCGTAGATCTCCTCCCAGCGCGCGTTGACGTAGGTGCAGCCGCCGTCGGCATCGCAATGGAACACGCCCAGCGGCGAGGCTTCGGCCAGCGCGCGGAAACGCGCCTCGCTGACCGCCAGTTCGCGCGCGGCACGCTCAAGATCGCAGCTGCGTCCGCAGTCGTCCGGCGCGGTCGGGGCATCGAGGCGGAGGAGGGGCGCCGAAGTCACGAAAGGGGGAGCCATGCGGCCGGACGGGAGCAGCCTTGTCCCCCGTTTACGGCCGAGGTGGGGAAAAACTTGAGCCGACCGCACGGTCGCCGGCGTCTTTGCACTAGGATGGTGCAATGCGCCCCGACCCCACCGCCTGCGAGGCCCTCAACACGCCGGTCGCCTGGCTGCACCCGGACCGCACGCTCGCCGCGGCCAACGCCGCCTTCGCGCGCTGGCTGGGGGTGAGCCTGCGCCGCCTGCGCGGGCTGCCGCTGGCGGCGCTGGAGGCGGAGCCCGGCGCGCTGGCGGCGGCGCTCGATCGCGCCGCTGCCGGCGCCGCGCCGCTGCGGGTGCGGCGCGCGCGGCTGGGCTTCGCCGGCGGCGAGGCCCGCTTCGCCGACGTCTGGCTGACCCCGCTCGACGAGGGCGGCTGGCTGCTGGAGGCGCACCCGGTCGACGAATTCCCCGGCGAAGACCCGGCGCAACTGCTGCCCTCGGCGCTGTCGGCCGCGCTGAAGGGGCTGGCGCACGAGCTGCGCAATCCGCTGGCCGGGCTGAAGGGCGCGGCGCAACTGCTGGGGCGCCAGGTCGGCGAGAACGACGGCCGCGAGCTGGTGGCGCTGATCGGCAGCGAGGTCGACCGCCTGACCGCGCTGCTCGACCGTTTGCTCAGCCCCGCCTCGCCGCGGCCGCACGCGCCGCTCAACATCCACGCCGTGCTCGAGCGCGTGCTGCGGCTGGCCGAGAACGACGCCGGCTGGGCGGTGCGACTGGTGCGCGACTACGACCCCAGCCTGCCGGAGATCCCCGGCGACGCCGACCGCCTCACCCAGGCCGCCTGGAACCTGGTGCGCAACGCGATCGAGGCCGGCGCCGGCAGCGTCACCCTGCGCACCCGCGCCGAGCACGCGGTGCGCATCGGCGAGCAGGGGTGGCCGCTGGCGCTGCGGGTGGAAGTGATCGACGACGGCCGCGGCGTGCCGGAGGAACTGGCCGAACGCCTGTTCCTGCCGCTGGTGTCCGGCCGCGCCGAAGGCACCGGGCTGGGGCTGGCGCTGGCGCAGCAGGTCGCGCGCGAGCACCGCGGCGCGCTCGCCTACCGCTCGCGCCCGGGCCACACCGTGTTCACCCTGCTGCTGCCGGTGCCCGAGGAGGCCCCCGCATGACCCCGACGCTCTGGGTGGTGGACGACGACCGCAGCGTGCGCTTCGTGCTGGCCACCGCGCTGCGCCAGGCCGGCTACGCGGTCGAGGAGTTCGGCGATGCCGCCGCGGCGCTCGCCGCGCTCGACCGCGGCGGCCCGCCGGCGCTGCTGTTCACCGACGTGCGCATGCCGGGCGACGATGGCCTGGCGCTGCTCGAAAAGCTCAAGCAGCGCCTGCCGCAGCTTCCGGTGGTGGTGATGAGCGCCTACACCGACGTCGCCAGCACCGCCGGCGCGTTCCGCGGCGGCGCGCACGAGTTCCTGTCCAAGCCGTTCGACCTCGACGAGGCGGTGGCGCTGGTCGCGCGCGTGCTCGGCCCGGCGGCGCCCGAGCCGGCCGCGCCGGCGGCGCCGGAGGAGGCCGATGCGCTGATCGGGCGAACCCCGGCGATGCGCGAGCTGTTCCGCGCGATCGGCCGTCTCGCGCAGGCGCCGCTGTCGGTGCTGATCACCGGCGAGACCGGCACCGGCAAGGAACTGGTGGCGCGCGCGCTGCACCGCGAATCGCCGCGCGCCATGCGACCGTTCGTCGCGCTCAACACCGCGGCGATTCCCTCGGAGCTGCTGGAGAGCGAGCTGTTCGGCCACGAGGCCGGCGCCTTCACCGGCGCGCACAAGCGCCACGTCGGCCGCTTCGAACAGGCCGACGGCGGCACGTTGTTCCTCGATGAGATCGGCGACATGCCGCTGCCGCTGCAGACTCGGCTGCTGCGCGTGCTGGCCGAGGGCGAGTTCTTCCGCGTCGGCGGGCGCGAGCTGATCCGCGTCGACGTGCGGGTGATCGCCGCCACCCACCAGCCGCTGGAGAAGCGGGTCGCCGAGGGCCGCTTCCGCGCCGACCTGCTGCACCGGCTCGACGTCGTGCGCCTGCAACTGCCGCCGCTGCGCGAGCGGCGCGAGGACATCCCGCTGCTGGCCGAACGCTTCCTCGCCGCCGCCGCGCGCCGCACCGGCGGCGCGCCCAAGCGGCTCGCGGCCGACGCCATCGCCCGTCTGCAGGCGCACGCCTGGCCGGGCAACGTGCGCGAGCTGGAGAACCTGTGCTGGCGGCTGGCCGCGCTGGCGCCGGGCGAACGGCTCGGCGCGCAGGACGTCGAACGCGCGCTCGGCGCGCCCGGCGCGCAGGCCAGCGCGCCCCCGCCCGAACGCTGGGACGCGCTGCTGCAGGCCTGGGCGCGCGAGGAGCTGGCGCGCCATGCCGAGGACATCCATGCCCGCGCCCGCGAACGCCTCGACCGCGCCTTGCTCGCCGCCGCGCTGGAATACACCGGAGGCCGCCGCAGCGAGGCGGCCGCACGCCTGGGTCTGGGCCGCAACACGCTCACCCGCAAGCTCGGTCCCGGCCGGCGCCGCGCGCCGTCCGGACCGTCCGAATCCTGATCGCGAGGAGATGCCGATGAACCGTCCGCTGCGCACCGCGCCCCTGCTGCTCCTGCTCGCCGCCTGCGCCGCCACCGCGCCGCGCGAGGACACCGCCGGCGCGCCGCACGCGACGACCGCCGCAACGCCCGCGCGGCCGCAGGCCTCGCGCGCCGAGATCGCGCTCGCCCCGGCGTCCGCCAGCCTGGTCAGCGGCAAGCTCACCGCGGTGCCGATGGGCGCGGGCGTGCACCTCGCCGGCGAGGTCGGCGGCCTTGCGCCCGGCGCCGCGCATGCGATCCACGTCCACGAGAAGGGCGACTGCAGCGCGGTCGACGCCAGCAGCGCCGGCGCCCACTTCAACCCCGACGGCGCGCCGCACGGCCGCGCCGGCCAAGGCCCGCACCACGCCGGCGACATGGACAACCTCAGCGCCGACGCGCGCGGCGTGGCGCGCGTGAACGCGCATCTGACCGGCGTCACCCTCGGCGACGGCGGCGCGCGCGACATCGCCGGCCGCGCGGTGATCGTCCACGCCCAGCCCGACGACTACCGCAGCCAGCCCGCCGGCAACGCCGGCGCGCGCGTGGCCTGCGGCGTGATCCGCGTGGTGCGTTGAGTCCCCTGCCCACCGCCGACGGACCTACGAGCTGCAGGAGCGGCTTGGGCCGCGACCGGAATACGGCATTGCGGCGTTGCGCGGCCTCGGCGCACACGGGCTGTGTTCCGCCCGCTGCCGCGGGCGGGCTACTTTTCTTTGTCTTGCCAAAGAAAAGTAGCCAAAAGAAAGGCGCTTCCCCGACACGACAATCGCTGGCGGTTCACCGCCCTCGGGATTTTCGTACGCGACATCCTTGTCGCGTCCGAAAACGGCCGGCATCCATGCCGGCCGCCCTCCGGGTCTCCGTTGGTCGGGGGAATGTCGCCGTGCACGTGCATGCATGGCCCCCGGCGTCACATCCGACGGGCGCCAACGGTGCCGACCTTTTCGGAGCGGCTTCAGCCGCGTTCCGGTGCGACGAGTTGCGGTCGCGGCTGAAGCCGCTCCGGCAAGCGTCACCACGCCAATCGCCGATTGCCGCTCAGGCCAGCGCCTCGCGCGCGGCGTCGGCGCAGTGCACGAACGTCACCGGCACCCCGTGCGCGCGCAGCACCGCGGCGATCTGCCGCTGGCGCGCCTCGAACAGCGCCATCCGGCGCGTCAGCGCCTGCCGGCCCGACTCGCTGTCGCACGAGGCCGTGGCCGCGTAACGCGCCTGCCAGGCGGACGGCGAGAACAGCGCGATCCGCGCCTCGCCGTCGACGTAGCGCACCAGCGGCTCCGGCGGCGCATCCAGCCAGGCCTCCTCCTCCGGCGCCAGCAGCGCGGTCTCCAGCACCGGCCACAGCGCGCCGAGGCCGGCGTGCTCGTACTGCAGCGCGGTCATCGCGGCGAGGTCGTGCACGGTGAGGTAGCGCGCGTGCTCGATCGCCAGCCCGAACGCCTCCTGCGCGAACAGCGCGGTCGCCGCGCCGGCCATGCCGCGCTCCAGCAGGCCGCGTTCGAACGCCTCGCCGACGCGCGCGGCCCGTTCCGGCTCGCCGCCGAGCACGAACGGCACCAGCCGCAGCGGACCGCCGTGCTGCTCCGCATCCGGGGTCAGCGTCCCCGGCAGACGCTGCTCGTGCGCGCCGAAGGCGATCACGCGCGCGCCGGCGCGGCCCGGCGCGCGCGCGGCGAGCGCGTCCAGTTCGCGATGCAGCGGCCAGCCGGGCCGAAGCAGTTCGACCGGGTCGTAGTGCGCGCCCACCAGCACCAGCTCCAGCGCCGCCGCCTGCGGCTCGAACGCCGCCAGATCGCGCGCGACGTGCGCGGCCAGCTCGCCCGCCTGCGCCTGCGTCAGCGCCGCGCGCGCCACCGGGGCGTCGCCGCGCAGCTCCAGCGCGAGCGCGCCCAGCACGTGGAGAGCCGGTTCGGAGGCTGGACTCATGATGAATCTCGTGGATACGGGGGCGTTTGGTCGCGCCCCGAGCGGGCGCTACACTTCGGAAACGATTATGCCTGCGCGCTCGGCGCAGGCTCCCTTCACGAGGTGATGCGATGCGACAGCTCCGCCCCGTCGCCGTGCTCGGTGGCGTCCGCATTCCGTTCTGCCGGCAGAACACCGCCTACGCGGACGTCGGCAACCTCGGCATGTCGGTGCGCACGCTCGGCGCGCTGGTGGAGCGCTTCGGCCTGCACGGCCAGCAGCTCGGCGAAGTGGCGATGGGCGCGGTGATCAAGCACAGCAGCGACTGGAATCTCGGCCGCGAGGCCGCCCTGTCCTCCGGGCTGTCGCCGCTGACGCCCGGCATCACCCTGCAGCGCGCGTGCGGCACCTCGCTCGACACCATCGTGCACATCGCCAACAAGATCGCGGTGGGCCAGATCGAAGCCGGCATCGGCGGCGGCTCGGACACCACCTCCGACGTGCCGATCGTGTACGGCAAGGCGTTCCGCCACCGCCTGCTGGCCGCGTTCCGCGCCAGGACGCCGCGCGAGCGGCTGGCCGCGTTCCGGGGCTTCCACCCGCGCGAGCTGAAGCCCGAGTTTCCGGGCGTGGCCGAGCCGCGCACCGGCAAGTCGATGGGCGACCATTGCGAGGACATGGCCAAGCAGTGGAACGTCTCGCGCGAATCGCAGGACGAGTGGGCGCTGTCCTCGCACCAGAAGCTCGCCGCCGCCTACGAGCGCGGCTTCTTCAGCGATCTGGTGGTGAGCTTCCGCGGCGTCACCCGCGACAACATCCTGCGCCCCGACACCACGCTGGAGAAGCTGGCCTCGCTGAAGCCGGCGTTCGACCGCAACAGCGGGCGCGGCACGCTCACCGCCGGCAACTCCACCCCGCTCACCGACGGCGCCGCCGCCTGTCTGCTCGGCACGCCGGAGTGGGCGCAGGCGCATGGCCTGGAGCCGCTGTGCTGGCTGCGCGACGCGCACGTGGCCGCGGTCGACTTCGTGCACGGCGAAGGCCTGCTGATGGCGCCGACGGTGGCGGTCGCCGAGATGCTCCGCCGCAACGGACTGACGCTGCAGGACTTCGATTTCTACGAGATCCACGAGGCGTTCGCGGCGCAGGTGCTGTGCACGCTGCGCGCGTGGGAGAGCGAGGACTACTGCCGCACGCGGCTGGGCCTGGAGGCGCCGCTCGGCCGCATCGATCCGGCCAGGATCAACCCCAACGGCTCCTCGCTCGCCACCGGCCACCCGTTCGCCGCCACCGGCGCGCGCATCGTCGCCACCGCCGCGAAGGAACTGGCGCAACGCGGCCGCGGCCGCTGCCTGATCTCGATCTGCACCGCCGGCGGCATGGGCGTGGTGGCGATCCTGGAGCGCTGAGCTACAGGATCCCGCCGCCGAGGCTGAGGCGGAACGCGGCCACCACGATCACGATCGCGTTCAGCACCAGGCCGGCCTTGGCGCGCCCGCGATGGCCGGGCCGCGACAGCGCGATGCCGAGCGCGGCGATGATCGCCCCCACCGCCGCGAACGGAATCAGCAGCCAGTTGGTGATGCCCACCAGCGGAATGAGCGCGACGATCATCCAGATCAGCGCGACGATGCCCCACAGCAGACTGACCAGACCCATGCGCATTCCCTCCCGGTGAGGGCGGCAGTGTACGCCGGGTCGGATGCGATCGCCCCGCCGCGCTCGCCCGCGCGGTGGAAAGCGAAGCGGGACTCTCGCGGCGATACCTGGCCGGACGCGACGGCGGCGCCGGCCGGCCGCGCTCAGGCGTGCGTGCCGTCGATCTCGATGCGCAGTTCGCGCCGGCAGACCGCGGCATGCAGCAGCAGGCACGGCACGCCGGGCAGGCGGCGCGCGAGCTCGGCCTGTACCGCTTGCAGCTCGCCGGCCTCGCGCACATACGCCTTCAGCCGCGTGGCGGGGCCGAACGCAGGCGGCAGCTCGGGCCGGTGCCGGCGCGCGGCGGCCAGCAGCGCGTCGAAGTTGCGCAGCGTCTCGTCGATCTGCGCGCGCACGCAGTCCGGGTGCTGCGACTGGTGGCCGACGATCGCGGCGGTGCCCGACAGCAGCAGCGGCATCGCCGCCGACGGCGGCAGCATCGCGCGCGCGAAGCTCGGCGGCTGCGGGCCGTACTGGCGCGGGTAGCGGTAGGCGCTCATCTGGCGCGGGTTCTCGACCGGCGTGCCGGGCGCGCGCGCGGCCAGCCAGTACACCTGCAGCCGGCGCACACCGTCGACCCGGCCGATCGCGGTCGCCGCAGGCAGCGTGCCCGGATCGTGCGCGCCCAGACCACGCGCGCGGCCGACGCAGAACACGCGGTAGCGTTCGCCATCGCCCTCGCCCTCGGTGATCGCGTCGAGGTAATTCCACACCCGCAGCAGATGCGGGAAGCCGCGCGCGGCGACGAATGCGCGCAGACGGCGGTAGGCCCGCTCCGCGGTCGCGCCGACGTCGCCGGCCTCGTCGAGTTCGAGCGCGCCGAACAGCAGCGCGCCGCTCGTCGCCCAGGCGATGCCGTCCTCGCGGCCGCGCGCCACCGGCGCATCGGTGCGCCAGCACTCCAGCGGCGCCGCGCCGAACGGCTCCAGACGGACGCGCAGATAGCGCGGATCGTCGTGCTGCGGCGCGCGCGCGCCGAAACCGAATACCGCGAGCGTGTGCGGATCGGCGAGCACGCGCTCCGGCGCGTCGTCGAGGTAATCGACCCGCAGCGCGGGCGCGGCGATGGCGGGCACGGCGCTCACGACCCGAGGTGCAGCGTTTCGCCGCCGAAATCGTCGCCGCCCCTGCGGCCGCGCAGGCGCCGGCGCAGCGCGTCGGGCAGGAAGCGCAGCGCGGTGATCGCGTAGATCGCGCGGAACGCGCGCAGCCGCCGCCGCACGCGCGGGTTGTCGAACACGTCGCCGGCCAGCATCGAGATCACCGCCTGCTCGATCTGCCAGACGTTGCGCGGATGGGCGAACAGGCGCTTCATCGTCGGCGTGGTGAAGCGGTAGATGAACCACTCGAACTCGCGCAGACCCCGTTGCAGGTAGCGCTCCATCCGCCGCTGCAATGCGCGCTCGCGCGCGGGCGCATCGAGCGCGGCGTGCACCACGCCGGCGGCGAGCTCGGCGCTGTTCATGCCGAGGAACACGCCGGAGGAGAAGATCGGATCGACGAACGCGTAGGCGTCGCCGACCATCACCCAGCCGGGGCCGCTCATGCGCGCGCAGCGGTAGGAGTAGTTGCCGGTGACGTGCACCGGCGCCACCCGTCGCGCGCCCTGCATGCGCGCGCGCACCGGCGCCACCGACTCCAGCGTGCGCATCAGGAAGCCTTCGGTGTCGCCGCGGCGCTGTTTCAGGTATTCGGGCGAGGCCACCACGCCGACGCTCATCACATCGTCCGGCAGCGGGATCAGCCACATCCAGCCGTGCTCGAAGCGCTGCACGGTGATGTTGCCGGCCTCCTCGCCCGGCCGGCGCGCCACGCCGGCGAAGTGGCTGAAGATCGCCGCCGACTGGTGCCGCGGGTTCTTGCGCTTGAGCTTGAGCTGGTTGCCGAGCAGCGTGTCGCGACCGGTGGCGTCGATCAGATAGCGCGGCGCGATCTCCAGCGCCTGTCCATCGGCGCCGCGCGCGAACACGCGGGCCGGGCGGCCGTCGGCGCCGAACTCCACGCGCTCGACCTTCACCCGCTCGCGCGCATCCACGCCCTCGGCCTGCGCGTGCCGGAACAGCAGCGCGTCGAACTGGTCGCGCCGGACCTGGAAGGCGTGGTCGATGCGGGCATCGAGCGCGCGGGTGAAGCGGAACGTGTTGTAGCGCTCGTCCGACACCGGAAAGTCGGCGCCGGGCTTGTGCACGCCGATCGCGCGCACCTGCTCGAGCACGCCGAGCCGCTGCAGGATCGGCAGGTTCATCGGCAGCAGCGATTCGCCGATGTGGAAGCGCGGATGCGCGTCCTTCTCCAGCAGCAGCACGCGCCGTCCCTTGCGGGCCAGCAGGATGGCGGCGGTGCAGCCGGCCGGGCCGCCGCCGACGATCAGCACGTCGGGGCGCAGCGCGGCGGCGTCGGAAGCGGAATCGGACATAGGGCGGGCATGATACCGGCGCGGGCGAGCGCCCGCGCTTCCGGTTCATGCGTTCATTTCGCCGGCCGATCGCGGGCGGTTCGCCGCCGATCCGCGGTTTTGCGCCCCTTGCGCGCGGCACGCCGATGCCGGATCGTTGCGCTCCCCTGTGAGCCGTGGGACGGAGTCCGGATGTCCGAGCAGAGCCCTGCCGAGCGCGAGCTGGCGCAGCTGATCGTCGAGAGCCTCAACCTGGAAGGCGTGAACCCGGAGAGCATCGACCCGGAGGCGCCGCTGTTCGGCGAGGGGCTCGGGCTGGACTCGATCGACGCGCTGGAGATGGCGTTGGCGATCTCGAAGAAGTACGGCTTCCAGTTGCGCTCGGACAGCGAGGAGAACCGCCGCATCTTCGCCTCGCTGCGCGCCCTCTCCGACCACATCCAGCAGCACCGCACGACCTGACGGCGACGCCGTGACCGTCGCCCTGCTGCGCCTGCCGCTCGCGCTGGCCTACCCGGTGCTGGCGCACGTGGCCGCCGCGCGCGACGACGATGCGCTGGCCGCGGTGGCGCTGGCGGACCTGCTGCTGGTGCTGCTGGTCGGACCGCTGCTGCGGCGGCGGCCGTGGGCGATCGCGCTGACCCTGGCGGCGGTGCCGGCGCTGGTGGCGCTGGCGCGCTCGCCGCATGCGCAGTTGCCGCTGCTGGCGCCGCCGGTGGTGTTCAGCGGCCTGCTGTGCTGGCTGTTCGCGCGCACGCTGCGCGGCGGGCGCACGGCGCTGATCACGCGTCTTGTCGAGGTGGCCGAAGGACCGCCGCCGCCGGACGTGGCGCGCTACACGCGCGCGCTGACCGCGGCGTGGGCGGTGCTGCTGGGTCTGATCGCCGCGCTCAACGCGGGGCTGGCGCTGCTGGCGGTGCCGGACGGGGTGCTCGCCCGTCTCGGCCACGCGCCGCCGTGGGCGGTGGCGCAGGCGCGCTGGTCGCTCATCGCCAACCTGCTGGTGTACGGCGTGGTGGCGGCGTTCTTCCTGGCCGAATACGCCTATCGCCAGCGCCGTTTTCCCGATCGCCCCTACGGCAACTTCGCCGGCTTCCTGCGCTCGATGGCCGCGCTGGGGCCGGATGCATGGCGCCGGATCGCGCGCTAAGGTGCGCGCCCCGCCGGCGCGGTCCGCGCGCGCTCCGTCCCGCTGATACCCTCTCGCCCGATGTCCACCCCGATCCCTTCCATCCTCCGCCTGCCCGCGCTGCCGGACTGGCTGTGGGCGCCGGTCAACGCGGTCCAGCTCGTCTTCACCCTCGCCTGGACCGCCGGGTGGATCACGCTGGCGCTGCTGGTGCGCGCGTTCAGCGGCGGCCCGCGGCTGCCACTGCGGATGGCCGCGCGGATCTGGGCGCCGGGGCTTCTGACCGGCGCCGGCGCGCGGCTGGTGGTGGAGGGCGACGGCCGCATCGACTGGTCCAAGCCCTACGTGATCGTCGCCAACCACCAGTCGGTGATCGACATCTGCGCGCTGTTCCGCGCGGTGCCGGTGCCGCTGCGCTTCATGCTGAAGGCGGAACTGGGGCGGGTGCCGTTCCTGGGCTGGTACACGCGCGCGATGGGGATGGTGTTCGTCGCGCGCGGGCAGCGCCACTCCGCGGTGGAGAGCCTGCGCCGCGCCAGCGAACAGGTGCGCGAGGGCAGCCTGTGCATCTTTCCGGAAGGCACCCGCAGCCGCGACGGCACGGTCGGGCGCTTCAAGCTCGGCGCGTTCCAGGTCGCCGTCGACGCGCAGGTGCCGGTGCTGCCGGTGGCGATCGTCGGCAGCGGCCGGGTGCTGCCGGCCGCGGGCTTCCGCGTGCACCCCGGCGAGATCCGGGTGCGCTTCGGCGCGCCGATCGCGCCGCCGCCGGCCGACGCGCCGCAGGCGCGCGAGCGGCTGGCGCAGGACGCCCACGCCGCGGTGAGCGCGCTGTACGAAGGCCGCGCATGAGCCCGACGTTCGCGATCGCCGCCGATCATCCCTGCCTGCCCGGCCATTTCCCGGGACGGCCGATCGTGCCCGGGGTGGTGGTGCTGGAGCGCGTGCTGGAGGCGATCGAACGCGCGCACGGGCCGCTGCCGGCCTGCGCGCTGCCGCAGGTCAAGTTCGTGCAGCCGCTGCTGCCGGGCGAGCAGGCGCGCATCGAGCTGGAGGGCGCCGCGCCGCGCTGGCGCTTCCGCGTGCTGCGCGGCGAGACGCTGATCGCCAGCGGCGAGGTGGGCGCGTGAGCTGGAAGGATCGCCCCGAGGGCGGCGGCTGGTTCGCGATCTGGCTGATCCGCTCGATCGGCCGCTACGGCGGGCGCGCGTTCGCGCGGCTGTTCCTGTACCCGATCACGCTGTACTTCCTGTGCCGGCGCGGGCCGGAGCGGCGCGCCTCGCGCGCCTGGCTCACGCGCGCGCTGGGACGGCCGGCCACGCTGTGGGACGTGGCGCGCCACATCCACACCTTCGCCTGCACCATCCTCGACCGCGTGTTCCTGCTCGGCGAGCGGCTGAAGCGCTTCGAGGTCGAGGTGCACGGGCTGGCGCAGCTGCACGCGCAGCTCGACCGCGGCCGGGGCGTGCTGCTGTTCGGTTCGCACCTGGGCAGCTTCGAGGTGCTGCGCGTGCTGGCGCGCGAGCGGCCGGACGCCAAGCTGCGGGTGGTGCTCGACGTCGGCCACAACCCGGCCCTGACGCAACTGCTCGACGCGCTCAATCCGGACGTGGCCGCCACCGTGATCGACGCCGGGCAGCCGGGGCCCTCGCTGATGCTGGCGATCCAGGACGCGGTCTCGCAGGGCGCGATGGTGGCGCTGCTGGTGGACCGGGTGCCGCCGGGCGAGCCGTTCGAGTCCGCCGAGTTCCTCGGCCGGCCGGCGCCGCTGCCGACCGCGCCGTGGCTGATCGCCGCCGTGCTCGGCGCGCCGGTGGTGCTGGCGTTCGGCCTGTACCGCGGCGGCAACCGCTACGAGCTGCACTTCGAGACCTTCAGCGAAGGCCTGCGCATCCCGCGCGCGCAGCGCAAGGCCGCGCTGGCCGCGCTCATCCGCCGTTATGCGGCCCGGCTGGAGCATTTCGCCCGGCGCGCGCCGTACAACTGGTTCAACTTCTACGACTTCTGGGCCCACGACGATGGCCGAACGTCTTCGCCTCCGCGCGCGCTGGATGCCGGCGGCGCTGGGCACCCTGCTGATCCTGGCCACGCCGGGCTTCGCCGCGCCGGCTGAGGCGGTCGACGCCGGCTGGATCCTCGCCCGGCTGGCGCGCCCGGTGCCGGATCGCACCGCGTTCGTCGAGCTGCGCGGCTCGGCGCTGCTGAAGGCGCCGCTGCGGATCGAGGGCGAGTACCGCCGCCCGCGCGAGGACGTGCTGGTGCGCGAGGTGCGCGCGCCGTACGCGGAGACCACCACCATCGACACCGGCGCCGCGGCGCGGGTGACGCTGGTGCGCGCCGGCAAGCCGCCGCGCACGTTCGCGCTGTCGCGCGTGCCCGAGCTCGCCAGTCTGCAGACCAGTTTCGGCGCGCTGCTCGCCGGCGACCGCGCCGGGCTCGAACGGCATTACCGGATCGGGGTCGCCGGCACGCGCCAGGCCTGGACGCTCACGCTCACGCCGAAGGATGCCGCGCTGGCGGCGAAGGTGCGCGTGATCGCGCTGCATGGACGCGGCGCCGAGCTGCGCTGCATCGAGACCACGCCGGTGCCCGCCCGCCGCGGCGCGCCCGCCGCGCCGCAGCGCACGCTGCTGGCCGGCGCCGCCGAGCGCGCGCGCGGCATCGCCGATGAGGCCG
>NZ_VOHJ01000028.1 GCF_007923255.1 Vulcaniibacterium thermophilum | reverse complement strand
CAAGCCCAAGAAGGTCGCCGTCGTCGCCTGCATGCGCAAGTACCTCACCATGCTCAACGCCATGGCACGCGATCAGGCGCCTTGGGCGCCTAGGGTTGCCTAGGCCACAAGACAGTTGCTCCTGCAGCGGGTCGCGGCCGCGCTGCGGGCGGGATCAGCGGTGGCCCTGGCGCTCGTGGGTGTCGGTTTCGATCAGGGTCCAGCCCGCCAGTTCGTGGCCGAGGCGGCCGAGCGCGCGTTCGAACGCTGCCGCCACCGCCGGCACCGCGACGTCGCCCGCCGGCTCGGCCTGGCGGAACACGCGGCTGGCGACGATCTGCTGGTCGCTGGCGTGCAGCAGCTTGGCGCTGACTTCCAGGGTCGCCGCCGGAGTCGGGTTGCCGGCGTAGTCGGCCTCGAAGCGGCGGACGTCGAGCACCAGCTTGTAGTCGGCGGCGATGCCGCTGCCCTGGCGTGCGACCGCGCGGATGCGGCCGGAATCCTCCAGCGTGCGCAGCACGGTGTCCTCGATCATGTCCGACGGCCGTTTCGCCCAGCTCGCACCCTTGTAGACCTGCAGTTCCAGCGGCGTCGGCCGCACCGCGATGCGCAGCCCGTCGGCGGTGCGCGAGGCGTCCGGCGCGGCGATCGAGAGCTGGCCGTCCACCGCCGGCCAGGCGGGATCCGCGCTCACCTGCGGATGCGGCGCGTACACGGTCACGGGCGTCTTGCCGCCGAGCAGGGCGCAGCCGCCCAGCGAGGCGAGCAGGACCGCCGCCGCGAGCCGGCGCGCGGGAGCGGAGCGGAGAGGCGTGGGTCGGATCATTCGGGTTCGAACTCCTTGGGCGCCTCGCGGCCGAGCAGGTAGTTCGCGGGGCTGCGTTCCAGACGGTCGCTGATGCGGCGCAGGTCGCGGACCAGCGCGCGCAGTTCGCTCAGGGTGGGGCCGAGCTGCGCCAGGCCGTCGTTGGCGAAGCTGTGGATGGCGCCGCGGTTTTCGGTGACGATGCGGTTGGCGCCGCTGGCGGCGGAATCGAGTTCGTCGAGCGTGTGGTCGAGCTTGGCGATCAGGCCCGGCAGGCGGTCGGCGAGCTGGCGGTCGATCTTCTCGGCGGCGCCGCGGGTGTGGGTGAGCGTCGCCTCGAGCTGCTCGCTGGAACGGCGCGCGTTGACGATCAGCGCGCGCAGGTCCTCGCGCTGGTCGGCGATCGAGCGGGTGAGCGCGTCCACGTTCTCCAGCGTGCCGGCGATGTGGCGGATGTTCTGCTCGCTGAGCACGCGGTCGAGGCGCTCGACCAGCCGGTTCGCGGTGTCGGCGATGTTCTGCAGCGCCGACGGTTCGGTCTGGATGATCGGGATCTCGCGGTTGTCGACGTCGGCGAGCATCGGACTGCCGGGACTGCCGCCGGTGAGCTGGATGATCGGCGTGCCGGTGATGCCGGTCATCGACATCTTGGCGCGGGTGTCGGCCTTCACCGGAGTGTCGGCCTGCACGCGCAGCGTGGCCAGCACGCGGCGCGGATCGTCCGGCGCGAGCCGCAGTTCCTCGACGGTGCCCACGGCGATGCCGTTGTACTGCACCTGGCTGCCTTCCGACAGCCCGGTGACCGGCTCGGTGAAGATCACCGCGTACTGGCGCCAGCTCTTCTCCGAGGAGTACTTCGCCGCCCACAGCGCGAACATCAGCAGCGACAGGGTCGCCACCAGGGTGAAGGCGCCGATCAGCACGTAGTTGGCACGGGTTTCCATCTCAGCTCGCCTCCCGGGTGGCGCGCGCGGCGCGCGCCCGCGGACCGTGGAAGTAGTCCTGCAGCCAAGGATGCTCGACCTGCTCGATCTCCGGAAGCGGCGCGCAGGCGATCACCTTGCGGTCGGCCAGCACCGCCACCCTGTCACAGATCGCATACAGCGTGTCGAGATCGTGCGTGATCAGGAACACGGTGAGGCCAAGCGCCTGCTGCAGGGCGCGGATCAGGCGGTCGAACGCGGCCGCGCCGATCGGATCGAGGCCGGCGGTGGGTTCGTCCAGGAACAGCAGCGGCGGATCGAGCGCGAGCGCACGCGCCAGCCCCGCGCGCTTGCGCATGCCGCCGGAGAGCTGCGACGGCAGCTTGTCGATCGCATCCGCCGGCAACCCGGCCAGTTTCACCTTCAGCAGCGCCAGTTCGTAGCGCAGCGAATCCGGCAGCTCCGGGTGGTGCTCCTTCAGCGGCACCTGCACGTTCTCGCCGACGGTGAGCGAGGAGAACAGCGCGCCGTCCTGGAACAGCACGCCGATCCGGCGCTCGATCGACCGGCGGATTTCCGGATCGCGGCTGCGCCCGTCTTCGCCCAGCAGTTCGATCTCGCCCTCGTCGGGATCGCGCAGGCCGATGATGGAGCGCATCAGCACCGACTTGCCGGTGCCGGAGCCGCCGACCACGCCGAGGATCTCGCCGCGCCGCACTTCCAGATCGAGCCCCTCGTGGACGACCTGTTCGCCGAAGCGGTTGACCAGACCGCGGACGCGGATGACGGGGGCGGGATCCGGGAGCGCGGATTCGGGATTCGGCAAGGCGGGGTCGGCGCGTGCGGCGCCGTCGGCGCCGCCTGCCGCGGCCGCGCCCGTCCGTTGGTTCTGCGACGACTTACCGTTCACTCATCCGCACCCGGTTGCCAACCCGACCTCACCAGCCCATCTCCATGAACCAGATCGCCGCCAGCGCATCCAGCACGATGACGAGCGAGATGGTCTGCACCACGCTGGAGGTCGTGCGCTCGCCGACCGACTGCGCGGTGCCCTGTACCTGCAGGCCCTCCAGGCAGCCGATCAGGCCGATCACCAGCGCGAAGAACGGCGCCTTGACCAGACCGACGATGAAGTGGCGCACTTCCATCGTGTCCTGCATCCGCGCCAGATACTGCGGCGGCGGGATGTCCAGGCCGTAGGCGCCGACCGTGAGGCCGCCGAGCAGGCCGAACAGCATGCCGATGAAGGTCAGCAGCGGCAGCATCACCAGCAGCGCCAGCACGCGCGGGATCACCAGCAGATCGACCGGGTCCAGCCCCAGCGTGCGGATCGCGTCGATCTCCTCGCGGCTCTTCATCGCGCCGATCTGCGCGGTGAACGCGCTGGCGGTGCGGCCGGCCAGGATGATCGCGGTCAGCAGCACCGCGAATTCGCGCAGGAACGAGATGCTGACCAGTTCGACGACGAAGATGGTGGCGCCGAAGTCGCGCAGGATGTTCGAGCCCAGGAAGGCGATCACCGCGCCGACCAGGTAGCACAGCAGCGCCACCAGCGGCGCGGCGTCCAGGCCGACCTGCTCCATGTGGTAGACGGTGGCGGTCGGCCGGAAACGCGAGGGCTCGCGGAACAGGCGCGCCATCTTCGACAGCACCTCGCCGAGGAAGCCGACCAGCGCCAGGATCTCGCGTCCGTTCCCGGCGACCGCCTCGCCCAGGCGCGCCAGCGCGGCGTACACGCCGTAATCGCGTTTGCCGCGGGGGCGTTCGTCGGCGACGTCCTCGATCGTGCGCACCAGCGCATCGTGGCGGGCGTCGAAGCGGAACGCTTCGAACGCCAGCCCGCGCCGCCGCGCGAAGCGCATCAGTTGGAGCACGCCGAGCGAGTCGAGCGCATCGACCGCTCCGGCATCGACCGCGCGCAGCGACTCCGGCGCGGCCGCCAGCGCCGCGCTGACCGCGCCCGCATGCGCCAGTGTCCAGCAGCCGCGCAGCGTGGCGCGCGCGGGATCGGCCGGATCGGTGACGAGCTGCGGGGGCGCGGCGCGTTCCATGTCGCGCACGAGCATACATGGCCCGCCGTCGGCCCGCGCCTGACGTCGACATGCGGGCGTGCCATGCTTTCGCGCATGGACACCCGCCCGCCCGCCGATCGACGCAGCACCCCGTATGCGGCGCGCGTCGAATTCGTGGTCGAACTGGCCAGTCACCTGCACGCCTACGGCACCACCGCGCAGCGCCTGGAGGGCGCGCTGGTGTCGGTCGCGAGCAAGCTGGGGCTGCAGTGCGAGCCCTGGTCGAACCCGACCGGCATGATCCTGACCTTCCGCGAATACGGGCAGCGGCCCGGCGTGCAGGACATCACGCGCGTCATCCGCCTCTCGCCCGGCGAGAACGATCTGTCGCGCCTGAGCGAGGCCGACCGCATCGCCGACGCGGTGCTGGACGGCTCGATGGATCTGGACGCCGGCTTCGCCGCGCTGCGCGCGCTCGACCGCCCGCCGACGCGTCGCGCGCGTGCGCTGCAGGTGTTCGCGTACATGCTCTCGGCCGGCGCGCTGGCCGGACTGCTGCGGCTGCCGTGGCTGGACATCGGCGTGGCCGCGGTCAACGGCCTGCTGCTCGGCCTGCTGGTGCAGCTCGCCGAGCGCCGTCCGCGCACCAAGGAGGCGCTGGAGGCGATCGCGGCGACGGTGGCGGCGTTCGTCGTGCTCGGCGTGGCGGCGCTGGTGGCGCCGCTGAACCAGAACACCGTGATCATCGCCTCGCTGATCGTGCTGCTGCCCGGTCTTGCGCTCACCAACGCGGTGAACGAGCTGACCAGCCAGCACCTGGTCTCCGGCACCGCGCGGTTCGCCGGCGCGGCGACCACCGTGCTCAAGCTGGCGGTGGGCGTAGTGGTCGCGGTCTACTGCATGCGATTGCTGGGCCTGGAGCCGCAGGTGCGCGCCTGGCGGCCGCAGCCGGAATGGATGGAATGGGTGGCGCTGGCGCTGTCGGCGTTCGCCTTCGCGCTGCTGTTCCGCGCCGCGCGCCGCGACGTGCCGGTGGTGATGCTGGCGGCCGCGGGCGGTTATCTGATCTCGCGTTTCGCCGGCGAGCAGTGGGGGCACCAAGCGGGCATCTTCCTCGCCGCGCTGGCGGTCACCGCGGCCGGCAATGCGTTCGCGCGCTGGGCGCATCGGCCGGGGGCGATCGTGCGCCTGCCCGGCATCATCATGCTGGTGCCCGGCAGCACCAGCCTGCGCGGCCTGCTGACCCTGCTGCAGCAGCAGGACATGGAAGCCGGACAGGACGCGCTGCTGACGGTGCTCAACATCCTGGCCGCGCTGATCGCGGGCCTGCTGTTCGGCAATCTGCTGCTGCCGACGCGCCGCAACCTCTGAGAGCGAGGGCGAGGCGAAAAGAAAAACGCCGGCGCATGCGCCGGCGTTTTCGGTGTCGATGCCTCAGGCGGCCTGGATCAGGAAATCCTCGATCTTCTTGCCGTTGGCGATCTGCGCCGCCATCCAGCGCGGCTGCTTGCCGCGACCGGTCCAGGTCTCGGCCGGGTTGTCCGGGTTGCGATACTTCGGCGGTACCTTGCCGCCCTTGCGCGCGCGCGGCGCCTTGGCGGCGGTGGTCCGGGCGGGACGGCCGCGGCCGGCGGGCGCGCCGCCGAACAGTTCCTCGATCGAATAGCCTTCGGCGCGCGCGAGCTGGGTCAGTTTCTTGCGCACCTGGGCGATCGGCTTGCGCTTGGCCAGCAGCATGCGGCGCTTCCTGGCCTGATTGATCAGAGCATCCAGCTCCTTGGCGGACAGCGAATTGAGGTCGAGCGACATGAGTCCTCCGGAAAAAGGGGCGATGAAAATCCGCCGCTCCGTGGCAAGGGCGCGATCATAATCGTGAACGGCGTGCAGCGTAAATGACGGCGCCGCCCGCGACGCCCGCGCCGACGGACGTCGCCACCGGAAATCGGTTACCGGACCTGCGCGGCGCGGCCGATACCGCGCTCGAAACGCCGCCGCTTCAGGACGCGCGCAGACGGGCGAACAGCGCCGCGCGGTCGAGCTGCTCGGCGTCGCTCGCGCGGCGATGGCGGTATTCGAACGTGCCGGCCGCCAGCCCGCGCTCGGAAACCACGATCCGGTGCGGAATGCCGATCAGCTCGATGTCGGCGAACATCGCACCCGGCCGCAGTCCGCGGTCGTCCAGCGCGGTTTCCACGCCCGCGGCGAGCAGTTCGCGGTAAAGCGATTCGGCGGCCTCGTTCACCGCGGCGTCGCCCTTCGGATTGATCACGCACACCACCGCCTGCCACGGCGCCATCGCCTCCGGCCAGACGATGCCGGCGTCGTCGTGGTTCTGCTCGATCGCCGCGGCGACGATACGGGAAACGCCGATGCCGTAGCAGCCCATGGTGGGCGTGGCGGCGCGACCGTTGGCGTCCAGCACCGTCAGCCCCATCGCCTCGGCGTATTTGCGGCCGAGCTGGAACACATGGCCGACCTCGATCCCGCGCGCGATCGCCAGCGTGCCGCGGCCGTCGGGCGACGGATCGCCCTCGACCACGTTGCGGATATCGGCCACGAGCGCGGGCTCGGGCAGGTCGCGGCCCCAGTTGACGCCGGCCAGGTGGTAGCCGTTCTCGTTGGCGCCGACCACGAAATCGGCCAGCGCGGCCACGCTGCGGTCGGCGATCACCCGCACCGCGCGGCGCGGATTCACCGGGCCGAGGAAACCGGGTTCGGCGCCGAGGTGCTCGCGGATTTCCGTTTCGTTGGCCAGCCGGTAATCGGCCAGCCCCGGCAGCTTCGCCAGCTTGATTTCGTTGACGGCGTGATCGCCGCGCACCAGCGCCAGCGTGAACTGCGGCGCGCCGGTCTCGTCGACGCCGATCACCGCGATCGTCTTCACCGTGCGCGACAGCGGAATGCCCAGCAGCGCGGCGACGTCCTCGCAGGTTTTCTGCGTCGGCGTATCGACCTTGCGCAGGGTTTCGCCCGCGGCCGGGCGCGGGCCGGGGGCGAGCGCCTCGGCGAGCTCGACGTTGGCCGCGTAATCCGAGCCGGTGGAGAACGCGATCGCGTCCTCGCCGGAATCGGCCAGCACGTGGAACTCGTGCGAGGCGCTGCCGCCGATCGCGCCGGTGTCGGCGAACACCGCGCGGAACCTCAGGCCCAGACGGGTGAAGATGCGCGCGTAGGTGTCGTACATGTTGCGGTATTCGCGCTGCAGATCCTCGTCGGCGAGGTGGAAGGAATAGGCGTCCTTCATCAGGAACTCGCGCGCGCGCATCACGCCGAAGCGAGGGCGGATCTCGTCGCGGAACTTGGTCTGGATCTGGAAGAAATTGACCGGAAGCTGCTTGTAGGAGGACAGCTCCTGGCGCGCGAAGTCGGTGATGACTTCCTCGTGGGTCGGGCCGTAGCAGTACTCGGCCTCCTTGCGGTCCTTCAGCTTGAGCAGCTGGCCGCCGAATTTCTGCCAGCGGCCGGTTTCCTCCCACAGCTCGCGCGGCTGCACCGACGGCATCAGCACCTCGATCGCGCCGGCGGCCTGCATTTCCTCGCGCACCACGCGTTCGACCTTGCGCAGCACGCGCAGGCCGAGCGGCGACCAGGTGTAGATGCCGGCGGCGAGCTTGCGGATCATGCCGGCCTTGAGCATCAGCCGGTGGCTGACGATCTCGGCGTCGGCAGGGGTTTCCTTGCTGGTGCGGAGGTGGAACTGCGACAGGCGCATCGGAGGCAATTCGCGAAGCCGAAAGCCGGCATTTTGCCTGAGCCGACGCGCGCGCGGCGTCCGGCCGCGCCGAAGCGGCCGGGACGCGGTCGTGCGGCGTGGGGAGTTACTTCTGCGCGGTGCCGGCGGCGGCCGGGGCGCAGTGCACCTTGATCGCGGCCTGCGCCAGCTCCTTCTGGGCGGCGCGCTCGTCGGCGCCGAGCAGGGTGTCGGGCTTGCCGTCGCCGTCCTTGTCGATGCCGACCTGGGCGGTGCCGCTCAGCCGCTCCAGATTGGCGCGCGCGGCGACGCAGTTCGGATCCTCGGCCGGCTTCTGCGGGGCGTTGGCGGTGGCGACGCTGCCGCGGTCGTTGATCACCCGGTTCTCGTAGGCGCGGTTGGCCGGCGGCGAGTCGGAGTAATGGGTCACGCCGTTGGCGTCCTTCCACTTGTAGACCTCGCCGGCGATCGCGGGGGCGGTCAGCGCGGCGGCCAGCGCGAGCGCCAGCGGCAGGGTGCGTCGATGCATGCGGGCGGCGGCCATGGCGGCCTCTCGGTGAAACGGGGCTCCAGCATAGCCGCCCCGTCGGGCTTTCTGCAGGTCTGCCGTGCGGCGGCGCTACACTGCCGGCATGGAGAACCTGAACACGCCCCGCCCGCGCGGCCGCGGCATCTATCTGCTGCCCAATCTGTTCACCACGGGCGGTCTGTTCGCCGGCTTCTACGCCATCATCGCCGCCACCCAGGGGCGGTTCGGCGCGGCCTGCATCGCGGTGTTCACGGCGGCGATCCTGGACGGCATCGATGGCCGCGTGGCCCGGCTCACCAACACCCAGAGCGAATTCGGCGTGCAGTACGACTCGCTGGCCGATCTGGTGAGCTTCGGGCTGGCGCCGGCGCTGGTGATGTACCACTGGGCGCTGTCGGCGATGCGGCTGGACGGGCCGCTGCCGGGCAAGATCGGCTGGGTCGCGGCCTTCCTGTACGCGGCCTGCGCGGCGCTGCGGCTGGCGCGATTCAACTCGCAGGTCGGAGTGGTCGACAAACGCTGGTTCATCGGTCTGGCCAGCCCCGCGGCGGCCGGGCTGGTGGCGAGCTTCGTCTGGACCTTCCACGATCTCGGCTTCAGCGGCGAGCAACTGCGCTACGCGGCGCTCGCGGTGACCGTGCTGGCCGCGCTGCTGATGGTCAGCCGCCTGCGCTACTACAGCTTCAAGGGCGCCGGTCCGCGCCACGACCGCGTGCCGTTCCTGGCGGTGATCGTGGTGGTGGCGGTGCTGGTGGCGGTGGCGATCGATCCGCCGACGGTGCTGCTCGCGATCGGCACGCTGTATGCGCTGTCGGCGCCGGCGATGTGGGCCTACCGGCGCCTGCGGCCCTCGCCCGCGGAGCCGGCGGCATGAACGTCTCGTGGGATCCCGAGCAGCGGCAGTGGCTCGAGGCGATGGGCTACACGCTGTGGGCCCTCGCCGTGCCGGGGGATGCTGCCGTCGCGCCGCCGGTGGGGGCGCCCCGCGGCGGGTCGCAGGCGGCGCGCGAGGCCGCGGCCGCCCTGTTCGCCCAGGACGCGCCGCCGCGGCGCACGCCCGCGGCGACGCCTTCCGCGGTCGCATCGGCGCCGCTGCGCGGCGACCGCCTGCTGCGCGCCGTGCTGCGCGCCGCCGGCCGGCGGCCCGAGGACGGGCTCGATCCGGAAATCGCCGCGCGGGTGGACACCGCGCGCCTGCGTGGCGATCCGTCGGCCAAGCGCGCGCTGTGGCCCTACCTGCGTTCGCTGCGGAGGCGCCGCGGATGAACGCGAGTCCGCGCCCGCCGCAGGACGCGCCGCTCGACGGCACCGCGCTGCGGCCGATGCGCGAGGCCGACCTCGCGCGCGTGCATGCGATCGAGGTCGCCGCGTACCCGTTTCCGTGGTCGCTGACCATCTTCCGCGACTGCCTGCGCGCGGACTATCCGGCCTGGGTGCTGACCCGCGGCGAGGCGGTGGTCGGCTACTTCCTCATGAGCCTGGCGGCCGGCGAGGCGCACGTGCTGAACATCTGCATCGCCCCCGAGTGGCAGGGACGCGGGCTCGGCCGCCGGCTGCTGCGCGCGCTGCTGCAGATCGCGCAGGCGAGGGGCGCCGAGCGGGTGTTCCTGGAAGTGCGGCCGTCGAACCATCCGGCGATCGCGCTCTACCACAGCGAAGGCTTCAACGAGATCGGCCGCCGCCCGCGTTACTACCCCGCTTTCACCGGCCGCGAGGACGCGCTGGTGATGGCGATGGAGCTGCTCGACGCGCAGTAGCCGGCAGCCGCGGCGCGGCGTCGAAGCGCTCGCGCGCTCACGGAAACGCGCCGGCGAGGTGGGTAACATCGGCGTTTCCCTGACGGAGGTCGGGAATCCCCCTTTTCCGGCACGAAGGACTGCGCCATGCGGCAGGCGGTTCCCGCGATCCTCGCTCTTGCGCTCCATGCGTGCGCGGACGCGCCGCCGCCGTCGGGCGCCGCGCGGCGCGAGCCGGAGCGCATCGCCGGCCTGCGGCTGGGCGAGCCTATGACCGTGCCGGAATGCAGCAAGGAGCGCACCGCCGCCGGCGTGGTCTACACCATCCCGCCCGCGCGCTATCCCTGCTGGCGCGGCGCGCAGACTGGCCTGGCGCTGCGCAGCCGGGCGCGCGCGGAGTTCACTTCGGGACAGATGGCGCTCGACCCGGCGCAGGTCCCGCGCGGCCTGGACGACGATCCCTGGGTGCTGCGGCTGCGCGGCGCGATCGTCGAGGTGTCGTTCCAGACCCGCGGTGCGGCGGACCAGCAGCGTCTGTTCCGGCAGCTCGTGGACACGTACGGGCCGCCGTCCCGGCTGCATCGTCCGGGCCAGCCGGCCGCCGATGGCGGCCCGGCGCGCGGCATCGAAGCGGAATGGCGGTTCCCGCAGGTGCGGATCTGCTTCTCGGGCGTCGGCACGCACCAGGAGGCCGGGCACCTGACGTACAGCAGCCCGGAAGCGGATGCCTACTGGGAGGCCAAGGGCCGGCCGCCGCGCTGAGGGCGCGCCGGGCGCCGGCATCCGGCGCGGTCAGTAGTACAGGGTGACGACGTGGCGCGCCTCGGCGAAGAACAGCCAGCGTTCCACCACGACCCCGAGCATGAGGCTCAGCGCGGCCGGCGCCAGCCACACCGCCGGCTCGGCGTGCACGAACAGGTACACCGGCAGCGACAGCAGCGCCGGCAACGCCGCGAACAGCACCGCCGCGAGCGCGCGCAGCCGCCGCGCATGCCGGCGCGCCAGCACGAACGCCATCTCGCGGGTGACGAAGTTCGCTTCGGTGTGCGGGCGCTCGAACACGTGCAGGCGGCGATCCGGCAGCCCGACCGCGTCGCCGCGCGAGGCCGGCAGCCCGCCGCGGTCCAGGTCGCGCCAGTAGCGCCGCTTGAGCAGGTACGCGACGATCGCGCCGACGGCGATGGCCAGGCCGCTGAGGTTGGACAGCGCGCCGTCGGCCAACGCGAGCAGCAGCGCGAACGCCACGCCGCCGCTGAGCAGCGCGAACGCCAGATAGATCGGCACCACCAGCCGGTGCCGCCACGCCGGGATCGGCGGCAGCGAGGCGTAGATCATCGCCGTGCATGCGACGGTCAGCAGCGCGCAGGCGGCCAGCAGCGCCGCCGCCGCCTGGCCCGGCAGCGCAAGCGCCGCGCGCGCCTGCCCGGTGCCGTCCAGCAGCGCCGGCATCAGCGCCATCGCCAGCGCCGCGGCCGGCGCGTAGCTCAGCACCGCCATCACCCCTTCGCGCGAGAGCCACGAGGTGCGCCACTGCGAGAACGCCCGCCACGCGCGGGCGGGCTTGCCCAGATGCGCCAGCGAGCTCAGCAGCCCGCTCGCGGTGAGCACGCCGCCGAGCACCAGCGCCGCCATCAGCGGACGCGCCGGTGCGCCGCACAGCGCCGCGAGCGCGGCCCAGCACCACAGCCCGTAGCCGGCGCCCGAGAGCGTGGTGAAGAAGATGACGGATAGCGCGGGGTGCATGGCGTCCGGACTCGCGAATCCGCCTATTGTGGGCGCAGCGGGCATGCGCTGCCCACTGCGCGAGCGTCCGGCGGCGGCGGCCGCTCACGGCGCGCAGTGCGCAAGCGCGCCGGCGAGCGTCGCCCGCGCCAGCCATCCTGCGGCGTACAGCCCGAAGCCGAACACCGCATGCGTCTGCAGACTGCGCAGGCGCACCGCGCCCGGCCGCGGCGCCCGCCGCGCGAACACGCCAAGCCCGAGGGCGGGGTGCAGCACCAGCAGCGGCGCCAGTACGCTGCCGACGCCGACCGCCAGCGCCGGCGCGAGGGTAGGGCGGCACACCCAGGCCGGACCCGCGCCCGCCAGCAGCGCGGCCGCGAACGCGATCCCGATCAGGTAATGCGCGACCCAGCCGAGCGCGCGCTCGCCGCACACCGCCGGCGCGGCCGCGACCGGCGCGGCACGCAGCCGCCCGCGCGCCAGATGCGCGAGCCAGCGGCCGACCAGCGCGTAGTCCAGCGGCGCGATGCCGCGCAGACGCTGGCGGGCGAGGTTCCAGAGATCGAGTAGCGCGGTCGCGCCGGCGCCGATCACCAGCGCGCACGCGGCGAAGGTGGCGAGCGTGCTCATCGCGCGCGCCTCGCCGGCGATGGCGCGCGGGTGCGCCGGGCGTTGGGCGCGCTGAAGGAAATGGCGTTCATGCAGGACCTCGCGTCGGTGGGGAAAAGCGCGGCCCGCGCCGGTTGCGCGCGCGGGCCGGGCGAGCCACTGTCCGACCTCAAGCGCACTTGAGGTCAAGCGGGTGGAACTGGACATCGGCGAAGTGGTACGGCGCGCGGGCGTGTCTGCCTCGACGTTGCGCTTCTACGAGCAGAAGGGGCTGATCGCCCCGCTCGGCCGGCACGGCCTGCGCCGGGTGTACGACGCTTCGGTGCTGGAGCGGCTCGCGCTGATCGCGGTCGGACGTGCGGCCGGCTTCACGCTCGAGGAGATCGCGCGCACGTTCGCGCCCGATGGCCGCCCGCGCATCGAGCGCCGCCGCCTGGCGGCGCGGGCCGACGAGCTGGACCGCACCATCCGACGGCTGGTCGCGCTGCGCGACGGTCTGCGCCACGCCGCCGCCTGCCCGGCGCGCGATCACCTGGAGTGCCCGACGTTCCGCCGCATCCTCGGCATCGCCGCCGGCCGCCAGCGCCGGCGCCGGACGCGCGCGAAGGCAACGACCTAGCGCGCGCCGCGCGCGGCCATCGTGCAGCGCAGCGAAACGCGTGGAGAGCGCGTGAAACGGCCGTCGCGTGCGGCGCCGCACGGAAACGTTCGAGCGCGCGAAAGCGGCAGTCCACGGCCGTCGCATCGCATGGTTTTCGCATCCCGTGACAGCGCGCAACTTTTCACGCGCGCGCCGTCCGTTTGATTCCGGGCCGCCCGGCGCGCCGCGGGCTGCCGGCCGCCGGGCGATGCAGTCGAACCGTTCGTGCTTCCACTCAACCGTTTCCGACAAGGAGTTCCATCGCATGTCCGTTTCGTTCCCCCGTCCCACGACGCGCGCCGTGCTCGCCACCGCGCTGGCGGCTTCGGCGACCTTCCTGTGCGGTGTCGCGTCGGCGTCCGACGCAATCGATCCGCGCCTGCAGTTCGCCATGCAGCGCGACCTCGGCCTGTTCCCGCATCAGGCCGCGCAGTACCTGCGCACCGAGCGCGTGGCGCTGGCGCAGGAGGCCGCCGCGCGTCGCCAGCTCGGCGCGGCCTACGCCGGCAGTTGGATCGAGCGCGCCGCCGACGGCAGCTTCCGCTACGTGGTCGCCAGCACGCGCGCCGGCGCCGCCGTGCCGGGCGCGACCATGCGTCAGGTCCGCTTCTCGCTGCAGGAGCTGGAGAGCGCCAAGAGCCGTCTCGACGATCTGCAGCGCGTCGCCGCCGACCGCGCGAGGCTGCTGAAGGGCGTGCATTCGTGGTACGTGGATCCGCGCACCAACAGCGTGGTGGTCAACGTCGCTCCGGATGCCACCGCCAACGCGATCGACTTCGTCGCCCTCACCGGCGTGGACGCGCGCACGGTGCGCTTCGAGACGGTGGCGGGCACGCCGCAGCCGCTGGCCAACATCGTCGGCGGATTCGAGTACGTGGTGAACAACGCCTCGCTGTGCTCGATCGGTTTCTCGATCACGCGCGGCACCACGCGCGGCTTCGTCACCGCCGGCCACTGCGGCGGCGTCGGCGCGAGCGTGACCGTCAGCGGGCAGTACGTCGGCACCTTCCAGGCCTCGCGCTTCCCGACCAACGACCGCGCGTGGGTCAGCGTCGGCAGTGGCCATTCGCTGTACGGGCTGGTCTACAACTACAGCGGCGGCTACGTGCCGGTGCGCGGAAGCACCGAGGCGCCGATCGGCGCTTCGGTGTGCCGCTCCGGCCGCACCACCGGCTGGCGCTGCGGCACCATCACCGCCAAGAACGTCACCGTGAACTATTCGGTGGGCCCGGTGTACGGGCTGACGCAGACCAACGTCTGCACCGGCCGCGGCGATTCCGGCGGTTCGTGGATCACCGGCGCCAACCAGGCGCAGGGCGTGACCTCGGGCGGCAACCTGCCCGCCGGCAGCAACGACAACTGCAGCGTGCCGAGCTCGCAACGGCAGACGTTCTTCGAGCGGCTCAATCCGATCCTCAGCCAGTACGGGCTGAGCCTCGTGCTCGGCTGAGCGCGTCGCCTGCGCACGAACGCCCCGGTCCGCCGGGGCGTTCGACTTTCCGGCAACCGCCGCCGCGCGTCACACCCGCCGCATCGGGCCGGTCCCGACGAAGCGGCGGTGCCAGCCCAGCGCCTCGCCGAGCAGATGCGGCGTGTGGCGGCCGAAGCCGTCGCGGCAGGCGTGGTCGAAGTAGTCCTGCGGCATCGGGCGGAAATCGGGGGGCGCGCAGGCGGCGATGATCCGGCGCGCGCGTTGCTTGGGCGACAGGCCGCGCAGGTCGGCCAGACCCGACGCTGCGGATGCGGCGGCTCAGCGCACCGGCGTCTTGTTGGAGTTGTGGCTGGCGCGGATCTTCCAGCCGTCGTCCTCGCGCACCGTCACCCAGGTGAACAGGCCCTCGCGCGGCGGGCGCGGTGTGCCGTCGTTGTCGGTATCGCCGCGCAGGCCCCAGTTCACGTGCACCACGGCGACGTCCGGCCGCACCAGGGCGACTTCGACCTCGCGGATCGTCATCACGCTGTCCTTGAATTTGCCGGCGTGCACGCGGACGTGGCCGGACACCACCTTCTCGATGCCGTGGCCGCGGCCGCCGTCCACGTTCACCCAGTCCACGTCGTCGGTGAGCAGCTTGCGGAACGGCGCATCCATGGTGTGCGCGTTCCACGCCTGTTCGAAGGCGGCGGCGAGCGCGCGGTTGGCCGCGACCGGGTCCTCCTGCTGCGCCCGCGCGGCGGGTACGAGAGCGACCGCCGCCGACAGCAGCGCGGCCAACAGCACACGGGTCCAGGCAAGCGGCATGGGACACCTCATAGGATCGGTCGGATCGGACCGCGTCTGCAGGGGCGCGGCGTCGGCGGCGCTACCCTCGCACCGTGACGGGCGCCTGCGCGCACCGCGCGTCGGAAAAGCGCGCCCCGGCGCGGTGGCTCATCGACACGGCGTCAACGGCAGCGGGCGCATATCACGCGCGGCACCGATGCCGAACATCCGAGCGCCCGCGCGACGCGTCGATGCCGCGTAGCGTCGCCTCCGGCTCCGCCCGTCCTGCTCGACTCAATGCCGGCCCGCTGCTCCGGATGGAGCCGGCGGAACATCAGCCGCCGCGGCCGGATGGCGTCCGGCCGCTCGTGAGGATCACACCATGTCTTCCGCGTCGTTACTCCGGCGTAGGCTCGCGGCAGCGGGCCTGTCCGGCATCGCTCTGGTTGCGTTCGCTTGGAGCGCCGCGCATCGCGATGGACCCGTCGCAGCGCCCTTCACCACGTCCACGACGCTCGGGGCCGTCGAACCGACGGGCGCCTCGACCGCCGCGCCCTCGATCGGCCCGGCGTCGTTCCACTGGGCGGGCGCCGATCCGTTTCATGTCGAGCCGCGCGTACCGCGCGCGGCCGGCACGCCGTGCGTGGTCGAGATCGCCCGCAACCGGCAGTTCCAGACCGAGGGAAGTGACGTCGTGCCGTTCTTCTACGTGCCGCCCGCAGGCTGCCCCCGGCCGTGGTCGAAAGTGACGCTGGCGGTGGAACTGTCCGGCCCGCGCGAGACGCACTTCATCACCTCGCACTTCGAGATCGCGCTCGACCTCGCCGCCGAGGGCGGGGGCGAGTGGTCGGGGTCCGCGGGCCTGCCGATCTTCTTCGCCTCGCCGCAGGAACATGCGCAGCTTCCTGTCTGGCGGGTCGAGCGCGAGATCACCGACTACGCGTCGCTGCTCACGCGCGTACAGACTGGCGTGATGCTGCAGGTGCGCGATAACGACCGGTGGACGGACGGCCTTGATCCGACACCGATCTACGTGCGCAGCGCCAAGTTGCTGTTCTACCCGCCCACCTCCGCCACGCCGGCACCGCGCGTCCCGGATGAGGTGCGCCTGATCGGCGTCGCCTCCGCCGCACCGAGACCCGGCGAAGCGTTCCCCCGCAATATCGAACGCGCGTATGTCGACGTGCTCGCGCGGGGCGTGTACGGCAACCGCTTCTGGTTCGCATGCGTGCCGACCGATCGCGCGGAGGCCTATCCGGCGCTGTGGAGCCCGCTGGGGATCGGCAACGCCCGCGGCGAGGTGATCACTTCGCTCGGTTGCAGCGGCGGCAGCTATCGCGAGGTCGAGGTGTACGTCGATGGCCAGCGCGCGGGCTTGGCCCCGATGTTCCCCTGGCTGCCGAGCAACTTCCACGTGAGCAGCGCGACGGTGGACGACCCGGCGCCGGCCGTGCAGGCGCTCCAGATGGTGCCGTACCGCGTGGACATCAGCCCGTTCGCGGAACTGCTCAGCGATGGCCTGTCGCATCGGGTGGAGTTACGGCTCGTCGGCGACACCCGGGACGAGCCCCTCTTCCAGCGGCTGAGCGGCGTCCTCATGCTCTTCCTGGATCGCGGTGCCACCCAGGTCACCGGCGCATTGACGCGCAACACGCTGGCTACACAGGCGCCGACCCCGTCGGTCACCGATGACCTGACATGGGATGCCGCGACCGAAACGCTGCAGGGCACCATCGCCACGCGGCTGGAGCGCACCTATGTCATCGAGGGGTTCGTCAACACCTCGCGTGGCCGGGTGAACCACCGTGTCTGGCAGCGCAGCCTCTTCGACCATGCCAACGGCATGCGCATCGTCGGTCCGGACCCGACTGGACTGGACGACTACGACCAGGACTTCAGCCAGAAGGTCCGGTTGTCGAATACGGTCGATCGCGTCAGCCAGAGCACGCGCGGTGGAGAGGTGGTTCTCGACGACCGCGAATATCGCAGTTATCCGCTGGTGCTCGACTATCGCGCCAAGGGCTCCTTCCGTACCAACGATGGCCTGGGCTACCCGGTTCCGAACCTCATCGAGCTGGGCGTCCACCAGGCGCGAGGCATCCGGGCTTCGTACCTGCGGCCGGGCATGGCGCGCTACCGCACGGCGCTGTCCGACGTGTTCGACGCCGCGTACCTCGACCTCGACGCCCAGGACAGCGCCGAGGGGGAGGTGTCGAGCGCGCGAACGTACCGGTTCACCGATTCGCTCGGCGGTTGCTACAGCGCCGCGCTCACCACCGAGAACCGCGCACTGACCAGCCGCACCCGCGGCACCGGCTGCCCCGACGGCCGGAACGCGCTGCGCTGGTTCTCCTATCCCGACGGCGCGCCGCAGAGCATGGGCTGGGCGCCGCGGCCGTGAGCCGCAGCGCAAGGACGGGGCGCCGCGCGCCCGTCCGCGCTCAGGCCGTCGCGCACCTCTGCGCGCGCAGTGCGCGATCCAGCGCGCCCGCACCGACGACCAGCAGAACGCCGGCGCCGACCACCACGGCGCCGGCGGCGGGCCAGCCCGCGTGCTGGATCAGCACGCCGACGACCACCGGCCCGAGCGCCTGACCGGTGTTGCTGCCCTGCAGCAGCAGGCCCAGCGTCAGCGGCACGCGCGCCGGCGCCGAGGACACCAGCGGCGCCGAGGCCAGCAGGGTGGCCGGCAACAGCCCGCCGACCGCGGAGAACGCCACGCACAGCGCGAACGTGGTCCACGCGCCGAACGCCGGCAGGAAGATGCCGCACGCGCACAGCGCCATCACCGCGCCGGCGGTGGCCACCAGCGCGGCGGGCCGCACGCGGGCGAGCAGGGCGCCGGCCGCCAGATTGCCGATCGCGTTCGCCGCCGCCGCCGCGCCGCTCATGCTGCCGGCGGCGAGGGCATCGAGCTGCAGGCGGTGCCCCAGCAGGAACGGCAGGAAGCCGAAAAGCGCGAAGAACATCAGGCTGTACAGCGCGAACATCAGCCCGGCGGCGCGCGGGCCGGCTTCGCCGAACACGTCGCGGCCGCCGCGCACCGCCGCGCGCGCATCGAACCGCCGGTGCGCGCGCGGATCGCGCGGCACCACGACGGCCACCAGCGCCAACGCGACCGCCGCCAACAGGGCCGCGAACGACGCCAGCCCGTGCCAGGTCGCGAAATGCGGGCCGGCGACCATCGCCGCGGCGATGCCGAGCGGCGTCGCGCAGCTCCAGCAGGCATAGGCGATGCCGCGTGCGCGGCCGGACGCCGAGCGGTCGATCGCCGCGCCGCCGGCCACCACCACGCACAGGAAACCGAGCCCCTCGATCGCCCGCGCCGTCATCAGCGCCGCGAACGATCCGGCGAGCGCCGCACCGGCGGCCCCGGCGAGCGTGCTGGCGAGGCCGGCGAGCAGCACGCGGCGCGCGCCGAGCGCCGCGACCGCCGCACCCGCCGGCACGCTGGCGATCACGCCCAGCAGGGCGATCGCCGCACCGAGCGCGCCGAGCGCCGCCGTGCCGAGGCCGAACGCGTCCCGCAGGGGCATCGCCGCGACCGCGACCTTGCCGATCTGGAACGCCACCACCGCGCCCGCGAAGACCACGGTCGCGACCATTGCGCGCGCGCCGCGCATCACGCAGCCCGCTGCCGCGCCCGCGCGCCGGCGAGCGCCTCGGCGATCTGCGCCACGTAGCGGCCCTGGTAGCGCGCACCGGCCAGCTCGTTCTCGCTCGGAAGACGGTCGCCGTCGTCCTCGTTCTGGGCGAGGGTCGACGCGCCGTACGGCGTGCCGCCGGTGATCTCGTCCATGCGCAACTGGCCCTTGAACGCGTACGGCAGGCCGACCACGACCATGCCCAGATGCTGCAGCACGATCTGCGTGGACAGCAGCGTCGCCTCCTGGCCGCCGTGCTGGCTGCCGGTGGAGGTGAACACGCTGCCGACGCGGCCGACCAGCGCGTCGCGCATCCACAGGCCGCCGGCCTGATCGAGGAAGTTCTTCATCTGCGCGGCCATCGTGCCGAACCGCGTCGGCGTGCCGATCACGATGCCGTCGTACTCCGGCAGCTCGTCCACGCGCGCCAGCGGGACGTCGTCGCGCGCATAGCCCGCGCGCTGCGCGACCTCGGGCGGCACCAGTTCCGCCACCCGCTTCAGCACCGCGCTCGCGCCGGCTTCGCGGACGCCGGCGGCGACCGCCTGCGCCATCCGCGCGACGTGGCCGTACGAGGAGTAGTACAGGACGAGGATCCGGGTCATGGCGTTCTCCGCAGCGTCGATGGCGGCAGGATGCGCCCGGCGCGCGATCTGCGGAAGCGATAAAATTCCGATCGGTACGATCGCAAGGATCGATCAATGCTCGACGCGCTCACGCTCGACCAGCTCCGCACCTTCGTCGCCATCGTCGACGCCGGCGGCTTCCGTGCCGCCGCCGCACGGCTGCGGCGCGCGCAATCGGCCGTGAGCCACGCGGTGGCTGGGCTCGAAAGCGCGCTCGGGGTGACGCTGTTCGACCGCTCCGGTCGCCGCCCGGCGCTCACCGCCGAAGGGCAGGCCCTGCTCGGCACCGCGCGCGAGGTGCTGCTGCGCGTCGACGCGCTGCGAGCGCACGCGCGCGGGCTCGGCGCCGGCGTCGAGGCGGAACTGTCGATCGCGGTGGACACGATGTTCCCGCTGGCGATCGTCGGCCTGGCGCTGATGCAGGTGCGCGAGGCGTTCCCGCACGTGGCCTTGCGCGTGTCGGTCGAACCGCTCGGCGGCCCGCTCAGCGCGCTGCTCGAGAAGCGCGCCTCGCTCGCCATTCAGGCCGGCGAGGACTTCCGCGATCCGCGCGTGGTGCAGGAGCCGCTGTGGAACGAAAGCACCGTCGCGGTCGTGGCGCGCACGCATCCGCTCGCCCGCTCGAACGGAGGCCGCGTCGGCATCGAGGCGCTGGCCCGCCATCTGCAGATCGTGCTCACCGACCCCACGCCCCTGTCGGAAGGGCGCACGTTCGGCGTGCTGTCGCCGCAGATCTGCCGCGTCGCCACGCAGGACGCCAAGCACGCGCTGATCCTGGCCGGCCTCGGCTGGGGACGGCTGCCGGCGTGGCTGGTGGAACGCGATCTGAAGGAGCGCCGGCTGGTCCGTCTCGACGCCAGAGCGCTGGGCCCCCGCGCCGAGAGCCGCTTCGGCACCTACCTCGCGCATCGCATCGACGCCCCGCCCGGCCCCGCGGGGCGGTGTTTCGTCGATGCGCTGACGCGCGCGCGCAGGCGGGCCGGATCAGCCGCGAAGCCGGCGCGCCGCCCGCGGGGGCAGCGCGTCGGCCGGACGCGTTGAGGCTCGGGTGGGTCGGGGCGCGCCGCCGGGCGCGCGGAACCGGCGCGCCGCCGTCACTCCGGATCCAATGCGATCTGCGCGCCGCCCACGGTCTGGCGGACCAGCCGCAGCTCGAAGTCGGCCGCGCCGTCCTGCTTCTTCACCAGCACATGTTCGCCGTCGTCGAGCTCGACGCGGTAGGCCGAACCCAGATGGGCGACCAGCGCATCGCGGATGAGGCCGGCGACGGCGTTCTCGTCGGTGGGCGCCGGGATCGCGACCACGATCTCGACCGGCATGCCGCTGACGGGCGTCAGCTCGAACACGATCTCGCCGCTGCTTCGCGCGTCGCTGTCGACTTCGATGCGCCACTTGTTGGAGGGCGCCGCCCATGCGCTGCCGGCCGACAGGACCAGCGCCAGCGCGGCGGCCAGGCGCAGGGAGCGCAAGCGTGCGATGCGTGGCATGACAACCTCCATCGGTCGTGATGTCGGCCCGACGCTAGCAACGCCGCCGTGACGGCCGCGCCGCGTCGCGCGGGCCCGCGCGGCCCCGCTCAGCCGCGGTTCGCGCTCGTGAGCGCCGCCTTGATCGCGTCGCCTGCCGCCGCCATTCGTGGGATTCCCCCGAACAGGAGACCCCCATGTCGACCGTCCTCATCACCGGCGCCAACCGCGGCATCGGCCTGGCGCTGGCGCAGCACTACCGCAACCGCGGCGAGCGCGTGATCGCGGTCTGCCGCCACGCCAGCGAGGCGCTCGAACGCACCGGCGCGCAGGTCGAAAGCGGCGTGGACGTGCGCGACGACGCCGCGCTGGCGCGCCTGGCCGAACGGCTGGCCGACACGCGGATCGACGTGCTGCTGCTCAACGCCGGCGTGCTGCGCGCCGACCGCTTCGGGCAGATCGACGCCGCCGGCTTCGAGGCGATGCGCGAGCAGTTCGAGGTGAACGCGCTCGGCCCGCTGCGGGTGGCGCAGGCGCTGGCCGACCGCCTCGCCGACAACGCCAGGATCGGCATCGTCACCAGCCGCATGGGGTCGATGGCCGACAACGGCTCCGGCGGCTACTACGGCTATCGCGCCTCGAAGGCCGCGGTGAACGCGATCGGCCGTTCGCTGGCGCTCGACCTCAGGCCGCGCGGCATCGCGGTGTTCCTGCTGCATCCGGGCTTCGTATCGACCGACATGGTCGATCGTCGCGGCGAGATCGCGCCCGAGCGGGCCGCGGCGCAACTCGTCGAGCGCATGGACACGCTCACGCTGGCCGATACCGGTACGTTCTGGCACGCCAACGGCACGCCGCTGCCCTGGTAGCTTCGCGCCGGTTTCACGCCCGGCCGGTCATTCCGGCGCGACGGAGGCGCGGGTGTATCTGATCCAGTTCTACCTGCCGGTGTACGACAACGACGGACGCGCCTTCGGCCGGGCGCGCTTCGACGAGGTGCGTTCGGAACTCACCGAGCATTTCGGCGGCGTCACCGCCTACGTGCGCACGCCGGCGGTCGGCGACTGGGAGGACGCCGACGGCGACCGCCGGCGCGACGAGGTCGTGCTGTTCGAGGTGGTCGCGCCGGCGTTCGACCGGCGCTGGTGGAACGAGTACCGCGGCGCGCTGGAGCGGCGCTTCGCGCAGGAGGCGATCATGCTGCGCGCGTGGCCGGTCGAGACGCTGTAGGGCGTCGCGCGCGTCAGCCGCGGCCCGGGCGAAGCGACGCGCCGACGCTCGCGCACTCGGCCGCGGTCCCGCGCCCGGTGCCCACGCACAGACGGAACGTCCGCACGCCGGTGAGCTGCCGGCTCTCGCCGACCGCAAGCGCGAAGCGCGCCGCCGTGCGCGTGTCGCACGCCGAGGCATCGCGCGCGTCCGCGCAGCGCCCGGCGTACAGCGCGTAATGGCACTGCCCGCTCGCGCTGGCGCGGCACTCGAAGCGCGCCACGCCGGCCTCGACCACGGTGCGGCTGTACAGGCGGTCGGCGCCGTCCTCGCGTTCGCGCTGGACGACGGTACTGGTGGCGGTGTCGCAGCCGTACAGCGACAGCACGAACGCGAACAGGGCAAGCAGCTTGTCCATGGCGGAGCCTCGCAGGATCACATGTGGCGGAACAGCGCCATGAACGGGGCGCTGACGATGAGCGTTTCGGGACGGTTCTTCAGCCGCACGACGCCGCGGCCGGCGTCGTCGCGGGCGATGCCGGCGATCGCCTTCAGGTTGACGATCGTGGAGCGGTGGATCTGCTTGAACAGGTTGCCGTCGAGCATCCCCAGCAGATCCTTGATCGGCGTGCGCAGCAGCGCTTCGCCGTCGGCGGTGACCACGGTCGTGTACTTGTTGTCGGCGCGGAAGTAGGCGACCTCGTCGACCAGGATCAGCCGCATCTCGCGGCCGGCGCTGGCGGTCAGCCAGGTCAGCGGCGGCGGCGCCGACTCCGCGCGCGGCAGGGCGGTGCCGACGCGGGCGAGCAGCGCGGCGATCGCGGTCGCCTGATCGCCGCCGCCGGCGCGCGACTGCAGACGCTGCACGGTCGCCTCCAGGCGCTGCGGCGCGATCGGCTTGAGCAGATAGTCGATCGCCCCGCGTTCGAACGCGTCGATCGCGTACTGGTCGTAGGCGGTGACGAACACGACCTGCGTGTGCGGGCTTTCCGCCGTCGCCGCGGCGGCCACTTCCAGGCCGGTGAGGCCCGGCATGCGGATGTCGAGGAAGGCGACGTCGGGGCGGTGGGCGGCGATCGCCTCCAGCGCGCTGGCGCCGTCCTCGCATTCGGCGACGATGCGCAACGCCGGCCAGGCGTGCCGCAGCTTCGCCACCAGGTCGGCGCGCAGCAGCGCCTCGTCCTCGGCGACGACGCAGGTGGGCGCGGCCTCAGTCATGGATCGCCTCCGTCCGCGCCGGCAGGGTGAGGGTGGCGGCCACGCCGCTGGGGAAGTTGGCGACCACCGCGAGCGAGGCGTCGTTGCCGTAGCGCAGGCGCAGGCGTTCGCGCACGTTCGCAAGGCCGATGCCGGTGCCGTTGCTCTTGCCGCCGAGCCCTTCGCCGTCGTCGGCCACGGTGACGGTCACCTGGCCTTCCTGGCGGCGCGCGCGGATCCAGATCGTGCCGCCGGCCGTGCGCGGTTCCAGTCCGTGCTTGATCGCGTTCTCCACCAGCGTCTGCAGCATCATCGGCGGCAGCGGGGTGGCGCGCAGCGCCTCGGGCACGTCCACCTGCACGTTCAGACGCGGACCCATGCGGATCTTGAGGATCTCGAGGTAAGCCAGCGCGCGCTCCAGCTCGGTGCCGAGCGTGGACAGCTCGTCCTCGGTGCGCGGCAGCGAATGGCGCAGGTACTGGATGAGGTGGCCGAGCATCTCGTCGGCGCGCGCCGGATCGCTGCGGGTGAGCAACTGGGCACTGGCTAGGGTGTTGTAGAGGAAGTGCGGCTCGACCTGCGCGTGCAGCAGGCTCAGGCGCGCGACGGTGAGCTCCTTCTCGGTCGCGGTCTGGGCGGCCGCGGCCTGTTCGCGGCGCCGCCGCTCGGCCACCCGGCGCGCGACCGCGCGGCTGATCGCCTCGGCGTTCTCGTAGTTGGTGCCGTCGTCCACCAGGAACCAGTCGGTCCAGGTGCCGGCCTCCGGCTCGCAGATCAGAGTGACGCTGCCGGCATCGTCGGCGCGCGGCGTCACCGTCGCCAGGATCTGATTGCGCGCGATGCCGAACCACAGCACCGGGTTGAAGCGGCCCAGCGGCCGTTCGCCGTAGGTGTCCGGGCGCGCGACCTTGGCGCGGATCTGCAGGCTGTCGCGCGCGCTCTCCACGTGCTGGATGCGCGGCAGCTCGCGGATCGCCGCATCGAGCAGGTCGAACGCTTCGCCGGCCTCGAACGGGATCTCGATCTGCCGCCGCTGGCGGTTGCCGAGCGTGGAGCGGTCGATGCGGCCGGCGATCAGCCGCACCCGGCCCAGGTGCGAGAACGCACCGGCCACCACCAGCGCCATCGTCAGCATGCCGAACATCGCGATCGGCCAGTCCCAGCGGCCGATCAGCGGCAGTTCCGACCACAGCCCCGACAGCAGCAGGATGGCCAGCAGCCAGGCGAGGGCGATGCGCAGGACGAACAGGAGGCTCTTGAACACGGTCGGATGGCCGCTGCGAAGGTGAGCGCAGCATAGGCGGGGGGCGCGCGGCGGAAAGGGGGGCTGCGACGGAACCGGTCCTGCGCCGACGAAACGGCCTTGCGGGCGACCGGGACCGGCGGCCGGGGTGGGGCGATGGCATCGCCGTCACGCGCGCATCGGAAGAATCGGCCGCCGCATCCAGTGACGGAGGCCGCATGAGCTACGCGCCCAGTGCGTGCGAGGCGCTCCCCCGTGCGCCCGAGCCCGACAGCACGCTCGCCTTTCTGCGCGAGGGCTACCTGTTCGGCCTCAACCGCTTCCGCCGCCTGGGCACCGACGCGTTCGAAGCCCGCTTGGGCCTGCGGCGCGTGCTCTACGTGCACGGCGCCGAGGCCGCCGCGATGTTCTACGCGCCCGACCGCTTCACCCGGCGCGGCGCCATCCCGCCCTCCACGCTGACCCTGCTGCAGGATTTCGGCAGCGTGCAGCGGCTGGACGGTGCCGCCCACCGGCACCGCAAGGCGATGTTCATGCGCCTGCTCGACGTGACCGCGGCCACGCGGCTGGTACTCGAATTCCGCGACGAGTGGGAACGCCGCCTCGCGCGCTGGACGCACGAGCGCGCGCTGGTGCTGCACGACGAGATCGAGGCGATCCTCTGCCGTGCCGCCTGCCGCTGGGCCGGCGTCGCGCTCGCCGAGGCCGAGGCGGACGCGCGCAGCCGCGACTTCTCGGCGATGATCGACGGCGCCGGCGCGATCGGCGCCCGCTTCGCGCGCGGGATGCTCGCCCGCTACCGCGTCGAGCGCTGGATCCGCGACGAGATCGCCCGCCTGCGCGCGCGCGGCGAGGACGACAGCCCGGCCTCGCGCATCGCCCATCACCGCGAGCCCGACGGCCGCCCGCTCGACGAGCGCGTCGCCGCGGTGGAGCTGATCAACCTGCTGCGTCCCACCGTCGCGTTGGCGCGCTGGGTCACTTTCGCCGCGCTGGCGCTGCACCAGTACCCGCTGCTGCGGCCGCGCCTGCGCGCGCGCGAGCCGCGCCTGCTGCTGCACGTGGTGCAGGAGGTACGCCGCTTCTACCCGTTCTTCCCGGCGGTGGGCGGACGCGTGCGGGTGCCGTTCGAATGGCGCGGCCGGCGCTTCGAGCCGGGCGAGTGGGTGATGCTCGACCTCTACGCCACCGACCACGACGAGCGGCTGTGGCACGAACCGCACCGCTTCGATCCCGACCGTTTCCGACGCCGCACGCCGGGCGCGTTCGACCTGATCCCGCAGGGCGCCGGCGACTACGCCCACGGCCACCGCTGCCCGGGCGAGAACCCCGGCATCGCGCTGCTGATGAGCGCGGTGGACGCGCTCGCCACCCGCATCGACTACGACGTGCCGGCGCAGGATCTGACCTATCCGTTCGACCGCCTGCCGAGCCTGCCGGTGAGCCGCTTCGTCATCGCCCGCGTGCGCGGCCGCCGTTGAGCCGCTAACCGCGGTCCAGCAGCGTGCGCAGCACCGGCAGCGTGGTGACGTCGTCCACGCCCTTGAGCGCGGCGATCCGCTCGCGCGCGTCGGCGAGCTGCGCCGGCGTTGCGGTCGCCACCCGCACCAGCAGGTCGATGTCGCCGGCCAGGCTGTGGCATTCGCGCACTTCCGGCATCGCCTGCAGCGCCGGCATCACGTCGTCGCAACTGAAGCCTTCGGCATAGCGCAGGCACAGCCACGCCTGCAGCGGGGCGATCCCGTGGCCCAGCCGCACCGTGTACTGCGCGATCACGCCGTGCGCCTCCAGCCGCTGCAGACGTTCCTGCACCGCGCTGCGCGACAGGCCGACCGCCTGCGCGAGGGCCACCACGGGCCGGCGCGCGTCGTCCTGCAGCAGGGCGATCAGGCGGCGGTCGATCTCGTCGGGCGTCTTCATGGCGGCCGGCATGACGGGCGGAACCGGCATTCTGCCGGGTTGCGACCGGCGCGGCAGAACACGGACGCTGACGTCCCTTCCGCACGAGAGTCGCGCCATGCGCTTCGACGAACCGGCCGCCCTGATCCCGATCGACCTGCAGCAGGGCTTCGACCTGCCGGCCTGGCCGCGCCGCAACAACCCCGCGCTCGACGCCAACGGCCTGCGCCTGCTGCAAGGATGGCGCGCCAGCGGCCGCCCGCTGATCCACGTCCGTCACGACTCGGTGCAGCCCGGTTCGGTGTTCGAACCGACCCATCCGGGCAACGCGCTGCGGCCCGGCTTCGAACCGCGCGAGGGCGAGCCGCTGGTGAGCAAATCCGTCAACGCCGCCTTCATCGGCACCGATCTGGACCTGCGGCTGCGCCGTCTCGGCGTGCGCCACGTCGTGCTGTTCGGCATCAGCACCGACATGTGCGTATCGACCACCGCGCGGGTGGCGGCCAATCTCGGCTATCGCGTCACCGTGGTCGGCGACGCCTGCGCCTGCTTCGAGCTGCCGGACGGCAACGGCGGCACGATCGACGCCGACGCGATCCACCGCGCGCATCTGGCGACGCTGCGTGCCGAATTCGCCGAGGTCGTCGACACCGACGCGGTGCTGGCGGCGCTCGCCGCCTGAGGCCGCTCAGCTCGGCCGCGGGCGCGGGGCCTCGGTCTCGCCCCCGGCGTGCGGCGCGAAGCCCTCCTCGCGGCGCGGCGCATGCTGTTTCACCCAGTCGACGTAGCGGTCCATCCAGGTCTGCAGGAAATCGCGGCTGGCCTCGCCGATGCGCCCGTCCGTGGTGAGCAGGCCCTCCTTGTACTGCAGGTAGACCTCCGGCTGCCCGAGCACCGGCATCTCCAGGTAGGAGAGCATGCAGCGCAGATGCTGCTGGGCGCAGGCGGTGCCGATGGCGCCGATCGACACCCCGAGGATTCCCGCCGGCTTGCCCGCCCACGCGCTCTGGCCGTACGGACGCGACGCATGGTCGATCGCGTTCTTCAGCACGCCGGGGATCGAGCGGTTGTACTCGGGCGTGACGAAGATGACGCCGTCGCTGCCGGCGATCTCGCGCTTCAGGCGCACCACCGGCGCGGCCGGTGCGGCGTCGTCGTCCTGGTTGTAGAGCGGCAGGTCGCCGATCTCCACCGTCTGCAGCTCGAACGCCTGCGGCGCAAGCGACTGCAGCGCGCGCGCCAGTTGCCGGTTGAACGAGTCGCGGCGCAGGCTGCCGACGACCACGGCGATGCGGTAGGACGCCACTGGTGGCCTCCGTCGAAGGAGAGAAGCCCATTCCAGCGGCGCGCGCGTCGGAGCGCCGTGACCGGCGCGCGACGGCCGCGCATCGCCGCGACCGCCGAGCCGGACCGCGGCGTTTCGCCGAGCCGGTGGCCAACGCGCGACGGCGGGCCAAGCCCCGCAACGCCGATCCGATCGCGCGTCGCAAAACCGTGACCGCTTCGTAGGTTGGGCTGAGCGCAGCGAAGCCCAACATCCCAGTCCCCAGTCCCCAGTCCCCAGTCCCCAGTTCCCAGTTCCCAGTTCCCAGTTCCCAGTTCCCAGTTCCCAGTTCCCCGCTCCCCGATTCCCGATTCCCGATTCCCGATTCCCGATTCCCGATTCCCGATTCCCGATTCCCGATTCCCGATTCCCGATTCCCACCCCGCCCCCCAGTCTGAACGCCGGCCGCGGTCGCGTTTGTGCTGCGGCCGGTTTCGGGTTACCGTGCACGTGCTGAGTTCGCCAAGGGTCACTGTGAACCGTGGCCCGATGCCGCCGATTCCGATCGCTCCATCGTTCCCCTCGCTTGCTCCTTGCAACCAGCGTCACCGGCCGCCTTTCGGGCGGCGCATCCATCATCCAAGGAGCAATCCATGTCCAACCGTGAAACCGGTACCGTCAAGTGGTTCAACGATGCCAAGGGCTTCGGCTTCATCAGCCGCGAGTCGGGCGACGACGTGTTCGTGCACTTCCGTTCCATCCAGGGCTCGGGCTTCAAGACCCTGAAGGAAGGCCAGAAGGTCACGTTCGTGGTCGCGCGCGGCCAGAAGGGCCTGCAGGCCGATCAGGTCGAAGCGGTCTGAACCGCTGAACTTCCGTTCGGAAGCGAAAAGCCCGGCGCAAGCCGGGCTTTTTCGTTGCGGCGCCCGGAGGCTCGCCGCGCCGCGGCTCGCGCGGCCGCGGCGGGGCGGCCGCCTGTGTGAACGCGTTGCCCTGTTCACTCTGATGAAGCGTCCACCGGCGCGTGGCATCCGTAGGCTTTCCCCGCACCGATCCCGCACAAGGAATTCCCGGTCGTGGACCTCGAAGCACGCCCCGGCTACGAACAGCTCGTCATCCAGCTTGCCGGCCTGCGCGCCTATCTGCCGGAACTGCGCCGGCGCCACGCCTCCCCGCAGGAGGTCCAGCAGGCGCTGGTGCGGCTGTGGGGGCCGATCCTGCGCTCGGTGGCGGCCGACGACGAGCTGTGGTCGTTCGCCTACTACGAGCTGGAGCAGATCCGCTGCGATGCCGACCCCGCGCTCGCGCGCATGCTGCGCCGGCGTCCGCGCCGCCGCAGCGCCTGCGGCCGCCGCCGCTGCGCGCTGCCGGCGCCGACCGACGCATGACGCGTCCGCCGCGCCGGATGCCTGCGGCTGAGGGAAATCCCGGAGTGCGTCGTGCCGCGCCCGGTGCGATGCTCGACTGCCCGGAACCGCCCGCCGCCGCCATGGCCGACGCCACGCCGCTGCGCACCGTGGAAGCCGCCGCCGCCGCCCTCGAGACGCTGCGCGCGCGGCTGCCGGCGCTGGTGCAGGCGCATCCGGATCTGAACGACTTCCTTGCCGTGTTCCGCGCCGAATGCGTGCCGCTGCTGCAGCGCGCGGACGATCCGGCGGTGCGCGCCTGGCTGCAAAGCGAACTGGAACTGATCCTCACCGAACTGCGCGCCTGGCCGGCCGCCGACGCCTGGGCGCTGGCCACCCTGCATGCCTGAACCGCTCATCCCGGCCCGATCCGGCCGGGCCGCCGGGGTCAAGTCCGGCCGCGCGCGGCCGCTAACGGGCAGGAGAACTCCAGCAGGGGCAACCCCGTCCGCCGCGTGATCATGCCCCGAGCCGCCGCCGCTTCGCGCCCCGACAAGCGCCTGCGCTCGATCCGCTTCCAGATCGTGGCCGCGGTCGCGGGCACGACCATCATCGCCGGGCTGCTGCTGCTGCCGTTCGCGCAGCGGCTGATCGACCGCAGCTTCCAGGCGTTCGAGGTCGCGCGCGCCGAGGTCGAGGCCGAACGCATGCAGACGATCCTCGCCGGTGTCGGCGAGTCGTTCGGCCGCACCGCGCTGGACTACAGCCGCTGGGACGAGACCGTCGAATTCGTCGCCGGACGCAATCCGGGCTGGCTGGACGAGCAGCTCACGCCGGACGTGCTGGCCAACTTCCACGCCAACCTGATCGTGATGGTGGACCGCACGCTGAAGCCGGTGGGCATGCGCCACGACGGCGACCGCGCGCTGCTCGACCGCCTGCCCGCGCTGCTGCGCGAGCGCCAGTTGTGCGAGCTGGCGCGGGACACGCGCGAGCCGCTGTACCGCTTCGCGCTGGTCGACGCGCGCCCGTTCGTGCTGGTGTGCACGCCGGTGATGCCGCAGGAGGGCAACGAGCCGGCGGTCGGCGCGATGCTGTGGGTGGCCGAGCTGGACGCGCGGCGCCGCGCCGAGCTGATGCGGCTGACCCAGTTCCCGTTCGAGCTCGGGCCGGTGCCGGAACGCCCGGTCCTGGCGATGGCCTTCGGCGAGGACGCGATCGACATGCGCCAGCCGGTGCGCGACTGGGACGGGCACGTGGCGATGCAGGCGCAGGTCCGGCTGCAGCGTCTGCTCGGGCCGCAGCGCAAGCTGGTTTCGCGGGTGGCCCTGCTGCTGCTGGGGGTGGCGGTGCTGCTGCCGCCGCTGATCGTGCTGGTGCTGCTGGAGGCTCTGGTGGTGCGCCGCATCCAGCGCGTCTCGCACTGGGTGCGCGCCACCCGGGTCGGCGGTCCGGTGGTGGTGGAAAGCCAGTTGCGCCGCATCGCCGACGGCCGCGCCGGCTTCGCCGAACTGCAGAAGCTGGCGCACGACGTGGCCGCGCTCGCCGAACATCTGGATGCGCTGCGCGCCGGCTGGCAGGCGGCGGCGATGAGCGACTCGCTCACCGGCCTGGGCAACCGCGCGCGGCTGATGCTCGATCTGGACGATCTGCTGGACATGCCGCGCACCCAGGTCGCGCTGCTGCTGCTGGACCTGGACGGCTTCAAGGCGATCAACGACACCCTCGGCCACCCGGTCGGCGATGCGCTGCTGAAGGAAGTCGCCGAGAAGCTGGTCGCGCTGCTGCCGGAAAGCGCGCGCGCCTACCGCCTGGGCGGCGACGAGTTCGCCGCGGTGATCGCCGGCGCCGAGCGCGAGGCGGTGGACGCGCTGGCGGAACGGCTGGCGCGGCAACTGCGCTTCGTCCGCCATGCGCCCGAGGCGCCGCTGGTGGTCACCGCCAGCATCGGCACCGCCTACGCCGGCGGCGAGGAAGCGCCCGCCGTCTCCGAGCTGCTCACCCGCGCCGACGTGGCGATGTACGAGGCCAAGCGCGTCGGCCGCGGCGGCTTCCGCCGCTATTCGCCCAGCCTGCGCGCCGAGCAGCGCGAACGCACCGAGGTCGTCAACGCGCTGCGGGTGGCGCTCGAGCACGGCCGGCTCAAGGCCTGGTTCCAGCCGATCGCCACCGCGGCCGACGGCCGCATCCAGGCGGTGGAGGCGCTCGCGCGCTGGCACGAGCCCGGCTGGGGCTGGGTGTCGCCGGCGCGCTTCATCCCCGCCGCCGAGCGCGCCGGGCTGATCGCCGAGGTCGACCTGGCGGTGATCGCCGACGCGCTGGAGGCGTTCGCGCCGCTGCGCGCGCTGCACCCGGCCCTGCGCCTGCACGTCAACGTCTCCGCGCGCAGCCTGGCCGATCCGGGGTTTCTCGACCGCCTGTTCGCCAGCGTGCGGCGCAGCGCGGTGCCGGCCGACGCGGTGGCGGTGGAACTGACCGAGACCGACCTCAGCGTCAGCCACGAGCAGCTCGAGGACGCGCTCGGTCGCCTGCGCGCGTTCGGCATCCACCTGATCATCGACGACTTCGGCGTCGGCGCCTCCTCGCTCGGCCGGCTGGCGGCGATCCATCCGGAGGCGATCAAGATCGACGGCAGCTTCGTGCGCGACGTGCACGGCGACGGCGGCCGCATCTGCCGCGCGATCGTCGAGCTGGCGCGCGAACTGGGCCTGGCCACGGTGGCCGAATACGTCGAGCGCGAGGACCAGGCGGTGGCGCTGGCGGCGATGGGCTGCACCGCGCTGCAGGGCTACGGTGTCGGTCAGCCGATGCCGGCCGAGGCGCTGGCGCCGTGGCTGGCGCAGCACGAGGACCGCAGCGGCGCCGCGCGCGCCGAGCGCGCGCCCGCCTGAACGCGCGCCGCGGCCGCTTGAATGCGGCCCGCGCGCGCCCCATCCTGAGCCCATGAGCTCCGCCATCACCGAAATCCCGGCCGCGCCGGACTACCAGTCGATCGAGGCGCCGCTGCGCTTCACCGCCGCCGCCGCGCACAAGGTGCGCGAGCTGATCGCCGAGGAAGGCAACGACGCGCTCAAGCTGCGCGTGTACATCCAGGGCGGCGGCTGCTCCGGCTTCCAGTACGGCTTCGAGTTCGACGAACAGCAGAACGGGGACGACCTCGCGGTGACCACCGAAGGCGTCACCCTGCTGGTCGATCCGCTCAGCCTGCAGTACCTGATGGGCGCGGAAGTGGACTACGCCGAGAGCCTGCACGGCGCGCAGTTCGTGATCCGCAACCCGAACGCCAAGACCACCTGCGGCTGCGGCTCCTCGTTCACGGTGTGAGCGCCGCGCCGTTCGCCTTCGTCGAAGCCGACCCCTGCGCGGCCGCGCTCGACCGCGCCGACGCCCTGCGCGACGACCCCGATGCGCTCGCCCGCCTGTGGGCGCAGGCGCGCGTGCTGCTGCTCGACGCGCGCGGCGACGCGCTGGCGCAGGCCGACGGCACGCCGTTCCTGCCGCGCGGCGCCGAGCTGAGCCAGGGGCCGGGCGGGGCGGGTGCGGCCACCTTCCTGGGCCTGGATGGCAATGGCGGCGCCTGGTTCGCGCTCGAGGCCGAACTGGCCGCGCTCGGCGCGCCGGCCACGGTCGATCTGCGCACCGCCGCCGCGCGCTGGCCGGCGCTGGACGCGGGCGTGTTCGCGCAGGCGCGCGCGATGCAGAGCTGGCGCCAGCGGCATCGCCATTGCGGCGCCTGCGGCGCGCGGCTGCAGGTGGCGCGCGCCGGCTGGGTCGGTCGCTGCACCGGTTGCGGCGCCGAGCACTATCCGCGCACCGATCCGGCGGTGATCGCCGCCGTCAGCGACGGCGCCCGTCTGCTGCTCGGGCGGCAGTCGACGTGGCCGCCGCGGCGCTGGTCGGTGCTGGCCGGTTTCGTCGAACCGGGCGAGAGCCTGGAACAGACCGTGGTGCGCGAAGTGCGCGAGGAAACCGGCGTGCGCGTGCGCCGCTGCCGCTACCAGGCCTCGCAGCCGTGGCCGTTTCCCGGCGCGCTGATGGTCGGTTTCCTCGCCGAGGCCGAACCCGACGAACCGCGCGCGGGCGACGAACTCGAAGCCGCGCGCTGGTTCACCGCCGACGAGATCCGCGCCGCCTGGGAGCGCGACGCACCCGGCGCGGCGGACGACGGCGGCCCGCTGCTGTCGGCGCGGATCTCGATCGCGCGCTGGCTGATCGGCCGTTGGCTGGGCGCGCTCGAAGGCGGCCACGGCTGACAGGCTAGAATCGCCGGACCTCGCAGATACGGCCGCCGGGAGGGCAGGAATGGCCATCACGCTGATCGCCACCGTCGTCGCGCTGGTGCTGGGGCACCTGGCGCCTTCGATGGTGAACGCGGTGCGCCATTTCGGCTGGTTCGAAAGCTGGCTGCGCGGCTTCAACGCCCGCTTCCACGAGGGCAGCGCCTGGCACGGCCGCTGGGGCCTGCTGCTGGCGCTGCTGCCGCCGCTGCTGCTGGTGCTGGTGTTCCAGCTCGCGCTCGACGAACCGATGCTCGGCATCCCCGCGCTGTTGTTCGGCACGGTGGTGCTGGTGTACTGCTGGGGCCCGCGCGATCTGGATCTGGACGTCGACGCCATCGTGCACGCGCCCGACGCCGCCAGCCGGCGTTCGGCCGCCGCCGCGCTGTATGCGGAGGACGAGCCGCCGTCGCTGGAGCCGGCGCGGCTGGTCGAGTCGGTGTTCCGCAACGCGCTGCGCCGCTGGTTCGGCGTGCTGTTCTGGTTCATGGTGCTGGGGCCGTTCGGCGCGCTGCTGTACCGCCTGACCGTGCTGGCCGTCGACGGCCCGGGCAGCCGCCTGCTGCCGCCGGCCACCTTGGCCGGCGCGCGCGCGCTGCTGAAGGCGCTGGAGTGGCCGGTCGCGCAACTGATGACGCTGTCGCTGGCGCTGGTGAGCGATTTCGATGCGGTGCTCGAGGCTTGGCGTGGTAACGGCGGCGCCTCGTTCGACGTCGATGCGCGCTTCCTCGAGGCGGTCGCCCGCGCCTGCGTGAAAAGCGATCTGGCCGAGGAAGTGGCCGACTACGGCGAGACCGAAGGCAGCCCGAACGCGCTGGCCGTGCTCGGCGAGCTGCCGGAACTGCGCGACGCCATGAGCCTCGCCTGGCGCGCGCTGCTGGCGTGGCTGGCGGTGCTGGCCCTGTTCGTCATCGCCGGCTTCGTCGCCTGACGCGCTCGTGCAGGAGCGGCTTCAGCCGCGACCGGGCGCCGCGAGGCGCGTAGGGCGGGTCCCGACCCGCAGCGCCGGTACCGCATCGCGACGGAAGCCGCTCCCGTAGGTCGGGCAGAGCGCAGCGAAGCCCAACACCGCATCGCCAGCCCGCGTGCCGTGTGGAACGTTGGGCTTCGCCTTCGGCTCAGCCCAACCCACGGATCCCGCGCGTAGGGCGGGTCTCGACCCGCCGCTCCCGCATGCGCTACGCCGAATCCTTCCGCGATGGCGCCTTGCGCGCCTGCGCCCCGCGCCGTAAACGCACCATCGCAAAGTCCGTAGGTTGGGCTGAGCGCAGCGAAGCCCAACACCGCATCGCCAGCCCGCGTGCCGTGTGGAACGTTGGGCTTCGCCTTCGGCTCAGCCCAACCTACGGATCCCGCGCGTAGGGCGGGTCTCGACCCGCCGCTCCCGCGTGCGCTACGCCGAATCCTTCGACAATGGCGCCTTGCGCGCCTGCGCCCCGCGCCGTAGACGCACCATCGCAAAGACGATCAGGCCAACGCTGACCGCCACCGCGCCGGCGACCAGCAGCAGCACCAGCGCCCAGACTCCTACGCTCATCCCACCCATCCGACACCTCCTTGCGAAGCGGGCGGCGCTCCGCCCGCGAACGGTCGTCCCGCTCAGCCGGTAGGTTGGGCTGAGCGCAGCGAAGCCCAACACCGCCTCGCCAGCCCGCGCCGTGCCGCGAGAATGTTGGGCTTCGCCCTTCGGCTCAGCCCGACTACGAATCAGCCCGGCGCCAGCCAGACGAACGGCGCCCACGGCAGGTTGCGGGCGACGGCGAACGCCGGCACCAGCACCAGCCAGAACGCCGGCGCGCCGATCACGCGCATCGCCGGCGCCAGCGCCTTCGGCCGCCAGCCGCGCGACCACGCGACCAGCAGCGGCACCGCCACCAGCGCGAACACGAACAGCGGGTTCATGTCGAGCGCGCGCACGATGTCCCCATGCACCAGCGCGTGCATCGACCGCGTACTGCCGCAGCCCGGGCAGTACAGCCCGGTCAGCAGGTTGAACAGACAGGGCAGGAACGGATTGCCCTCGACGTTGGGATCGTAGCTGCGCAGCAGCCACACCCCCGACGCGGCCGCCGCGGCGGCCGCGCCGAAACCCAGCAGAGGCAGAGGGCGCAGCGTCACGGCCTTACTGCATGTTCTGCATCATCTGCATCTGTTCCATGAAGGCCGCCATGCCGCCGGTGGTGAACCACCAGGCGCTCCACAGCACGCCGACGATCGCCAGCGCAGTGGCCACCCAGCACCAGATCTTGGCGTTCTCGGAGGCGCGGCGCGCGCCCTCGATGTCGCCGGCGTTGAGCTTGGAATTGACCTGCGTGGCGTAGACGATCGCCACGATGCCCAGCAGGCCCACCGGGCAGCAGAAGCAGGTGGCCAGGATCGTGGAGACGATCGCCCAGGCCAGATGGTTCGGAATCGACTGGGCCGAAACCGGCGTATTCATGAGGCTCCCCTTTCTTGTTGGTTCACACGCCGGCGTGGCGCGAGCCGATGCTAGCAGACGCCGCCGCGTGCGCTAGGTGTGATGTTTCAAGAGGTTGTTCCCCTCTGACCGGAGGGCGAAGCTGATGTCGCCAAACACCCAGCTCCCATCCGCGAGGGGAACAACCATGCACAAGAATGCGCGCCTGACCGCGAAGGGTCGAGA
>NZ_VOHJ01000027.1 GCF_007923255.1 Vulcaniibacterium thermophilum | reverse complement strand
CAAGCCCAAGAAGGTCGCCGTCGTCGCCTGCATGCGCAAGTACCTCACCATGCTCAACGCCATGGCACGCGATCAGGCGCCTTGGGCGCCTAGGGTTGCCTAGGCCACAAGACAGTTGCTCCTGCAGATCCACGCCCATCCGCGTCGATCCGTGGCCCGAACGAGGCCCGTCCGTACAATGCGCCGCCATGCAGACACTCGCCGAATGGCTCGCCTACATCGAGCGCCAGCACGCGCGGCCCATCGACATGGGGCTGGAGCGCGTGCGGGCGGTGCTCGCGCGGCTGAAGCCGGGGCCGATCGCGAAGGCGGTCGTCACCGTCGGCGGCACCAACGGCAAGGGATCGACGGTCGCCTTCGTCGAGGCGATCGCGCGCGCGGCCGGCTGGCGGGTGGGCGCGTACACCTCGCCGCATCTGCTGCGCTACAACGAGCGCGTGCGGATCGACGGTGAGGAAATCGACGACGCCGCGCTCGTCGGGGCGTTCGCCGCGGTCGAAGCGGCGCGCGCCGATACGCCGCTGACCTATTTCGAATTCGGCACGCTCGCCGCGCTGTGGCTGTTCGCGCGCGCGAAGCTCGATCTGGCGATCCTCGAGGTGGGCCTCGGCGGTCGGCTGGATGCGACCAACGTGGTCGATGCCGACGTCGCCGTGATCACCACCGTCGATCTCGACCACCAGGACTGGCTGGGCGCGGACCGCGAGGCGATCGGTTTCGAGAAGGCCGGCATCGCGCGGCCGTGGAAACCGCTGGTGCTGGGCGAGGACGACCCGCCGGCGAGCGTGTTGCGCCATGCCTACGCGATCGGCGCCAGGGCGATCCGCGCGCGCTGCGACTTCTTCTTCGAGCCGCTCGGTGCCGACGCCTGGCGCTGGCGCGAGGTCGGCTTCCGCGTCGATCTGCCGATGCCGCAGTTGGCCGCGCCGGTGCAGATGCGCAACGCCGCCACCGCGATCGCCGCGCTGCGCGCGCTCGCGCGGCCGCTGAAGCGCGAGGCGGTCGCGCAGGGCGTGGCGCAGGCGCGCATCGCCGGCCGGCTGCAGCGCTTCGAGCACGATGGCGTGCCGGTGTACGTCGACGTCGGCCACAACCCGCAGGCGGCGCGCGCGCTGGCGCAATGGCTGCGCGCGAATCCGGTCGCGGGCGCGACGCACGCGGTGTTCGCCGCGCTCGGCGACAAGGACGCGGCCGGCGTGGCGCGCGCGCTGGAGCAGGCGGTGACGCATTGGCATCTGGCCGGCCTGGCCGAGGCCGGGCCGCGCGGCCTCGACGTGGAGGCGTTCGCCGCCCGCCTGGCAGACACGCGGGCGGGCGCCGGCACGCGGCACGCGACGGTGGACGAGGCGCTGCGTGCCGCGCTCGCGCAGGCCCGCGCTGGCGACCGCGTGCTCGTGTTCGGCTCGTTCCACACCGCCGCGCAGGCGGTGCGAACGCTGTCATCTGGCTGACTGCGGCGTTGGGGGCGGTCGGGGCCCGACGGGTATAATCCGCCGGCTTTCCGCTCCCGGCGAGACGCGATGGAACCAGCCCTGAAACAGCGACTGATCGGCGCCGCGGTGCTGGTCGCGCTCGCGGTGATCTTCCTGCCGATGCTGATCAAAGGGCCGGCGCCGGAGAGCGGCGTCGCCGACGTGCCGCTGGAACCGCCCGCCGCGCCGAAGGACGGCGCGATGGAAACGCGCGAACTGCCGCTGCTGGAGCCCGCGCCCGCGCCGGACGGCGGCGCGCTGGCGATGCCGGCCGCCGGGGACAGCGCCGCGCCCTCGCCCTCGGGAAGCGCCGCCGACGACACCGCGACCGGGGCCGCCGCGAGCGCGGCCGGCGACTGGGCGGTGACCTTCGGCAGCTACGCCACCGCCGAGGACGCCGCGCGCGTGGTCGAAGCCCTGCAGCAGGTGCGTCTGCCGGGCTATCAGGAGGCCTACACCAATCCCGCCGGCCGCGCGCTGCATCGCGTGCGCATCGGCCCGTTCGCCTCGCAGGCGCAAGCCGAGGCGGCGCGCGTGCGCGCGGCGGCCATCCGCAGCGACGTCAAGATCCAGGTGATCGCGCTCGACGCGGCGGCCGGCGCCGGCGAGGCCGCCGCTGCATCGTCGTCTCCGGCGCCCACCGCGCCGCCGCAGGCGGTGGCCGCCGAGCCGCTGCCGTCGGCGACGCCCGCCACGGCGAAGCCGACCGCGGCCAAGCCGGAACCGGCCCGTCCCGCCGAGCCGGCCACGGCCGACAAGCCGGCGCTCGCCGCACGGCCGGCCGCCAGCGAGCCGGCCAGGCCGGCGCCGGCCAAGCCCGCCGCGGCGGAGGTCGGTTTCGCGGTGCAGGTCGGTGCGTTCGGCGATGCCGCCGAAGCGGCGAAGATGCGCGATCGCCTGCGCGCCGCCGGCTTCAGCGCCTTCACCGAGACCGTGCGCACCGAGCGCGGCACGCTCAACCGCGTGCGCGTCGGACCGGTCGGCAGCCGCGCGGAAGCGGAGCAGTTGAAGGCGCAGGTGACGGCGAAGGCGGGCGTCGACGGCATCGTGCGGCCGCATCCCTGACGCATGAGCGCCCTCGACTGGACGCTGGTCGCGATCGTCGCGCTCTCCGCGCTGTTCGGCGCGATGCGCGGGTTCGTCGGCGTGGTGGCGTCGATCGTCGGTTGGCTGCTCGCCGGCTGGGCGGCGCTGCGGTTCGGCGCGACGGTGGCGGTGCTGCTGTCCGGCGGACACGACCCGTCGCTGGGCCAGTTGTTCGCCGGCTATGCGAGCAGCTTTCTCGGCGTGCTGCTGGTGGTCGCGGCGGTCGCCTGGGTGACGCGCAAGCTGCTGCAGGCGGTGGGCCTGAGCGCGCTGGACCGCGCGATGGGCCTGGGGCTCGGCGTGGCGCGCGGCTGGCTGGTGGGCGCGGTGGTGGTGCTGCTGCTGGGGCTCACCGCGATCCCGCGCGAGCCGGACTGGCAGTCCTCCGCCGTCGTCCCCATCTTCAAACCGGTGGCCCGCTGGCTGACGGCATGGCTGCCGGATTGGGTGGCCGAGCGTGTGGATCTCGGCGACGGCGCGGCGGCCCGTCCCGCCGGGGCGGCGCCGCTGCCGGACCTGCCGGCCCCCGCGACGGATCGCAGCACCGGCTGAGTCCGGACCCTCCCGGATGCGGCGCGCGCCGCATCGACCGCGCGGCAGGTCCGCGCACGCAATGAGACATCAGGCCATGTGCGGCATCATCGGTATCGTCGGTCACAACGAAGTCGCGGGGCTGCTCTACGACGGGCTCACCGTGCTGCAGCATCGTGGGCAGGACGCGGCGGGCATCGCCACCGCCAACGGCGGCCGCATCCACGTGCACAAGGGCAACGGCCTGGTGCGCGACGTGTTCGACGAGACGGCGATGCAGTTGCTGCGCGGCCGGGTCGGCATCGCGCATTGCCGCTATCCCACCGCAGGCAGCGAAGGCTCCGACGAGGCGCAGCCGTTCTACGTCAACTCGCCCTACGGCATCGCGCTGGCGCACAACGGCAACCTGATCAACACCGACGCGCTGCGCCGCGAGGTGTTCGAACAGGACCGCCGCAACATCAACACCGAATCCGACTCGGAAGTGCTGCTGAACGTGTTCGCGCACGAGCTCGACGTGCAGCGCGCATTGACGCCGGAGTCGGTGTTCCGCGCGATCGAGGGCGTGCACCGGCGCTGCGTCGGCGGCTACGCGGTGGTGGCGATGGTGCTGGGCCTCGGGCTGGTGGCGTTCCGCGATCCGCACGGCATCCGCCCGCTGGTGCTGGGGCGGCGCGAGGTCGACGGGCAGGAGGAATACGCGGTGGCGTCCGAATCGGTCGCGCTGGACCTGCTCGGTTTCGAGCGCCTGCGCGACGTCCACCCCGGCGAGGGCATCGTGGTCACCGCGCGCGGCGAGCTGCACACGCGCCAGTGCATCGAGCCCAAGAAGCGCGCGCCGTGCATCTTCGAGTTCGTCTACTTCGCGCGGCCGGATTCGATGATGGACGAGATCTCGGTGCACAAGGCGCGCATGCGCATGGGCCAGAAGCTCGGCGAGAAGATCCTGCGCCTGCGCCCGGATCACGACATCGACGTGGTGATCCCGATTCCCGACACCTCGCGCGATGCCGCGCTCGAGATCGCCAACGTGCTCGGCGTGAAGTACCGCGAAGGCTTCATCAAGAACCGCTACGTCGGCCGCACCTTCATCATGCCGGGGCAGAGCCAGCGCGCGCAGTCGGTGCGGCGCAAGCTCAACCCGATCCCGCTGGAGTTCCGCAACCGCGTGGTGCTGCTGGTGGACGATTCGATCGTGCGCGGCACCACCTCCAGGCAGATCGTGCAGATGGCGCGCGACGCCGGCGCGCGCAAGGTCTACCTGGCCTCCGCCGCGCCGCCGGTGCGTTACCCGAACATCTACGGCATCGACATGCCCTCCGCCGACGAGCTGGTGGCGCACGGCCGCACCGAGGAGGAGGTGCAGACGCTGCTGGGCTGCGACTGGCTGATCTACCAGGACCTCAAGGATCTGGAGGAAGCGGTGTCAGGCCCGAAGCAGCGGATGGAGCATTTCGACTCCTCGTGCTTCAACGGCGAGTACGTCACCGGCGTCGAGCCGGGCTATTTCGAGCGCATCCGGCAGTTGCGCTCGGACGAGGCAAAGAAGACGCGCAGGGCTTGAGGGCGGAATCGAGGATGCGCGCGACGGACAGCCCGTCTGTGGTTCCCGGTCGCGGCTGAACCCGCTCCTGCCCCGGGGCGTGCTTCTTCCTCCTCCCGACTCCCCATTCCCCATTCCCCATTCCCGATTCCCGATTCCCGATTCCCGATTCCCGATTCCCGATTCCCGCCCCCATGCCTACCCCGTTCGCCGACCTGCGCAAGCAACTGATTCCCGACGATGAGACCGGCGAGGTGCTGCGCCGCATGCTCGACGACGGCATCGATCTGTCGCAGCCGCGCGAGATCGGGTTCCACTGCGTGTTCGGCGAACAGGCGCAGGCGGAGGCGTTCGCCGCGCGTGCGGCGCAGCTCGACGGTGTGCGCGTGGAGCCGCCGGAAGCGGACGAGGAGGGCATCTGGGACGTGGTCGTGGTGCGGGATATGAAGCCCGAACACGATGCGATCACCGCGATGGAGCGGAAGCTCGCGGCGCTCGCCGGCGAGCATGGCGGCTTCCCGGACGGCTGGGGCTGCGCCGGCGATGCACCTGCGGAAGACGAGGACGGCGCGGACGACGGCGCCGGTTGACGATGCGCTCGCTGTTCGACGCCGCCCACGCCTGCCTGCGCGCCGACACCCCCGAGGCCAAGCTCGCGCGCACCTTCGAGACTGCCGAGGCGTTCGCGCGCGGCGAGCTGGCGATGCCCGATGATGCGCCCGGCCCCGAGCCGATCCGCATGCCGGGCCGTCCGCCGCGGCCGCGCCTGGTGCCGCCGCGCGAGGTGCCCAAGCGCGGGCTCGGCACGCGCGAGGGCAAGGCGGCGTTCGTGCACGCGATCGCCCACATCGAGTTCAACGCGATCGACCTGGCGTGGGATGCGGTGTACCGCTTCCGCGGCATGCCACGCGGGTTCTACGCGGATTGGGTCGGCGTCGCGCACGACGAGGCGCGCCACTTCACCCTGCTGCGCGCGCGTCTTCGCGAGCTCGGCCACGACTACGGCGACTTCGACGCCCACAACGGCCTGTGGGAGATGGCCGAGAAAACCGCGCACGACGGCCTCGCGCGGATGGCGCTGGTGCCGCGCGTGCTGGAGGCGCGCGGGTTGGACGTCACCCCGGGGATGATCGCGAAGCTGCGCGCGCAGGAGGATCACGCCACCGCCGACATCCTCGACGTGATCCTGCGCGAGGAGGTCGCGCACGTCGCCGCCGGCAGCCGCTGGTTCCGCTGGCATTGCGCGCAGCGCGGCCTCGACCCGCGCGCCACGTTCCGCGGCCTGCTGGCCGAGCACGCGCGCGGCGTGCTGTACGGGCCGTTCAACAACGAGGCGCGGCTGCAGGCCGGCTTCGACGCCGACGAGCTGGCGGCGCTGGAGGCGCAGGCGGCGTCGTAGCGAGGCGCCCGGCAGTCGCGTTCAGCCGCGCCCGTCGTCCGCCGGCTCGTCCCCTTCGTCCTCGCCGCTGTCGTCGGGCGGCGGTTCGGGCGTACCCGCATGCTTTGCGGATGCATTCTCTCCCTCGTCGGTGCAGGTCGCGTCCGGATCGTGGTCGAGGAACAGTTGGACGCGCTCCGCCTGCGCGCTGGCGACGTAGGCGGTGTGGCCATCGCGGTCGCTGTAGCCGAGGTAGCGCTGCGGCGGATCGGTGCAGATCACGAGCGTGTACGCCTGCGCGAAAGCCGGCTCGTCGCCGGGCAGGGTCAGCCGGAACTGCTCGCCGTGATCGCCTTCGCCCAGTCGCGGACGCAGGAAGAAGCCTTCGCGCGGCGGCGGCTGATCGAACGCGAACACCGCGGTGCGCCCGCGGCCGTCGGTGATGCCCTGATAGACATCCTTCTCTCCGGCAACGAACGGCAGGTCGACCGATCCGTGCGAGAGGGCGTAGGGATGGTGCGGCAGCGGTTCTCCGGTATGCGGATCGCGCAGCACGAAGCGCACGCGATGCGCACCCTGGCCGACCAGCGGACCGGCGTCCTGGTCCGCGTCGACGAGGCTTCCGAAGCCGGGCGGTTCGCTGCCCGAAGGTGCGCTCGCGCAACCGGCAAGGACGCCTGCGAGAGCCAGCACGAGCACCAAGTGGATGCGTTTCATGCCTCGAGCGCCTCCAGTTCGAAGGCGCCGTCGTCCACCCGCAGCACCGAGCCCTGTTCGTACCAATCGCCGAGCACGATGCGGCGGCAGGGGCGGCCGTCGATGTCGAGCGCGTGGATGGCGGGACGATGGGTGTGGCCGTGGATCAGCGTGTCGATGCCGTAGCGGCGCAGGGTTTCCTCGACCGTCGCCGGATCGGCGTCGGTGATCGCATCCAGCATGCCCTGCGCCTTCAGCGCGCCCTGCGCCGCCTGGCTGCGCGCGCGCGCCTGCTGCGCGAACGCGACGCGCGCGGGGAGCGGCTGCGCGAGGAACTGGCGTTGCCATTGCGGATCGCGCGTCTGCGCGCGGAACTGCTGGTAGGCGGTGTCGCCGGTGCACAGCAGATCGCCGTGCATCAGCAGTACCGGGCGTCCGTCGAGCACGATCACCGCCGGGTCGGGCAGGATGCGCATGCCGGCGCGGCGCGCGTAGGCCTCGCCGAGCAGGAAATCGCGGTTGCCACGGAGGAAGAACAGCGGAACGCCGGCGTCGCGCAATGCGCGCAGCTCGCGCGCGACGGTGGCGCCGGGCTCGGCCGGATCGTCGTCGCCGACCCAGGCTTCGAACAGATCGCCCAGCACGTACAGCGCGCGCGCGGCGCGCGCCCGTTCGCGCAGGAAACGCACGAACAGGTCGGTGATCGCCGGGCGTTCGGCCTCCAGGTGGAGATCGGAGACGAAGAGCGTGGTCATCGGCCGATTCTAAGCGCTGCCGGGCAGGGGCACGCGCCCGCGTGCCGATGGCGGGCGGGCGAGCGCGCTTCCGACGCGCTACGGTCGTGCCGCCGCCGGTCAGCGGCCGCTGAACGGAGTGGGCGTCTTCAACTGCTCTTGCCGCATCGTGGCCGGTTGCCTCACGGCGTGCTCTCTACATTCGATCACGCCTCATCCGTCGAACTCGCCGTCGGCGAGCGACGCGGTCGGCGGAGGGGTCGGCGGGTGCGTTGCGCACGCCGCCGATTCGCGCCCCAGGCGCATTTCCCTCAACGAGGAGACGACCATGGCGAGCAAGAACCAGAGCGGCAACGACAATCGCGGCGGCAACCGCGGCGGTGGCTTCCAGAGCATGGACGAGGACAAGCAGCGCCGGATCGCCAGCAAGGGCGGGCAGGCGGTGAGCCAGGACCGCGAGCACATGTCCGAAATCGGCCGCAAGGGCGGCGAAGCCAGCGGCGGCGGCAACCGCGGTGGCGGCGGCGGTGGCGGACGCGGCGGCAACGACCGCTGATCGGCCTCCGCGCCTCATCCGACCCCTCTCCCGTTCGCGGGAGAGGGGTTTCGTTTGCCCGGCGCCGGGGCAGGCGGGCAGGGTGGACGAGCGGCCGCTACCGCAGGCGCGGCAGATCGAGCGGACGCGTGCGCGGCTGCACGCCGAGGCCGTGCATGAGACTGCGCGCGATGCGCTGTGCGTGCTCGACGAACTGCTGCGCCTGCGCCGGCGCCAGCACGGCGTGCGCGGTGTCCTGCCACAGCGCCAGCCATTCGGCGAAGTGGCTGGCATCGATCGGCAGCAGGCGGTGCATCGCCATCGGGTTGCCGCGGTAGCGCGCGGTCTTGAGCACGATCGAGGACCAGAACGCCACCAGCGTGGTCTTGTGCTCGTCCCAGTCGTGCACGACGGCAGCGAACACGGGCCCGAGCGTCGGGTGCACGCGGACGCGGTCGTAGAAGCGGTCGACCAGACGGGCGATGTCCTGTTCGGTGAGCGGCGCGGGTTCGGTCATCGGCATAGGGTAGGCGATGCGCGAGGCGACACGGCGCTCGCGGCGGACGCGCCGCTCAGCGCCGCCTCGCCCGCCGCACCAGCCATAGCGCGCCCAGCACCGCCACGCCGCCCAGCACCGCCGGATGCGTGAGCCGGCGTCCCCAGGGGGAGTGCCGCACGTCCTCGACGAGCCCTTCGACCACGTTGACGCGGTCGGCCGCCATCAGCATCAGCCAGTGGCGCAGATCGCTCTCGCTGTGGCGGAACGCGAGACGCCGCATCACGCCGCTGAGCCCGGAAGGCGGAACGCTGGTGCCGAACACCGGCGTCAGGCCCGGGCGTTCGATCGAATGCAGGATTTCGACGCGGCGGGGTTGCGGTTCGGGCGTCGGGTGCCGTGCGCCCTGCAGCCGCGGCGGCGTGCGTTCGCTGGCCGCCGCAGGCCGGCGGCGCTGGTCGGGATCGGCGCCCCGGCCGGGCGCGCGCGTGGGTTCGTGGGGAACGCTCATGGTCGGCCTCCTCGCCGTCAGTGGACGCTGGCGGCCTTCGGCGGCACCAGCACCGGCTTGATGCACTCGTCGAGCTTGGACGAGAAGATGTGGTAGGCGTCCGCCACTTCCTCCAGCGGAAAGCGGTGCGTGATGAGTTCGCGCGGCACGATGTGGCCGGCGCGGATGTGTTCGAGCAACCGCGGCAGGTGCCGTTTCACGCTCGCCTGGTTCATGCGCAGGGTGAGGCCCTTGTTGACCGCGTTGCCGATCGGCACCGCGTTGAACGTCGGGCCGTAGACGCCGACGATCGACACCGTGCCGCCCTTGCGCACGGAGTTGATCGCCCAGTGCAGGGCGGTCGCCGCGCCGGCCTGCAGCTTCAGGCGCACGCCGGTGATGCGCTGCAACGCGTTTCCCGAGGCTTCGGCGCCCACCGCGTCGATGCACACGTCGGCGCCGAGCCAGTCGGTCATCTTCTTGATGTGCACCGCCATGTCCTTGACGCTGCGGAAGTCGACCGTCTCGCACTGCGCGAAGCGTTTGGCGAACTCCAGGCGGTAGTCCACGCAATCGACCACGATCACGCGACCGGCGCCGAGCAGCCACGCGCACTTGGCCGCGAACAGCCCGACCGGTCCGGCGCCGAACACGACCACGGTATCGCCCTTGCGGATGTCGCCCATCTCGGCGGCCTGGTAGCCGGTGGGCAGCGCGTCGGTCAGCAGGACCGCGTCCTCGATGTCGATGTCGGGCGGGATCGCCATCGGGCCGACGTCGGCGAACGGCACGCGCACGTACTCGGCCTGACCGCCGTCGTAGCCGCCGGCCGTGTGCGAATAGCCGTAGATCCCGCCGACCGCGGTCGCCTCGGGGTTGGTGTTGTGGCAGTTGCCGTACAGCTCGCGCTCGCAGAAATAGCAGCTCCCGCAGAAGATGTTGAACGGCACCAGCACGTGGTCGCCGACCTTGAGATTCCGCACCGACGGTCCGACCGCTTCGACGATGCCGGTGAACTCGTGCCCGAACACGCTGCCCACGCGGGTGTCCGGCACCAGGCCGTGGTAGAGGTGCAGGTCCGATCCGCAGATGCACGAGCGCGTGACGCGGACGATGGCGTCGTTGGGGTGTTCGATCGACGGTTCGGGCACGTGCTGGGCACGCACGCGGTAGGGGCCTCGGTAGGTGGTGGCGAGCATCGGCGTCGATCTCCTCCGTGGGGACGTGTCCTTCCCGTGACGGAGGCAACGACCGTGCCATCGGCGCGGCCTGCCGCGGCGGCCCGACCGCGGCGGGCGGGCCTGCAAGTTTTGCCGGGTGGGCAGCGATTGCCTGCGCGGCTCGGCGGTGGAGCGCGCGCGGTTCGCTCAGAACAGCCGCGACAGGGTGAGCGCGGCGGCGATGGCGATGCCGATCAGCAGCCCCAGCTTGATGCGGAACGCACGGCGCGCGGCCGGGTTCGCCACGTGGTCGGACTCGGCGTCGCGGAACGTGGGCGCAAGAAAGCTGTCGCCCGGCGTGCGGGTGGACTGCATCAGGCCGGCGTCGCGCAGGATCTCGCGCGCGCGCACCTGGTCGTCGGACTTCACCACCCACACCGCCGGCTTGGCGCCGTGCGATTCGCGATAGCTGAAGGTGCCGCGGCGGTTGCCCTTGTACGAGCGGCCGTTGGTGATGCGAACCTCGATGCCTTCCTCGCGCAGCATCTGCGCCACCGCCTCGACGTTCTCGAGCCGCGGACTGCTGAACACCTGGCGCATGGCTTACTCCTTCGCGTCTTCGCGCACGACGCGGATCAGGCCTTCCTGGGCGGTGCTGGCGACCAGGCGTCCGTTGCGGTCGTAGATCATGCCGCGCGCGAGACCGCGCGCGCCCTGCGCGCTGGGACTGTCGATCGAGTACAGCAGCCAGTCGTCCGCGCGGAACGGACGGTGGAACCATAGCGCGTGATCGAGCGACGCCATCTGAACGCCGGGCTGGTAGTAGCTGATCCCGTGCGGGAAGGTCGCGGTGCCGAGCAGGTGGAAGTCGGAGGCGTAGGCGAGCAGGGCACGGTGCAGCTCGGCCGCATCGCCCACGCGTTCGGTCAGCCGGAACCAGACCTGCTGGTAGGGCGGGCGCTTGGGCGGGTTGAGCTCGTCGCGCGGATAGACGTGGCGGAACTCGAACGGCCCCTTGCGCGAGAGCCAGCGCTGCACCTTGGTCGGCAGCTTGGCCAGCACTTCGGGCGGCACCGCGGGCGCCGGTTCGATGTCCTCGGGCATCGGCACCTCGGGCATCGACAACTGGTGCTCGGCGCCGGTCTCCTCGCGCTGGAACGACGCGGCGAACACGAAGATCGGCTGGCCGTGCTGGATCGCGGTCACGCGCCGCACCGAGAAGCTGCCGCCATCGCGGGTGCGGTCGACGTCGTACACGATCGGCGCGTCGATGTTGCCCGCGCGCAGGAAGTAGGCGTGCAGCGAATGCGCGGTGCGCGGTGCGTCCAGATCGTCGAGCGTGGCCTGCGCGGCGGACAGCGCCTGTCCGAGCACCTGGCCGCCGAACACGAAGCGGGTGCCGATGTCGCGGCTTTGGCCGCGGAACAGGTTGTCCTCGAGGCGTTCGAGCGAGAGCAGTTCGATCAGCTCGGAAACCGGGGAGGTCATGGGCGCGCGCGGTCGTGAGGGGCGCCGCAGTATACGGGCAGCGGCGGCCGGCCTTCCGCGGGTTGGCGCGCAGCCCCCGTCGCCCCGGCGCATGCCGGGGCCCATTTCGACTTGAGGCAATGGTGCGTGGCGGGCGCCTGTCGAAAATGGATCGCGGCCTTCGCCGCGATGACGGGCTTGGGAGGCGGGCAAGGACGCTGCGGGATCCCAACGCGCGTCGCCCGGGCGCATGCCGGGGCCCATTTGCACTTCATGCGGTAATGCGTGGCGGGAGCCCGTTGAATGGATCGCCGCCTTCGCCGCGATGACGCGCTTGGGAGGCGGCCAACGCCCCGCAAGGAACGCGGCGGGACCCCAACGCCCGTCGCCCCGGCGCATGCCGGGGCCCATTCCGGCTTGAGGCAACGGCGCGTGGCGTCGCCGCCACGCGGTCGCGCGGCTCACGGCCAGAGCCGCACCGCCTGTGTCGGGTTGGGCTGCATCGGCGTGCCGGGCTTGCAGCCGAACGCCTCGCCGAACGCCGGCTGCTGCATCAGCGGCACGTTGGTGCGCCAGACGCCGGGCGGATAGACGCTGCCGGCCGCGCGTTGCGCCGCGGTCTCGGCCGAGAGCTGCTGCGGCCACAGGCCGGCCCAGGCGCGGAAGAACGCCTGCCGTGCCGCCTGCGGCGGATTCGGCTGCGCGGCGGTGAAGGCGGCCCAGGCCAGTTCCAGGCCCGCGAAATCCGCGGCGCCCATCTCGCGCACGTTCGCGCCGCTCACGCGGACGCTCGACAGACCGGGGTAGGGGCGCCCTTCGTACTGCCCGGCCACGCGCGCGGCGAGCGCCTCCCACGCCGCGATCTCCGCCGGCGTCCACCACGGGGCGGCGTCTCCCTTCGCGTTGACCAGCCGGCCGCGCGCGTCGACGGCGTGACTCAACTCGTGGCCGACCAGCGCGCCGAACGCGCCGTACTGCGCGGCCGGCTCGCGGGCGGCGTCGAACACCGGCGGCTGCAGGATCGCGGCGGTGACGATCAGCCGGTTGTGGGCAAGGTCGTAGGCCAGCGACGGTTCCTGCGGCAGCACGTTCCAGCGCCGCTCGGCGTTGCCGCGGCCGATCCGCCGCATCTCCTCGCGATGGCGCCAGGTGGAGGCGATCAGCATGTTGCCGCCGAAGCTGCCGCGGCCCATCGGCTGCACGCTGTAGTCGAGGTCGCGGCGCGGCGCGCCGATCTCGATCGCGAGTTTCGCGAGCTTCGCGCGCGCCTCGGCCTTCGCGGCCTCGCCGAACCGCGGGTCGCGTGCGACCGCGGCGAGCAGTTGCTCGCGCACCTGACGCGCGACGGTTTCCGCGCGCTCGCGCGTGGCGGTCGGCAGATACCGCGCGACGTACTCGCGCCCGAGCATCGGCCCGGCGGCGAGGTTGATCGCATCCAGCACCTGCCGCGCGCGCGGCGGCGGCGCCTGCAGGCCCTGCAGCACGCGGCCGCGGAAATCGAAGCTGGCCTCGCGGAACGCTTTCGCGAGGTAGGGCGCCATCGCATCGCCCACGCGCCAGCGCAGGTAGAGCTTCCACTGCTCCGGCTTGATCGAGCCGACCAGTTTGTCGAGCTGGGCGAAGTGCGCCGCATCGGCGAGCGAGACGGTGTCGTCCTTCACCCCCTGCGCCTTGAGGAACTCGACGAGCTGAAGGTTGCGGTACGGCTTGGCCAGATCCTTCACCGCCACGCGCGCGTAGTTGCGGCGCGGATCGCGCAGCTCCGGCAGCGGTTTGGATGCGCGGGCGATGCGCGTCTCCAGGTCGAGCACCTGCCTGGCCTCGGCGGCCAGCCGCTCCGGCTTGCTGCCGGTGAGCGCGAGGATCTTCTGCACGTAGGCGTCGTAGCGCGTCATCACCGCGCGCGTGTCGGCGTCGGTGCGCGTGTACCACGCCGGATCGACCAGCCCGAGGCCGCCCTGGCTGAAGTAGCCGATGTGGCGATCGAGTTCCTGCAGATCGAGGTCGGCGCCGAAGTTGAACAGCACCGGGATTCCGACCTGGTGCAGCGCCGCCACCGCCGGCGCCACGTCCTTCGCGCGCTTGATGGCGTCGATGCGCGACAGCAGCGGCGCGATCGGCCGGGCGCCGTCGCGTTCCACCGCGGCTTCGTCGAGACCGCTGGCCCAGAAATCGCCGAGCAGTTTCTGCACGTCGTTCTGCGGCGCCTGCATCGCGGCGTTGAGCAGATCGACCTGCTGCTGGCGCGCGCGTTCGGCGAGCTGCTCCAGCGCTGAGATCGAATCCGCGCCGGGCAGCAGCGTGTTGGCCTTCAGCCAGTCGGCGTTGGCGAAGGCATGGAAGTCGGTACAGGCCGGCGCGACGGCCGGGGTGCGCGCCTTGCCGCTCGAACGTTTGCGTCGCTGGGCATCGGCATCCGGCGTGGCGAGGCCGGCGATCAGACAGAGGGCCAGGGCACAGACGAGCGGGCGTCGGATCATCGCGAGCGGGTCGTGTCGGGCGGGCGCCCGAGTGTAGCAACCGGTCCGTGGGCGGACGTGAGGCTGCTCGGGGCAGGGCGATGGCCCTTGTTCATCCCGCATGCTCACGGCTGTCCGGAATGGCGGAGCCCTCGCCCCTCGTCCCCGCGCAAGCGCACTGCTGTCCGGAAAAAATGCATCGGGGGAGTCGGGAAGCCCCACAGTGCGTAGCGTTCGCGGCAGTCGAGCGTTCGCGCGGACGTTTTCCCCGGCCGGCTGCGCGACAGACGTATCGCGTTGCTGCTTCAGAAGGCTGCTGGCCCTCGCAGCTTTCTCCGGACAGCAGCGCGCTTGCGCGGGAACGACGACACGACGCGAACATGAAACGACGAAGGCCCGGCGTGGGCCGGGCCTTCGGGGAGTGACGCGGGCCGTGACCGGTTACCAGATCACGATCCGCTTGTCGCCGTCGCGCACCATCGGCTGGCCCGGCTTGCACGAGAACGCCGCGGCGAACTGCGGCAGGTTCGACGGCGCGCCGATCGCGCGGAAGTTGGCGGGCGCGTGCGGATCGGTCTGCAGGCGCACGTCCAGTTCTTCCGGCGTGAAGTTGCGGCGCCACACCGTGGCCCAGTTGAGGAAGAAACGCTGGTCGCGGGTCAGGCCGTCGATCTTCGGATCGGGCTGGCCGTCGGTGGCGCGCTTCATCGCGTCGTAGGCCACCGCCAGGCCGCCGAGATCGGCGATGTTCTCGCCGAGCGTCAGCTTGCCGTTGACCTTCTTGCCGGGCTTGGCTTCGTACTCGTTGAACTGCGCGATCAGCTTCTCGGTCAGGCCCTGGAATGCCTTGGCGTCCTGCGGGGTCCACCACATCTCGAAGTTGCCGGTCGGCCCGAAGCGGCTGCCCTGGTCGTCGTAGCCGTGGATCATCTCGTGGCCGATCACCGCGCCGATGCCGCCGTAGTTGAGCGGATCGTCGGCCTTCGGATCGAAGAACGGCGGCTGCAGGATCGCGGCCGGGAAGACGATCTCGTTCTGCAGCGGGTTGTAGTAGGCGTTGACCATCTGCGGCGGCATCGCCCACTCGGTCTTGTCGACCGGCTTGCCGATCTTGGAGAGCTGCCACTTGTAGTTGAACTCGTTGGCGGCCAGCACGTTGCCGATGTAGCTGTCGCGGCTGGTGGCAAGGCCCGACCAGTCGCGCCACTTGTCGGGGTAGCCGATCTTGGGCGTGAACGAGGCCCACTTCTCCATCGCCTTCTTCTTGGTGTCCTCGCTCATCCAGGCGAGGTTCTCGAGCCGCGTCTTGAGCGCCTCGCGCAGGTTCTGCACCAGCTTCTCCATGCGCTCCTTCGACTCCGGCGGGAAGGCCACCTTCACGTAAAGCTGGCCCATCGCCTCGCCGACCTGGCTTTCGATGGTGTCGAGCACGCGCTTGCCGCGCTCCTTCATCTCCTTCTGACCGCGCATGGTCTTGTTGTAGAAGTTGAAGTGCTCCTCGGCGAACGCGTCGGCGAGGTACGGCGAGGCGGAATCGACGGTGTGGAAGCGCAGGTACGCCTTCCAGACCTCGGCCGGGGTGTCGGCGATCATCCTGCTGACTTCCTTGTGGAACTCGGGGATCGCCAGCGAGAACATCTGCGGTACCGCGACGCCCTGCGATTCGAAGAACTTCGTCCACGGGAAGTTCGGCGTCAGCTTGTCGGCCTCGGCCGGGCTGATCGGGTTGTAGTACAGCGAGACGTCGCGCGAGAGCTCCTCGCTCGACTTGGACACCTTCGCCAGGCGCGTCTCGAAGGCGACCACGTCCTTGGCCTGCTTCGCCGCATCCGCGGCCGGCACGCCGGACAGCTCCAGCACCTTGGCGACATGCTTCTCGTAGGCGGCGAGCTTGTCCTTCTTGTCGGCATCGAAGTAGTAGCCCTTGTCGGGCAGGCCCAGGCCGCCCTGCGCGGCGTAGGCGATGTTCATCGAGGAGTTCTTGAAGTCGGCTTCCGGTCCGAAGCCGAACAGGCCGCCTTCGCCGCGCGCGTAGGCCTTGCGCAGGTACTCGGCGATGCCGGCGCCATCGGTGAGGGCGTCGATCTCCGCCAGACGGCCCTTCAGCGGCTCGATGCCCTGCGCGTTGATCTTCGCCGCGTCGGTGCCGGTGGCCCAGAAGTCGCCGACGATCTTGTCCACGCCGCTGGCGTTCGGCTTCGCCGCCGCCTGTTCGGCGAGCTGGCGCTGGATGGCGGTGGAGCGCTCGTCGAGCATCTCGAACGCGCCCCACGAGGTGCGGTCGCCCGGAATGGCATTCGCCGCCAGCCACTTGCCGTTGGCGTAGCCGGCGAAGTCGGTGCAGGCGTCCTTGGTGGTGTCGAGATCGGCCGCCATGAAGCGGTTGACGCCGGGCAGCTTGCTCTCGTCGAGCGCGTAATCGGCCTTGGCGGCGTCGGACGGGGCGGGTGCGGCAGCTTGCTTGGCGTCCTCGTCCTTCGGGCAGCCGGTCAGGACGGCGGCGATGGCGAGCGACAGCAGCAGGACGTTCGGTTTGTTCACAGCGGGCTCCGGAGGCCTGGGCGTACGGGAAAAGGGCGTCGCCCCCGAAGCGGGGGCGACGCCGCACATTGTCGGATTTCCGAAGGCCCTGCGGGTGTCGAAGGTCATGCCCGCGCGGGGGCGAGCAAACCGCTCATCGGGCGGGCCTCGCGGCTGGCCGGGAACACGCGCGCTTCGATCGCGGCTTCGGACAGGCGCAGGTGATCCAGCAGCAGGCCCTTGAAGAGCGCGCGCAGGTCGGCGGTGGCGCGCAGGTCGCGGCCTTCGAACAGCGCGCCGGGCGCAAGGCCGGGCCAGTCGCCGACGAGACGGCCGCCGCGCACGGCGCCACCGGCCAGCAGGGCCATGCCGCCGGTACCGTGGTCGGTGCCGCCGGTGCCGTTGGCGGCGGCGGTGCGGCCGAACTCGCTGACCACGGCGATGACCGTGCGCGGCCACAGCGCCGTTGCCTCGTCATGGAACGCGCGCAGGCCGGTGTCGAGTTCGGCCAGCTTGCGCGCCAGCAGCGGCGCCTGCGCGCTGTGGGTGTCCCAGCCGGAATCCTCGACGAACGCGAGCCGCGCGCCGCCAGGCTCGCGCATGAAGCGCGCGGCGGCGCGCATCGCCTCGGGCAGGCGCATCGCGCCGGGGCGGGCGCCGTCGGTGCGCGGCGCCCGCATCGCCTGCGCGAATGCGGGCGCAAGTGCGGCGTCGGCGGCGTACAGCGGTTGCAGGCGTTGCAGCAGGATCGGCTCGACTTCGTCCGGAAGCGGCGGCGACCAGGTGCTCGCCGGGCCGTCGCCGCGCACCGCGAGCGGTGCGACCGGGGCGATCGCCAGCGCCTGCGTGCCCTGCATCGCCGCGGCGCAGCGGTTCAGCCAGCCGCTCGGCAGCGGGGCGCCAGCGCCGCTGCCGCTCTCCAGGCAGTCCTGCGCCTCGAAGTGCGAGCGTCCGCGGTAGGGCGGGCGATCGCCAGCACCGGCAACGCCTGCCGCCGGCCGTACAGCTCGCGCACGAACGCGAGCGCCGGATGCAGCGCAAAGCCTTGATCGAGCGCCACCGCATCCGCCACCGCCAGCGCGCCGCGCAGGCGTGCGTAGTGCGGATCGCCGATCGGCGGCAGCGCGTGCAGCGCATCCAGGCCGCCGCGCAGCAGCACGACCAGCAGGCGGGTGTCGTCGGAGGCGGCGAAGGCCGGCAGCCGCGGCCACAGCGCGAGCGTGGCGCCGGCGGAGGCGAGCGCGAGGAAGTCGCGGCGCGTGAGCGGCATGGTCAGCTCCTCCATTGGAAGGCGGGACTCGCGAACAGCACGGCGAGCCCGGCGCGGGCGGATTCGGCGCGGCGGACGGCGGTGGCGGTGTCGGCATCGAGCCGTGCGCCGAGCGCGCCGCGCGCGATCGCCAGCGGGTCGGGCCGCGCCTCCGGCGCCAGCGCGCTCAGCCGCTGTGCGACCTGTACGCGCTTGTAGAGCGCATCGGCGCCGGCCCATGGCGTTGCGTCATCGGGGAATCCCGCCGGCGAGCGCGCGGTGAACGGCGGCTGCCCCAGCAACGTCAGCAGCGGATGCAGCGTGGCGATCGGCGCGGTGGTGCCGGCCGCGCGCAGCGCGGCGAGGATCAGATCGTCCGGAGTGCGGAACTTGCGCGCGTGCGGCGACCAGGCTTCCTCGCTGTCGATCAGCGCGCGGTACACCGCCGTGAGCGCGCCGCCGCTGCGCAGCCAGGCCTGCGTCATCCGTTCCACCAGCGCGGGCGGCGGGTCGTCGGCGACGAAATGCGCGGCCAGCTTGCGCGAGACGTGGCGCGCGGTGGCCGGATGCACCGCCAGATCGTGCAGGATCGCCTCGCCCTGGCGCACGCCGCTTTCGCCGTAGCGTCGCCCCAGCACGCGCCGGGCGCCGGCCTCGTGCGCGGCCTCGCGGAAGACGAACGCGCGCTCGATCTCGCCGTCGCGCTCGAAGTCGCGTGGCAGCGCGGTGCCCCAGCCGGTGAGGGCGCGAGCGAGCTCGGTGACGTCGGTCTGGCCGTAGCCGCCGTCCACGCCGAGCGTGTGCAGTTCGAGGATCTCGCGCGCAAGGTTCTCGTTCAGCCCCAGCTTGCGACGCGCGGCGGCGCGCTGCGCCAACGGCGAGCCCTCGCCGACCGAGCGCACGTTGTCGAGATAGCGCAGCATGCCCGGGTGCTGCTCGACCGCCAGCAACAGGTCGGCGAAACGGCCGAACACGTGCGGCCGGACCGCCTCGCGCTCCATCGGCGCCGCGTACAGCGCCGCCGCGCGCTTGTCGGCGGAGATCGCGAAATGGTTGGACCAGAAGCGCACCAGCCGCTCGGCGAACCCGTGCGGCGTGGTCGCGGCGTGGCGGTAGCGCACGTCCAGCTCGCGCGCGACGGCCTGACGCAGGCGGCCGCGGCCGTTCGTCACCGTGCGGCGCGCGGCCGCATCGTTCGAGGCCGCATCGGTTTGGCGCCCGCGCCGCAGTTCGCGCAGCAGCGCCAGTTCCTCGCGCAGATAGGCCGCGCTGTCCGGCAGCCCGTGATCGGGCAGGCGCGCGGCCTCGGGCGTGATCTGCCGCAGCAGCCCGCCGCGCGGATCGTGCGCGGCCTCCAGATCGCCGGGGCGCGCCCCCAGCCCGAAGCGGTTGAGCGCGCTGGCCTGTGCGAGCGATGCGTTCATGCCGACCTCCTGGCTCCGCTAACGCATGCGGGGCGCCGGGGTTGACGCAGCGGCGTCGAGCGCGCGTGAGCGATGACGCACCCGCCGCTGAAGCGCGACCGCTGCCCTGGGGTCGACCCGGATGGCGGTTCCCGACGTCGCCGCTTACGGTCGTCGCCGTTGCAAGGGAGGCGAAGCGATGGGCATCGACGTACTGGGCGCGCTGGATTCCGCGCGCAACTGGGTCGGCGATCGGCTGGAGGACGCCGATCGCGCCAAGGACTGGGTGGGCGAGCGGATCGAAGGCGCGGTGGACAGCGCCGAGCGTCATGTCGACGGGTTCCGGCGCGATCTGGTCGAGTTCGGCCGCGAGCACGGCGGGAGCGTGGGCGAGGCCGTCGCGCAGCAGGTTTCCAACGGGATCGGCCTCGTCGAAGGCGCGGGATTGGCGTTGTACGAGACCGGCAAGGGCGTGGTGAAGCTGGCCGACGGGGCCAGCGACCTCGTCGATCCGGTCGAGTGGATCGCGCGTCCCGAGCGCAATCTGCAGATGCTGGAGACCGCCGGCCGAACTGCGCAGGTGGTGGTCGAGCTCGGCAGCCCGATCAAGTGGGTGACCGATCCCGAGGGCAACCTGCGTGCGGTGGGCGCGATCTGGGACGGCATCACCGAGGGATATCGCGACGCCGCTGCGGAGGGCGACTGGGCCGAGTTCGCGGGGCGCGCGGTGTTCGACATCGGCACCGCGGTGGTGGGCGTGGGCGCGGCGGCCAAAGGCGGCCGCGTCGCCGACGTCGCCGACGACGTGGCCGATGCCAGCCGCGCCCTCGACGGCGTGGACGATGCTTCGCGTCTGGCCGGCCGCGGCGACGATGTCGTGCGTCTGAGCCAAAGCAGGATCGACGAAATCCTGGCGATCCCCAAGGGCCAGCGGCCCGACCCCGCGAGCTATCTGCCCCCGAGCTACATCGACCAGCACCTTGCGCAGTTCGATGCCGGCGCGACGCGTTTCATGACGCGCGCGAACCTCGACAAGTACGGCATCGGCCAGCGCGACGGCACCTCGTTCGTGATGCCGAAGCACGAGGCCGACGCGCTGTTGGCCCGCACGCAGGGCGATCCGCGCGCGCTGGAGGAGGCGCTGGGGCTGCCCGAGGGCTTCCTCGAGGGCAACGAACTGGTGCGGGTGGACATCCCCGATCCGCGCGAGCTGAACCTGCGTATCCCGTCCGGCAACGAGGCGGGCGCCAACGACCAGTGGATCCCGGGCGGCAAGCTGCCGACCGGCAACTCCGAAGCCGTGATCGATGCCAAGGGCATTCCCGATGACCGCTATTCTGTCAGCCCCGTACAGCCCTGAACGCGCGCCCGTGAAATTCCGCGACGTGTTGGTGTCCCGTGAGGACCGTTTCTCGCTCGGCATCGAGGAGACGAGCGGCCGGTACTACCTGTCGATTCCGGTCAGCAACGGCCTGGTCGATTACGAGGAGTACTACGAGATCGACCCGCTCGCCTTCGAGCGCTATCGCACCGAGCCCAAGGCCGCGCTTCCGTTCGTCGAACGCTGCCGCCGTCGCGAATGCGACGATTTGCTGATCCAGAAGCCCGGGAAAAATCGCGGAACGCCGTTGTGACGCCGGTCGGCGCGGCCGACACGAAGTCGCGTAGGTTGGGCTGAGCGCAGCGAAGCCCAACGCAAAGGTCGCAAGCGGGCGCACGGCGGTGGCCGGGAACGTGTTGGGCTTCGCCTTCGGCTCAGCCCAACCTACGGCCGGATGACGGATCGCGGCGTTCGTCGCGATGACGGGGACGGATCCGGAAAGAAGAAGGGCGGGCCCAAGCCCGCCCTTCTTCGCGACGCGCGCCGGAGCTCAGCCCTTCCTCGCGGCGATCCAGCGCTTGATCTTGGCTTCCAGCACGTCCAGCGGCACCGCGCCGTCCCTCAGCACTTCGGCGTGGAATTCGCGGATGTCGAACTTCGGGCCGAGCTCTTTCTCGGCCAGCGCGCGCAGCTCCTTGATCTTCAGCTCGCCGATCTTGTAGGCCAGCGCCTGGCCGGGCCAGGCGATGTAGCGCTCGGCCTCGGCGGTGGACTGCGTTTCGCTTTCCGCCGAGTTCTCGAGCATGTACCGGATCACCTGCTCGCGGCTCCAGCCCTTGCTGTGCAGGCCGGTATCGACGACCAGGCGGATCGCGCGCCACAGCTCGTTCTGCAGGTAGCCGAAGTAGTTGTAGGGATCGGTGTAGACGCCCAGGTCCTTGCCGAGCGATTCGGCGTACAGGCCCCAGCCTTCGATGAAGGCGGTTTCGCCGCCGAAGCGGCGGAACTTCGGCAGCCCGGTCAGTTCCTGCTGCAGCGCGATCTGGAAGTGGTGGCCCGGAATGGCTTCGTGGAGGTAGAGATCTTCCGCGTCCCAGGTCTTGCGCGAGGGCAGATCGTAGGTGTTGACGTAGAAGATGCCCGGCCGCGAACCGTCCTCGCTCGGCCCTTGGTACGACCCGCCCGCCGCCGACTTGGCGCGATACGGCTCCACCGGCCGGATCTCGAAGCCGGCCTTGGGGATCAGCGAGAACAGCGCCGGCACCTTCTGGTTGATCTTCGCTTCCAGCCCGCGGTAATGCGCCAGCAGCGCCTCCTCGCTCTTGTAGGTGAAGCGCGGGTCGGTGCGCATGAACTGGAAGAAGTCCTGCAGCGAGCCCTTGAAGCCCACCTGCTCCATGATCTTGCGGATCTCGCCGTGGATGCGCGCGACTTCCTTCAGGCCGATGTCGTGGATCTGCGCCGGCGTCAGGTCGGTGGTGGTGGCGCTGCGCGCGTTGAACGCGTACCACGCCTGGCCGTCCGGCAGCTTGTCCAGGCCCACGGTGCTGCGCGTGGCCGGCAGGTATTCGTCGGCGATGAACGCGCGCAGCTTGCGGAACGAGGGGATGATGCGCTCGCCGATCATCTGCCGGTACGCGGCGGTGAGGCGCTCGCGGTCGGCCTGCGGGATGTCCTTCGGCATGTCCGCAATCGGGCCCCAGAACAGCGTCTCCTCGGCCTTGTCCTTGATCAGCGCGTCGAGCTGCGGCACCACCTTCTCCATCAGCGCGCGCGGCTGCACCACGCCGGCCTTCATGCCCTGGCGCATGTTGTCGATCGCGGTATCGATCAGCTCCGGCAGCCGGTTGCCGCGGGCGAGCCAGTTCTCGTAGTCCTTGACCGTCTTGAACGGCTGCGCGCCCTTGCCGGAGCCGAACTGCACCGCGAGCGTGGCGATGTTGCCCATCTGGTTGACCGGCATCATCCAGCCGGGGAAGCGCTCGGCCTCGAGCGAGTTCCTGGCGTCGCGCACGAAGATCTCGTAGCTCAGCAGATCCTGCCCGCTCAGCCCTTCGGGGCCGATGTCCTGGATGGTCTTCAGCCAGCGCTCGGTGAACTGGCGCGACTTCTCGCGGTACTCGGCGCTGTAGAAGTTCGGGAGCTGGTCGTTGTAGCGCGGATCGCCCTGGAAGGTCGCCTGGATCGGGTTGAGCTTCAGCAGCTCTTCCCAGTACTGCTCGTACAGCGCGTTCAGGCGCGCGGCCTTGGCGTTCTGCGTCTGCGCGGCGGCGGGGGCGTCGGCGGCGAAGGCCGGCGCGACGCCGGCGGCGAAGGTCAGGGCAAGCGCGAGGGCAAGCGGTCGCAGGGTCATGGCGGCTCGTGCGTTCGGGCGGGGAACGCCGAGCATGGCGCAGGGCGGGGGCGGCTGCCCCGGTCGGAAGTCACGGGGCGGCGGGGGGGGGGCGGGAATCGGGGAACGGGAAACGGGGAACGGGGAACGGGGAACGGGGAACGGGGAACGGGGAACGGGGAACGGGGAACGGGGAACGGGGAACGGGTTCCGATCCCTTCGCCTTACGCCGCCGCCGCCTGCCTCAGCTCGGCGGCGCGCGGCGCGCCGAGGTAGCGGGTGATCGCCGCGCGCATCAGGTAGATCAGCGGGATCAGCGCCAGCGCGGCGAGCATCTTGTAGAGGTAGTTCACGGTGCTGACCGCGAAGAACAGCGACAGCGGCCACTTCTGCGGCCCGAGCACGAAGGCGATGTAGAGCACGACGAAGCTGTCGACCAGTTGCGACACCGCGGTCGAGCCGGTGGCGCGCAGCCAGACCCACTTCTCGCCGGTGAAGCGGCGGATGCGGTGGAACACGGCGACGTCGATGAGCTGGCCCAGCACGAACGCCACCAGCGAGCCGGCGATCGTCCACAGCCCCTGCCCGAACACGGCGGCGAACGCGGCCTGGTAGTCCACCACGCCCTGCGGCTGGGCTGCCTTCACCCACCATTCCGCCGGCGCCAGCGCGATCGCCGCGAACGCGAACAGGAAGCCGTAGGCGATCAGCACCGCCGCCGTCCACGAGATCATCCGCACGCCGCGCCGGCCGTAGAACTCGTTGACCACGTCGGTCATCAGGAACACCACCGGCCACAGCAACGTGCCGGCGGTGAAGCTGAGCGAGCCGCTCTGGCCGAACAGGTTCCACTGCAGCGGCGCGATGCCGAGCGTGTCTTCCAGCGCGAAGATCTTGACGCCGATGAACTCGGCGAGCACCGCGTTGACGCAGAAGAACGCGGCGAGCGCGACGAACAGGAGCGTGGCGCGGTCGCGCAGCGGGGAGCTCATGAGGCGTTCGGCGGCGAGAACGGAATGGTGTCCGGCGCCACCGCGCCGCCGGAGATGATGAAGCTCATGGCCTGGTCGACCGTCCAGTCGGTCGGCGTGATCTTCTCCACCGGCACGATCTCCAGATAACCCGAGGTCGGATTCGGCGTGGTCGGCACGTACACGGCGGCCAGCTCGCGGCCGGTGTCCTTCTCGCGGATCACGCGGGTGACGAAGCCGATCGACTTCATCTCGGTGTGCGGAAAGTCCACCAGCACCACGCGCTGGGTGCCGTCGGGCTTCTTCTGCAGGATGTCCAGCAGTTGGCGCGCGCTGGTGTAGACGATGTTGGCCAGCGGCACGCGCGCGATCAGCGCCTCGAACCAGCGCAGCAGGCGCTGCCCGACCACCCGGCGCGCCATCACGCCCGACACCAGGATCACGCCGAGCGTGGCCAGCAGGCCGAGCGCGGTCTCCACCCAGGGCTGCGTCACCCAGGCCAGCGCGGGTTGCTGCGCGGCCAGCTTCGCCAGCAGCGGATGCACGACCGGCCGGCCGAGATCCGACAGCAGCACGAACACGAACTTGACCACCACCCAGGTCAGCCACAGCGGCAGCAGGGTGAGCAGGCCGGTGAGCAGCGTGCGCTGGAAACTGTGGCGGGGGCGGGGCGCGGTCATCGCGCCATTCTACGGGCGAGCCGGGTCAGTTCTCGCGCACCAGGCGGAAGCCGACGTCGTCGTAGCCGCGGCCGGCGGCGAGCGTGCGCTCGGAGGCGTTGTTGCGCCACGAGGCCCCCACCGCTTTGCGCTGCGCGCAGTCCTCGCCGCAGTCGCGCAGCCAGAGCGAGATGTCGCGCCCGCTGATCTCCGCCGCGCGCTGCCGCGCCTGCATCGCGCTCGGCAGCCGATAACGGTGGCCGGTCTGCTGGCTGTACCAGGCGGCGTAGGCCTCGGCGTCGGCATACGAGACGCACACGACCGGCTCGTTGTCGCCCTGGCTGAAGCCCGGCGCGCGCCAGTGGCGCGGGGCGACGATGCGCAACAGCGAGGCGCGTTCGCGGCACAGCGCGGCCGGGCGTCCGGTGGCCTCGGCGAAGCGGGCGTACTCGGCGCGCGAGACCGGACGCGGCGCGACCTGGAACCCGCCCGGCTCCGGTCGCGGCGCCGCGCCCTTGTCGGCATTGCGCGCGCGCGTGGCCTGCGCGCTGGCGAGCAGCTTGCGCGTCTGGTCGGGGGACAGGTCGAACTGGCGGGCGAGGGCGCGCACGCGTTCGGGTTCGATGCCGCCGTCGGCCGCGCGTTCGTCGACGTAGGCCTTCACCGCCTTGACGACTTCCGCGCGCAGGCGGCCCTGCGCCGGCGAGTCCATGCTGCCGGTCTGCAGCAGCAGCGTGCGCGCGCTCTCGAAGTACTCCAGCGCGCGGCGGGGGTCGCCTTCCCTGAGCAGGCGCGCGGCCTCGGCCGCGAGCGCGTCGGTGAGGTCGCCGATCAGCGCGTGCACGTCGGGATCGGCGCTGTCCAGATGCCAGGCGGACAGCGTGCTGACGTAGGCGTTGCCGACCACCGGCGTGGTGAGATTGCGCTGCGCCAGATGCTGCCGCGCTTCGGCGATCGCGCGCTTGACCGGCGCCTCCGGCGGCGGGGCGAGCATCGCGTCGATCGGGTCGTCGCTGGGCGGCGGCGCGGTCTCGGCGGTGCCGACGCGCAGGAACTCCTCGCGGTCGCCGGTGTCGATCGCATACCAGGCGATCGCGCCGCCGGCCAGCCACACCGCCACCGCCAGCGCGATCCAGCGCGCACGACCGGGGGCGCCCGCGCGCGGCGCGCGCCGCCACGGCAGCAGGCGCGACCAGCGCCGCCGGCGCTCCACCGCACCCAGTGCGTCGCGCATCTCCGCGGCGTTCTGGAAGCGCTGATCGGGCTCCTTCGCCAGCGCGCGGTTGACGAACGGCTGCCAGTGCGCGAGCTGCGGCGGCAGGCGCGGAATCGGATCGCGCACGTGCTTGACCGCCATCGAGAGCGCGTCCTCGGCCTGGTACGGCAGATGGCCGGTGAGCATCTCGAAGATCAGCACGCCCAGGCTGTACAGATCGGCGCGGCCGTCGACGTCCTCGCCGCGCGCCTGCTCCGGCGCCATGTAGGCCGTGCTGCCGACCGCGAGCCCGGCGGTGGTCACGCGCGCGCCGTAACCGCGACGCAGGGCGATGCCGAAATCGACCAGCAGCGGCTTGCCGCGCTCGTCGAACAACACGTTCTCGGCCTTGACGTCGCGATGGATGACGCCGCGGCCGTGGGCGTACTCGAGGGCGTCGAGCAGGGCGCGGGCGATGGCGATCACCGAGGCTTCGTCGGTGGAGCCCTCGCGCACGAACCGGCGCTGGCCGAGGTGACCGCGCGGCAGGTACGGCATCGAGTAGTACAACTGCCCGTCGCGGGTGCGGCCGACCTCGTAGATGCGGACGATATGCGGATGGTCGAGGCGGGCGATGGTGCGCGCCTCGTTCTCGAACCGGCGCCGGCTGACCTCGTCGGCGAGGGCTTCCGGACGCATGACCTTGACCGCCACCTCGCGGCCCAGCGCGGTCTGCTGCGCCAGGTAGATGGTGGACATGCCGCCCTGGCTCGCCTCGCGCAGCAGGCGGTAGCCGGGAATCTCGGGCAGGCCTTCGGCGTGCTCGCCGTCACGTTCGGTCATCGGCTCAACCGTTCCCCCCTCAGCGAGGGGCCAGCATACGCGAGCCTGTCGGGGTTGGAAGCGAAGACGGAAAAGGGTGAACGGCGTCTCAGTCCCGCTTCCGCCGCACGTAGAGCTGCTTGCGGACCCGGCAGACCACCTCGCCCGCGGCGTCCACCACCTCGGTGTGGAACCAGCGCAGCACCTTGCCGCCGTCTCCGGTGGCCCGACGCAGCTCCTCCACCACCGCGTCCTCGAGCACGAACTCGGCGCGCACGGTGCCGCGCCCCGGCTTGACGAAGTCGATCTCGCCGGCCTTGTCCCAGACGATGAAGCCGCGGCCGAGGCGGTGGATCGCCAGCAGCATCCACATCGGATCGGTCATCGCGAACAGGCTGCCGCCGAAATGGGTGCCGACGTAGTTGCGGTTCCACGGCCGCATGCGCAGCTCCACGCACGCGCGGCGCCAGTCGTGCGACAGCGCGGTCACGCGGATGCCGGCGAACAGGAACGGCGGCCAGAGATTGAGGACGTGGCGGAGCAGGCGCGGGGACAGCGAAGGCCGCATCGGAGCCGGGTGCAGCGGAGGGGCGCACAGGCTGCCATACGGGGGCGTACTGCGGAAGCGGGCGAATGGGGCGTCGCGCCACTTCGCGCGTCATCCGGCGAAACCGGGACGCCGGTTATGTCTGCCACGCCCGCGCTCGTCATCCCGGCGAAAGCCGGGAGCCATTGCGTCCGGGCGGCCGGAAAAGCGGGCCCCGCATGCGCCGGGGCGACGGGGGGCGCAAAGAGGGCCGCAAGCGCCGTCAGAACAGCACGGCGGACATCTTGCGGCGGTAGGCGCCGACCAGGTCCTCGTCCTCGACCACACGGAACGCGTCGATCAGCGCCTTGCGCGGCAGGCCGTCCTCGAAGTTGCGGTCGCGCCGCAGCATCTCCAGGAACTGCTCGAGCGCGCCCTCGGACTGGCCGGCGACCAGCAGATGGGCGCCCAGCAGGTGGCGCGCGCGCAGGTCGTCCGGGTTGGCCCGGATCGCCGCCTCCAGCACCTGCGGCGGCGGCGCGTCCTTCAGCAGCGCGGCGAAACCGAGGCGGGCGCGGGCGCGCAGGGCGCGGTCGTCGTGCGCCAGGTTGGCGGGCAGCGCGTCGAGCAGGTGCTCGGCCTCCTGTGCGGCGCCGATGCGCAGCAGGGCCAGCGCGAGGTCGAGCTTGAGCTCGTCCTTGTCCGGATTGGCGGCGACCTCGGCCCGCAACCGCATCACCTCCACATGCGGATCGCGCGGCGGCTCGGGCGTTTCCTCGGCCGGGGCCGCTTCCGCCGGCACGATGCCGTGGTGCTGCAGGAACTGGCGCAACTGGCCTTCGGGCAGCGCGCCGGGGAAGCCGTCCACGAGCTGGCCGTTCCTGATCAGGTACACGGTCGGGATCGAACGCACCTGGAAGGCCGCAGCGAGCTGCGGCTCGCGGTCGACGTCGACCTTGGCCAGCAGGAACGCGCCGTTGTACTCGCCGGCCAGCTTCTCGAGGATCGGCCCCAGCGTCTTGCACGGCCCGCACCACGCGGCCCAGAAGTCGATCAGCACCGGCGTTTCGAGCGAGCGCTGCAGCACCTCGCTCTCGAAGGTGTCGGCGGTGACGTCGAGGACGTGCGGGCTGGCGGTGGCGGTCATGCGAAAGCTCGTCGGAAGGATGCGGCGGAGATGAGGGCGCGGCCGTGCGCTTCAAGCCGGCGGCGGCGTCGCACGCTAGCATGCCGCGATGCCCGTGAACCGCGCTTCCCCGTCCCCGTGGCCGAGCCTGGCCGCCGTCCTCGCCGTCTTGCTGTGCGTAGGCGCCGCGCTCGCGTTCGCGCCGTGGCTCGACGGCTATTCGCACGCGCGGCACCCGCTCGCGCTGCTCGGCGCGCATGGCGTGCCGCACGCGACGGCGTTCGCCGCGCTCGCCTACGTGCTGCCCGGGCTGCTGGACGCGTGGGTGGCGGTGCAGGCGCGCGGCCGGCTGCCCGACACGGGCGGCTTCGGCGCGCGGCTCGGGGTGTGGATGCTGGCGATCTCGGCGCTGGCGTTCGCGCTGCAGGGTCTGCTGCCGCTGGACGCACGCGATCTCGACGGGCCGGCCAGCCGCCTGCACGCGGCGGCGTGGACGCTGTGGTGGGTCGCGTTCGTGCCGGGGGCGGCGCTGCTGGCGTGGGGGCAGGCGCGCGCGTCGATGCGCAGCGCGCCGTGGTTCGCGGGCGCGGCGTTGCTGGTGCTGCTGCTGGCCGCGCTGCCGCAGCCGCTGCTGCCGGCGGCGATCGCGCAGCGTGTTGCGCTGGCGGCGTGGCTAGCGAGCTACCTCGTCCTCAGCCGTGGCGCAGCTTCATCAGCAGGATCGCCGCCGCCAGCAGGAAGGTGATGACGTTGGCGACGATCATCGGCCACGAGCCGAGCAGGATGCCGTACACCAGCCAGCAGGCGACGCCGGCGGTGAACACCACGTACATCGACAGCGAGAGCCCGCGCGTGTCCTTGCTGCGGATGGTCTTGGCCGCCTGCGGCACGAACGCCACCGTGGTCAGCAGCGCGGCCACGTAGCCGATCCAGTCGGCGCTCATCGGTCCGCCTCCCGCACCGCGTCGGCGCGCCACAGCAGCGGGAAGTCGCCCGGCTCGCCGCCCTGGCAGCGGTCCAGGCGCGTGTGCGCGACGAGCTGGAACTCGCGGCCGTCGTAGACCCACTCGTGCGTCTCGCCGCAGTCGTACAGGCCGCGGCCCTTCGAGTACGCGTGCAGCGAGGCCGTGGCCGGATCGAACGCCGCGTTGAGCACGGCCGAAGCCGCCTCGCGTTCGCCCTTCACCGGATCGAGCACCAGCCGCACCGGCGCCGCCCGCTCCGGCGCGCGTCGCGGGCCGCGCAGCACGAGCGCGCTGGTCTGGTAGGCGTACAGCTCGCAGGGCAGGAGCACGAGCACCTCGTCCTCGTCGAGCGCGTACATCTCCTCGAGCCCCGGCGCGCCGGCGCAGCCCTCGCGCAGCGGGGCGGGCAGGCGACCCAGGTAGCGCGCGGTGTCCTCCGCATCCGGCTGCGCGCCGTGCCACGGGCGTGCGACCACCTGCGGCGGGCGGCGCGGCGGCGGCACCGCAGACCCGTCGCGCGTGCCGCGTGCGATCAGCGCCTCCGCGGTGCCGACGCGCCCCTGCGCATCGTCCAGGAACAGCAGCGCCGCGTTGAAGCCTTCCAGCGAGCCCGTCGCGCCGTCCGCATCGACCGCGCGCGCCCGCCGCGCCGCATCGACGAACGCCCGCACCGCACGCGGGCGGTCGGTGCGCAGCGTGTCGCCGTCGACGCGCCAGTCGCGCGGATCGAGCGGAAGTGCGGCGCCGCCGAAGCGCAGCGCCCGGGGCGCGCGCCGCGCAAGTCCGCGGATCGCCAGCGTCGGCGCGGCGCCCGCGCCGGCCTCCCGGTGCAGCGAGACGCGCAGGGCCTCGGCGGCATCCGACCCGCCGCGCGCCTCGCAGGCGCCGGTGTTGTCGCACGCGACCACCCAGTCCCCGAACGCCCGATAGGCGGGCCACGCCGGCTTCGCCGTGCCGGCTGCGGCGGGGAGAGCGGAAAAAGCGAGCAATGCGGAGACGATCAGCGTCCTCATGGCTGCCGGTAGATCACGCCGTCCTTCATCACGAATCCGACCTTCAGCACCACGCCGATGTCCTGCAGCGGATCGCCCGGCACGGCCACCACGTCGGCGCGCTTGCCGGGTTCGATCGCGCCGATGTCGTCCACGCCCAGCGCCTCGGCCGCGTGCACGGTGGCCGCGCGCAGCGCTTCGGCGGGCGGCATGCCGGCTTCGACCATGTACAGGAACTCGCGCGCGTTGTCGCCGTGAGGTCCCACGCCCATGTCGGTGCCGAACGCGATCCTCACGCCGGCCTTGTAGGCGCGCGCGAACGTCTGCTGGATCTGCGCGCCCACGCGCTGCGCCTTCGGCCGCACGATCTCCGGGAAGTAGCCGGGTTCGGCCGCCTTGGCGGCGACGAAGCGGCCGGCGTAGATGGTCGGCACGTACCAGGTGCCCTTCTGCTTCATCAGCGTCATCACCTCGTCCGACATGTAGGTGCCGTGCTCGATGGTGGTCACGCCGCCGAGCACCGCGCGCTTCATGCCCTCGGTGCCGTGCGCGTGCGCGGCCACGCGATAGCCGTAGTCGCGCGCCGTCTCCACGATCGCGCGCACCTCCTCGACGGTGAACTGCGGCGCGTCGGCCGATTTCGCGTACGACAGCACGCCCCCGGTCGCGGTGATCTTGATCAGATCGCTGCCTTCCTTGTACCGCTGGCGCACCGCCTGGCGCGCTTCCTGCGGCGAATTGATGACGCCCTGGGTGGGGCCGGGCGGGCCGATCAGGTGCGAGAGCGTGGTGTTGTAGCCGTTGGTCGGATCGGCATGGCCGCCGGTGGTGGCGATCGACTTGCCGGCGGCGTAGATGCGCGGCCCCTTCAGCAGCCCTTGGTCGATCGCATCGCGCAGATGCGGGGCGATTTCGCCGCCGAGGTCGCGCACGGTGGTGAAGCCCGCCATCAGCGTCTTCTCGGCGAAGCCGACCGAGCGGAACGCGAAGTCGATCGGGTCGAGGCGGAACTCTTCCTCGTAGCTGTCGGGGCTGGACTGATCGCCCAGGTGCACGTGCATGTCGATCCAGCCCGGGGTGCAGGTGTGTCCGGCCAGATCCACCGTGCGCGCGCCGGCCACCGCGGCGCGACCGGGCAGCACGTCGGCGATGCGGCCCTCGCGCACCACCACCGTGCGCGCGTCGAGCAGCTTGCCGCTGCGCGCATCGAACAGGCGCTCGCAGTGCAGGGCGACCGGCTCGACGGCCGCGGCGGCGAGCGGCAGGAGGGCGAGGGCGAGCACCAGAGGACGCATCGTGGGGTGCATGGGAGGTCTCCTGGAAACGAGGGGCGATTGAAGCACGCCCGGCGTGCCCGCCGCCTGTGCGGGCAGGCCCGGCGCCCGCGCGCGGCCGTGGCTCCGGCGGCGCGCGCGGACGGCGTCGGCGCAGCGTGACGGGCTTTGCTGCGCTGCGGTAGGCTTCGGGTCTTTCCCCCTCGCAGTCCGCCCGCCGTGTCCGCCGAAGCCGACGTCCGTCCGTACGACCCCCAGGCCATCGAAGCCGCCGCCCAACGCTTCTGGGAGGGCACCCGCGCCTTCGAGGTCAAGGAGGACGCATCCAGGCCCAAGTACTACTGCCTGTCGATGCTGCCGTACCCGTCCGGCGCGCTGCACATGGGCCACGTGCGCAACTACACCATCGGCGACGTGATCAGCCGCTACAAGCGCATGTGCGGCTACAACGTGCTGCAGCCGATGGGCTGGGACGCGTTCGGCCTGCCGGCCGAGAACGCCGCGATCAAGAACCGCACCGCGCCGGCGAAGTGGACCTACGCCAACATCGAACACATGAAGGCGCAGCTCCGGCAGATGGGCTACGCCATCGACTGGTCGCGCGAATTCGCCACCTGCCGGCCCGACTACTACGTGCACGAGCAGCGCATGTTCGTGCGGCTGATGAAGAAGGGCCTGGCCTACCGCAAGAACGCGGTGGTGAACTGGGACCCGGTCGACCAGACCGTGCTCGCCAACGAGCAGGTGATCGACGGCCGCGGCTGGCGCACCGGCGCGCTGGTGGAGAAGCGCGAGATCCCCCAGTGGTTCCTGAAGATCACCGCCTACGCGCAGGAGCTGCTCGACGAGCTCGACCGCCTGCCGGGTTGGCCGGAAGCGGTCAAGACCATGCAGCGCAACTGGATCGGCCGCAGCGAGGGGCTGGAGATCCGCTTCGACGTGCACGACGCCGACGGCCGCGCGCTGCCGCCGCTGAGCGTGTTCACCACCCGCCCGGACACGCTGATGGGCGTCACGTTCGTCTCCATCGCAGGCGAACACCCGCTCGCCAGGCACGCGGCCGGGTCCGATCCGGACCTCGCCGCGTTCCTCGACGAGCTGCGCCACGGCGGCGTCTCCGAGGCCGAGATGGAGACGCAGGAGAAGCGCGGCATGGATACCGGCCTGCGCGCGGTGCACCCGCTCACGGGCGAGGACGTGCCGGTGTACGTGGCCAACTTCGTGCTGATGAACTACGGCACCGGCGCCGTCATGGGCGTGCCCGGCCACGACGAGCGCGACTGGCAGTTCGCGAAGAAGTACGGCCTGCCGATCCGCATGGTGGTGGTGCCGACCGAAGTGCGCGATGCGCTGGCCGAGATCGGCCAGGATCTCGCGCAGCACGCCGATCCCATGAGCAGCGCGCTCGGCGAGCACCCGGCCACCGACAGCTACGACACCCGCGCGGCGGTGCAGGTGGTGGAGGACTTCGAGCGCCGCATCCGCGAGGAGGGCGCCTACACCGAGCGCGGCTGGCTGGTGAACTCCGGCGAGCTGGACGGCATGGACTACGCGCAGGCGTTCGAGGCGCTCGCCGCGCGCTTCGAGGCCGAAGGCCGCGGCCAGCGCCGCGTCAATTTCCGCCTGCGCGACTGGGGCGTCAGCCGCCAGCGCTACTGGGGCTGCCCGATCCCGGTGATCCTCTGTCCCAGGTGCGGCGACGTGCCGGTGCCGGAAGACCAGTTGCCGGTGGTGCTGCCCGAGGACGTCGCGTTCTCCGGCGTGCGCTCGCCGATCAAGGAAGATCCGGAGTGGCGCCGCACCACCTGCCCGCAGTGCGGCGGCGCGGCCGAGCGCGAGACCGACACCTTCGACACCTTCATGGAGTCGAGCTGGTACTACGCGCGCTACACCTCGCCCGGCGCGGCCGACATGATCGATGCGCGCGCCAACTACTGGCTGCCGGTCGACCAGTACATCGGCGGCATCGAGCACGCGATCCTGCATCTGCTGTATTTCCGCTTCTATCACAAGCTGCTGCGCGACGCCGGACTGGTGGCATCCGACGAGCCGGCCACGCACCTGCTGTGCCAGGGCATGGTGATCGCCGAGACGTTCTATCGCGACAGCGCGGACGGCTCGAAGGAGTGGATCAATCCGGCGGATGTCGAGATCGAACGCGACGAGCGTGGCCGCATCGTCGGCGCGGTATCCAAGCTCGACGGCCTGCCGGTGCAGATCGGCGGCACCGAGAAGATGTCGAAGTCGAAGAACAACGGCGTCGATCCGCAGTTGATGGTCGCGCGCTACGGCGCCGACACCGTGCGCCTGTTCTCGATGTTCGCCGCGCCGCCGGAGCAGTCGCTGGAGTGGCACGAGGCCGGCGTCGAGGGCATGGCGCGCTTCCTGCGCCGGTTCTGGCGCGAGGTGGTGACGCACGCTTCGCAGCCCGACCATCCGGTGGTCGATCCGGCCGCGCTGACGCCCGCGCAGAAGGCGCTGCGCCGCCAGTTGCACGAGACCATCCAGAAGGTCGGCGACGACTACGGCCGCCGCCACAGCTTCAACACCGCGATCGCCGCGCTGATGGAGCTGCTGAACGCGGTGTCGAAGTTCGACGACATGAGCGACCAGGGCCGCGCGGTGCGCCACGAGGCGCTGGAGGCGATGGTGCTGCTGCTCAATCCGGTCACGCCGCACGTCTGCCACGCGCTGTGGCAGGTGCTGGGCCATCCGGAGACGCTGCTCGAGGACGTGCCCTTCCCGCAGCCCGACCCGGCCGCGCTGGTGCGCGAGGCCGTCACCCTCGCGGTGCAGGTGAACGGCAAGCTGCGCGGCACGATCGAGGTGCCGGTGAACGCCCCGCGCGAGGAGATCGAGCGCCTGGCGCAGGCGGAGCCGAACGTGGCCAAGTTCATCGACGGCCATCCGGTCCGCAAGGTCATCGTGGTGCCCGGCAAGATCGTCAACATCGTGCTGTGACGCCCTCGGCGGGCAGGAGCGGCTTCAGCCGCGACCAGCGCCGACGGCGCCTCCGATGCATTCGCCGGCGCGCCCCCTCACCCCAACCCTCTCCCCCGCGATGCGGGGGAGAGGGTCGTTCGCCGACGGTCAGACACTTGCCGTCGAGCTCTCCCCCGCGATGCGGGGGAGAGGGGGTAGGGAGGCAGGCGCGCTCCGCGGCGCCGCGAGCGCGACTCCGCGCATGCCAGCCTCTGTAGGAGCGGCTCAGCCGCGACCGAACGGGCTGCGCATCCGCGTGCATTCGCGCCACCGGCGCGCCTCCCTCACCCAACCCTCGCCCCTGCGTTGCGGGGGAAAGGGTGTGTATCAGCACCGGTACCGGATCGATGTGCGCCGCCCTCCTGCTGCGGGGAGTGGGGGAAGGGCATCGCTGCGACACAGTGCAGGGGGGCTCTCCCGCACCGCGCCGGACAGGCTCATGAAGCGCACGCGCTATGCGTTCAGCGCGGCGGGCGGACCAACGCCCCGGGGGCGAGCGGCGTCACCGGCACGCCGGCGTCGTCGCAGCCGCCGTGGCGGCACCAGGCGCGGCGCAGCGCGGGTGTGGCCTGCAGCATGAGGTGGAAGATCGCGTTCTGCTCGATGCTGCCGCGCACGGCGTCGCTGCCGGGCCCGAGCGCCCACACGCCGACGTCGTCGCCGCCGTGGCTTTCGCTGCCCAGCGGCATCAGCGCTTCCTGCAGATGGTCGGGATGCTCGGTATCGACCTCGGCCAGATCCGGCCGGCCGGACGCGGCCTGCACGCCGCTGACGAAATGCGGGAAACGCTTCGGCCCTTCCGGCTGCTGGTCGCTGGCGCCCGCGTAGCCGGGGCCGTTGGCGTAGGCGAGGGTGGTGTACGGCAGGCCGAGCGCGTCGCGGGCGAGCTCGTCGGCGCCGCCGTCCTCGCCGCTGCGGCCGCGCACTTTGCCGAGGATCGGGTTGCCGCGCGCCGGGTAGCCCGCGAAGCTCAGCGTGTGCGAGTGATCGGCGGTGACGAGGATCAGCGTGTCCTCCGGCGAGGTCGCCTCGACCGCCGCACGCACCGCGTCGCTGAGCGCGATCGTGTCGGTGAGCGCGCGGTAGGCGTTGCCGTAATGGTGGGCGTGGTCGATGCGGCCGCCTTCGACCAGCAGCAGGTAGCCGTCCGGATCGCGCGCGAGCCGCGCGATCGCCGCGCGCGTCATCTCGGCCAGCGACGGTTCGCCGCCTGCGTCGCCCGCGCGGTCGTGCTCGAACTGCATGTGATCGTACTCGAACAGGCCCAGCAGCGGCGCATCCGCGGGCGCCTGCGCGAGCTGGCGCGCGTTCCACACGAACGCGCCGGACGGGCGCCTGCGTTGCCACTCGGCGATCAGGTCGCGGCCGTCCAGCCGCGCGCCGACCTTGCCGGCGTGTTCGGGGTCGGGCGAGGACGCGGGCAGGAAGTTGCCGCGTCCGCCGCCCATCAGCACCTCGGGGCCGTCGCCGTACGGCGTTTCGACCATCTGCCGCGCGATGTCCACGCAACCGGCCGTGCGCGCGGCTTGCGGCAGTTCGGTGTCGTTCTCCCAGTGGCGGCTGGGGGAATGCGCGAAGGCGGCGGCCGGCGTGGCGTGGGTGATGCGGGTGGTGGTGACCACGCCGGTGGCGAGGCCGGCCGCTTCCGCCAGCTCCCACAGCGTCGGCACGCGCGCCCGCAGCGCCGCCGCGCAGTCGCCGCGCGCGGCCTCGGGCGCGATCGACAGCACGCCGGAGCGCGTCTTGATGCCGGTGGCCATCGCCGACATCGTGCCGGCCGAATCCGGTGTCTGCGCGTCGGTGTTGTAGGTGCGGCTGAGCGCGGTGTGCGGGAAATGCTCCCAGGCGAGCCGGTTCTCCTCGCCCGGCGCGCCGCGCCGCTGGCCTTCGAGGATGCGCGCGGCGGCGACGGTGGTGAGACTCATGCCGTCGCCGACGAACAGGATCACGTTCTTCGCGCGGCCGCGCGCGGCGCCGCGCTCGGCGGCCTGCGCGGCGCCGGCGCGGAACCACCACGCGGCCGTCTCGCCGTCGGGGCGGGCGATGGCCGGCACCGCGGGCACGCGCGGCC
>NZ_VOHJ01000026.1 GCF_007923255.1 Vulcaniibacterium thermophilum | reverse complement strand
GGCCACCGCCGCGCCGCCCGCCGCCGCGCCGCACCCGACCTACACCACCGCCGCGCGCGCGACCGCACGCCTGCCGCAGGCGCGTCGTCCGGCCGCCAAGGCGGCCGAGGACGCCGCGACCGCGGAGCGCGCCGCGGAACAGCCGGCGCTCGACCGCATCGAGGTCAGCGGCAGCCGCATCGCGCCGACCGCCGACGCCCTGCGCGCCATCCCGGTGCGGCGCGACCGCGCGCTCGAACCGGACGCCTGGCTGGAGCGCATCCGCGCCCGTCGCGACGCCGGCCTCGACGCGCAGGCGCGCGAGAGCCTGCGCCTGTTCCGCCGCAGGCATCCCGAAGCGCCGATCCCCGACGATCTGCAGCCGCTGTTGCGATGAGCGCGGCGCACACGCTGGCGGCCGAGGCGCGCCATCTGCTCGAGGTGAAGCACAGCCGCTTCCTCGCGATCGCCGCGCCGGTCGAGTCGCCGCAGGACGCGTTGGCATGGCTCGCGCGGCACGCCGATCCCGCCGCCACCCACAACTGCTGGGCCTACCGCATCGGCGCCGAATACCGTTTCAACGACGACGGCGAACCGGCCGGTACCGCCGGGCGCCCGATCCTGTCGGCGATCGACGGCCAGGGCGTGGACGGCGTGGCGGTGCTCGTCATCCGCTGGTACGGCGGCATCAAGCTCGGCGCCGGCGGCCTGGCCCGCGCCTACGGCGGCGCCGCGGCCGAGTGCCTGCGCCTGGCGCCCCGGCGCGCGCGGGTGACGTACGCCGAACTCGAATGCGCCTGCCCGTTCGAGGACCTCGGCACGCTGCACGCCCTGCTCGCCGCGCACGCCGCGGACAAGCTCGACGAGGCCTTCGACGCCGACGGCGTCCGCCTGCGCCTGCGCCTGCCCGCCGCGCACCTGCCCGCCTTCCGCGAGCGCCTGCGCGACGCCACCCGCAATCGCGCCAGCCTCCTCGCGCCGGCGGACGGGGCCTGAGCGGCCGCCCGACCCGAGCGCGGGTCGAACCCCGCCCTATCCGCCGTCGCGCAACCGGAACACCGACACCGCCTCCGCCAGCTCCTCGGCCTGCTGGTCGAGCGAGTGGGCGGCGGCGGTGGCCTGCTCGACCAGCGCCGCGTTCTGCTGCGTGACGCCGTCGATGTGGCCGATGGTACGCGTCACCTGCTCGATGCCGCCGGCCTGTTCCGCCGAGGCGGCGGTGATCTGGTTCATCAGCGCCTCCACGCGCCGGACCGCGGCGACGATTTCCTCCATCGTCGAACCCGCCTCGCCGACCAGCGCCGACCCCGCGCCGACCCGCGCGCCCGACGCGGCGATCAGGTCCTTGATCTCCTTCGCCGCATGCGCCGCGCGCTGCGCGAGCGAGCGCACCTCGCTCGCCACCACCGCGAAGCCGCGGCCCTGATCGCCCGCGCGCGCCGCCTCGACCCCCGCATTGAGCGCGAGGATGTTGGTCTGGAACGCGATGTCGTCGATCACGCCGACGATGCTCTCGATGCGCCGCGAGGCGTCGGTGATGGCGTCCATTTCCTGCACCACGTCCTGCATGACGCGGCCGCCGCGCGCGGCGACCTCGGCGGCGCCGGCGACGAGCTCGCGCGCATGGCGCGAGGATTCGGCATTGCCGCGCACCGCCCCGGTCAGGCGCTCCATCGACGAGGCGATCTGCTCCAGCCCCGCGGCCTGCTGCTCCGAGCGCGCCGACAGGTCGTGATGGCCGGCGGCGATCTCGGCCGCGGCGGTGCGCACCGCCGCCACCGCGCCGCGCACGTGCCGCATGATCGCCTCCAGGCGTTCGACCGTCGTGTTGGCGTCGTCGCGCATCTGCCCGAACACGCCGTGGAAGCGCGCGTCGATGCGCTGGGTGAGATCGCCGCGCGCCAGCGCCGCCAGCAGGCGCTGCACGGCGGTGATCGAGGCCGCGTTGGCGTCGAGCATCCGGTCCACGCCTTCGGCGAGCCGGCGGAAGAAGCCGGTCTTGTCGGCCACGCCGATGCGGCGGCCGAGGTCGCCCGTGGCGGCGGCCTCGATGACGCCGGCCACCTCGCTCTCCACCGCGACTTCCTGCGTCCGGTCGCGCCACTCCACCACCACGCCGAGGCGTTCGCCGTCGGGCGCCACCACCGGCGCGAGCGTCTGCGCGAACACGGCGCGGCCGAATGCGAGTTCGCGCTGCTGCACTTCCGTCGCCGCGGCCGGCGGCGGCGCGTCGGACGGCTGCAGACGCGCGAGCGGCTGGCCTTCCGGCGCGCCGGCGTCGAACCCCGTCAGCGACGCGCGCAGCTCGGGCGCGTACTGCGCGATCAGCGCGCGCATGGCCGGATTGGCGTAGGCGATGCGGCCTTCGGCGTCGGCGATCAGCATGGCGGTGCCGGCGTTGTCGAGCGCGATGCGCACGCGCAGGTTCTCGGCGGCGATGCGGCGCTCGGCCTCGATCCGCTGCCGCAGGTCCGCCTGCATCCGCCGCAACGCGCGCGAGACGCGGCCGACCTCGTCCTCGCCGCCCGCCTCGATCGGATGGTCGAGCCGCCCGGCCGCCACCGCGTCCACCGCCGCCACCACGCCCTGCAACGGGCGACCGACCAGGCGCCGCAGCAGGACCACCACGACCGCGATCAGCAATGCGACCGCGACCAGTCCGACCCACAGCACGCGATCGCGCACCTCGGCCACGCCGGCCATCACCGCATCGACCGGCGCTGCGACCATCAGCACGAACACGTCGCGGCCGCGTCCGGCCTTCACCGGCACGTAGACGCGGAACGCGCGGCCGCCGATGGCCGGATCGTGCTCCTCCACGCTCACGCTGCGGCCCTGCTCGAGCGTCTTGCGGATGCCGTCGAGCCGCTGCGGCCAGGGCTTGCCGAGCAGTTCGCGCTCGGGCGCGGCCAGCACCAGCCCCTTCGGCGAGAGGAAGCGCACCACGCCGGTGCCGTAGGGCCGCACGCGCGCCAGCTCCGCCCGGATGCGGTCGAGCGTGATGTCCGCGCCGGCCACGCCGATGTGCCGGCCCTCGCGGAGCATCGGCACCATCAGGCTGGTCATCAGCACGTCCTTGCCGTCCACCTCGTAGGCGTACGGCTCGAACATCATTTCCTCGCCGCGCGCGCGGGCGGCGGCGTAGTAGGTCTCGGTATCGAGGTTGAAGTCGTTCTCCGGGCCGACCGCGTGCTCGAGCGAGGGCGTGCCCGACTTGTCGAGCACCCAGTAGACCGAATAGCGCCCGGTGTCGGTGGTGACCCGTTCGGCGGGCGAGAGCGTGGCGACGGCCGCTTCCACCGTCTCCTCCGACGGCGGATCGGCGGCCCAGCGACGGCGCAGCGTCGCGTCGCGGCCGTCGAAGCCGTCGTACTCGAAATCCAGCCAGTAGCCGAGCGCGTTGCGGTCGGCCGCCGTGTAGCGGCGCACCATCTCCGAGCCCTCCACGCGGTCGGGCGCGCCGCGCTCGATCATCGCCAGCGTCGAGACCGCCAGCGCCCGCACCATCACCAGCGTTTCGTTGACGCCATCGCGCACGCGCGCGGCTTCGAACTGGGCCAGCTGCTCCAGCTCGCGCAGCGCCGTCGCCCGCTGCTCGCGCGCGGCCTCGCGCTGGATCACCCACGCCGCCCCGACGAACGCCAGCACCGCCACCACCCCGATCGCCGCCGCCGTGCGCGCGGCGATCGACTGCATCTTCAGACCCTTCACTGCCTTCGCGGCTCCACGACCCGACCGACCGACGCCGTGCAAGTCACGTACCCCGCGCGGCCCTGCCGAGGCCCCTGTGCGCGATGCGGCTGAACCGGTCAGCGACGGCGCTGTGGCCGCAGGGGTTCGACCCGCGCGTGTAGTGAGCCAGTGACTCCCTGCTCGGGTGTTTTCGGTGGAAGTCCGTCGGTGGGGCTGAACGCAGCGAAGGCCAACGGCCAGGTCGCCGACGCGTGGCGCCGCCCGGGCGACGGAGCTGCGGAACCTGTTGCCCGTAGGCTGGCCTGAGCGCAGCGAAGCCCAACAAGCCGACGCCGCTTCGCTGCGCGGCTGAACTCGGGTCTTATCCGTTTGGCCTTACGGTCGGCGCTCGTCGCCGTCGGATCGCGTTGCCTGCGGCCACGTTGCTTCTTCGGCCAGTACCTCGGGCGCCCCATGCGTGGCGTCGCGTGCACTCTCGCTTCGACTGCTCGAGTCGGTTCCTCGCGCCGGCCAGCACGCTGCCTGCTTCGGCCACATCCCGACGGACACCGCGCAGTGCGCGCCCGGTTTTCCTCGCCTCGGCACCCACGGCCCTTGCCGCGTGGCGGGCGCTCGTCTCGTTCCGCACGCCGCATCGCGGCTTGCACCCCTGCCGGCCTTCGGCGTAGCGTCCACGGCCAACAAGTCATTCAAGCCGACGCCGCTTCGCGGCGCGGTTCACCCAAGTGGTAGACCTTTCGAGGAAAGCGAATGTCCGTGGAGAACAACATCTTCGTGCGTCCTGGCTCGTTGCCTGCTCCGGCGGACTGGGCGGCGGCCATACGGGAGGCCGGTTTCGAGCTGGAAATCGACAGCGACTTCCGGTGGGACGAGTTCGAGGGATTCCTGCCGGCGACCTACAAAGGGGAGCCGGCGGGCTTCGAGCTCTACGTCGAGGATTTCGACCTCTCCGAACTCTCGGACGACGAGCAGGCGGCGCTGGAGGATCGCACCCTGCTCGTCACCCTGGTCACGCATGCGGACATGCGCCAGTACATGTCCTCCATGATCGCGTCGGCGGTGTTGTGCTCGATGGCCGACGGCCAGCTTGCCGAAGGAGGCGAACCGCCGTTCATCCCCGCAGCCGGGGCCATCGAATGGGCCAGGAAGTGCGAGCCGGGCGTGGAGAAGCTTTTCGACGCGTGAGCCGGAACGATCTGCCGGAGCCGCCGCCGCTTCGCGGTGCCGTTTCGACCGAGGTATCAGGTGCGTGCCATGAGCCGAATTCGCTCGCCCCGGGGCAAGAACGGGGCACGTCTTCCTTGTGCTCGGCGCCCTGGTGCTGCTCGGGCGCGGCGCGTATCAGCCTGAGGCAGGCGCCGTAGACCCTCCCGGGTTCTTCTCCGGCCTCCTGCATGGTGTCCTGATCGTCCTCAGTCTGATCGGCAGCATGTTCAGCGACGACCGCATCTGTGCTGTCCCGAACACCGGCGGCTGGTACGACTTCGGTTACGCTCCGCGTGCGTCGGCATTCCTCGGCGGTGGCGGCGCCAGTGCCAGGTAACGCAGCTTCGCATCCGTCCAGAGCGACGCCGCGTCGCGGTGCGGCTCGGGTCGGAACCTCTTGACCCCCTGTGCAGGCGGAGAATCCATGAAACCCACGGCTCGCGGTTTTCGCACCCTCACGCTGCTCGGGCTGATGTTCGGCGCGGTTTCGGCCCAGGCGCAGACCGCGCCCGAAGATGCCGATGGTTTGCGCTCCGGACCGCTGTTCGAGGAGCTCGCGCGCATGGACGGCATGCTGTTCGAGGCGTCGTTCGTGTCCTGCGATGCCGCCAAGGCCAACGCCATCTTTGCCGACGATGTCGAGTTCTATCACGACAAGGATGGTCTCTCCGCGGGCGAGCAGGTGCGGGAGAACACGCGCCGGCTGACCGCGGCGTGCCCGGCTGCCCGCGGCGTGACGCGGACGATCGTTCCGGGAAGCCTTCGGGTGTACCCGATCGAGGGGTACGGGGCCCTGCAGGTCGGCACCCACCGGTTCGACGAGCGTGGCGCCGCCACCAGTACCGTCGCGCGGTTCATCAGTCTGTGGCGCAACGAGAACGGGCAATGGCGTCTCGCCCGCGTGGTGAGTTACGACCATCGTGCGGTTCCCGCGAACCCTTGAACGCACGGCGGGAAGCGCACGGCGGGCGCGGACGGGTGCGATGCGCTTCGTCCATCTCCAACTGAAGAAGCACGGCGCGCGCAGGCCACGCGCATCCTCCGTTGCGACCATCGGCCGCCGTCCCCGGCCCGCGGGCCGGGCGTACGATCGGGACGCACCCCGGGCCGGCCGTTCGGACCGACGCCGGGTGAACCCCGTCTCTCCAACGCAAGGGGTGAGGTCATGCGAGCGCTGACCGTCGGGCTTGTTGCGGGGTGCGTCGTCGCGGGCTTCGCCGCCGGCGTGGTGTACGGCGAGAACCGGGCCGGGTCGACGGTCACCAACCTGTTCCATGCACCGCTGAGCGAACGTTTCGCGCCGGGGCGGGAGGTGCTGGTGGATCTGGTCGAGATCCCGCCGCACCGGCGGCTGGAGCGGCATCGCCACCCGGGCGAGGAGTTCCATTACTACCTCGAGGGCGATCCGGAGATCGCGATCGAAGGCCAGGGCGTGATCCGCCCCGCCCCCGGCACGGTGGGCCATATTCCGTTCGAAGCGATCCACCGCGCGGGCGCGGGCGACGCGGGCGCGCGCATCCTGGTCTTCCGCGTGCACACCACCGGCAAGCCGTGGCGGTACCTGGAGGATGGGAAGCCGGAAGGCGACGACGCGGTCCGGCGCTGATCGCGCGCGGACACGGCTGGCCGCATTCCGCGGGGCCGGGTGCCCGCGCGACCCTGCCCACCTGCCCGCGTGAAGCCAGAGGGGTGCCCGTGCGCCCCCATCGGCCTGCCCTCGCCCCCCCGGGCGGGTGGCCTCTCGCCCCCATCTTCCGGCCCTCTCGACCCCGGCCGGCCGCCCGCTCGACCCCGACCGCCCGCGCGGCGCGGCCGGCGTCAGTTTGGAGGACGCGCTGAACTTGCTTCACTGCGGTGCAAGAGCTGCACCCCACGGCACGGCGCGCGCCGTCGCGCGGCGGCTGGCGGCGGCATGGGGGTTGCTAGCCGAGGGGTGTCCCCCCGAAACCCGCAAGGAGACGCGCATGAGAACCGTGCTCGGCATTCTCGGCGGCGCCGCGGCAGGCGCGCTGGCGATGTACTTCCTCGATCCGCAGCTCGGCCGGCGGCGGCGGATGCAGGTACGCGACCGCAGCGTGGCGCTCGTCCACGACGCCGGCGATTTCGCCCGCGCACGCACGCGCCGCGCGGGCGATCGGCTGCGCGGGCTGACGCACGCGCTGCGTCCGTCGCGCGCGCCGCACGACGACCGCACGCTGCATGAGCGCATCCGCTCCAAGCTCGGGCGCGCGGTCAGCCACCCCGGCGCGGTGCACGTGGAGGTGCAGGACGGTCGGGTGCGGCTGAGCGGCCACATCCTGGCCGACGAGCTGGACCGGCTGCTGGCGCTGGTCTCCTCGCTGAAGGGCGTGGGCGAGGTCGACAACCAGCTCGAGGTGCACGACGAGCCCGGCAACATCCCCGCGCTTCAGGGCCGGCCGCGCGCGCGCCGGCTCAACGGGCGGCTGATGCGGCCCGCGCTGCCGCTGCTGGCGTTGACGCCGGTGGCGATCGCGCTGGTCGCGGCGCAGCGCAACGGCGCGCTGCAGCGGCTGACGCGACACTGAGGGGGCCGGCGACGCTTGGATGGTGCCGCTGGCGGTGGGCCTCACGCCAACCCCTCTCCCGCGAGCGGGAGAGGGGGTTGAGTGCACGTCCCTACCCTCTCCCGCTTGCGGGAAAGGGGCTTTGACTGCGTTCACCCCCGACCTCTCTCCCCTTGCGGGCAAGGGGTTTTGACGGGGCGCTGCTAGGCTGGGCGCACGTTCGATCGGTCGATGCCATGCACCGCTTCGTCCGCCCCGACGGCCGCCGCGCGTTGCGCAAGCGGCGGCCGGACATGCCGGCGTCCTTCTTCGCCGCCGAGGCGCGGGGGCTGGCGGCGCTGCGCGAAGCGGGCGGGCTGCGCGTGCCGGAGGTGTATGCGGTCGGGGCGGACTTCATCGAACTGGAAGACCTCGGCGAAAGCACGCCGGGCGCGGACTACTTCCGCCGCGCGGGCGCGGGCCTTGCGCGGCAGCACGCGCGGCGGGACGCGCGCTTCGGTTTCGCCCACGCGGGCTGGTGCGGCGACTCGCCGCAGGACAACACGCCCGACGCCGACGGCCACCGTTTCTTCGCCGAGCGCCGGCTGCTGCCGCAGGCGCGGCGCGCGCGCGATGCCGGGCTGCTGGAAGCGGACGACGCCGCGCGGGTGGAGCATGTGTGCGCGCGGCTGCGCGAGTGGATCCCGGCGCAGCCGCCGGTGCTGCTGCACGGCGATCTGTGGACCGGCAACCTGCACTGCGACGCGCGCGGCGCGCCGGCGCTGATCGACGCCGGTGCGGTGCATCACGGCTGGGCCGAGGCGGAGCTGGCGATGCTGACGCTGTTCGGCGCGCCACCGCCGTGCTTCTTCGCGGCCTACGCCGAGCATGCGCCGCTGGCGCGCGACTGGCGCGAGCGCGCGCCGCTCTACAACCTCTACCACCTGCTCAACCACCTCAATCTGTTCGGCACCGGCTATCTGGGCCGCGTGCGCGCCGTATTGCGCCGGTACGGATAGAGGGCGCGCGGTCGCGATCGGGTGCCACAAGGCACACGCGGATCGAGTCGGGCGACGCAAGGCCGCGGCGCTTGCACATTTCCATATTTCGCATACCATAGAAACATGGATGAGACCTCCGCACTCGCCGCCCTCAGCGCGCTGGGCCAACCCCACCGGCTGAAGACCTTCCGCGTCCTTGTCCAGGCCGGCCGCGACGGGCTGCCGGTCGGCGCACTGCGGGAGCGGGTCGGCGTGCCCCCCGCCACCATGACGGCGCACCTGAACGTGCTGCGCCACGCCGGCCTCGTCGCGGACACGCGCGAGGGCCGCGTCATCCGCGTGCGCGCCGACTACGCGCGCATGAACGCCCTGATCGCCTACCTCACCGAGAACTGCTGCGCCGGCGCCGGCTGCGAAGCCGACGGCGGCTCCGGCTGCTCTCCCTCACCCGGAGCCGACCGATGAACGCCCGTTTCCACGTCCACCTGCACGTCGCGGATCTCGACGCCAACATCGCCTTCTACAGCCGCCTGTTCGACACACCGCCCACCATGCGCAAGGACGATTACGCCAAGTGGCTGCTGGAGGATCCGCGGCTGAACTTCGCCGTTTCCAGCGGCAAGGCCGGTCCGGACGGCATCGCCCATCTGGGCCTGCAGGCGGACACCGCCGCGGCACTGGAGACGATCGGTGCGCGCCTCCAGGCGGCCGACCAGGTGACCCTCGCCGAGACCGGCGCCACCTGCTGCTACGCGCGCTCGGACAAGTTCTGGGCGAAGGATCCGCAGGGCGTGATCTGGGAGACGTTCCACACGCACGGCGAAGCGACCACCTACTACGCGCCGGAAGCGGCCAGGCCGGCCACGCCGTGCTGCGACGCGCCCGCCCGCACGGCAGCGGCCCGCTGCGACACCGCCGCCGGGTGCTGCTGACCATGGCGGCCGGGCGCATGTTCAACGTGCTGTTCCTGTGCACCGGAAACTCCGCGCGCAGCGTGATGGCCGAGGCGCTGCTGGAGGTGCTGGGGCGCGGACGTTTCCGCGCCTTCAGCGCCGGCAGCCAGCCGAGCGGCCGGGTGCAGCCGCTGGCCGCGGAGCTCGCCGCGCAGCTCGGCTACGACCCTGCCCGCCTGCGCAGCAAGAGCTGGGACGAGTTCGCCGCGCCCGACGCGCCGCGCATGGACCTGGTGATCACCGTCTGCGACAACGCCGCGGGCGAAGCCTGTCCGTTCTGGCCGGGGGCGCCGGCCACCGCGCACTGGGGCGTGCCCGATCCGGCCGCCGTCGAGGGCGACGAGGCGACACGGCGCAGGGCCTACCTGCAGGCCTTCGTCGCGCTGCGCCGGCGCGTGGAACTGCTGGTCGCCCTGCCGGTGGAGAAACTCGACCGGCTTGCGCTGGAAACGCAGGCGCGTGCGATCGCGGAGGCGACACGATGACGCGGACGGCGCGCGCGCTGCTGGCCGAGCTGCTCGGCACCGCGCTGCTGCTCGCCATCGTGGTGGGCAGCGGGGTGATGGGCGTGCGGCTGGCGCAGGGCAACGACGCGGTCGCGTTGCTGGCCAACGCCGCCGCCACCGCGGGCGGTCTGTACGTGCTGATCGTGCTGCTCGGTCCGGTGAGCGGCGCCCACTTCAATCCCGCGGTCACGCTGGTCATGCGCCTGCGCGGCGTGGCGCTTGCGGCGCCGTGGACCGGCTACGTCGCGGCCCAGGTGCTGGGCGGGCTGCTCGGGGTGACGCTCGCGCACGCGATGTTCGAGCTTCCGCTGTGGCAGCCGGGCGTGCGTGCGCGCAGCGGCACGGCGCAGATGCTGAGCGAAGGCGTGGCGACCTTCGGCCTGCTGCTCGCCATTCTGCTCGGCGCGCGGCTGCGGCCGGCGGCGCTGCCGGTGCTGGTGGCGGCGTGGATCTTCGCCGCGTACTGGTTCACCGCCAGCACCTCGTTCGCCAATCCGGCGGTGACGCTCGCGCGCAGCCTCACCCAGAGCTTCGCCGGCATCCGCCCCGCGGATGTGCCGGCGTTCGTGCTGGCGCAACTGGCCGGTGCGGTGGCGGCGGTGCCGATCGCGCGTGCGCTCCTCGCCGACGCGCGCGGCGACGGCGCCGCGACGCCGCAGTGAACCGCGCCGCGCGGCGTCAGTGCAGCCGACGCATCGCCTGCGCCGGCGCGTTGCGCGGCGCAGGCGCGGCATCCGTAGCGTGCGGTACCGCGCCGCAGGCGAGGAAGCGGCGGTAGCCGCGGCGGCCGTCGGCGGTGGCCAGATCGAGCGTGGCGCTGCGCAGTTCGCCATCGCCCACGGCCGCACCGAACAGCGCGGCGCGTTCGACCGCCGCGACGTGCCCGGCGAACACCGCCACGCGCGCGCCGTCCAGCCGCAGCACGCCGAACGCGGCGGCGGGCGTCGCCTGCGGCAGCGCGCGATGCAACGCATCGAGGCCGGCGGCGGCGAGTCCGTCGGCATGCAGCAGCAGCGCCTCGCCCTCGCGCAGGCGCAGCGGCTCGAGCGGACTTGGCGGCGCGTGCGCGGCGGGATCGGCGATCACCGCCTCGTAGTCGAGCGCGAAGCCGGCGGCGCGGCGCGGCCAGGCCACCGGCTGGCCGTCGAGCACGGCGCACAGTTCCGGCGAGCGCGCCAGCAGCCGCCGCGCGTCGGGGGGCAGTTGCGCGAGATGCGCGGCCCAGCGGTAGTCCCGGCGCGCGGCCAGCGGCGGCAACGAGAGCGGCTCGGCATGCAGGCGCAGCGCCAGCCGGCGCGGCGGATGCGAATCGCCGTCGCCCGCGAACGCGGCGACCGGGGCCGCGGTCGCGTGTACCGCGGCGCCCGCGCCCTCCCCACGCAGCGCGCGCGGCGCGAGCGGACTGGCGAATTCGATCAGCAGCGCTTCGGGCACGGTGGCGAGCACGAAATGGCACGCCACCAGATGCGTCGCGTCGGCGTGCGCCGCGAGCGGAAGCCCGAGCGCCGCCAGCACGCGGCGCAACGGCAACGGCGCGAGCGCGGTGGGGTCGCAGGTGCCGCCGTGGCCATCGTCGAACACGGGCACGACGTTCTGCGCGGCGCTGGCGATCACGCGTTCGAGCTGGCGCACGTAGCGGTCGGCATGGAACAGCTCCAGCGCGCAGGCGTAGCGCGCGGGGGCGTGCGCGCAAGCGGCGAAGTCGTGCGGTTGCGGCCGCAGCCGCGCCAGCGCCTGACCCGCGAGGCGCGCGCGCATGCGGTTGAACTGCCGCACGCGCTCGCGGTACGCGGCGGCGGCGAGCGGCAGCAGCGGCGCGAGCGGATCGTGCGCAGGTCCGACCGCGATGCGCGGCGCGTGCGCGGCGGAGGCGGCTTCGACCTCCCGCGGCACCGACCGGCCGTCGTCCGTGCGGGTCTCGTGCGTGCTGCTTCCACCGCCCATCGTGCGCTCTCCCTCTCGACGCGCGCATCGCCAGACGCGATGCGAGGCGGCGAGACTAGCGACGCCCGGGCGAAGGCTTCGTGCATGACGGGCGCGCGCGGATGCGCGTTCGGCGCCGCGCTTGCGGCCGTTCGTCAGCGCGCTCGCGAGTCGTCTGCCGTATCGCGACAACCCCTGACGCAACGCGTCATGCCGCGTTCTTGACGTCGATGCGCGCGCCTGCGCGCCGATGCTGCGCGCGCGGTGCATCCGCACCCCGCACAAAAAGGGCCCGGCATGCGCCGGGCCCGAAGGGAGCCGCAGGACAGTCGCGCCGTCAGTCTTCGGCGCTGCGGTAGTGCGTGAGATAGCGGCCGGCCGACACCGCGAACGCGGCGCGGGTGACCGTCTTGCCGGGGTCGAAGTACGCGTGCAGCGTCGGCTGCAGGTCGAACGGCCCCTGCGTCACCGCGAAGCGCGCGTTGATCAGGCCCAGATCGAGCGCGAGCTGGACGTAACCGCGCAGGCTGGCCGGGATCGCGCCGGCGTCCTCCACCGGGATGCGCTTGCCGTCGTAGAACGCGGTCAGCGTGCCGTCGAAGGCGCGCGCCTGATCCTGCAGGCCGAGGCTCTGCACCAGCGAGTACGCCAGGCTCACGCGCGTGACCGCGTCGTTCGGACGGAACGCGCCGTTGACCGTGCCCATCACGCCTTCCTGCGTGTGCAGCATGTCGCGCAGCGCGCCGCCACGGGCGACCGCCGCCTCGGCGAACGGCCAGCGCGCGTCCGAGGTGGAGAGATCGGTGAAGCTGGAGCGGCCCGAGAACGGCAGCGCCTGGCGGACGTTCTGGCCCATCAGCAGGTACTGCGCCAGCTCGCCACGCTTGAGCGCCTGGTCCGGACGGAACCTGCCGTCGGCATAGCCGTCCATCAGGCGGTTGGCGATGGCGAACTCGATCGCCTGCCGCGCCGGATGGGTAGCGATGTCGTTCAGGCCGGTGTAGCCGCCGCTCCTGAGCATCGTGATCTCGCCGCTCACCGTGCCCGGCGCGCCGTAGCCGTTGGTGACGTTGAGCGGATCGACGTCGTTGCCCGACACCGAGCCGATGCCGCGCACCGTGATGCGCCAGGTGCCCTTCTTGCCCGGAGCGCTGGCCACCACGCGGCTGCCCAGCAGCGGCAGCGAGATCGCCGAGCCGTACTGCTCGCCGTCCGGATCGATCAGCACCAGCGCCAGCGTGTTGTCGCCGATGTCGGCGGTGGCGGTGACGAAGGCGACGTCGTCGCCGACCTCGAACGTTTTCGACTCGACCGTGCCGGCCGGCGCGAAGAAGACCGAGAACGGGATCGGCTCGCCGCCCGGCTTGAGGATCGCGTTGGCGTTGAAGCTGCGCAGCGCGTTGACCGTCGCCCCCCAGCCGGCGCGCACGCCGGCCGCCTCGGCCACCGCGGCGTAGGCGTTGACGTGGCCGGCGCCGGCCTCCCAGCTCGCGCGGCCGGTCATGTTGGTGGCGGTGCGGATCAGGATGTCCTTCACCTGCGCCGGGGTGAGGTTCGGGTTCGCCTCCAGCATCAGCGCGACGATGCCGGACACGTGCGGCGTCGCCATCGAGGTGCCGCTCATGTAGCAGTAGAACGGCGCGTAGGCGGTCGGCACGTTCGGATCGTCGACCGCCGGCGTGCACAGCGAGCCCAGGCTGTCCCAGGTCGAGAGGATGTCCACGCCGGTGGCGACGATGGTCGGCTCGTTGCGGTAGGTCCACTGCCTGCCGTCGGGCATCGTGAACGTGCCGCTCTCGCCGCGCTTGCCGCGCGAGGAGAACGAGGTGAGCACGCCGTCCTTCTCGCCCGCGCCGACCGAGATCACCCACGGCGCCTGCGCATACGGGTTGTGGGTGTCCTCGCCGGGGCCGTCGTTACCGGCGGCGAACACGCTGACGATGCCGCGCTTGTACAGCTCGTAGGTGGCGACGTTCACCGGGTTCAGCGGCTCGAACTTGCCCGAGGTGCCCCACGAGTTGCTGGTCACGCGGATCGGCGCGCCGTAGCTGAACTGGTGGGTGGCGGCGTAGTCGAGGCCGCCGACCGCATCGAGGATGAACAGCACGGCACCCGAGCCGTAGCCGATCATCTTCGCGCCGGGCGCCACGCCGCGGTACAGGCCGTTGGAGCGCTGGCCGGTACCGCCGATGGTGCCGGCGACGTGGGTGCCGTGGCCGGAGCCGATGTCGCTGTTGGGCACGTTCTCGAGATAGGTGATCGGCACGATGCCGGGGCCGACCATCTCGGTGGCGATCTCGGCGAGCACGTTCTGCGGCGCCAGCACGTTCTGCACCACGTTGCGGCCGAGCTTGAGGTCCTCGTGGGTGGCGTCGATGCCGGAGTCGTTGACCAGCACGGTCACGCCCGCGCCGCTGAACGGAATCGCGCGGCCGAAGTCGTTCGGGTTCTCCACCGTGCGCGCCGCGCTCGAGATCTGCCGCGCCTCGCGATTGAAGTAGCGCAGCGGCGCGTTCCAGTAGATCGAGACCACGTCGTCGCGCTGCGCCAGCGCGCGGATCTCGGCGGGGGTGGCGAGCGCGCCGGCGATCGGCAGCGAGCGCATGGTCACGCCCTTCTCGATGCCCAGCGCCGACAGCGCGCTCACCTGCGCGGGCGTCAGCGGGCCGGACTGCTTGTAGGTGACGACGACCGCCAACTCGTCCGTGGGTGCGGCGGCGAGCATGCGATCGACCAGCTCGGCGTCGAGGTGCGCATCGGCCAGCGCGACGCCGCTGGCGAGCAGGCCGGCGGCGATGGCGCAGATGCGGAAGCGGAACGTGCGAACGGTGCGGGGGAACATGCGTGGCTCTCTCCGGGGGATGCCCGCCCATGCGGGGTCGCCCGGAGTATCGCGACCGCCGGCGGCCGCCTTGCAGCCGGTGGAAGCCTCACGCCGCAGCGGTGAAAACCCCCAGCCGCCGGCCGCGAGGGCGCGGCGGCGGGGGCGGCGTTCCTTCGCCCGGGAGTCGGTGCGCCTCCCCCGCCCTCCTGGCCGTCGGGCGACGGCGCGGCGCCGGCCGCACCGGCGTGCCGGGCGGGAGGCGGTCCGCCCGGCGCGTGTTCGGGAGGCGGCATGCCGCCGCCGGCGCCCGCAGGGGCTGCCCATCGCCACCGGGCAAGGCTCCCAGCGGGGCCCGGCCGCGGCCATCGGGGATTTCCTCCAGCCGCCCTGAGGGAAAACCCCTGCGCCTCATGACGGCGTTCCACGGCCGCGCTGGCTATGATCGGGCCCTCCTTCCGGCCTTGGCCGGAATCCACATCGCAGAGGGCGCGCGCCCGGGAGCGACCATGAACCGATCCGTCTTCCTTCCCCGTCTGCTGGCCGCGGCGGCGCTGCTGCTGTGCGCCGCGCTCGCGCATGCGCAGGCGCTGCCGACCCGGGTGGCCGTCGCCGGCAACGTCGCCACCGTGGAGATCGGCCCGGCGAGCGCCCCCGTCGCCGACATGACGCTCACCTTCGACGACGCCAGCGGGCTCACGCCGGCCAACCTGGGCGTGAGCGCGCAGTGGGTGAACCCGCTCGATCCGGCGCTGCTGGCGCGGCTGACCGACGGCGCGCTCAACGTGGTCGAAGGCAGCTTCCCGCTGCTGGTCACGATCGAGCCGCCGGCCGGCACCGCGTTCGCGTTCCGCCGCACCGTGCGCGTGGAAGTGCACACGCATGCGCTGCCCTACACCGTCGGCAGCCCGCTGCGCCTGTTCAAGGCGCCGCTGGGCGGGATGTTCCGCGACATCACCGACGAGATCGCCCCCGGCAGCGTGCGCGCGCGCGGCACCACCGGCGGTTTCTCGCAGTTCCTGGTGCTGACCGATCTGCGGCCGACCACCACGGCGATCGGGCAGAAGTTCGACGCGCTGGATGCGCACCTGGCGACGCTGCCGGCCGCCGAACGCGATGCGCTCGCGCCGCTGGCGTCCAGCGCGCGCGCCGCGGTCGCCGCCGGCCGTTACGCCGCGGCGCTGTCGACGCTGGACGAGTTCCGCAGCCGCGTGCTCGCGCGCGCCGGCGTCGGCATCCCAGACACCTGGCGGCCCGGCGTCGGCGGCAACACCGCAGGCGAACTGCTCGCCGGCGCGGCCACGCTGAAGTTCAGCATCGCCTACCTGCGCGACTTCGGCGACTGAGGCCGCGACACGGGGCCTCTCGCCTTTCGGCAGGCCCGCCCCCGCGCGGGCCGATGCAGGACCGCCACGCCGCTTGATCGAGGCCGCGCTCGCGCCGCTGCGCGACGAACTGCGCCAGGCCGAGCTGCGGATGCCGACGCGCGCGCTCGCGCTGGTGGTCGGCACCGAGGCGATGGTGGTCTGCAAGGACGTGCTGCAGCTGGAACCGGCCGAGGCGCGTCGCGTGCGCCGCTGGGCGATCCGCGCCGGTCGGGGCCGCGCGCCGGCCGCAGCGCTGAGGCGGCACGCGGGCGCGCCGGAGCGGCCGCTGTCCGTGCGGCACACCCTCTACCGTAAACTCGGGGCATGCCCGCGCGCCTGATCGCCTATCTCCCGGACGATGCCGCCGCCACCCGTGTCGTCGCCGACGGCGTCCCGCTGTCGATCGGGCGCGCCGACGACAACGACTTCCGCTTGGGTCACCCGTCCGTCTCGCGCCACCACGCGCGGCTGGAATCGGAGGGGCTGGCCTGGCGCCTGCGCGATGCGGAGAGCAAGAACGGCACCTACGTCGACGGCCTGCGCGTCCAGGACGCGCTGCTGGCCCGCCCCTGCTGGCTGCGGTTCGGCGACGTGTACTGCGAGTTCGAACCGATCAGCGCCGCGCAGGCGCAGTCGCTCGATGCGCTGGCGAACGAGCGGCGCGCGCTGTCGCAGGCGATGACCCGCCGCCTGGGTGCGCGCCCGCGCCCGGACGACGTGCTGGAGGACATCGTGCGCGGCGTGCTCGAACTGGCCGGCTGCGAGCGCGGCTTCCTGCTGCTGGCGCAGGGCGGCGCGCCGCCGGTGGTGCGCGCGGCGGTGGGGCTGGATCCGCGCGCGCTGGTCGCGCGGCAGTTCTCCGGCAGCGTCGGCGCCGTGCGGCGCGCGCTGGAGCGCAGGCAGCCGGTGGTGGTCAACGAAGTCGCAAGCCAACCCTGGCTCGCCGGCCGCGCGTCGGTGGTCGCCGGCGGCCTGCGCAGCCTGGTCTGCCTGCCGCTGCTGGACGGCGAGCGCGTGCTCGGCGCGGTCTACGCCGACCGCCGCGAGCCGGGCCCGCCGCTGACCGAACTGGATCGCGATTTGCTGGCGGCGTTCGCGGAAAGCGCGACGCTGTGGTTGCTGGCCGACCGCGGGCTGGATGCCCTGAACGATGCGCCCGGCTGGGATGCGATCGTGGCGGCCCATGCCCGCGAGGCCGGCGGATGACCGACCCGAGTCCCACCGCCACCGGCCTGTACACCCACGCCGAACTCGCGCCGGGCCTGGTGCTCGCCGACCGCTTCCGCATCGAGGGGCTGGTCGGCGTGGGCGGCATGGGCGTGGTGTACCGCGCGTTCGACCAGGCGCTGCAGGTCGTCGTCGCGCTGAAGCTGCTGCGGCCGGAGCTGGCGCACAGGCCGGAGGCGTTCGAGCGCTTCCGCCAGGAGCTGCTGCTGGCGCGGCAGGTGTCCAGCCCGCATGTGGTGCGCATCCACGACATCGCCCAGCACGACGGCCGCTGGCTGATCAGCATGGATTACGTCGACGGCGAGCCGCTCGACCGCCGCCTCGACCGCGAACGCCGTCTGCCGCTGGAGGACGCGCTGCGCATCGCCCGCCAGATCGCCGAGGGCCTGGCGGCGGCGCACGCGCGCGGCGTGGTGCATCGCGATCTCAAGCCCGCCAACGTCCTGCTCGACCGCGAGGGCAACGCCTACATCAGCGACTTCGGCGTGGCGCGCTCGCTGGTCACCAGCGGGCTGACGCAGTCCGGCACCGTGCTCGGCACGCCGGATTACCTTTCGCCCGAACAGGCCCGCGGCGAGCCGGTGGACGCGCGCAGCGACCTCTACGCGCTCGGGCTGATCCTCTACGAGATGCTGGCCGGCACGCCGCCGTTCGCCGGCGGCACGATGGCCGAGATTCTCGGCCAGCGGATGGTGAGCACGCCGAAGCCGGTCACCGTGCACCGGCCCGACGTGCCGCCGTGGCTGGCGCGGCTGGTCGACCGTCTGCTGCGCCCGCAGCCGGCGCACCGCTTCGCCAGCGCCGCCGAGGTGATCCGCGCGCTCGACACCCGCGAGGTGCCGCGCGAGTTCCGCATCGGCCGCCGGACCTGGCTGCGCCTGGCCGCGGTCGCGCTGGGCGGCGCGCTGCTGGGCGGCGGCGCCTGGTGGTGGTCGCAGCGGCAGACCGCACCGGCCACGCCGCCGCTGCAGCGCCTGCTGGTGATGCCGGTGGACATGCCGGCCGCGGGCGGCGGTTACGGCCTGGCGCTGGCCGAGCTGCTGCGCGAGGGGTTGGCGGATGCGGGCGTGGTCGTGGTCGACGGCGAACGCACGCTGCAGGCGGTGCACCAGCTCGACCCGACCGGCGTCAGCCCGCCGCCTGCCGAGGCCGTGGCGCGGCTGGCGCGCGCCGACCGCACCCTGCAGTTGCGCCTGCGGCGCGAAACCGCCGGCTGGCGGCTCGAAGCGAGCCTGCAGACGGCGGCCGGCGATGCCCCCGTGCGCGTGCTCGACGCCCCGGGCGCGGCCGATCCGGCGGGCGCCACCGCAGCCGCGCTGCCGCGCCTGGCCGCGCTGCTGGCGCTGAAGCCGGACGCGCTGCGGCCCGAACTGCCGCCGGCATCGGCTCTGCAGGCGTTCGATGCGGCCCTGCAGGCGCGCGTGCGCGACCGCCTGCCGGAGGCGCTGGAGCGGTTGCGCCAGGCGACCGCCGCCGCACCGGACTCTCCCCGGCTGTGGCTGGCGCTGGCGGCCACCGCCGATGCCATCGGCGAGGACGAACAGGCCTACGCCGCACTCGAACAGGCGCAACGCCACGCGCTGCGCGCGCCGGAGCGCCTGCGACGCCGGATCGAGGCCGCGCGCGCCCTGCACGAGGGCGACGCCGCCGCCGCGGTCGCCATCTGGCGCGCGCTATCCGCCGCCGCACCCGACGACACCGAAGCTTCGCTGCAGCTTGCGCGCGCGCTCGGCGCCGACGGCCGCCTCGACGACGCGCTCGCCACCCTGCGCGCGCTCGCCGAGCGCGACGACGGCGATCCGCGCGTGTGGTTCGAGCTCGGCAAGTTCTCGATCCTGCAGGGCGACGCGCGCCGCGCGGTGGACGACTACCTGCTGCGCGCGCTGGTGCTGTTCAAGCGCAGCCGCGACGTGTACGGCGAGGCGGAGACCGTCAACGCGCTCGGCGTGGGCTACGGCCGGCTGGGACAGACCGCCGACGCCGAGGAACAGTACCGCCGCGCGGTCGAACTGCGCGAGAAGGTCGGCAACCGGCGCGGGCTCGCCACCAGCCTGCGCAATCTGGCCGCCGTGCTCGGCCTGCGCCGCCAGTTCGAGCCGGCCGCGCGCCGGCTGCAGCAGGCGCGCGCGCTGTACGAATCGATCGGCGACCGCGCCGGGCTCGCCGCCGTGGACAACGAGATCGGCCTGCTGGCCGAGGAACGCGGCGACTTCGCGGCCGCGCTGGAGGCCTACCGCCGCGCCCTGCAGGGCCTGCAACAGGTGGGCGATGCGCACGGCGTCGCCGAGACGCTCAACCACATCGGCTTCGCCCACTACCAGCTCGGCGCCTACGACAACGCGCAGGCGTTCTGGCAGCAGGCCGCCGGCGCCTACGCCCGGCTCGGCGACCGTACCGGCGATGTGCGTACCGCGCAGAACCTGGCGCTGCTGGACATCGCGCGCGGACGCTGGAGCGAGGCGGCGACGCGGCTGGAGCGCTCGCTGCGCAGCGCGGGCCAGGCGCAGATGCTGGAGGAGATCGCCGTCAGCCGGCGCAACCTCGCGGAGCTCGCGCTCTGGCAGGGCCGGCTCGGCGAGGCGCTCGACCACGCCGGCAAGGCGCGCGCCCTGTTCCACAGCCGCCAGGACGCGCGCGGCGAGACCGACGCCCGTCTGCTGCAGGCGCAGGCGCTCCTCGCCGCCCACGCCGACGCGCGCGCGGCCGCGGAACTGGACGCGCTGGCGCCGCTGCTCGCGCAGGCCGCCTCCGAGCAGCAGGCGATCGCCGCCGGCGCGCGCGCCACCCTGCACCTGCGCGCCGCGCGCCCGCGCGAGGCCGAGCGCGAACTGGCGCTGGCGCGCCGCCTCGCGCAGGCGTCGGGCGTGCCGCAACTGCAGGTGCAGATCGATCTGCTCACCGGCGGCGCCGACCTCGACGCCCGCACCGCCGCGCTCGGCCACGTCGGCCTGCGCCTGCTGTGGCTGGAGCAGGCGCTGGAACGCGCCCTGCGCGACGACCCCGCCGCCGCCGTCCGCCACTACCGCGAGGCGCAGGGCCTGCTGCGCGGCAAGCGCTACGTCCGCGCGTTCCGCCTGCACGCGCTCGGCGCGCAGGCGCTAGCGCGGGCGGGCGACGCCCCGGCCGCCGCGCGCGCGCAGCAAAGCGCGGCGACGGCGCTGCGCGACCTGCGTGCGACCATCCCGGCGCCGCTGCAGGCCGGCTTCGACGCCGCCGCCGAAGTGCGTGCGCTCACCCTCGCGCAACCCCTCTCCCGCGTGCGGGGGAACGCCACCCGCGACATGCCCCGAGCCCCTCTCCCGCTTGCGGGGCGAGGAGGCGCGCTTGCGGGCCACCGGCTCGCGCGCGGACGAGCGCCCGCCGCACTGCGGCGGGCCGGAAGAGGGGTGGGGATGAGGGCAGCCCGACACCGCACATGAGCAACGACACCGACCTCCGCGCCCACTACCAGCGCCTGCTGGAGCGCATCGAAGCCAACGAGGCCGAATTCCGCCGCCTCGGCCGCGCGGTCTGGCGCGTGCAGGAGGACGAGCGCCGCCGGCTGGCGCGCGAGCTGCACGACGGCATCGGCCAGAACCTCACCGCGCTCAAGCATCGCCTGGCCCTGCTCGGCGGCGAGCTGCCGCCGGGAAGCGATGCCCTGCGCGCCAAGCTCGAGGCGGCGATCGCGCTGTGCAGCGCCACGCTGGAGGACACCCGCAAGCTCTCGCGTCTGCTGCGTCCGCCGATGCTCGACGACCTCGGCCTCGAACCCTCGCTGCGCTGGCTCGCGCGCAGCCTGGGCGAAGCCGGCGGCCCCGCCATCGAAACCGACATCGCCCCGCTGCCGGAGCTGCACAGCGAATTGCAGACGCTGCTGTTCCGCGTCGCCCAGGAAGCGCTCACCAACGCGATCCGCCACGCGCAGGCGCGCAACGTGTCGCTGCGGCTGACGGTGACCGACGGGCAGATCGAACTGGAGATCGCCGACGACGGCCGGGGCTGCGATCCGGCGCAGGCCCTGCGCAGCGGCGGCAGCGGCCTGGGCAGCATGCGCGAGCGCCTGCGGCTGTACGGCGGCCGCTTCGAACTGGAGTCGCGGCCCGGCGCCGGCACGCGCCTGCGCGCCCGCGTGCCGCTTGACGCCGCCTGACCCGACGCGCACCTTGCGCGCATGAGGCCCATCCGCGTCCTGATCGCCGACGACCACACCCTCGTGCGCGAAAGCCTCGTCGGCGTGCTGCAGGCCGCCGGCGACATCGAAGTCGTCGCCCAGGCCGGCGACGGCATCGAAACGCTGGAGAAGGCCGAGAGCAGCCACCCGGACGTCATCGTGGTCGACCTGTCGATGCCGCGCCTGAACGGCATCGAGGTGGTGCGCCGCCTGCACGGCCGCATCCCCAACGCGCGCGTGCTGGTACTGACCATGCATCAGGAAGAGGAATACGTGCTGCGCGTGGTGCGCGCCGGCGCGTCGGGTTATCTGGTCAAGGACAGCCCCGCCTCCGAGCTGGTCGCGGCGGTGCGCAGCCTGCACGCCGGCCACGCCTACTTCGGCCCGCAGGCCGCGCGCACCCTTGCCGAACAGCTCCAGCACCCCGAGCGCGACGCCGCCGATCCCTACGGCACCCTCACCGCCCGCGAGCGCGAGGTCTTCCACCTGATCGCCGAAGGCCTCACCACCAAGGAAATCGCGCGCAAACTGGACATCAGCGTCAAGACCGCCGAGAACCACCGCGCCCGCGTGCTCGACAAACTCGGCATGCGCAACACCGCCGAGCTGGTGCGCTACGCGGTGCAGCGGGGACTGGTCAGCTAGCGGCCCCGCCAGCGGCAGCGCGGACGCCGTGCCGGCGAATCAGGCCCGCGGCGCGGACAAAGACTTCGAAGCCAGGCGACGCCCACGGCTGCGGCGCACGAGCGAAGGCCGATCGCCATCGCGATCGTGCGGCGGCAGGCGATGACGCCAGATTCTGCAAAGCGCCTTCACGCCCGGCGTTGTACGGTCCGGATGAGGCGAGGGACCGCAGAGGAGGGCCGTCCGCGAAGTTTGCGGCGCCAGGGCGAGGATGCCCTGGGTATCCCGCAGTGACCACCCCATGCTAGGTTCGCGACGGCCGGATGTTCCGGCTGCGGTCGAGGGGCGGCCGTTTTTTTCTTTCCATGGTTCCTTTTGAGGGGGAAGTGATGTCGAAGGTTCATTCCGCTGCGCTGCGGCGCAGCCCCTTGGCGGCCGCTCTTTTTGCCGCCCTCCTCGTGCCCGGTCTGGCGCTCGCGCAGGACCAGCAGTCGTCCACGGATCAGGAGCAGGGCGCGACCGAGCTGGACAAGGTCGTGGTCACCGGCTCGCTGATTCCGCAGTCGCAGGTCGAGACCTTCACGCCGGTGACGGTCATCACCGCCGAGGACATCCGCGCCCGCGGTTTCACCAACGTTTCCGACGTCATCCAGCAGGCGTCGTTCGCCACCGGTGGCGTCCAGGGCTCGCAGAGCTCGGCGTCGTTCACCCAGGGCGCCGAGACGGCCAGCCTGTTCGGCCTGCGCGTCAGCTACACCAAGTACCTGATCGACGGCCGGCCGATGGCCGACTACCCGGCGCTGTACAACGGCAGCGAAGCGTTCAACAACATCAGCGGCGTGCCGATCGAGCTCGTCGAGCGGATCGAGATCCTGCCGGGCGGCCAGTCGTCGCTGTACGGTTCCGACGCGATCGCCGGCGTCATCAACATCATCCTGAAGAAGCGGCTCGATGCGCCGGTGGTCAGCGTGCGCGGCGGTACCTACACCGAAGGCGGCGGCGATTCCGGACGCGTCAGCGCGGCGACCAGCTTCAGTTTCGCGGAGGACCGCTTCAACGTGCTCCTCGGCGGACAGTACGAGAACCGCGAGCCGATCTGGGGCTATCAGCGCGACGTCACGTCCAGCTTCTACCGTGGCGGCACCAGCGTGCCGATCGCCAGCCGCGACCTGCTGGTCTACGGCTTCGTCGACCTGGCCAACTCCGGCTTCGACCGCTTCGAGTACGCGTTCAGCGATCCGAACAACTGCGCGAACGTGCGCAATCTGTTCGGCGGCACGGTGGACCTGCGCTACCGCGCGACCGGCACCGTCGGCTACTACTGCGGCTCCTTCGATACGCCGGGCTACCGCACGCTGCGCAACGAGAAGGAAAGCTTCCAGATCTACTCGCACGCTACGTTCGACGTCAGCGACAACCACCAGCTCTACGGCGACGTGCTCTACAACGACGAGAAGGTGGGCTATCACATCGGCTCGAACTACACCTGGTGGGGCACCGGCGTGGAGTGGGGCTACTACTACGACCCGAATCTCGACGGCCTGGTCAACCTCCAGCGCGCGTTCGCCCCGGAGGACATGGGTCAGGGCGGCTTCGAGAACTCGATGAGCTTCGACGAGAGCAAGTCGACCGCCGTCAATCTCGGCATCCGTGGCGCTTTCGGTACCGCATGGGATTACGACGGTTCGCTCTCGCGCATCGACTACAAGCTCAACGAGCGCAGCTTCGCCCGGTTCGCCGATCCCATCAACCAGTGGTTCCTGGACAACGTGCTGAACCCGACGGGCGCGCCCATCACCTACGATCCGTACTTCGGCGCGTATCCGGTGTTCACGCCCGACTACGCACGTTTCTATCAGCCGATCGCGCCGGAGGACTTCCGCAGCTTCACCGGCTACACGGACTCGGAGAGCAAGACCGAGAACACGCTCGCGCGCTTCCAGATCACCAACTCGGCCCTGTTCGGTCTGCCTGGCGGCGATGCGGGCATGGCGCTGGCGGTCGAGGCGGCCCGCGAGAAGTGGGAATACAACCCGGATCCGCGCCTGCTCAACGGCGAGGTGTGGGGCACGACCTCGGTCGACGGCGCCGGCGAGCGCGATCGCTATGCCGTCACCGGCGAACTGCGCCTGCCGCTGCACAACATGCTCACGGCGTCGGTGTCCGGTCGTTACGACGACTACCGTCCGGACGGCATCGACAGCTACAACAAGGCCACCTACTCGGTCGGTCTCGAGTTCCGCCCGATCGAGAGCCTGCTGATCCGCGGCAAGTACGGCACGGCGTTCAAGGCCCCCACCCTGGCCGACAACTTCCAGGGCATGAGCGGCTTCTACAGCTTCGTGACCGACTACTACGCCTGCAGCCAGCTCGGCTTCGACCCCTCGGAAGTCGACGCCTGCCCGTCGCGATTCTCCAACCGGCAGTTCTTCGGCGAAACGTCCGGCAGCCCGGACCTGCAGCCGCTGAACGCGGACGTGTGGAGCTACGGCGTGGTCTGGGCGCCGACCGCCCAGTTCTCGATGAGCGTCGACTACCACCACTGGGATATCGAAGACGAAATCGACACCCAGAACTTCGACGGCCTGGCGCTGCGCGAGTACTACTGCCGCACCGGCCAGCCCGGCTTCGACATCAACTCGCCGGTCTGCCAGGACGCGCTCGGCAAGATCGAACGCGACAGCACGGGCCAGATCGTCTACATCTACGCGCCGAAGGTGAACGAGGCCCGACGCGTGCTCGATGCGGTCACCGCCAGCGTCAGCTACCAGTTCGATGCCGGCAACATCGGCGAGTTCCTGGTCCGCGGTTCGTACACCAACAACATCAAGCACCGCTTCTGGCAGTTCGAAGGCGACGAGGAGATCGACATCCTGCGCCGTCCGGAATGGAGCAGCGACCCGAAGAGCAAGGGCAACGCGTCGATCACGTGGTCGAAGAACCGGTGGAACTCGACGTTCTACGTGAACTACATGGGCCACACGCCGAACTACCGTGCCCGCGTGCTCGGTACGTACGACGATGCCGGCCTGCAGGGCGTGAACGGCCGCGTGTTCGCGGGCAAGCTCGATCCGTTCGTGACCTACAACCTGAGCATCGGTTACCGGCCGCTGGACAACCTGAGCCTCTCGCTCATGGTCAACAACCTCCTGAACGAGATGCCCGAGGAAGATCGCACCTACCCGGGCACGTCGGGCTCTCCGTACAACGATCAGCAGTACGACGTGTACGGTCGCGCCGTCTACATGGAGGCCCGCTGGACGTTCGGCAACTGACCGACGACCGGTTCGCTCTCAACCCTGGAGCCCCCGCCGATGCGGGGGCTCTTTTTTCGTGCAGACGTCCGAACTTGCGCGCGCACGAGCGAGGACGCGTGGCGTTGCGCGGTCCTCAGACCCGCCGCGACTCCGCCTCGTCCATCGCGACGCCTTCGGCCGCCAACAGCGCCCGCAACGCGCCGAGCTGCGTCCCGTACCGCCGCCAGCGGCCGATCGAGCCGCGATGGAGCGGTTCGCGCACCTGCACCGCGCTCGCGGTCGCGACCGGCGCGGGGTTGTGTTCGAACCGCAGGCAGGCGTCGTCCCAGGGGAGCTCGCAGAACTCGAGCAGGCGTCGCGTCTCGCGCTCCTGATCGTCCACCAGATCCTCGTAGCGCAGCTCCAGCATGCGCCCCGGCAGCACGGCGCGCCAGTGCGCCATCAGGCGCTCGAACAGCACGTAGTAGCGCCCGGTGTCGAGCAGGTCGAACGAGTAGTCGTAATAGGACGAGCCCTGCGCGAACAGTTGCCGGAAGTTGCTGAGGCAGGTATCGAGCGGATCGCGCCGCAGACACACCAGCTTCGCGTTCGGCAGCGCGCGCGCGATGAAGCCGGCATAGAGGAAGTTGTGCGGCAGCTTGTCGACGAAACGCGGCGTGTGGCCGGTGCCCGGCCGGGTGCTCGCCACGTACGCCTCGCCCAGCCGCGCCCAGTCGACGCTCCTCGCGCGCTCGACGGTGTCCGCGTCCAGAAGATGCGGCGTGCGGCTGCCCGAGGCGCGCTTCAGCAGCACCCCGAAGTTCGGCAATTCGCCCGCCGAGTGGACGTGCGGATGGCTCGACAGGATGCGATCCACCAGCGTCGTGCCGGTACGCGGCATGCCGATGACGAAGATCGGCTCCCGGCTCGCCGCCCCGCCGCTTACGCCCGCGGGCGTCGGAAAGGCGCGCATCAGCGCGTCGAACAACGCCTTGTCGCGCTCGATGGTGTAGCCCCGGCCCGCGCCCCCCGCGGCCTTGCCGGCGACGAGGTGTTCGAACGCCCGCGGGTAATCCCGCAGGTCCTCGTACTCCTTCGCCAGCGCCAGGTGCAGATACAGCCGCGCCGCCGGCTCCGAGCCGGATTCGGCCAGCAACGCGGCAAGGCGGTCGAGATGATTGCGCTCGGCCGACTGCCTGCGCAGTTGCGACAGCGCGAGGTGCGCCTTCCAGTAGCGGGCGTCGAGCGCGAGACACGCTTCGTATTCGCGTTCGGCGGCGTCGATGTCGCCGGCGAAGGTGAGCGAGGTCGCGTGATTGAAGCGGTAGCTCGCCACGTCCGGCGCCAGTGCCGCGGCGCGCCCGAACGCCCGCGCCGCCTGCGCATGCGCGTTGGCCTGCGTGAACACCACGCCGAGCGTGTCGAGCGTCAGCGGATCGGTCGGCTCCAGCACCAGTGCCCGCGCCGCGACTTCGGCCGCTTGCCGCACCAGATGTCCCGCCGCCAGCGCCCGCGCGAACTGCGCCAGATAATCCGCCCGCTGCGGATTGAGCTCGACCGCCTTCTGCAGATGGCCGAGCGCGCGCGGCATCTGCTGAAGCTGCAACGCGGCCACGCCGGCCACGAAGTGCACTCCGGCGTGATCGGGCCGGGCCCGCAGCAACCGGTCGGCCAGCGCTCCCGCCTCCTGCCAGTCGCCGCGGTTGAGCGCCCCGACGGCGCGGGCGTAAGCGGCGGCGACTTCGTTCATCAGGTACTCCAGGGAGACGGAGGCTCATCGTAGTGGACGCATGCGGCCGCCGGACCGCGCCCGCCACCATGCCGGTATGACAGGGGCATTAACGACGTGTTAAGGTCGAGCCAGCCGGTTCGCCGGCTGCGGTCTAGGGGCGACCGCCTGTCCGTATCCAATGTTCCTTCCTAGGGGGAAGTAATGTCGAAGGCCAATTCCGCTGCGCTGCGGCGCAGCCCCTTGGCGGCTGCCTTGTTTGCCGCCCTCCTCGTGCCCGGCATGGCACTGGCACAGGATCAACAGCAGTCCACGGAACAGGACGAGGACGCCACCGAGATCGACAAGGTCGTGGTCACCGGCTCGCGAATCAAGCGCGCCGAGGTCGAGGGCCCGTCGCCCGTCACCATCATCACCGCCCAGCAGATCGAGCGCGAGGGCTTCAATACCGTCTACGACGCGCTCAATACGCTCAGCCAGGCGACCGGTTCGGTCCAGAACGAGATCTTCCAGAGCGGCTTCACGCCCAACGCCAGCGTGATCAACCTGCGCGGCCTTGGCCCCGGCAGGACGCTCCTGCTGATCAATGGCCGTCGCGCTGCCGATTACCCGCTGCCGTACAACGGCCAGAGCAACTTCCAGAACTTCGGCAACATTCCGGCGGCGGCCGTCGAGCGCATCGAGATTCTCGCCGGTGGCGCCTCGGCCATCTACGGCTCGGACGCGGTGGCCGGCGTGGTCAACATCGTCCTCAAGACGAACTTCGAGGGCGACCTGGTCAAGCTCGGTGGCTGGACCACGAGCCGCGGCGGTCGCGACCAGTTCGATCTGCAGTGGATCGGCGGCAAGACCGGCGACAACTGGAGCCTGACGTACGCGTTCGAGTACTACTACTCCGAACCGCTGTTCGCGTACCAGCGGGATTTCATGGATTCGCTCCAGGACAACCCGCTGCCGCCGGCGATCGGCGGCATCCAGCCGATCGGTACGATGCGTCTGCGTAACCGCACGCGCACGACCAACAACTACATCGCCCCGCCGGCGGGTGCGTGCGAACAGTTCGGCGACGAGTGGGTGCGCTGGAACTACGTGAGCTCGATCAGCGGCGCCAATCTGGGCCAGGCCTGCGGCACGTTCAACGACGTGGGCTACCAGACGATCGCCAACAAGAACGACGATCTGTCCGGCTATCTCTACGGTACGTACGACTTCGACAACGGCATGCAGGTGTGGGCCAGCCTGCAGGCGTGGAAGTCGGACGGCGCCTCCACCGGCGGCACCCAGTTCTGGGCCGGTCCGACGGTGGGTCAGATCTGGTTCGACCCGCAGTTCAACACCTTCGTCGATGCGCAGCGCGTCTTCACGCCGCAGGAGTCGGGCGGCGTCGAATCGCTCCTCTCGCATTACGACGAGCGCTCCTACGATTTCGCCGTCGGTCTGAAGGGCACGATCGCCGACCGCTTCGACTGGGACGCCACGATCAGCCGCGCCGAGTACCACATCGATGCGGCTCAGCCCCGCCTCGTGGCGTCGTTGGTGAACGACTGGTTCCTCGGTCCGCGTCTCGGCACGCAGAGCGGCTTCCCGGTCTATCGCCTGAACACGGCCCGCTACTACCGCGCGCTTACGCCGGCGGAGTTCAGCGCGCTGTCGACCAAGGTGAAGACCAAGGCCGAATCGGAAGTCACGCAGGCGAGCTTCGTCTTCACGGGCGACCTGTTCCAGCTTCCCGCAGGCCCCCTGGGTTTCGCGACCGTGCTCGAAGCGGCGTCGCAGGCGTATGACCTCGACGCCGACCCGCGCATCCTTCCCGACCGCCGTGAGATCTACAATCTGACCGGCACCGGCGGTGGCGGCGAACGCGACCGTTATGCCTTCGGCGTCGAGTTCTCGATCCCGATTCTCGATTCGCTGAAGGCGAGCCTCGCCGGCCGCTACGACAAGTACGACGACGTCACCAACGTCGACGATGCGAAGACGTGGAATGCCGGTCTGGAATGGCGTCCGTTCGACAGCCTGCTGGTTCGGAGCTCGTATTCGACCAGCTTCCGCGCGCCGGACATGCACTACGTGTTCGCCGAGCGCAGCGGCGCGTTCAGCGCCATCTTCGACACCCGTCGCTGCCTGGAGACCGGCCGCACCTCGACCCAGTGCGGCGGCACGGACCCGACGTTCAACTACACGGCTTTCAGCGTCCGCCAGGGCTCGACCGGGCTGGAGGAAGAGACCGGCAAGTCGTGGACCGCGGGCTTCGTGTGGGACGTGATGGACGGGCTGTCGATCACCGCCGACTACTACGAGATCGAGCTCGAAGGCGTCGTCGCCGACATCACCACCACGTTCATCCTCGACTCCGAGGCGGGCTGCGTCACCGGCCTCACGCGCAACCGCACGCCGTTCCAGTACGCGCCGGGCTCCGCGTTCTGCCAGGACATCCTGTCGCGCGTCAGCCGCATCAACGCCCCGGGCACGACGCAGGATGGCCAGATCTCGGAAATCCGCCGCGGTCCGATCAACCGCGCGTTCCTGGGCACCAAGGGCATCGATGCCTCGCTGGATTACCGCCTCGATACCGACCGCTGGGGCGACTTCCGCTGGGTGCTGGCCTGGTCGCACACGCTCGAGCAGACCACGCAGCAGTTCAGGACCGACCCGACCCTGAGCTACCGCGACGACCTCACGAACTTCGACTTCCGCAGCCGCATCCGCAGCACCTGGACGTGGAACAAGGGGGACTGGGAAGCGGCCGTGTTCATGCTGCGCTACGGCAGCCTGCCCAACTGGCAGGAGACCGGCCGTATCGCTCCGTACTTCGTGTGGAACGTCGGCGTCGGCAAGAAGCTCACCGAGAATCTGAGCGTCAATTTCCAGGTGAACAACGTGTTCGACAAGCTGCACCCCAAGGACGAGGGCTTCAACAGCTACCCGTACTTCTGGCGGGCCTACAGCCCGATCGGTCGCGAGTTCGGCGCCGAGATCCAGTATCGGTTCAAGTAAGTGCGGTCCCTGGAAGCCCGGCGCAAGCCGGGCTTCTTCTTTGTGAACCCGGCAAGCGCCGCCTTGGCTTCCATACGGCGGTGGATGCGGTATAAAGCCGCATCGCACGTCCGTGCGAGCACGCCAGTGACTGTCCTCGGGAGGGACCATGCGCACCAGACTGATTGCCCTGCTGTTTCTGCTGCTGCCGCTGACCGCGTTCGCGCAGTCGCCGGTGGGCACGTGGACGACGATCGACGACAAGACCAAGAAGCCGAAGTCGGTGGTCGAGATCTTCGAGGCGCGCGACGGCACGCTGTCGGGCCGCGTGGTCGAGATCCTGCACTCCGATCGCGGCCCGAACCCGGTGTGCGACAAGTGCTCCGGCGAACTGAAGAACAAGCCGGTGAAGGGGATGGTGATCCTCTGGGGCGTGCGCCGGAAAGGCAACGTGTGGGAAGGCGGGCAGATCCTCGACCCCGCCTCCGGCAAGGTCTATTCGGTGAAGCTCACGCCGGTCGACGGCGGCCGCAAGCTCGATGTGCGCGGCTTCATGGGCTTCTCGCTGCTCGGCCGCACGCAGACCTGGACACGCCGCGACTGAGCGGCCGCCGCAGGCGCACGCGACGACCCGGCCCGCGCCGGGTCGTTCCGTTCCGGGGCCTTGCGATGCGGGCGTCCGCCGCGGCCGGGCGCGTCCGCCCGCCGTGCGATAATCGCCGGCTCGTCTGGCTTCCCCCACCGCCATGTCGCGCGAGCTCGTCGTCACCTGTGCCCTGCCCTACGCCAACGGCCCTTTGCACCTGGGCCATCTGGTCGGCTACATCCAGGCCGACATCTGGGTGCGCGCGCGACGGATGGCCGGCGACACCGCGCACTTCGTCTGCGCCGACGACACCCACGGCACGCCGATCATGCTGGCGGCCGAGAAGGCCGGCACCACGCCGGAGGCGTTCATCGCCGGTATCCAGGCTGGCCATGAACGGGATTTCGCCGACTTCGGCGTCGCGTTCGACCATTACGACTCCACCCACTCGCCGCGCAACCGCGCGCTGACCGAGTCGATCTACCTTGCGCTGGAACGCGGCGGCCACATCGCGCGCCGCGCGGTCGCGCAACTGTTCGATCCCGTGCGCGGGATGTTCCTGCCGGACCGCTACGTCAAGGGCACCTGCCCGAACTGCGGCGCGGCCGACCAGTACGGCGACAACTGCGAAGTCTGCGGCGCCACCTACGCGCCCACCGAGCTGAAGGATCCGCGCTCGGCGCTGAGCGGCGCCACGCCCGAGCTGCGCGAGTCCGAGCACTTCTTCTTCGAACTCGGACGCTTCGAGGCCTTCCTGCGCGAATGGCTGGCCGGCGACGTCGCGATCGGCCCGGTGAAGGCCAAGCTGCAGGAATGGCTGGACGCGGAAGGCGGCCTGCGCGCGTGGGACATCTCGCGCGATGCGCCGTACTTCGGCTTCGGGATTCCCGGCCACCCCGGCAAGTTCTTCTACGTCTGGCTGGACGCGCCGATCGGCTATCTGTCGAGCTTCCAGGCGCTGTGCGAGCGCCGCGGGCTCGATTTCGCGTCGTACGTGGCGCCCGACAGCGCCGCCGAGCTGCATCACTTCATCGGCAAGGACATCGTCAACTTCCACGGCCTGTTCTGGCCGGCGGTGCTGCACGGCTCGGGCCACCGCGCCCCCACGCGCCTGCACGTCAACGGCTACCTCACCGTCAACGGCGAGAAGATGTCCAAGTCGCGCGGCACGTTCGTCATGGCGCGCACCTACCTCGACGCCGGCCTCGACCCGGAAGCGCTGCGCTACTACTACGCCACCAAGACCAGCGGCGGCGTGGACGATCTCGACCTCAACCTCGCCGATTTCGTGGCGCGGGTGAACGCCGACCTGGTCGGCAAGTTCGTCAACCTCGCCAGCCGCTGCGCCGGCTTCATCGAGAAGCGGTTCGAGGGCCGGCTCGCCGACGCGCTGCCGGAGCCTGCGCTGTACGAGCGCTTCGTGGCGCAGTTGCGCCCGATCGCCGAGGCGTACGCGCGCAACGAGGCGGCGGCCGCGGTGCGGCTGACGATGCAGCTCGCCGACGAGGCCAACAAGTACATCGACGAGCGCAAGCCGTGGGTGCTGGCCAAGCAGCCCGGCGCCGAAGCCGAACTGCAGGCGGTCTGCACCCAGGGCCTGAACCTGTTCCGCGTGCTCAACACCGCGCTCAAGCCGGTGCTGCCGCGCATCGCCGCGCAGGCCGACGCGTTCCTGCAGGCGCCGGTGGCCGGTTGGGACGACGTCCGCGCGCCGCTGCTCGGTCGCCGCATCGCCCCGTACGCGCCGCTGTTCACCCGCATCGACCCCAAACAGATCGAAACCATGATCGACGCCTCGAAGGAAGACCTGAAGCCGGCCGCCGCGAACGTCACCCCTGCTGCCGCCGAACCCGTGAGCGGCGCGCAGACCATCGGCATCGACGACTTCGCCAAACTCGACCTGAGGATCGGCAAGGTGCTGGCCTGCGAGGCGGTGGAAGGCTCCGACAAGCTGCTGCGCTTCGAGCTGGATGCCGGCGAGCTGGGCAAGCGGCAGATCTTCTCCGGGATCCGCGCCAGCTACGCCGATCCGCAGGCGCTGGTGGGTCGCCACGTGGTGTTCATTGCCAATCTGGCGCCGCGCAAGATGCGCTTCGGCGTGAGCGAGGGAATGATCCTGTCGGCCGGCTTCGACGGCGGCGCGCTGTTCCTGCTCGATGTCGACGCCGGCGCGCAGGCCGGCATGCCGGTGCGTTGAGCGCGGTGTCGGGATCGGATTCGCGCTTCGGATCGCCCGCGGACCCGGCTTGCATGTCGCCAGGCTCTACCGATGCCGAATCCCGACGCCGCTGACCTGACCGAACGCCTCGACCGCCTGCTGCCGCAGACGCAATGCGGCCAGTGCGGCTTCGGCGGTTGCCGGCCCTACGCGCAGGCGATGGCCCGCGGCGAGGCCGGTCCGGATCGCTGCCCGCCCGGAGGCGACGCCGGCGCGCGGGCGCTCGCGAAGGCGCTCGGCGTGCCGCCCGTGCCCTACGACCGCACGCTCGGGCAGCACAAGCCGCCGCAGGTGGCGCTCATCGTCGAGGAGGACTGCATCGGCTGCACCAAGTGCATCCAGGCCTGTCCGGTCGATGCCATCGTCGGCGGCGCCAGGCACATGCACACGGTGCTGGAGCCGCTGTGCACCGGCTGCGAACTGTGCGTGCCGGTCTGCCCGGTGGACTGCATCGTGCTGGTGCCGCCGCAGCCGCAGGCGGCGTGACGCGACGGCCGATGCGGTCGAGGCCGGCGGGTTAGCGCGCGACGACCTGCGCGCAGTCGGCGCACACCCGTTCGACCCGATAGCCGCGGCGCTGCAGGGCATGCACCAGGCCGTCCTCGCCGAGCAGGTGCAGCGAGCCGACCACGATCAGCGCATCGTCGGTGCGCGAACCGTCGAGCATCGACTGGATGATCGGCAGCCAGCGCGCGTTGCGGGCGACGTTGATCAGCTCGTAGCTCTCGGGATTGTTCTGCTGCATGTTGCGGCGCGCGAGCCGATCGAGACGCTCGACGTCGCCGTCGCGCCAGGCCGCATGCAGATCGGCGATCGTGCGCGCCATCAGTTCGCGATGCTCCAGCAGCTCGTCCAGCGCCTGGATCTGCACCGCCAGCGACACGCCCGCCAGGGCCGCGCGCTGATCGCCGGCCGTCTCCAGTCCGCCCGTTCGCTTGCCGGCCGTCAGCGCGCGGCCCATCAGATGCTGGTCGAGGCCGCGCGACGCGCTCAGCCCCATCGAATCGGTGATGCCGGTGAGCACCGCCATGTTGACCGCCCACGGCTGCAGCGCCTCGACATCCTCGATGCGGCGTCCGGTCTCCAGCAGAGCCACCGCCAGCTTGTCGCGCACCTGCGGGGGCAGCACATCGCTGAGCCGCTGCTCGCTGCGCGCCGGCAGCGCGTTGGCGTGGTTCACCCGCGACATCTCCTCGGGCGAGATCTCGAAGTACACCAGCTCGGCGTCGGCGAACGCGGCTTCGACCTCGTCCGCCAGCGGATAGTCGTCCTTCGACAGCAGATGGAACGAGCCGAGCAGGTACAGGTCGTTGTCGCCGTCGCTCACCTTCCACAGCAGCGGGCGCGGCGGGCGCGGCTGCGTCGCCGCCAGCACGTCGCCGCGCGGCGCGGCGGACGGCTGCGTGGCGGGTTCGGCGCGCGCGGCCGGCAGCGCGAGGACGAAACCGAGCAGGCCCGCCAGCATCGTCGACCAGGCGGACATGCGCATCGGCTTCATCGCATCGCTCCCTACGGCGTTCGTCGTCGCGTGTAGGCCTTCTCGCCTGCGGCCACGGCCAGTTCCATCCGATTGGACGAAGGTGGCAGCGGGCAGGTGGTGTAGGGCGTGAATGCGCACGGCGGATTGATCGAGCGGTTGAAGTCCACGACGACCGCCGTCGTGCCGGCTTCCCGCTTCAGTTCCAGGTATCGGCCGGCGCTGTAGCTTCCTTTAGCGTTGGTCAGATCGGCGAAGATCAACAGCGTCTGCCCGCCCCATTCCACCGCTTCGAGCGCGAACGTGCGGCCATCGCGCAGGAACTCGACCCGTCCGGGATTCGGCGCCGCGAACGTGTTGCCGGTGATGTCGTGGATTTCCAACGTGCGTCCGGGCGGATGCGTGACGAATTTCGCAGCGATGCGCCAGGAGTCATCGGGCGGCCAGTGCGCGAGCCCTGAAAAGTTCAGCCGGCTCGGCGCGTCGGCATGCCAGGTGCGCAACGCGTAGCGCGAGCCGCGCCGCAGCACCATCGCCCCGCCGCGACCGTCGTCGAAACCGATGCGGCTGGGCCCGGCCGGGTCGGCGTCGGTGCGCAACCACGCTTCGCCGCGCAGCGGCGCACCATCGAGCGTGAGCGGCACGCCGCGCTCGGGAACGAAGCGGACGCGCCCGCCGCGCAGTTCGAACATGCCCAGATGCGGCGGCGCCATCGCCAGCCGCAGTCCGTTGCGGCGATCGCTGCCGGCGTAGTGCGCGCCGGGTTCGATCCAGTGCAGGCCGGTCAGCGCGGTCCAGCCGTCCGGGCGCATCAGATCCTGCAGGCGCTGCTGGCGGAAAGCCTCGAGGTCGGCGAGGAAGGCGACGTCCGCCGGCTTCGGCGCGGGCGGCGGCGGCGCGGTGTCGCCGCAGGCGGCGAGCACGGCGGCGAGCGCGGCCGCGGCGGCAGGACGTGGAAGGCGCATGCGTGTTCTCCCCCTCGGCCGTGGCGCGGCCGTGGGCAGATATGCCACAGACGCAGGCGCGCCGTCAGCGGCGCGGCTCAGCGTCCGCGCAGGAACCAGCGGTCGATCTCCGCCAACGTGAAGCGGGTCCAGGTCGGACGGCCGTGGTTGCACTGGCCGGAGCGCTCGGTGGCTTCCATCTCGCGCAGCAGCGCGTTCATCTCGGGAATCGTCAACCGGCGGTTGGCGCGCACCGCGCCGTGGCAGGCCATCGTCGCCAGCAGTTCGTCGCGCGCGGCGGCGATCCGGCGGCTCTGGCCGTGTTCCACCAGATCGCCGAGCACGTCGCGGATCAACGCCTCGACGTTGCCCTGCGCGAGCAGCGCCGGCACGCCGCGCAGCAGCAGCGACTGCGGCCCGGTGCGCGACAGCTCGAAGCCGAGCTGCGCCAGCGTGGCCGCCTCGCGTTCGGCGGCATCGGCCTCGCGCTCCGACACCGCCAGCGTCTGCGGCACCAGCAGCGGCTGCATGCGCAGCCCCTCGCCGTCGTGCGCGGTCTTGAGCTTCTCGTAGACGATGCGTTCGTGGGCGGCGTGCATGTCCACCACGATCAGCCCGTCGCGGTTCTCGGCCAGGATGTAGATGCCGTGCAACTGCGCGATCGCATAGCCGAGCGGCGGCATGCCGTCCGCGGCGGCGGCGCTTTCGGGCGCCGGCGGCGCACCCGCAGCGACGGCCGGCGCGGGTGCGGCGTACAACGCCTCGTACGCCGCGCGCGCCTCCTCCACTTTCAACCCGAGCGCGGACTGCGGCGGCGCCCATCGCCAGCCGGCGTCCGCCGGCGCCGGCGCGGACGAGGGCGCCGCCGGAAGCGACGCCGGCGACGCGATGCCGGCGCGCGTCTGCGCCAGCGCGTCCTGCAGGGTGCGCAGCACGAAGTCGTAGACCAGGCGTCCGTCGCGGAAGCGCACCTCGTGCTTGGCCGGATGCACGTTGACGTCGACCCGGCGCGGATCGAGCTCGAGGAACAGCACGTAGGCCGGCTGGCGTCCGTGGAACAGCACGTCGGCGTAGGCCTGCCTGACCGCGTGCGCGATGCTGCGGTCGCGTACGGCGCGGCCGTTCACGTACAGGAACTGCTGGTCGGCGCCGGCACGGTTGTAGACCGGCTGCGCGATCCAGCCGTGCAGGCGCAATGCCGCGCGCATCTCGCCGGGATGCACGGCGTGGTCCACGCGCAGGGCATGGCGCACGAAGTCTTCGCCCAGCGCCTCGTGCAGGCGCGGTTCGGCCAGCAGCGTGCCTTCGCCCTTCCAGCGCCGCGACGGCTTGCCGTTGTGCGCCACCCGCAGCTCGATGTCCGGCCGCGCCAGCGCGAGCTGGCGCAGCCAGTCCTCGATGTGGGCGAGCTCGGTGCGCTCGGCCTTGAGGAACTTGCGGCGCGCCGGCACGTTGTAGAACAGGTCGCGCACCTCGACCGTGGTGCCGACCGGATGCGGCTTCGGCGTCACCGCGCCGACGCGGCCGCCGTCGACCTCCAGGCACGCGCCGTGCCCGCTGTCCGCCGTGCGCGAGGCGATCAGGAACCGGCTGACCGAGGCGATCGACGGCAGCGCTTCGCCGCGGAAGCCGAGCGTGGCCACCGCCTCCAGATCCTCGAGCGAGGCGATCTTGCTGGTCGCGTGGCGCGACACCGCCAGCGGCAGCTCCTCCGCCGGGATGCCGCCGCCGTCGTCGCGGATGCGGATCAGGCGGACGCCGCCTTCCTCGAGATCGACGTCGATCCGTCGCGCGCCGGCATCGAGCGCGTTCTCCACCAGTTCCTTGACCACCGAAGCGGGCCGTTCCACCACTTCGCCCGCGGCGATCTGGTTCACCAGCACGTCGGGCAGCGGACGGATGCTCATGCGCGCTGCGCGCGACGCGGCGCGACGGGAGGGGCGGAAGTCGGAAACGGCTGCGGCATCGTCACGGCGGAAGCGGCACGCGGTGCCGATCGCGCGATGATAGCCGAGCGCCGACGCGCGATCCGCCATGCGGCACGCGCGACGCGACCGCGACGACACCCGGCCGCGCGCGGCGGCCGCGGCTCAGGGGGCGCCGCCGGTGCCGGTCGCGGCCGTGGCCTGCGCGGCCTGCTGCGCGCGCATCGCGTACAGCGTGCCCGGCGGCGGCTGGCGGGTGAAGTAGGTGTTGATGCCTTCCAGCACCGCCGACGCCAACCGGCGCTGATGACCGGGGTCGGTGAGCAGGCGCTCCTCGTCCGGGTTGGAGATGAAGGCGGTCTCGACCAGCATCGCCGGCATGTCGGAGGTGCGCAGCACGGCGAAGTTGGCGCGTTCGATGTTCGGCTTGTGATTGCGGCCGACCCGCGCCAACCCGCTGAGCACATGGTGCGCGGCGTCTTCCGAGGCGCGCATCTGGCCGCTCTGGGTCAGGTCGATCAGCACCGAGGTGAGCGTGTCGTCGGCGCTCTTGACCTTGACGCCGCCGATCAGGTCGGCCGCGTTTTCCTTGTCCGCCAGCCAGCGCGCCCGCTGCGAGGAGGCGCCCTTCAGCGACAGCACGTACACCGACGAGCCGCGCGCGTTGCGGTTCTCGGCGGCGTCGGCGTGGATCGAGATGAACATGTCCGCGCGCGCCTGCCGCGCCAGTTGGGTGCGGCGGTGCAGCGGCAGGAACACATCGGTGTCGCGGGTCAGGACCGCTTTCAGGCCGGGCGTGGCGTTGATCTGCCGCGCCAGCTCGCGGGCGATGGCGAGCGTGACGTCCTTCTCGCGGCGACCGTTGGGCCCGATCGCGCCGGGATCCTGACCGCCGTGGCCGGCGTCGATGGCGATCACCAGCGGGCGCAGGCCCTCCGCGCGCACGGGCGGGTCGAGCGGCCTGGCCGCCGGCGGGGTCGCGAGGACGGGCGCATTGGCCGCGGGCGGTTCGGCGCGCGCGGCGATGCCGGGCGTCGGGGCCGGTGCGCCGCTGGCCGGGACCGTCACGGCCGTCGACGGCGGCGC
>NZ_VOHJ01000025.1 GCF_007923255.1 Vulcaniibacterium thermophilum | reverse complement strand
CGGAGGCGGCGGCCAGGCGACGACCAGCGCGAGCGCGATGCCCGCCGCCAGCGCGCCGCCCACCGCCCACGGCAGGCGGCGCGCGCGGGTGCGGCCGAGCCGCAGGCCGGTGCGCGCCTGCAGCGTCGCCACGATCCGCGCGCGCTGCGCTTCATCCGGCGCCTCCAGCGGCAGGGCGGCGAACGCCTCGTTCCAGCAAGCGGGCGGCAGGCGTTCGGGATGGCGGTCGGCGTCAGGCATGGGCCTTCTCCGCGGTGGATTCGAGCAACGCGCGCAGGCGGCGGCCGCCGCGCGCGAGTTGCGACTTGGAAAAGCTAGGCGTGCGTGCCATCAGCGCGGCGATCTCCTCGTGCGTGTAGCCCTCGGCGTGGTACAGCCACAGCACGCTGCGGGTGGCCTCGGGCAATTGCATCAGGGCGCGCGCCAGCGCCGCCGCGTCGGCCGCGGCGGTGGGCGGCGGCAGGTGCTCGTCGGCGAGCGCGTGGTCCTCCAGCGCGGTGTCGTCCTCCCACTTGCGCCGGCTGCGCAGCCGCATCAGCGCCTCGTTCACCGCGATCTGCCGCAGCCAGCCCCAGAACGGACAGCCGCCGCGGAATTCGCCGAGCTTGGCGAACACCTTCAGCATGGTCTCCTGCAGCACCTCGGCCGCCTCCTCGCGGTCGCCGCACAGGCGCAGCGCGAGCGTGAACACCGGGCGCTCGAACCAGCGGTAAAGCTGTTCGAACGCGCCCGCCTCGCCGGCCCGCGCGCGGGCCAGCAGGGCATCGGGCACGTCGATCGCGAAGCTGGAGCGGACCGGCGGCGGGGCGGATTCGGGCGGCATCGAACCCTCATGGATGCGCCGGGCGGCGGAACCGTCGCAGCGGGCGCGTCCTATACTCGTCGCAAACCGACGGGAAGGGGAATCTCGATGGATCTGGGAAGCGTACTGGCCATCCCGCTGCTGATCGCGGGCGTCATCCTGGTGTTCAAGGCGGTGCGGATGGTGCCGCAGGGCTACCACTGGACGGTGGAGCGCTTCGGCAAGTACACCCGCACGCTCGAGCCGGGCCTGCACTTCCTGATCCCCGTCATCTACGGCGTCGGCCGCAAGATCAACATGATGGAGCAGGTGATGGACGTGCCGAGCCAGGACGTCATCACCAAGGACAACGCGGTGGTGAAGGTCGATGGCGTGGTCTATTTCCAGGTGCTCGACGCCGCCCGCGCCGCCTACGAGGTGGCCCAGCTCGAGATCGCCATCCTCAACCTGGTGATGACCAACATCCGCACCGCGATCGGCTCGATGGACCTCGACGAATCGCTGTCCAAGCGCGACGAGATCAATGCCAAGGTGCTGGCCGCGGTCGATCAGGCCACCCATCCGTGGGGCGTGAAGGTCAACCGCATCGAACTGAAGGACATCCAGCCCCCGCGCGATCTGGTCGAGTCGATGGCGCGGCAGATGAAGGCCGAGCGCGAGAAGCGCGCCAGCATCCTCGAGGCGGAAGGCCACCGGCAGTCGGAGATCCTGCGCGCCGAAGGCGAGAAGCAGGCGGCGATCCTCGAGGCCGAAGGCAAGCGCGAGGCCGCCTTCCGCGAGGCCGAGGCGCGCGAGCGCCTGGCCGAGGCCGAGGCGAAGGCGACCCGCATGGTGTCCGAGGCGATCGCCCAGGGCGACCTGCAGGCGATCAACTACTTCATCGCGCAGAAGTACATCGAAGCCTTCCGCGCGCTGGCCGAGGCGCCGAACCAGAAGTTCGTGATGATGCCGATGGAGGCGTCGGGCGTGGTCGGCTCGCTGGCCGGCATCGCCGAACTCGCGCGCGAGGCGCTGGAGCGCGGCGGCCGCGCGGTTCCTCCGGCGATCCCGCCGCGCGGAGCCTGAGCCATGGCCTGGAACTGGCCGGCGGTGATCTGGGGCGCGATCGCGCTGCTGCTGATCGCGGCGGAGACGATGGCGCCGGGCGCGTTCCTGCTCTGGCTCGGGTTCGCCGCCGCGGCGGTGTTCGCGGCGGTGCTGCTGGTGCCGGGGCTGAACCTGCTCGTGCAGATCGCCCTGTTCGTCGTGCTGAGCTTCGTCAGCATCCAGATCTACCGCACCTGGTTCCGCGCGCGCGAGCCGCAGAGCGACCGCCCCACGCTCAACCGCCGCGCCGAACAGTTGATCGGCCGCGTGGTGCCGCTGGAGCGCGCGATCGTCGATGGTCGCGGCCGGGTGCAGATCGCCGACGCGTTCTGGGACGTCGCCGGTCCCGACCTGCCGGCCGGCACGCCGGTGCGCATCGTCGGGGCCGACGGCATGGTGCTGCGCGTGGAGGCCGCACACGCCGGATGAGCGCCTTCGCGCTCGCGCTGGCGATGCAGGCGGCGGCGTTGCCCGCGCTGCGCGGACGCGTCGTGCCGCCGTATCCGTCCGGCTGGGAATCGCGCAGCGGCGTGTGCGTGCCCGAAGGCGAGGACGTCTGCGCCCGCGCGGTGGCCACGCTCGACCGCGACGGCCACGCGCAGGCGGTGCTGGCCGAGGCCAAGGCCGGCATGGCCGGCGCCGAGGCGCGCTGGCGCATCACCGATCTGGCCGCGGTGCCGGCGCCACAGGCCGGACAGACGCTCGCGCTCGGCACCTGCGAGCGCGACGGGCGCGCCGATCCGGGGATCGTCGCGCTGGTCGACGGCAACGGCCGCGCGAGCGAGACCCATTGGCCCGCCGTGCGCTGGGCGCTGAGGCTCGATCGCGCCAGCGGCCGCTTCGTGGCGCTCGACCCCGGCGAGGTGCGCTGCCTCAACGAAGGCTACGGCCTCTGAGCGGGAGCCATCTGGGATAATCGCGGCCCCTCCACGCCGCGTCGCACGCCGATGACCCAGAAGACCGTCCTCAACGACACCCACCGCGCGCTCGGCGCCAAGATGGTCGACTTCGGCGGCTGGGACATGCCGCTGCACTACGGCTCGCAGATCGACGAGCACCACCAGGTGCGCCGCGACGCCGGCATGTTCGACGTCAGCCACATGACCGTGGTCGACCTGCGCGGCGCGCGCGTGCGCGAGTTCCTGCGCCGTCTGCTCGCCAACTCGGTGGACAAGCTCAAGGCGCCGGGCAAGGCGTTGTACACCTGCATGCTCGACGAGCGGGGCGGGGTGATCGACGACCTGATCGTCTACTTCATGGCCGAGGACTTCTTCCGCATCGTCGTCAACGCGGCCACGCGCGAGAAGGACCTGGCCTGGATCCGCGCCCAGGCGCAGCCGTTCGCCGTCGAGGTGCGCGAGCGGCGCGACTTCGCGATGATCGCGGTGCAGGGCCCGAACGCGCGCGAGCGGGTGATCGGTCTGCTGCGCGAGGACGACCGCGCGCGCATCGGCAAGCTCGTCCGCTTCGCCGCCGGCGAGGCGCACACCGCCGACGGCGTGCCGCTGTTCGTCGCCCGCACCGGCTACACCGGCGAGGACGGTTTCGAGGTGATGGTGCCGGAGGCGCACGCGGTCGCGTTGTGGAACGCGCTGCTTGCCGCGGGCGTCAAGCCGGCCGGGCTCGGCGCGCGCGACACCCTCCGGCTCGAAGCGGGCATGGCGCTGTACGGCCAAGACATGGACGAGACCGTCACCCCGTACGAAGCCGCGCTCGCCTGGACGGTGGCGCTCGACGAGGGCCGCGACTTCATCGGCCGCGCCGCGCTCGAGGCGCGCGGGGCGAGCGGCGCGCCGCGGCAGATGATCGGGCTGGTGATGGACGAGAAGGGCGTGCTGCGCCACGGCCAGCGGGTGCTCACCGCCAACGGCGAGGGCGAGATCCTGTCCGGCACGTTCTCGCCCACGCTCGGCAAGGCGATCGCCTTCGCACGCGTGCCGGCCGGCGATCCCGGTCAGGTGCGCGTGGACATCCGCGGCCGCGAAGTGCCGGTGCGCGTGGTGAAGTTCCCGTTCGTCCGCGACGGCCAGGCGCAGCCCGGCGTGCTGGCTTGATCGCCGGCACCCTCCGCTACACTAACCGCCCACACCGACCCCCCAGACGCAGCACCGGAGCCCCCATGAGCGAGATTCCCGGCGACCTCAAGTTCCTCAAGTCCCACGAGTGGGCCCGTGTCGAAGGCGACGGCAAGGTCACCGTCGGCATTTCCGAGCACGCGCAGGGGCTGCTGGGCGATCTGGTCTACGTCGAGCTGCCGACCGTCGGCGAGCGCGTCGAGGCCGGCAACGCCTGCGCGGTGGTCGAGTCGGTCAAGGCCGCCTCCGACGTCTACGCTCCGGTCAGCGGCAAGGTGGTCGCGGTCAACAACGCGCTGGTCGACAAGCCCGAGACCATCAACGAGGACGCCTACGGCGAAGGCTGGATGTTCACCATCGAGATGGAAGACCCGGAGCAGCTCAACGAACTGCTCGGTCCGGACGACTACGCGGAGCTGATCGAAGAGGAATGAGCTGCGCCGTGAGCGGCGTGTCGAAGCCCGGTCGGAGACGGCCGGGCTTCTTCGTTTCCGGGCGCCGCGATGGCCGCGATCGCGCCCGAAGGCGTGCGCAAGCCGGCGCGGAGTTCGCGCAATCCCGCGCAGTCGGCGGTTGTGCGACGCGAAATCGGCGCGCGCGCGAGACCTTCGGCGTGCGGCGCCGACCGACGGCGCGAGCGCATCGCGCGCGCGCGGGTACGAGGCGTCCATGCGCATCGCCCGCGATCCGCGCACCACACGCGAAGCCGCGCCGTTGCTGCGTTTGCGCGCGCGCGACGCGATCGTGGCGCACGCGCGCGAAGTCATCTCCCGCATCCATCGCCGCGCTCCGGCGCGCCGAACACGCCGCCGCCGCGCGCGTCTTCCGCGGTTTTTTTCGCGGCAGGTTGTTGACAGTGAAAAAAACCGTGATTAGGTTTCGCCCAGCAGACGTTTCCTGCGAATGCGAGTGAGTAAAACGAACGCGACAACGCGCTGCGCCAAACGCCTCTCCGCCCGGATGCTCGACACGGTGGAAGGCGGCGCGTCCCCCGCGGAAACGTACAACCCGATTCGCTTCCAGCCCGGTTCTCCCTCGGAGGGCCGGGTTTTTCGTTGGGCGGCGCTTGCCGCCCGTGCCGTCCGGATGCCGTCCGGACGCCTTGCCGAGCGCGCCGCAGAGCGCGCCGGCCTGCCTGAGTCCGCTCCGCTGCGCGCTGCGCGGGAGCGGTTGGCCGCGGGTCGTCTTGCCGCGGCTGTCGCTACTGGGCTTTGATCCGACGCAAGTCGACAGTAACCACTGACGAGGAGAGCCACACCATGGCTATGAAGAAAGCTGCCAAGAAGAAGCCCGCCGCGAAGAAAGCGGCGAAGAAGGTCGCCAAGAAGCCGGCGGCGAAGAAGGTCGCCAAGAAGAGCGCCGCCAAGAAGGCGGTGAAGAAGACCGCGCGCAAGCCGGCGGCGAAGAAGGTCGCCAAGAAGGCCACCGCCAAGAAGGCGGCCAAGAAGACCGCCCGCAAGCCGGCCGCCAAGAAGACCGCGAAGAAGGCTGCTGCGAAGAAGACCGCCAAGAAGGCGGCGAAGAAGCCGGCCGCCAAGAAGGCCGCTCGCAAGTCTTCGGCGAAGAAGGCCAAGCCGGCCGCCGCCACCACCGCGATGCCGGCCACCCCGGCTCCGATGATCTGATAACGACCCCGATACCGTAGTACCGACGATCCTCCTCCCGCGGCCCAGGCGGGAGGAGGATTCTTTTTTTGGCGCGCCGCACGGTCGCGCTTCGCCGCCCGGGGGCGGCATTCGCGTTCCCGGGGATGCCGCTCGATCTCCCGCTCGTTCCCGCGCGCACGTGCCGCGCAGGTCATGGGTGTCCGTCGCCCAGGCGCTGCGCCTGTCGAACGAACGGTCGAGGGTGAGCATCGCGGGGGGACCAACGCGGAAGCCGATGCAGGACCGGCCGGCCTGGCGCGGCAGACGCCTGCGCGGCCGCTCGTCAGGCTTCAGTCGTCGTCGCCGCTCGCGTCCGGTGCGTCGAAGCCGATGTCGAACGGCGGCGCCTCGTCCGGTTGCGCGTGCGTGGTGGTCACGGGCGCGGCGGCGGGGCGGTAGCGCGGCGGCGGCAACTGCGCGGTGGCGGCGTCGACCGCGAGGATCAGCTCGTGCCGCCTCGCCTCGGGAACGTCCTGCCAATGGCAGTCGAGCAGGGCGCCTTCGAGCGCGTAGAGCAGGTTGAGGGTCGGCTTGAAGCCCGCGCGCTTGACGCGCATGTAGGCTTCCACCGCGCCGACCGCGGCCAGATCCTCCCGCGTGCGTAGCCCGACCTGGCGCAGCCAGGCGGCCGACTTGGGGCCGATGTTGCGCAGCTTCGCACCGGCCATGCTCACTCCCCGCGGCCGGGGGCGCCGCCGCCGGGCGCGCTCGGCGCGCTCACGCGATCGCCTCGACGAACGCGCGCGCGATCGCTTCCAGACCCGCCTGGTCGTCGCCGTCGAAACGGTCGAACTTCGGGCTGTCGAGATCGAACACGCCGATGAGCGTGCCGTCGGCCGCCAGCAGCGGCACCACCAATTCCGAGTTCGAGGCCGAATCGCAGGCGATATGGCCGGGGAAGGCGTGCACGTCGGCCACGCGCTGGGTCCGCCGGCTCGAGGCCGCCGCGCCGCACACGCCCTTGTCGAGCGGAATGCGCACGCAGGCCGGGAGCCCCTGGAACGGGCCCACCACCAGTTCGCGGCCGTCGAAGAAGTAGAAGCCGACCCAGTTGAGGTCGGGCAACGCGTGATAGACGAGCGCGGACAGGTTGGCCGCGTTGGCGATGCGGTCGCGCTCGCCGTGCATCAGCGCGCGCGCCTGCTGCAGCAGGTGCGCGTACTGTTCCGGCTTGGTGCCGCTTAGACTCTGCTGGGCGAACATGCCCACAGTGTAGCAACCGGCCCTGCCGGCGCCGGGAGGGGAGGGAGGATGGAGCTGACGTCTCTGCCGCGCGACCGCAGCGGCTTCCGCATCCGCGGCGCCGCGCCGACGCGGCTGGAAACCTTCGTCGATGCGGCGTTCGCGTTCGCCGTCACGCTGCTGGTGATCACGCTCGATCCGCTGCCGAACTCGGTGCAGGCGTTGGTGGGCGCGCTCAAGCGCGTGCCCGCGTTCCTGGCGAGCTTCGCCATCCTCGCCGTGTTCTGGCTCGGCCATCGCAACTTCAGCCGGCGCACGGGTCTGGAAGATGGCAGGACCGTGCTGCTCAGCCTGGCGCTGGTGGCGGTCACGCTGATCTACGTCTATCCGTTGCGGATGATCATGGCCTTCGCCTTCTCCCATCTCAGCGGCGGGTACCTGCCGTCGGCGCTGCCGCCGGCGCCGGGCGCGGGCGAGCTGCGGCTGTTCTACGTCGTCTACGGCACGGGCTTCGCCGCGATGAGCGCGACGCTGATCCTGCTCTACCGCCACGCGTTGCGGCGGGCGGATGCGCTCGGTCTGGACGCGCTCGAGCGGCTGGTAGCGCGGCAGGAGATCGCCGCGATGGCGATCCTGGTGGCGAGCGCGGCGCTGTCCATCCTGCTGGCGCTGACGCTGCCGGCGCGTTCGTGGCTGCAGGGGCTGCCAGGCATGGTGTACGGACTGCTGCCGATCGCGATGGGCGTGTTCGCGGCGGTGGCCGCGCGGCAGGCGCGCGCGCTGCGCGCGGCGCAGGCCGGAGCGGTCGAAACCGCCAGCGCGCCGGCGTCGCAGCCGGGCTGATCGGCTCCGCGCTTCGCCCGGGAGCCGATGCCCTTACGTCGGCCGGTTCGCTGCGGCCGCTGCGGGCTCGTGCGGGTCGTGCGCGGGAGACCGGCCGCTGCGCGGGCCGCTCGACGCCGAAACACGGACGGGCGCCCTGCGGCGCCCGTCGTGATCGCCGTGCCGCCGGTCAGGCGGTGGCCGGCGCCGGCTCGCCCGGCTCGTCGGAGGCCGACAGCGCCCGCTCCCGCGAGTGGTCGCGCGCCAGGTACAGGTAGAACGCCGGCAGCACGAACAGGGTGAACGCGGTGCCGATGGTCATGCCGGCGGCGATCACCATGCCCATCGAGAAGCGCGCGGCGGCGCCCGGGCCGGTGGCGATCAGCAGCGGGATCATCGCGAACACCAGCGCCGCGGTCGTCATCAGCACCGGACGCAGGCGGATCGCCGCGGCCTGCTCGATCGCCTCGCGCTTGGACAGGCCCTGCTCGAGCTGCAGCTTGTTGGCGAACTCCACGATCAGGATGCCGTGCTTGGAGATCACGCCCACCAGCGTCACCAGCCCCACCTGGGTGTAGATGTTGATGCTCATGCCGGGGAAGGCCTCGATCCCGGAGAAGCTCAGGATGCCCGCGGCCATGTTGAGCACGTTGAGCACCAGCAGCGCGCCGGAGATCGCCATCGGCACCGTGATCAGCATGATCAGCGAGTCGCGGAAGCTCTCGAACTGCGCGGCCAGCACCAGGAAGATCACGATCAGTGCGAAGATCAGCGTCATCAGCAGCGCCTGGCCTTCCTGCTTGAACTGACGCGACTCGCCCGCGTAGTCCACGCTGTAGCCCTGCGGCAGCACCTCGCGCGCGGCGTTCTCCAGCACCGCCAGCGCCTCGCCCTTGCTGACGCCCGGGCGCGGCTGGCCGGAGATGGTCACCGCGTTGAGCTGCTGGAAGCGCTTGAGCTGCTGCGGTTGCGCCGATTCCTTGAGCGTCACGATCGTCGACAGCGGGATCAGCTCGCCGTCGCGGGTGCGGGTGTAGTAGTTCTTCAGTTGCTCGGCGTTGAGGCGGTCGCTGCGCTGCACCTGCGGGATCACGCGGTAGGACCGGTTCTCCAGCGCGAAGCGGTTGGTGTAGCCGCCCGACAGCAGCGCCGCCATGTCCGCGGCCAGCGTGCGCATCTCGATGCCGAGCGCGGCCGCCTTGTCGCGGTCCACCAGCACCTCGATGCGCGGCTTGTCGATCTTCAGGTCCTTGTCGATGAAGATGAACCGCTTGCTGGCGTAGGCGCGGCCGAGGATCTCGTCGGCGAGGCCCTGCAGTTCGGAAAGGGGGCCGACGCCGCCGATCACGAACTCGATCGGCGCGCCGCCGCCGCCCGCCGTCGGCAGGGGCGGGGGCTGGAAGGCGAAGATGTTCAGGCCGGTGATCTGGCTGATCTTCGGCTGGATCTCCTGCTGCAGCACCTGGTTGGTCGAACGCTCGCGCTCGCTCCACGGCTTGAGCGCGATGCCGGCGAACGCGCCGCTGGCCGAGCCGCCGCCACCGCCGCCGAAGCCGCCGTTGAACAGGAAGATGTTCTCCTTCTCGGGGATGGCGTTGGCGATGTCGTTGAGCTCGCGCGTATAGCGCTCGACGTAGTCGAGGGTGGTGAACGGGTCGCTCTGCGCCGCCACCAGCAGGAAGCCCTGGTCCTCCTCCGGCGCCGGCTCCTTCGGCGCCACCATGTAGAGGAACACGCACGAGACGAACACGATCGCGCCGAACAGGCCGATCACGTGCCGCGTTTCCAGCGCGCCGTGCAGGCGGCGCTGGTAGGCGCTGCGCAGGCGGTCGAAGCGGTCGTCGAGCCAGCGCTCCAGGCGGGTCTTGCTGCCCTCGCCGTGCGGCTTGAGGATTTTCGCGCACATCATCGGCGAGAGCGTCAGCGCGATCACGCCGGACAGCAGCACCGCGCCGGCGAGGGTGAACGCGAACTCGGTGAACAGCACGCCGGTGAGGCCGCCCTGGAAGCCGATCGGTAGGTACACCGCCACCAGCGTCGTGGTCATCGCCACCACCGGCCAGGCCAGTTCTCGCGCGCCGCGGATCGCCGCCTCGAACGGCTTCATGCCCTCCTCGATGTGACGGTGGACGTTCTCCAGCACGATGATCGCGTCGTCCACCACGATGCCGATCGCCAGCACCATCGCCAGCAGGGTCAGCAGATTGATGGTGTAGCCGAGGATCAGCATCAGGAACAGGGTGCCGATCAGCGACAACGGCACCGTCACCGCCGGGATCACCACGCTGCGCAGCGAGCCCAGGAACAGGTAGATCACCACGATCACGATCAGCACCGCCTCGACGATGGTCTGCACGACCTCGTTGATGGCGTCGCGGATGTACTCGGTGCCGTCGTAGGGGATCGTCGCGACGATGCCCTCGGGCAGTTGCGGCAGGATCTCGCGGTCCCACACCTCGCGGACCTGGGTGATGACGTCCAGCGAGTTGGCGTCGGGCGCGACGTAGATGCCCATGAACGTGGCCGACTGGCCGTTCATCGTCACCGAGGTGCCGTAGTTCTCCGAGCCCAGCACCACGTCGGCGATGTCGCCCAGACGCACGATCGCGCCGTCCTCCTCGCGGATCACCAGTTTGCGGAATTCCTCCGGCGTGCGCAGGTCGGTGCGGGCGGTGAGGTCCACCGACACCATCTGGCCCTTGGTGGAACCGACCGCGGCGAGCACGTTGTTGTTGCGCAGCGCCGCATCGACGTCGCTGGCGGTGACGCGCAGCGCGGTCATGCGATCGGGTTTGAGCCAGATGCGCATCGCGAAGGTGCCGCTGCCGAGGATCTCGGCGCGCTGCACGCCCGGAATGGTCGCCAGCTTGGGCTCGACCGAGCGGATCAGGTAGTCGGTGATCTGGCTGTTGCTGAGCGCATCGCTCGCGAACGACAGGTACATGATCGCGAACTGCTCGCCCTGCTGCAGTTCGACCACCGGATCCTCCGCCTCCTGCGGCAGCGTCCCGCGCAGCTTGTTGACCTTGGCGGCGATCTGCGTCAGCGCCTCGTTCGGGTCGTAGTCGAGGCGGATGAAGGCCTGGATCGTGCTGATCCCGGCCGCGCTGTTGGAGACGATGTAATCGATGCCTTCGGCGCTCGCCACCTCGCGCTCCAGCGGGGTGGTGATGAAGCCCTGCATGAGGTCGGCGTCGGCACCGAAGTAGGCGGTGCTGACGTTGACCACGGCATTCTGCAGCTCGGGGTACTGGCGCACGTTGAGCTCGCTCCACGAGCGCAACCCCAGCAGCAGGATGAACAGGCTGACCACGACGGCCAGCACGGGTTTCCTGATGAAGATGTCGGTGAATTTCATCGCGTTCTCCCGCGCGTCCTCGGACGCGGGTGGGGGTGAGCGGAGCCGCAAACGACTCCGGCGCGCATCAGCGGTTTTCCACGTCGGGCGTGGCGTCCGCGCTCGGCGTCACCTTGTTGTTGACGATCACCGGCATGTCCGGACGCAGTTTCAGCAGGCCGCTGCTGGCGACGCGCTCGCCGGGCTTGAGCCCGTCGAGGACGGCGATCAGGTCGCCGCGCGTGGCGCCGGTTTTGACGAACCGCTGCTTGACCACGAATTCCGGCGCCGGCCCGGCGGGCTGGCCCTCGGCCTGCGGCTGCGCGCGCTTCGGCGCCGGGGACAGCACCCAGACCGCGTTGCTGTACGGATTGAAGCTGACCGCCGTCTGCGGGATCACCACCACCTTGCGCGGCTGGCCCAGATCCAGCGACACCCGCGCGAACGTGCCCGGACGCAGCACGCCCTCCGGGTTGGACAGGCGCGCCTGCACGGTGAAGTTGCGGGTGCTCGGATCCACCGCCGGCTCGATCGCGGTCACGGTGCCTTCGAAGCTGCGGCCCGGCTGCGCATCGACGCTCAGACGGATCGGCTGGCCCGGACTCACCTGGCCCAGGCGCTGTTCCGGCAGCGCGAAGTTGACCAGGATCGGATCGACCGCCTGCAGCATGACCAGCGGCGCGCCCGGGTTGATGTACTGGCCCAGGCTGATGCGGCGGATGCCGAGCTCGCCGTCGAACGGGGCGCGGATCGTCTTCTTGGCGATCAGCGCGCGCTGGGCGTCGGCCTGCGCGAGCGCGGTCGCCGCCTGGCCGACGCGTTCGTCGACCTCGGCGCGCGAGACCAGGTTCTGCCCGCCCAGTTCGCGCCAGCGTTCGCGCTGCACCACCGCCAGGCGCGCGGTGGCCTCCAGCGCCTTCAGTTGCGCGCGCTCGTTGTCGCTGTTGAGCTCGACCAGCACCTGGCCCTTGCGCACGCGCTCGCCCGGCTGGAAGTGGATGCGCTCGACCACGCCGCCGACCTCGCTGGTGAGCTCGGTGCCGTTGACCGCGACCAGCGTGCCGACCACTTCCTCGGTGTCGGCCCAGGTCGCCTCGCGCGCGACCGCGGCAGTGACCACCGCCGGCGGCATCGGCATGTTGTCGAAGAAGTCGTTCATGCCCTTGTTCATCACTGCCTTCAGGCCGAAGACGGCGCCGAACACCAGCAGGGTGATCAGCAGCATCCAGAACATGCGCTTGCGCGCGGAGGGCTTGCGGGGCGCGGCGGGACTAGCCATGGGAGGGTTCCTTGCCAGATGTCGAAACCGGTGCCGGACCGGGAGGCCAGGCGCAATCGAAGATTCCGCGCGTCAGGCGCGCGAGCTGCCCGTCGAGCGCGGTGTCGTCGGCGGGATCGAACAGCGGCTGCCAGCCGTAGCCGTTCAGCAGGTAATGCACGTGCCGGAACAGCAGCCGGTAGGGGTCGGGGAACTGCGCGGAAGGCAGCACGCCTTCGGCATGCATCAAGGTATGCATGCCCAGGCAGAGGCTCCATGGGCCGATCGTCAGGGTTTCCGGGCTCGGCGCCACCGCGGCGGGCAGGTCGCCGCAGCGCACCGCGTCCTCGACGATGCGGTCGACCGCCCGTCCCAGCGGTTCCACCGCCTCCAGCGACCGCTGCCGCGCCTGCGGCGAGGCCGCGCCCCACACCACTTCGGTCCAGACGAACTGCGCCAGGCGGAAGTGCTCGGGCTGCTCGCCCAGCACGATCACGTCCGCCAGCGCGATCGCCACCATCCGCTCGCGGGTCGGTCCCGGCCAGGCCGCGGCGCGCTCGAACAGGTGCGCGCGGCTCAGGCAGTTGCGCGTGGCCAGCGCCACCAGCAGGTCCTCCTTGCTGGCGAAGTGCTGGTACAGCGTGCCGATCGCGTAGTCGCAGGCCTCGGCGACCTTCGACATCTGCAGCGAAAGCAGCCCGTCGCGCTGGATCAGCGCCTGGGCGGCGTCCAGGAAGCGCTGTTCGCGTTCGGCGAACTCGCGCTGACGGCGGTCCTTGGTGCCCATGGGGGGAGGGGTCGAAGCGGGCACGGATTTTGAACCTTATTCATTCAGCCGGCAACCGGGCCCGCACTGTGCGGCCCGGCCGTCGCACCCGCTGCGACGCGCGGACAAAAAAGAAGCCGGCCGGGGAGGCCCCGGCCGGCGGTTCAACGGCATCCCTGCCGGGTCACTGAGGGGGCACGGCCGGTCGGCCGTGCGGGTGACCGGAGAGAGAGACGATCAGGCGCGGGCGTCGTTCTGCCGCGCGGCCGCCTTGGCGGCCTTCTGCAGGGTCTCGGTGGCCTGCTGCACGCTGTCCTGCGCCTGGCGGACGGTGTCCTGGGCCTGCGCCGCGTTGCGCTCGAACTGGGTCTTGGCCAGCTCGGCGATCGCTTCCTGGGTCTTCAGGGTGCGTCCGAGCACGTCCTGGGCGGTGGTCACCGCGCGTTCCACGTTCTCGCGCGCCACCTGCAGGCCCTTCGGCCACAGGGTCTTGACGGCATCGAAGTCGCGCGCCTCGGCGGCTTCGTTGAAGAAGGCGAAGGTCGCGCCGACGCGCTCCTCGACCGCGACCAGTTGCAGGCCGATCACGGCCTCGGCGTTCTTCAGGGCCAGGCGGTTGACCTGGGCGGCCGCGTCCGCGAACTGGCGGGTGGCGGCGACGATCTGCTCGTTGAAGGGATACATGCGTGCCTCCTGGGCCGTTTGTGCGCTGCAACATAACAGGCTCCATGTTGCAGCGCAACACGGCGGAGGCGGGCGCTCAGGCCGCGTTGCGGAAGGTGCAGGCGGCGTCGACCTCCCGGCAGACGGTCAGCCGCCGCGGTAGCGGCAGCCCGAGGTGCAGGTCTCGTGCACCACGACCTCGCAGAGCTGCGGCAGGGCGGGCTTCAGCCGCTCCCAGATCCAGACCGCCAGGCGTTCGCTGGTCGGGTTCTCGAGCCCCGGAATCTCGTTGAGATAGTGGTGGTCGAGCTGTTCGTACAGCGGGCGGAACGCCGCCTTGATGTCGGCGAAATCCATCACCCAGCCGGTGTCCGCGCCGGGCTCGCCGGCGACGTGGATCTCCACCCGGAACGAATGGCCGTGCAGGCGCGCGCACTTGTGGCCGGGCGGCACGTTCGGCAGCCGGTGAGCGGCTTCGAGGGTGAAGACCTTGAAGATGTCCATCCGCCTATTGTGCGGCCGCGTGGCGGTTCGCGCGATCACCCGCGCGGGTGGTGGCGCGCGTGCAGGCGCTTGAGGTGCTCGCGCGCGACCAGGGTGTAGATCTGCGTGGTCGACAGCGAGGCGTGACCGAGCAGCATCTGCAGCGCGCGCAGGTCGGCGCCGCGGTTGAGCAGGTGGGTGGCGAAGCTGTGGCGCAGGCCGTGCGGGCTGATCCGCGCGGGGTCGATGCCGGCGAGCGCCGCGTAGCGTTTCACCAGACGCCAGAAATCCTGCCGGCTCAGCGCCTCGCCGCGCGCATCGACGAACAGCTCGGCCGGCTGCCGCTTGCCGGCCAGCGCGGGGCGCGCCTCGGCGAGATAGCGCTCCAGCCAGTGCCGCGCCTCCTCGCCCAGCGGCACCAGCCGCTCCTTGCCGCCCTTGCCGGTCACCCGCAGCAGACCCTGGCGCAGGTTGAGCGCGACCGCCGGCAACCTCACCAGCTCGCTCACGCGCAGGCCGGCGGCGTACATCAGTTCGAGCATCGCGCGATCGCGCAGGCCGGGCGCGCCGGCGGTGTCCGGCGCGGCCAGCAGCGCGTCGATCTGGCTTTCGGCCAGCGCCTTGGGCAGCGAGCGCGGCAGCCGCGGCGGATCGAGCAGGGCGGTGGGATCGTCGGCGCGTTCGCCGCGGCGCACGCGCCAGCCGTAGAACGCGCGCAGCGCCGAGAGCAGGCGCGCGTTGCTGCGCGGCGAGTAGCGCTGGGCGTTGCGCCAGGCGAGGTAGTCGAACAGCGCGGCGCGGTCGGCCTGCGCCAACCCGCCGCCGCGGCCGTCGAGCCAGCGTGCGAGCGCCTGCAGGTCGCGTCGGTAGCTGGCGAGGCTTTGCTTGGCGAGGCCCTGCTCGGCCCACAGCGCGTCGAGGAAGCGGTCGATCGCCGCTTCGTCCTCCGCGCGCAACGGCGGCAGCGCCTGCGTCTGCTGGCGGCGCTCGGCGGGCGTGCGGGGGCTCATGCGGCGAGCTTAGCGGCTATGCTGGCGCGATGGCATCCGACGTTTCCGCGCGCGCGCGGCCGCACATCGGCTGGCGCCTGCTCGCATTGTTCTACGACCTGTGGCCGGCGGCCGCGCTGTGGATGATCGCCTCGCTCGCGTTCACCGTGCTGTACGCCGCCAGCGGTCACGGCGTGCGCGAGAACATTCCGCCGTGGAGCGCCTGGCAGTGGGCGCTGTGGGCGACCTGCTGGCTGATCACCGGCGCCTACGCGGTGCTGAGCTGGCGGCGCGGCGGACAGACGCTGGGCATGCGTCCGTGGCGGTTGCGGGTGACCGCGCTGGACGGCGCGCCGGCGCCGCTGCGCGCGCTGCTGGTGCGCTATGCGGTCGGCACGCTGTCGCTGCTGCCGGCCGGGCTCGGGTTCTGGTGGGCGTGGCTGGATCGCGACCGCCTCACCTGGCACGACCGCGCGAGCCGCACGCGTCTGCGCCGCGAGGCCAAGCGCGCGCGCTGAGGTGCGCCGCCGCCGCCGTGCCACAATCGCCCCGTCCCCCCACGCGGCCGTGCCGCATCCGCCAGGATTCCCCATGAAGCGCACCACCCTCGCCCTGCTCGGTCTCGTCAGTCTCGCCGCCTGCGCGCAGGCGCCGCAGGGCGCGGCCGCCGACGCCGCCGGTTCGCAGGCGGCGACCGCCCAGGCCCCCGCGCCGGCGCCCAAGGCCGCGCCGCGTCCCGACACGCCCGAAGGCCGCGCCCTGGCCGCGCTGCGCGAGCTGGATCCCAACATCGAGCCGGACCGGCTGCGCGCCGCGCCGATCCCCGGCTTCCGCGAGGCCATCGTCTCCGGCCAGACGCTGTACGTCAGCGACGACGGCCGCTACGTGTTCATCCCCGGCGTCAACGGCGCGCTGTTCGACATCCGGCAGCAGAAGAACCTGAGCGAAGCCTCGCTCGCCTCGCTGCGCCGCGAGCTGCTGCAGGAGATCCCGAAGAGCGAGCGCATCGTGTTCGCGCCGCCGGATCCGAAGTACACGGTGACCGTGTTCACCGACGTCGAATGCGGGTACTGCCGCAAGCTGCACCAGGAGATCGCCGAGTACAACCGGCAGGGGATCGCGATCGAGTACCTGGCGTTCCCGCGCATGGGGCTGGGCAGCGAGGACTACCGGAAGATGGTCGCCGTCTGGTGCGCGCCTGACCGTCGCCGCGCGCTGACCGACGCCAAGAACGACCGTCCGGTGCCGGTGCGCGAGTGCAAGACCACGGTCAACCAGCAGTACGCGCTGGGCCAGCGCGTGGGCCTGACCGGCACGCCGATGATCCTGGCGCCGGACGGCACCCAGCTCGGCGGCTACGTGCCGCCGCGGCAGTTGCGCGAGCGTCTGGACAAGCTGGCGCAGGGCGGCGCGGGCGCCGGCGCGCCCTGACGCGGCCGGGCGCGGGGGGCGGTCCGGTACAATCTCGGCCCCCTCCCGCCTTGCCCGGACACATGATCGTCCTCGAGGGCCCCTCGGCCCTGTCGCCGTTCCGCCGCGAACGGCTCCAAGCGCGGCTCGCCGCGATCCATCCCGGAATCGAGCTGATCGACGCCTGGCCGGTGTACTGGGTCGAGCCCGAACCCGGCGCCGCGCCCGATCCGGACGCCCTCCGCCGCATCCTGCAGGCCGGCTTCGAGCCGATGCCGCACGCCGACGGCGTGGCCTCGCGCTTCGTGGTGCCGCGGCTGGGCACGGTGTCGCCGTGGTCGAGCAAGGCGACCGAACTGCTGCGCGGCGCCGGTCTGCCGCTGCGCCGCGTCGAGCGCGGCACCCGCTACGACCTCGCCGGCTGGCCGCGCGAGGCCGCCGCGCAGGGCGCGCTGGCCAAGGCGCTGCACGATCCGATGACGCAGTCGCTGCTGGTCGCGCGCGAGGATGCCGCCGCGCTGTTCGCCGTGCCCGCGCGCGGCGAGCTGGAACGCATCGCGCTCGAGGAGCTGGAGAACGCCAACACCCGGCTGGGCCTGGCGCTGGCGCCGGACGAGATCGCCTACCTGCGCGAGCGCTACGGCGCGCTCGGCCGCGCGCCGTCCGACGTCGAGCTGATGATGTTCGCGCAGGCGAACTCCGAGCACTGCCGGCACAAGATCTTCAATGCCACCTGGACCATCGACGGCCGCGCGCAGACGACCTCGCTGTTCGCGATGATCCGCAACACCCACGCGCAGACGCCGGCGCACACGCTGGTGGCCTACAGCGACAACGCGGCGGTGGTCGAGGGCTTCCCGGCGCGCCGCTTCCGGCCGCGGCCGGATTCGCGGGTCTACCGCGCCGAGGCGGAAACGCCGTCGGCGTTCTGCATCAAGGTCGAGACCCACAACCACCCGACCGCGATCGCGCCGTTCCCGGGCGCCAGCACCGGCGCCGGCGGCGAGATCCGCGACGAGGGCGCGACCGGCCGCGGCGGCAAGCCGAAGGCCGGCCTGTGCGGCTTCTCGGTCTCGCACCTGCGCATCCCGACCCTGCCGCAGCCGTGGGAGGCGCCGCGCGCGCTCAACCCGCGCATGGCCTCGGCGTTCGAGATCATGCTCGAAGGCCCGATCGGCGCGGCGGCGTTCAACAACGAATTCGGCCGGCCCAATCTACTGGGCTATTTCCGCAGCTTCGAACTGTCGGAAGGCGAAGTGGTGCGCGGCTACGACAAGCCGATCATGCTCGCCGGCGGCCTCGGCGCGATCGACCGTGGCCAGGTCGGCAAGCACCGGCTGCGGCCGGGCGATGCGGTGGTGGTGCTCGGCGGGCCGGCGATGCTGATCGGCCTCGGCGGCGGCGCGGCCAGCTCGCTGGCCTCGGGCGAGAGCCACGAGGAACTCGACTTCGCCAGCGTGCAGCGCGACAACCCCGAGATGCAGCGCCGCTGCCAGGAAGTGATCGACGCCTGCGTCGCGCTCGGCGAGCGCAACCCGATCCTCGCCATCCACGACGTCGGCGCGGGCGGCCTGTCGAACGCGATCCCCGAGCTGCTGCACGATTCCGGCGTCGGCGGCGTGATCGACCTCGCCAAGGTGCCGACCGACGATCCCTCGCTGTCGCCGATGCAGCTCTGGTGCAACGAGTCGCAGGAGCGCTACGTGCTGGGCCTGCCGGCCGACCGCGTCGACGAATTCGCCGCGATCTGCGCGCGCGAGCGCTGCCCGTTCGCCGTGGTCGGCCATGCGACGGCCGAGGAACGGCTGGTGGTGGGATACGGCGCCACGGTCGAGGGCGAGTATGGAGGCGGCGTCGCGACGGTGCCCCCCGGCCCGGCGCAGCGCGCCGGGCGTTCGGATGACCCGCGCGGCAGTGCCGCGCAAGCGGGTCATCCTCACCCCATCGATCTGCCGATGGACGTGCTGTTCGGCAAGCCGCCGAAGATGCACCGCGACACCCGCACGCCCGCGCCCGGCCCGTGGCCGGTGCTGCAGTGGGGCGGGCTGGATCTGCACGAGGCCGGTCTGCGCGTGCTCGCGCATCCGACGGTGGCCGCGAAGCAGTTCCTGGTCACCATCGGCGACCGCAGCGTCGGCGGTCTGACCGCGCGCGACCAGATGGTCGGCCCGTGGCAGATGCCGGTGGCCGACTGCGCGATCACGCTGTCCGACTACCACGGCTTCGCCGGCGAGGCGATGGCGATCGGCGAGCGCACGCCGCTGGCGCTGCTCGATGCCGCCGCCGCCGCGCGCATGGCGGTGGGCGAGGCGATCACCAACCTGTGCGCGGCGCCGGTGGAATCGCTCGACCGCATCAAGCTGTCGGCGAACTGGATGGCCGCCGCCGGTCATCCGGGCGAGGACGCGAAGCTGTTCGAGGCGGTGAAGGCGGTCGGCCTCGAACTGTGCCCCGCGCTCGATCTGTCGATCCCGGTCGGCAAGGACTCGCTGTCGATGCAGGCGCAGTGGCGCGACGCCGACGGCGAGCACAAGACCGTTTCGCCGGTGTCGCTGATCGTCAGCGCGTTCGCGCCGGTGCGCGACGTGTGCGAGCAGCTCACTCCGCTGCTGTCGCGCGAGGGCGAGACCGAGCTGTGGCTGATCGGCCTCGGCGCCGGCCGCCAGCGGCTCGGCGGCTCGGTGCTGGCGCAGTGCCATCCGGACGCCCACGGCGGCGGCGGCGCGCTGCCGGCGTTCGCCGGCTTCTCGCCCGAGCCCGACGATCCGGCCGTGCCGGACCTCGACGATCCGCAGCGCCTGCGCGACTTCTTCGAGCTGATCCGCGACGCGCGCGAGGCCGGTCTGCTGCGCGCCTACCACGACCGCAGCGACGGCGGCGCGTTCGCCGCGCTGTGCGAGATGGCGTTCTGCTCGCACCTGGGGCTGGAGATCAGCCTCGACGGCTGGGGCGAGGATCCGTTCCGCACGCTGTTCAACGAGGAGCTCGGCGCGATCGTGCAGATCGATTGCGACGATCGCGCCGCGTTCGCCGACCTGGTCGCGCGTCACAACCTCATCGACTGCGCGCAGCGCATCGCCCGTCCCACCTCCGCGCCGCACGTGCGCGTGCGCAAGGACGGCGAGACGCTGGTGGAGTGGCGCTGGGAGGCGCTGTTCGACGCCTGGTGGTCGGTGACGCATGCGATGCAGCGCCTGCGCGACAACCCGGCCTGCGCCGACGAGGAGCGCGAGGCCGCGCGCCGGTTCGCGGCGCCGGGCCTGAAGCCGAGGCTGACGTTCGATCCGGCCCAGGACATCGCCGCGCCGTACCTCAACCTCGGCGCGCGCCCGAAGGTGGCGATCCTGCGCGAGCAGGGCGTCAACAGCCAGACCGAAATGGCGTTCAACTTCGACCGCGCCGGCTTCGAGGCGGTCGACGTGCACATGAGCGATCTGATCGCCGGCCGCGTGCGGCTGGACGCGTTCCGCGGCCTCGCCGCGTGCGGCGGCTTCAGCTACGGCGACGTGCTCGGCGCCGGCCGCGGCTGGGCGACCTCGATCCTGGAGCGCGCCGACCTGCGCGAGCAGTTCGCGGCGTTTTTCGCCCGTCCCGACACCTTCGCGCTCGGCGCCTGCAACGGCTGCCAGATGCTGAGCCAGCTCAAGGCGATCATCCCGGGCGCCGGGCACTGGCCGCGCTTCCTGCGCAACCGCAGCGAACAGTACGAAGCGCGGCTGGCGCTGCTGGAAGTGCAGGAATCGCCGTCGATCCTGCTCGCCGGCATGGCCGGCTCGCGCATCCCGATCGCGGTCGCGCACGGCGAAGGCCGCGCCGAGTTCGCGCACGAGGCCGACCTCGCGCAGGCGCACGTCGCGCTGCGCTTCATCGACGGCGACGGCACGGTGGCGACCCGCTATCCCGCCAACCCGAACGGCTCGCCCGCCGGCATCACCGGCCTGACCACCACCGACGGCCGCGTCACGATCCTGATGCCGCACCCGGAGCGCACGCCGCGCACCGTCAACCTGAGCTGGGCGCCGCGCGACTGGGGCGACGATTCGCCGTGGCTGCGCATGTTCCGCAACGCGCGGGTGTGGGTGGGCTGAGCGGGCGGCTGCGCTCCGCGGCCCGGTCCGCGCTCGCGGAGGCTTGCGGCCGCCCCTGTTAAAGTCGAACGCTCGGCACGGAGGAAGGGCGTGAACGCGGTTCCCGAACACACCGTCGCAGCGGACGAGGAGGCGCGCATCGTCGATGCGCTGCTGGCGAAGGGGCGGCTGAAGGAGCCCGACCTGGCGCGTGCGCGTCGCGTCCAGGACGAGACGGGCGGAAGCCTGTTGAACCTGCTCGGCCGCCTCGGGCTGGTCTCCGAGCGCGACCACGCGGAGGCCTGCGCCGAGGTGCTCGGCCTGCCGCTGATCAACGTCAAGGAACTGCCCGAGCTGCCGCCGGAAGGCGTCGCGCTGACGCCCAGGTTCATGAAGCAGTTCGCGCTGTGCCCGTTCGCCGAGAGCGAGCAGGCGGTCGACGTGGTGATGGCCGAGCCGTACGACGCCTACACGCTCGACGCCGTCCGCCTGGCCACCGGCCGCGACGTGCGCGTGTTCGTGGCGCCGCGTTCGGAAATCGACGATCTGATCGAACGCTGGCACGGCCAGGGCCGCAGCGCGATGGGCGCGATCGTCGAGAGCGCCGAGGGCGAGGGCAGCGGCGATGCCGACGACGTCGAGCACCTGCGCGACCTCGCGTCCGAAGCGCCGGTGATCCGGCTGGTGAACCTGATCATCCAGCGCGCGGTGGAACTGCGCGCCTCCGACATCCACGTCGAACCGTTCGAGCACCGGCTCAAGGTGCGTTACCGCATCGACGGCGTGCTCGAGGAGGGCGAGAGCCCGCCCGCCAACCTCACCGCCGCCGTGATCAGCCGCATCAAGATCATGGCCAAGCTCAACATCGCCGAGCGCCGGCTGCCGCAGGACGGCCGCATCATGCTGCGCGTGCAGGGTCGCGAGCTCGACCTGCGCGTGAGCACGGTGCCGACCTCGCACGGCGAGTCGGTGGTGATGCGCCTGCTCGACCGCGAGACGGTGGTGCTCGATTTCCAGCGTCTCGGCTTCACCGACGCGCTGCTGGCGCAGTTCCAGAAGATCCTCGACCTGCCGCACGGCATCCTGCTGGTGACCGGGCCCACCGGTTCGGGCAAGACCACCACGCTGTACACCGCGCTGTCGCGGCTCAACACGCCGGACGTCAAGATCATCACCGTCGAGGACCCGGTCGAATACCAGATCGAGGGCATCAACCAGATCCAGGTGAAGCCGCAGATCGGGCTCGACTTCGCCAACGCGCTGCGTTCGATCGTGCGCCAGGACCCCGACATCATCATGATCGGCGAGATGCGCGATCTGGAGACCGCGCGCATCGCGATCCAGTCCGCGCTCACCGGCCACCTGGTGCTGTCCACGCTGCACACCAACAACGCCGCCGGCGGCATCACGCGGCTGCTCGACATGGGCGTGGAGGACTATCTGCTCACTTCCACCGTCAACGGCATCCTCGCGCAGCGCCTGGTCCGCCGCCTCGAGCCGACCCACGCCGAGCGCTATCGCGCATCGCCCGAGGAGATCGAGAAGTTCGGCCTGCGCCGCTTCCAGCCGGAAGGCGACATCCATCTCTACCGCCCGCGTCCTTCGCCGCTCGCGCCGACGGGCTATCTCGGCCGCACGACGATCATGGAGTTTCTGACCATGGACGACGAACTGCGTCGCGCGGTGATGCGCCACGCCGGCATGGGCGAGCTGGAAGAGCTCGCGCGCCGCGCCGGCATGCGGACGATGTACGAGGACGGCATCGCCAAGGCGCTGGCCGGCGTCACCACCATCGAGGAGGTGCTGCGGGTGACGGAGGAGACGGCGTAGTCGTTGGGGCGGCGTCGGACGCGCGTGCTGGGTCGAGTATGCGGAGCCATGCTGCCGACCGCGGGAGGCGCGGGTGGTGCCACAGCAGGTCGTCATCCCCGCGAAAGCGGGGATCCAGTGCCTTGGCCGGCGGGGGGGCCGTCGCTCGCCCTGAGCTTGTCGAAGGGTCGAATGAGCGCGGGAACGACGAGTCGGGAATCCAGCGAGCCGCCATGCGCGACGGCGGTCAAGGAGGAATGACCTTCACGGAGGAAGGCTATGAACAGGCAGCCCGCCGTCTACATTCTGGCCAGCGGTCGCAACGGCACGCTCTACACGGGCGTGACCAGCGACCTGATCAGGCGCGTCTGCCAGCACCGCGAACATGCGGTGGACGGCTTCACCGCGCGTTATGGGGTGGCGTGTCTGGTCTGGTACGAACTGCACGCGACGATGGACTCGGCGATCGTGCGCGAGAAGCGGATCAAAAAGTGGAGGCGGGCGTGGAAGCTGGCGTTGATCGAGGCGTCCAATCCCTACTGGAACGATCTGTGGCCGGAGATCATCGGGCAGGTGCCGGTGCGTCCCATTGGAAAGTTCGATCCCTGCTGATGGAGCGCGCAGGCCAGCGAGAAAGGCACCGGGTTCCCGTCGCTCATCCTGGGCTGCCGAAGGAAGCGGGAACGACGGGGAGCCGTGGCAGGTTTCCGCCTTTGAGATCCATGCTGCCCGATGACGAGAAGACCAACGGAACGCTGCGTCATCCCCGCGAAAGCGGGGATCCAGCGTCTTGGCAGGGTGCCAGGAAGACACGGGGTTCCCGCTTGCGCGGGAACGACGGGGTTGGAGTGCAGTCGGAGCTCCGGCTTTCGCGGGGATGACGACTGAAGCATCGTAGGCTTGTCCGCCTCCCGCCTCCCGCCTCCCGCCTCCCGCCTCCCGCCTCCCGCCTCCCGCCTCCCGCCTCCCGCCTCCCGCCTCCCGCCTCCCGCCTCCCGCCTCCCGCCTCCCGCCTCCCGCCTCCCGCCTCCCGACTCCCGACTCCCGCCTCCCGACTCCCGACTCCCGACTCCCGACTCCCGACTCCCGACTCCCGACTCCCGATTCCCGATTCCCGATTCCCGATTCCCGATTCCCGATTCCCGACTCCCGATTCCCGATTCCCGATTCCCGATTCCCGATTCCCGATTCCCGAGCCACCCATGCCCCTGTTCCACTACAAAGCCCTCAACCCCCGCGGCGAGATGCTCGACGGCCAGATGGAGGCGGCGAGCGAGGCCGAGGTGGTGGCGCGGTTGCAGGAGCAGGGGCACCTTCCGGTGGAGGCGAAACCGGCGGGGGCGGGCAGCGGGCCGTCGGCGTTCAAGGGGCTGTTCAAGCCGAAGCCGTTCGCCGGCGCGCGGCTGGTGCAGTTCACCCAGCAGCTCTCGACGCTGCTGACCGCGGGACAGCCGCTCGATCGCGCGCTGTCGATCCTGCTGGAACTGCCCGAGGACGAGAGCGCGAAGCGCACGATCGCCGACGTGCGCGAGGCCGTGCGCGGCGGCGCGTCGCTGTCCACCGCGCTGGAGCGCCAGCACGGCACGTTCTCGCGTCTGTACGTGAACATGGTGCGCGCGGGCGAGGCCGGCGGCAGTCTGGCCGAAACGCTGGCGCGGCTGGCCGATTACCTCGAGCGCAGTCGCGCGCTGCAGGGGCGCATCGTCAACGCGCTGATCTATCCGGCGATCCTGCTGGTGATGGTCGGGCTGAGCCTGCTGTTCCTGCTCGGCTACGTGGTGCCGCAGTTCGCGCAGATGTACGAGAGCCTCGACGCCGAGCTGCCGCTGTTCACCCGCGCCGTGCTCGGCGTGGGGCTGTTCGTGCGCGACTGGTGGCTGGTCGTGGTGGCGGTGCCGGCGCTGCTGCTGTGGTGGTTCGACCGCAAGCGGCGCGATCCGGCCGTCCGCGAGCGGTTCGACGCCTGGCTGCTGGCGCGCCGCTTCGCCGGCGCGCTGGTGGCGAAGATCGAGACCGCGCGGCTGGCGCGCACGCTCGGCACGCTGGTGCGCAACGGGGTGCCGCTGCTGACCGCGCTCGGCATCGCGCGCAACGTGCTCGGCAACCGCGTGCTTGCCGCCGATGTCGACGCAGCGGCGCAGGAAGTGAAGAACGGCGTGCCGCTGTCGGTCGCGCTCGGCCGCGGCAAGCGCTTCCCCCGGCTGGCGCTGCAGATGATCCAGGTGGGCGAGGAGTCCGGCGCTCTCGACGCCATGCTCACGCGCACTGCCGAGACATTCGAGCAGGATACGTCGCTCGCGCTCGACCGCCTGCTGGCCGCGCTGGTGCCGGTGGTGACGCTGCTGCTGGCGGGGGTGGTGGGGATCGTGGTGCTGGCGGTGCTCACGCCGCTGTACGACCTGACCAGCGCCATCGGTTAGCCATGCTGCACCGCGCAACGCCGGCGCCGCGCGTGCGGCGGCCGACGGCGCAAAATCGAGCCCGGCCTGAACGCCGCGGCGCCGCCCCCGCCGGTGCGGGCGGACGGAGGACATCATGACGTTTTCGACAAGGAGCCCGCTCATGCGCCATCGCCACGCCCCTTTCCGCTCCGCCGCGCGCCAGCGCGGCATGAGCCTGATCGAGATCATCATCGTCATCGTGCTGATCGGCGCGGTGCTCACCTTCGTCGGCTCGCGCGTGCTCGGCGGCTCCGACCGGGCCAAGGTCAACCTGGCCAAGTCGCAGTTGCAGACGCTGGCCGGCAAGGTCGAGCAGTTCCAGATGGACACCGGCCGCCTGCCGCAGTCGCTGGAGGAGCTGGTCAAGGCGCCGGCGAACGCGACCGGCTGGCTCGGTCCCTATGCGAAGGAGAACGAGCTGCGCGATCCCTGGAACAACGCCATCCAGTACCGCGCGCCGGGCGAGGCCGGTCCGTTCGATCTGGTGAGCCTGGGCGCCGACGGACAGCAGGGCGGCAACAGCGTCGCCGCCGACATCCGCTACGAATGAGCCGCCGCGGCCGGGCGCCGACATGAAACGCTGCGCCGGCGTCTCGATGCTGGAGATGCTGCTGGTGATCGCGCTGATCGCCGGCGTCAGCGCGCTGGCCGCGGGCGCGCTCGGCGGCGGCTTCCGCGGTGCGGCGCTGCGCGGCGCGGCGAAGGAGATCGCCGCGCAGCTTCGCTTCACCCGCACGCAGGCGATCGCGACCGGCCGCCCGCAACGGTTCACCGTCGCGCCGGACACCCACCGCTGGACCGCCGCCAACGGCCGCGAGGGCGAGATCCCCGACAGCGTGCGGGTGAGCTTCATCGGCGCGCGCGAGGTGCAGCCGCGGCGCGGCGAAGGCGCGATCGTGTTCTTCGCCGACGGCGCCTCCACCGGCGGCCGCGTGCATCTGCAGTCGGGCGAAGCGGCCTGGAACGTGGACGTCGCCTGGGTGACGGGCGAGGTGCGCCTGCGCCGCGCGGAGCCGCGTCGATGAAGCGGCAGCGCGGCTACTCGCTGCTGGAGGTGATCGTGGCCTTCGCCCTGCTCGCCGGCGCGCTCGCGTTGCTGCTGGGGGCGCTGTCGGGCGCCGCGCGCCAGGTCGGCGAGGCCGACGATGCCGGCCGCGCGGCGCTGCATGCGCAGTCGCTGATCGACCAGCTCGGCATCGGCACGCCGCTGCGGCCGGGCCGCAGCCAGGGCGCATTCGAGGGCGGGCGCTACCGCTGGACGCTGCAGATCGCGCCGTGGCGCGATCCGGCGGTGGCGGACGCCGCGCAGCCGCGCGACCCGGCCGCGCCGCGGCTGCTGGAGATCTCGCTGTCGGTCGAATGGCGCAGCGGCGGGCGTCCGCGCCGGCTGGACGTGCACACCCTGCGGCGCGTGGCCGCGCAGCCGCTGGGGACGTTCTGATGCGCGCGCGCGGCTTCACGCTGATCGAGGTGCTGCTCGCCACCGCGTTGCTGGCGGCCGGACTCGCATTGGCGATCGCCACCGTGGTCGCGGCCACGCGCACCGCCGAACGCGGGGAAGCGATCGCCGCCCGCAACGAGCGCATGCGCGCGGTCGAGACCGTCCTGCGCCGCCGCCTCGCTGGCGCGCGCGGCGTGCCGTTCGGGTTCGACCGCGAGAGCGGGCTGCCCATGCGCTTCATCGGCGAGCCGGACCGCGTGCGGTTCGTCGCCGATCTGCCCGACTACCTCGGCCGCGGCGGACCGCATCTGCACGCGCTGTCCGCCGTACGCGAAGGCGAGGGCGTGCGGCTCGAGCTCGGGCTGTCGATGGTGCTGGCCGGCACGGTGATCGAGGAGAACCCGCCGCGGCCGCCCGAGGTGCTCGCCGACGACCTGCGCGAGGTGCGCTTCCGCTACCGCACGCTCGATGCGGAAGGTCGCCTCGGCGAATGGCGCGAGCGCTGGGAGAATCCCGACCAGTTGCCGCTGATGGTGGAGGTGACGCTGCGCGATGCGGGCGGCCGCGCCTGGCCGCCGCTGGTGGTCGCGCTGCCGCTCGCCACCGGCATCGCCGGCGCCGGAGTGCCGCTGCAATGAGGCGCGCGTTGCCGCGGCCGCGCGGAGCGGCGCTGCTGCTGGTGCTGTGGCTGATCGTGCTGCTCGCTTCGGTGGTGGGCGCGTTCGCGCTCACCTCGCGGGTCGAGCATCTGCAGGGGCGGGTGCTGGCCCGCGGCGTGGTCGGCGAGGCGGCCGCGCGCGCGGGGCTGGAGTACGCGCTCGGCCGCCTCGACGAGGCCGACCCGCGCCGCCGCTGGCTGCCGGACGGCCGTGCGTACCCGTGGCGGTATCGCGGGGCCGAGCTCGAGATCCGCATCGTCGACGAGAACGGTCGCATCGACCTCAACCACGCCGACCACACGCTGCTGAGCGGGCTGCTGCGCGCGGTGGGCGCGGAGCAGACCGAAGCGGCGCGGCTGGCCGGCGCGATCGTCGACTGGCGCGATCCCGACACGCTGACGCAACCGGCCGGCGGCGCCGAGGACGGCGATTACGCCGCGGCCGGTCTGCCGTACGGCGCCAAGGACGCGGAGTTCGAAAGCACGGCCGAGCTGCTGCAGGTGCTGGGCCTGACGCCCGAGCTGGTGGCCCGGCTGGAACCGCACGTCACCGTCTACAGCGGCCGTGCGCAGCCGGATCCGGCGTTCGCCACCGCCGAGGTGCTGACCGCGCTGGGCATGAACGGGGAGGAGACCGTGCGCCTGCGCGAGCGGTGGAACCCCGGCTCCGGCGAACCGCCGCCGCTGCTGCCGGGCGGCGTGCCGCTCAGCGGTGAACGCAGCGGCGCCTATAGTATTGAGTCCCGGGCGCGTCTCCCCGATGGACGCGAATCGCGGTTGCGTGCGGTGGTGCGCAGCGGCGGCGGGGCGCTGCCAGGGATGACGTACACCCCGTTGCGTTGGGAGGAAGGCGCATCAGTACGCTAGCTACGAGCGATCAGCCGACGCCGCCCCGGCGCGCCGTGCCCCGCTTCGGCCTGGGCCTCGGGCGCGGCGTGCGCGGCTTTCTGGCGTGGTGGCGCAATGCCCTCATGGCCTGGCTGCCGGCGACGGCGCGGCAGGCGCTGGGGCTGGACCGCGGCCGCCTGCTGCTGCTGGCGCGGGCCGACGGCGTGGAGCTGCGGCTGCAGCAGGGCGAGGCGCTGCGCGATCTCGGCCACGTGCCGCTGATCGAAGGCGAGAGCGACCCGCTCGCGCGCGTGCTGGCTCCGCGCGTGGCCGACCTGCCGCGCTGGCTGCTGGTGCCCGCGGCGCACGCCCTGCGTCGTCCGCTGACGCTGCCGGCCGCCGCCGCCGAACGGCTGCGCGACGTGGTCGGCTTCGAGGTCGAGCGGCAGACGCCGTTCCCGGCCGATGCGGTGGTGTTCGACGCGCGTGTGCTCGCGCGCCGCGGCGAGCAGATCCAGGCCGAGCTCATCGCCGTGCCGCGCGCGCGGGTGGAGCCGCTGCTGCAGGCGCTCGGTCCGCTCGGCACGCTGCTGGCCGGCATCGACGTCGCCGCCGCCGACGGCACGCCGCTGGGCGTGAACGTGCTGGAGCCGGCGCGCCGGCACCGCCGGCGCGATGCGCTGCGGGTGTGGAACTACGCGCTCGCGGCGGTGGCGGCGATCGCGCTGGTGGCGACGATGGGACAGGTGCTCGCCAACCGCGAGGCCGCGGCCGAGGCGCTGCGCACCCGCATCGCCGGCAACGCGCGCGCCGCGCAGGCCGCCGCCGCCGAGCGCGCGGAGCTGCTGGCGCTGATCGAAGGCCAGAAGTTCCTCGACCGCGCCCGCGCCAGCCGTCCGAGCACGCTGGCGGTGATCGACGAGCTCACCCGCCGCCTGCCCGACGACACCTACCTGGAGAAGCTGGCGATCGAGGACGGCCAGATCCTGCTGATCGGCCTGAGCAGCGAGCCGTCGGCGCTGGTCGCGCGTCTGCAGGGCAGCCCGTTGTGGCGCGCGCCTGCGCTGACCGGCGCGCTGATGCCCGATCCGGTCTCGCGCAAGCAGCGCTTCACCCTCACCGCGGAACCGGCGGGCGCGCCGTCCGCGGCCGCCCAGGCGGGGGCGCGATGAACGCCGTGCCGCGCCGCGACCGCTGGCTCGCGCTCGGCCTGCTGCTGGGCGTGCTGGCGATCGCCTACCTGGTGCTGGTCCATCCGTGGTGGACGCAGCCGCTGCTTGCGGCCAACACCCGCATCCAGCAGTTGCAGCAGCGCGAACTGCGCCAGCGCATGGCGCTCGAACAGGCGCCGCAGGTGCGCCGGCGCCTGCAGGAGATGCGCGCGCAGCAGGCGCGCACGCCCGGCTTCATGCCGGAGGCGACCGCCGAGCTCGCCACCGCGGCGCTGGCGCAGCGGCTGGAGGCGATCGTCGGCCAGGCGAGCCCGGGCAACCGGAGTTGCGCGATCGTCAACCGCTCGCCGATGAACGAACCGCAGCGCGACACCTACGCGCGGGTCGCCATCCAGGTCCGCCTGCAGTGCGGCGTGCCGGAACTGGCGGCGGTGCTGCACGCGATCGAGAGCGGCTCGCCGCGGCTGTTCGTGGGCAATCTCAACGTGGTGGCGCAGCGCTTCTACTTCGCGCCCGGCACCGGGCAGGCGGCGCCCGGCGAAGGCGGGCTCGACGTCAGCTTCGACCTGTACGGCTACCTGCGCCCCGGCGTGCAGCCGGCGGCGCCGGCGCGCGGCGAAGGCGGGGAGGTGATCGATGCGCCTTGACGCCATCGGCCCGCGCACCTGGCTGCTGGCGACCGTCGCCGGCTGGGCGCTGATCGCCTGGGTGCTGGCGCTGGCCGGGATGGGCACACGCGTGGCGACGTTGCCGGCCGACGCGTCGCTGCAGCGGCCGCTGCCGCCGCTGCCCCGGCCCGCGGCGCCGGTGCTCGGGCCGCCGGGCCAGTACGGCGCGGTCGCCGCGCGGCCGCTGTTCACTTCCGACCGCCGGCCGAAGGCGTTCGTGGTCGCCGGGCTCAATGCCGAAGGCCAGCAGGCGCCGCAGTTCGACTACCAGCTCACCAGCGTGCTGATCACGCCGCAGGTCAGGCTCGCGATCCTGCAGTCGCAGGACGGCAGCCAGTCGGTGCGGGTGAAGCTCGGCGAGGCGCCCGAGGCGCAGCCCGGCTGGCGTCTGGTCGAACTCGACGGCCGGCAGGCGGTGTTCGAAGGCCCGGAGGGACGGCGCACGCTGGAACTGCGCTCCTTCGACGGCAAGGGCGGCCAGCCGCCGACCGCGATCGGCGGGTCCACCGCCGCCGTCAACGCGCTGCCGGTGCCGCCACCGCCGGAGCCGGGCCCGCCGGCCGAAGCCGGCGCCGACGCCGCCTCGCCCGCGGAAGCGCAGATGGAAGCGATCCGCCGCCGCATCGAACAGCGCCGCGCCGCGCTGCGTCAGCAGCAGTTGCAGCAGCAACAGCAACAGCAACAGCAACAGCAGCAACCGCCGCAACCGCAGCCGGCTCCCCCGCCCCCCGCGCCCGAACCGACTCCGTAGACTCGACCGAATGAAGACGTCCCCGCTGCCGCGCGTCGGCCTGCCCCACACGCTCCTCGCGTCCGCCGTCATGCTGAGTCTGGTGGCCTGCGCCAGTGCGCCGGTGCCGGTGGTGCACCGCGTCGATGCCGCCGTGCCGTCGGCATCGCCCGGCGCCGCCGGCGCGACGGTGTCGACACAGCCGCTGGACGGCGAGGACGACGGCCCGAGGCCGCAGATCCGCCGCGGCACCGGCCAGGTGATCAACCGCGGCGCCGCCGCCGCGCCGCCGCCGAACATCCGCGGCACCACCGGCTCGGCCACGTTCAATTTCGAGGGCGAATCGCTGCACGCGGTGGTGAAGGCGATCCTCGGCGACATGCTCGGACAGAACTACGTGATCGCGCCGGGCGTGCAGGGCACCGTCACCTACGTCACCGCCAAGCCGGTGTCGCCGGCGGAGGCGCTGAGCCTGCTGGAGATGGTGCTCGGCTGGAACAACGCGCGGCTGATCTACAGCGACGGCCGCTACAACATCGTCCCGGCCGATGCCGCGGTGGCCGGGCAGGTCGCGCCGCGCACCGGCTCGCCGGCCACCGCCCGCGGTTTCGAGAGCCGCGTGGTGCCGCTGAAGTACATCTCCGCCGCGGAGATGGAGAAGGTGCTCAAGCCCTACGCGCGGCCGAATGCGATCGTGCACGTGGACAACGCGCGCAACCTGATCACGGTGGCCGGCACCCGCGCCGAGCTGGAGAACTATCTGCGCACGATCGAGATCTTCGACGTCGACTGGCTGCGCGGCATGTCGGTCGGCGTGTTCCCGATCGAATCCGGCAAGGCGAGCCGCGTGGTCGCCGATCTGGAGAAGGTGTTCGGCGAGCAGAGCAAGTCGCCGGTGGCCGGCATGTTCCGCTTCATGCCGCTGGACGGCGCCAACGCGGTGCTGGTGATCACGCCGCAGGCCGAATACCTCGACGAGATCGGCAAGTGGCTCGAACGCATCGATACCGCCGGCGACGCCGTGCGGCTGTACAGCTACGAGCTGAAGTACATCCAGGCGCGCGATCTGGCCGACCGCCTGGCCGAGGTGTTCGGCGGCAGCGCGCGCGGCGGCGGCGATGCGGTCTCGCCGCCGAGCCTGATGCCGGGGCTGGAATCCACCGAGATCAAGGAAGGCGACGGCGCCAGCACCGCGCAGATCGGCAACGCCGGCGGCGACATGGGCGGCGGAGCCGGCGCCGGCGGCAGCTCGCTGTCGCTCGGGCCGCGCCGCGAAGGCAGCGGCGCGGTGACGCTGGAGGTGAACGGCGACCGCGTCGGCGTGTCGGCGGTGGAGGAGACCAACTCGATCCTGGTGCGCAGCACGCCGTCGGCGTGGAAGTCGATCCGCGACGTGATCGAGCGCCTGGACGTGATGCCGATGCAGGTGCACATCGAGGCGCAGGTAGCGCAGGTGCAGCTCACCGGCGACCTGCGCTACGGCGTCAACTGGTTCTTCGAGCGCGCGGTGACCGACGCCGGCCTGCCGAGCCAGGTCGGCCGCACCACCTGGAGCGGACTGGCCGGCAACGTCAGCGGCACGCAGACCAACGGCGTGGCGCCCGGCATGTCGTGGACCTTCCTCGGGCCCAACGCGGCCGCCGTGATCAGCGCGCTCGACGAGGTCAGCGACGTGCAGCTCCTGCAGACGCCCTCGGTGCTGGTGCGCAACAACGTGGAGGCGACGTTCAACGTCGGCAGCCGCATTCCGGTGTCGTCGGTGACCGTCAATCCGGGCATCGACACCGCCAACACCTACAGCCAGGTGCAGTACCTCGACACCGGCACCATCCTCAAGGTGCGCCCGCGCGTGACCCGCGACGGCATGGTGTTCCTGGAGATCGTGCAGGAGGTCAGCCAGCCGACCGGACAGGCCGACCGCAACGGCAACGTGCGCATCGACACCCGCAAGCTGAAGACCGAGGCGGTGGTGGCGAGCGGGCAGACGGTGATGCTCGCCGGTCTGATCAGCGACGGCGTCACCCGCGGTTCGACCGGCTTTCCGGGACTGAGCCGCATTCCGGTGATCGGCGGCCTGTTCGGCCAGCAGCGTTCGACCACCGCGCGCACCGAGACGATCATCCTGCTCACGCCGCGCATCGTGCACAACGCGCAGGAAGCGCAGCAGCTCACCGAGGAATACGGCCGCCGCTTCCGCGCGCTCGAACCGCTGCACCGCAAGGCGGACGGCGAGCGCCGCTGAGCCGTTCGCGATGGCCGTGATGCCGGTGGTGCTGGTGCCCGTCGGGGTCGACGAGGCCGCGCTCGACGCCTGCCTCGGAGCGCTCGAGGCGGCCACGCCGCCGGGCACGCCGGTGTGGCTGGCCGACGATGCGCAGGCCGGGCCGCGCGGCTGCGCGTTGATCGAGCGCTGGATGCAGCGCACGCGCCTGAAGGCCGAGTACACCCGGCGCGCGCGGCCGGTCGGCGAGGTCGCGCATCTGGACGAGGCGCTGCGCGCCTGCGGCGATCTCGACGTGGTGGTGCTGCCGTCCGACACCGTGCCGCTGCCCGGCTGGCTGGAGCGGATGGGCGAGTCGCTGGCGGCGGACGGCGCGATCGCCACCGCCACGCCGTGGTGCAACGCCGGCGAAGCGGCCGCATGGCCGCGCATCGGCGAGATCGGGCCGATCCCGGACGAACGCGAGCGGCTCGCCCGCGCCGCGGCCGGCATGCCGCCGCTGCACCCCGAATTGCCCGCGGCGTGCGCGCACGCGGTGCTGCTGCGCGGCGCCGCGCGCCGGCGCGCCGGCGGACTGGACACGGCGAGCTACGGCTCGTGGTACGCCGCGCTGATCGATCTTTCGCTGCGGCTGGCCGGTCTGGGCTGGCGCAACGTGCTGTGCGAGCGGGCGTTCGTGGTGCGCGCGCGCGAGGGCGTTGCGGCCGACGGCGACATGGACCGGCTCGCCGCGCGCTGGCCGGACTGGCATGCGCGGCTGGCGCAGTTCCTGATGGGCGATCCGCTGCGCGCCGCGCGCGAGCGGCTCGCTGCGCGCTTCGCCGAAGTCGGTCCGCTGCCGCCGCAGCGCGAGCTGTTCGAGGACGGCGCGCCGGTCGTGGCCGATTCCGCATGAGCCGCGAGTCGGACATCGCCGCGGTGGTGGTGAGCCACCAGAGCGCGGCCACGCTGGAGGAGTGCCTGCGCCGCCTGCGCGCCGCGCGCGACGTGGCGGCCATCCGCGTGGTCGACAACGCCTCCACCGACGGCACGGTGGCGATCGCGCAGCGCCACGCGCTGCAGGACGCGCGCGTGCGGTTCGTCGCCAACCCGGACAACCCCGGCTTCGCGGTCGGCTGCAACCAGGGCGTGGAGGCGCTCGGCGCGCACGCGCCGCCGTGGCTGGCGTTCGTCAATCCGGATTGTCTGGTCGAGCCGGACACGCTGGCGCGCCTTCGCGATCACGCGCGGGCGCTGGACGGCGCGCTGGTCGGCGCCGATCTGATCGACGAGGCCGGCGTGCGCGACGAAGCCGCGCGCCGGCGTCATCCCGAGTTCGGCGCGATGCTGCGTTCGCCGCGCCGGATGCGGCTGGGCGTGCCGGTGGACGACGCGCGCACGCTGCAGCGCGTGGACGCGGTGTCCGGCGCGCTGATGCTGATGCCGCGCGCGCTGTTCGCGCGCATCGGCGGATTCGACACCGGCTACCGGCTGCACGCCGAGGATCTCGATCTGTGCCGGCGCGCGCAGGCGGCGGGCGCGACGGTCGCGGTCGCCAACGACGTGCGCGTGGTGCACGTGCGCGGCGTGTCCTCGCGCGCGCGGCCGCTGTTCGTCGAGTGGCACAAGCACCGCGGGCTGTGGCGCTACTTCCGCAAGTTCGAGGCGCCGCAGCGCCGGCCGCTGGTGCGCGCGGCGGTGTTCGCGGCGATCTGGCTGCGCTTTCCGCTGGCGGCGACGCGGGCGTGGATCGCGGCGATGCGGCAGAGCTGAGGCGGTACGGCCGGTGCGTCCATCTCTCCGCCACGGAACCGCGCGGATGAACACGGATCGACGGCATTTGTGGGAGCGGCTTAGGCCGCGACCGGTCCACCGACCGCAACGGTATTCAGCCACGGATTTGCGCGGATGAACGCGGATCGAAGGCATTGCGAGGAGCGGCTTCAGCCGCGACCGGGTGTTGATGATGCACACGGGTCGCGGCTGAAGCCGTTCCTGCAGGCCCCGAAAAGACGACACCCCGCGCGGGGCGGGGTGTCTGAGCAGCCTGATGATCCGGGTTAGATCGCGGTGCAGACCGTGTAGACCTGCCCTTCGTTGTAAGCGCCAGCTGCGCCCGCCGGCGCGGCGTTGTTCGCACCTTGCGTCGCGCGGACAGTACCGCCGTTCGGGCGGCCGTCGTCGCTCTGCGTGTCCATCGCGACGGCGGCCTTGCCCGGCACGTTGCCTTGGCATACGGCAAGCACCGGTTGGGGGTTTCCTTGGACATTCGCGTAGACGACGCCTGTGAGACCGCCGAACGCATTGCGCGGGAGCGCGTTGGCGCCAGTATCCGCGGGGTTGCCGGTCAGGAAGCCAGCGGCGCGGAGCTGGCGGAAGTAGGTGCTGACTTCGTTGTTGCCCGTGAAGGTGTCTGCAGCGGTCGCATTGATCACGCCATTGCCGTTGCCATCGGCGGCGGTGGCCCAGGTGCCGCCGCGGCCGGTCACCGGGGTATCGTCGCCCGGCAGCCGCTTGTAGCGGTCGATGTAGCTGTAATGCGCCGCCTTGATGCTGCTGACCTCATTGATCGCGTTTTTGGTGCGGCTGCTGTCGATCAGCTCCTGCCCCTTGAGGATCGCGCCGAGCAGCAGGCCGATGATGACCAGCACGATGGCGATTTCGACCAGGGTGAAGCCGGCCTGGCGCTTGTAGGACTTCATTGCGTGTCTCCCCGTTTGATTCGGATCCGAACCTGTGTCCGCTTTAGCGGCGCGGCGGCGGGAAGGTTGATGGCCGCGGGCGTAAAGAATGTTTACGGGGTCGGCAGGGCGAGGACGAACTCCAGGCCGTCCGCCGTGGGCTGCGCCTGCAGATCGCCGCCGAGCGCCAGCGCGGCCAGCCGGGCCTGGTACAGGCCCAGGCCCGTGCCCTGCGCGCGGCCGCTGGCGAGCGGCTCGAAGATGCGCTCGGGCGGAATGGCCAGCTCGGCGGGCTGGCGGAACACCGCCGACAGCCGGTCGGCCGCGCGTTCGACGCGCAGCGTCACCGGCGGCGTTCCGGGGCTGGCGGCGAAGTTGGCGAACAGGTTGTCGAGGATGCGCTCCAGGTGCGAGCGATCCAGCCGCGTGCGGCCCGGATCGCCCGCGGTCGCCAGTTCCACGCCGTGGAAGGTGGCGAACACGCGCGCCTCGCCGGCCAGTTCGACGTCGCTTTCCGGCGCGTCGACCGGCGCCCGCCGCGCCATCAGATCCACCAGCCGTTCCGCGCGCCGACGCAGCAGCGGCGCCTGCTGGCGCAGGTGCGCGGCGCGGGCGGGCAGGCGCTCGTCCGGCGCATCCTCGAACTGGTCGGCCAGCAGCAGCAGCCACTGCGCCAGGTTCTTCATGTCGTGCTGCAGGTACAGCGTCAGTTCCGCCTGGCGCGCGAGCGCGGCGGCGATCGCTTCCGACTTGCCGAGCAACGCCTGCTCCAGCAGCAGGTCGAACACCGCCAGCGGCATCGCGCGCAGCAGGCGGCGCTCGCCGCGCGCGGGACGCAGGAACAGCGCGACCTCCAGCGCCATCTCGCCGGCGCCGAAGCGACGCACGCGCGGTTCGCCCGCTTCCGTCCCCCAGCCGCCCTCGACCGGGCTTGCGAACCAGCGGCCGCGATACCGCAGGCCGCGCACGCCGGCCGCCTCGAGCATCGGCCGCGCGGCCTCGAACCACGCCAGCGGATCGGCGCCGACGCGCGGCCGTTGCGCGATCAGCGCCTCCGCCAGCCGCGCATGACGCTGCGCCTGCCGCCGCAGCACCGCCAGCGCGGCCGCGAGCGCGGCGCCGGCGACGACCAGGACGAGCGCGAGCAGTTCAAGCATTGCGCTGGATGCCGTACTTCTTCAGGAAGTAGTAGAGGTTCTCGCGCGGCAGCCCGAGCCGCCGCGCGGCCTCGGCGACGTTGTAGCCGGTGTCGTTGAGCACCTGCCGCAGCAGGCGTTCCTCCGCGCTCTCGCCGGCTTCCTTCAGGCCGTCCTTCAGCCGTGCGGCGATGGTGATGCGCGCTTCGCCCTGCGCGCGCAGCGCCCGTTCGTTGGCCAGGAACAGCCGCGCGCGCTCGATCGCCGCGAGGATGCGCGCGGCCGGCGCCGGTTTGGCGATGAAATCGAACGCGCCCGCGCGCACGGCGGCGAACGCGGCGGCCTGCTGGTCCTGGCCGGTGAGCACGAGGATCTTCAGCGCGGGCCGTTCCAGCAACGCCTGCTCGATCAGCCGCACGCCTTCGCGGATCTCGTTCGGATGCGGCGGCAGGCCGAGGTCGACCAGCGCGATGCCGATCGCCTCGTTGCCGCGCAGCGCGGCCAGCGCGCTCTCGCGGTCGCCCGCGTGCGCGCCACGGTGCCCGGCCTCGGCGATCTGCGCGCGCAACAGCTCCGCGAGCACGGGGTCGTCCTCGACCAGCAGCACCTCGATCGCGTCGGCATCGTCCATCGCCCCTCCTCAGCGCCACAGGCGGCTCGCGGCCGCGACCAGGACGCCGGCGAACACGAGCGCCAGCCCGGCGAACGCGCGCTGCACCGCCACCGTGTGGATCGCCTCGGCGGGCACCGACAGCAGCGCGTAGCCGCCGCCGACGAGCAGCGCGCCGGCCGCGACCAGCCCGCGCCGCCACAGGCGACGCCGCCGGGATTCGCGCGGCTGCAGGGCGTTCACGGCAGCCGCCCGCTCTGCACCATCCGGTTCATCAGCACCGGCGAGGCGACCCAGTCGGTGAGATCGTCGTAGGTGTCGCTCGGGGTGCGATCGACGAACACCGCATCGCCGTCGTGATTGGCGATCTCGTCGGCGTCGCCGCTGGCCGCCATCGCCGTGCCGGCCGGAAGCGAGGCGCCGAAGCCGTTGCCGCCGTGCGAGACCAGCACCGCCGGCACCGCGCCCGCCAGCGTCGCGCCGGCGGCGGCGACGCGCACGCTGGCATCGCCGGGCGAGCACAGCGCGAACGCCGATTGCGCGGGCGCGGTCGCCGGCGGTGTGGCGCAGCCGTACTGGCTGGCCGCGCGCGCCGGATCGACCGTGCGCGAATGCAGCGCGCTGACGCGGTAGGTGATGCGCCGCGCCCAGGCGTCGTGTTCGGGCAGCCCGAGCGTGGCCCACGGCAGCACGCCCGATTGTCCGCCGGTGCAGCCGGTCGCGGTCGGCGCGCGCTCGGCGCCGGCGCCGGCCGCGCCGCTGGCGAGGGCGGGATCGGCCGGGCAGGGCAGGCGGCCGTTGATGGTGGCGTAGCCGATCAGCGCCTCCTTCGCCTGCGTCAGCAGCCGGCGCGTCTCCTGTGCGCGCTGCGAGGCCTGCTGCGCGGTGAGGGTCATCATCAGCCCGCTCAGCAGCAGGCCGAAGATCACCAGCACCACCGCCATTTCCACCAGCGAGAAACCGCGTGCCGTGCGTTTCATGGTCGCCTCCTCAGCCGCAGCCCTGCAGGCTGGCGATCGCCGCCTGGCACTGCGGCGGGTTGAGGTTGTTGAGACAGGGCGGATTGACGAACGCATCCGCGGCCGGCCGGCAGCCGCAGTTGTTGATCGCGATCTGGTTGGCGGCGCCGGTGCATTCCGGCGCCACCCGGTTGCCGCCCTGGCGGCACAGGTTGCTGTTGCCGGACACCTTCGAGAGCAGGGTGTTCGCGGCCGAAACGCAGCTCGGGTTGGAGGACGGCGGCGGCGGAGGCGGCGGCGGTGCGGGCGGCGCGCAGCCGCTCGGCGGCGCGAGATCGGCGGCGGCGATGGCGAGTGCGATGTCGTTGCCGCCTTCGACGTACTGCGCCGGGTCGTAGTTGCCGCCGCACACCGGCGCGCCGGCCGCGGCATCGCGCACCTGAGCGCCCTGCGCCGCGCCCGGGGCGATCACGCGCGCGCCGCCGGGCCCGCGTTCGTACCACAGGCATTCGCCGGCGGCGTCGCGGACCGGCGGCAGGCCGAGCGTGCGCCACGGCAGCCGGCCGCGCACGGTGCCGGCGCAGGTCGCGGCGGCCTGGCCTTCGGACGTGCCGGTGTCGGGACAGGGCAGGTGGTCGGCCACCGTGCCCGTCTGCAGCCGGCACCACTCCGCCTTGGCGTGGCCGATCAGCGCCTCGCGCGCTTCGGCCAGTTGCGGTGCGGCACGCGTCTGGCTCGCCATGCGCGGGTTGTCGCGCAGGGCGTCGTAGATCAGCAGCCCGGCCAGCGCGACCACGATCAGGATCACCACCGCCAGCATCGCCATGCCGCGTTGTCGTCTCATCGCGCATCCTCCACGCTGACCGCGCCGGGCTCGAGCCGATCGCGCACGGTGCCGGCGTCCAGATCGAGCGTCTGCCCCACCGCGAGCGTCCGGGCGGCGCCGCGGGCGGGCACCAGGCGCACGCCGCGCGGGGCGATGCGCACGCGGTAGCCGTGCAGCGTCGCGCCGTCCTCCACCGGCTGGCCGTTGATCCACGCCACGCTGGCCTGGCCGGGGCGCTCGACGATGCCGGTGAGCGCGAGCACGCGCGGCGCGGCCGGAGCGGGCGTCGCTGCGGTGGGCGCATCCGCCGTCGCCTTGGCGCCGCCCGCGCGTGCGGCGGCGAGCGCCTGCCGCTGTTCGGGCGTGTAGAACAGCCGGCCCAAGGGCGTTGCCGCGTGCGCGGCATCCGCCAGCGCCAGCAGCACGAGCAGCGACGCGCGCGTCATGGCGCGCCCTCCGCGGCCACCGCCGTCGCCGCCGGACGCCAGGTGATCCAGCGCAGCGTGCAGTCGGCATCCAGCCCCATCCCGCTGCCGCGGCGGAGCTCGCAGTCCTCGACGCGGAAATGGCCGATGCCGCGCGCCTGCAACCCGTCCACCAGCGCCAGCAGTTCGTCCTCGTGGATGCCGGCGAGCGAGAAGCGCAGATCGTGCGCCTGCGGACCGGGCGCCGCCGCGTCGGGTTCGATGCCGTCCACGACCGGCGCGGCGCCGACGCCGATCGCGCGCTGGGGCGCGAGTTCGAACCGCACCGGCGGCAGCCCCAGCGCGCGCTGCTGCGCGAGCAGCGCCTCGGTCCAGCCGATGCGGTCGCCCTCGCCGACGAAGCCGGTGCGCCGCAGCTCGGCGTAGCGGCGCAGGTTGCGCTCCAGTTCGTCGTGCGACTGGCGCGACTGCGCCAGTTCGGCCTCGGCACCCGCCAGCGCCTGCGCCGCCTGCGCGTGCGCCGCCTGCGCGCGGACGGCGAAGGCGCGCGCGATGCCGGCGAGCGCGCCGGCCACCAGCACCGCAGCGAGCGCGAGCAGCAGCGGCGTGCGGATCAGCGGCAGGTGCTCGCGCCGCAGCAGAAGACGTGCGCCGCTCATGGCCGGCCCTCCCAGACGAGGCAGTAGGCGAAGCGGCGCTCGTCGGCCTGCGTCTCGCCGCCGCCGCGGATCACGCCGCCGCCGCTGGCGTCGATCGGCGGCTTCGGCGTGGTCAGCCGCACCGCGTCGCGACCGGCATACGCCGCCTCGAAGCGGCGCCGCGCGTCCACCGCCGCGCGCAGCGCGAGTTCGGCCGCGAGCATGCCCTCCAGCGCGATGCCGGCGCGCAAGGCGCCCGCATCCGCAGCGTCCGTGGCGGCCGGCTCGGGCGGAGGCGGGCAGACCGCCGCATCGCCGTCGCCGGTCGCGGCGGCGACCGGTTGCGCGTCGGCGAACCGCCAGTGCAGGCGCTCCAGCACGTAGGCCGGACTTGCCTGGAAGCCGAGGCTCGCAAGCGTCAGCCCCTCGCGCAGCGACGGCGCGGGCGCGATCAGCGCATCGAACGCGGCCAGCGCGTCGCGCACGCCCTGCGCGTCGGCCCCGACCGCCTTGTAGCGCGCGTCGATGGCCGCAAGCTCCTGCCGTTTCGCCTCGGCCTGCGCCGCGAGCGCGGCGCCCTCGCGCCGCAGGGCGCGCGCGTCGAGCCACTGCTGCGCCGCCGTCGCCAGCAGGCCGGCCGCGACCAGCGCGCCCGCCGCGGCGATCGCGCGC
>NZ_VOHJ01000024.1 GCF_007923255.1 Vulcaniibacterium thermophilum | reverse complement strand
CCCTTCGCGGTCAGGCGCGCATTCTTGTGCATGGTTGTTCCCCTCGCGGATGGGAGCTGGGTGTTTGGCGACATCAGCTTCGCCCTCCGGTCAGAGGGGAACAACCTCTTGAAACATCACAGCTAGCGCCGCAGGCCCCACCGCGGCGCTTCGGGCCAGGTCGGCTCGGCGTGGCCGGCGGCGGCGCGGCGCAGGTCGTGGCGGTCGAGCTGCGGGGCCAGCGCCAGCAGCAGGTCGAGCGTGTAGTCGCGCAGCACCCGTTCGCGCGGCAGCACCGCCCAGCTCACGCATTCGGGCAGCGACTCCGGCGCCGGCAGCGCCACCAGCGTCTCGTCGTCGTCGCGGATCGCCATCTCCGCCAGCACGCCCACGCCGAGGCCGGTGCGCACGTAGGTGCGGATCAGGTCGGCGTCGCGCGCGGTCATGGCGATGCGCGGTTCGACGCCCTCGGCGGCGAACGCGCGGCGCAGCGACGAATCCGGCCGCACCGACGATTCGTAGCTCACCAGCGGCCAGGCGCCGAGCTGCGCCAGCGTCGGCGCCTGCGCGCGCGTCGCCAGCGCATGCCCGCGCGGCACCAGCACCACGCGCCGCCAGCGAAACAGCGGCACCGCCAGGCCGCCGGCCGGCACGTCGCCGCTGGTGCTGATCAGGGCCAGATCGGCATCGCCGCGCGTGAGCGCCTCCAGCACGTCGGCCTCGGCGCTCGGCTGCAGGTGCACGCTCACCTCGGGATAGGCGCGGCGCACCGCGGCGACCGCGGGCGGCAGCACGAACCGCGCCTGGGTGTGGGTGGTGGCGATCAGCAGCCGGCCGTGCGCGTCGCGGCGGTGATTGGCGGCGTAGGCGCGGATGTTGGCGGCCTCGGCGAGCAGGCGGCGCGCGTGCGCGAGCACGTCGGCGCCGGCCGGCGTCAGTCCTTCCAGGCTGCGGCCGCGGCGCACGAACAGCAGGAACCCGAGCTCGTCCTCGAGCTGCTTGAGCTGCTTGGACAGGCCGGGCTGCGTGGCGTGCACGCGCTCGGCGGCCTGGGTGATGTTGAAACCGGCGTCGGCGATGGCGACGAAGTAGCGGAGCTGGGTCAGGGTCATAGGCGTGGGGGCGGCGGCGGCGTGGGCGGAAGCTGGCGACGGCTCACGCGCGGACAGCGCAGCGGACGGGTCATGACGGGCTCCGGAACGTTCATGCGGAAAGCGGCATGAGGCCACATCCCACGCTCATTTCCGAGCGCACGCGCGCAACGCTAGGGTGGGCTTCGACGCAACGATGCCGCGCCCATGACCGCTCCGCTGTTTCCGCTGTTCGTCGATCTGCGCGGCCGCCGCGTGCTGGTGGTGGGCGGCGGCGCGGTGGCGCGGCGCAAGGTGGAGGCGCTGCGCGAGGCCGGCGCGCGCGTGCGCGTGGGCGCGCCGGCGCTGGAACCGACGCTCGCGGCGTGGGCGGCGCAGGGCGCGATCGAGCATGCACCCGGACGCTTCGCGCCGTCGTGGCTGGACGGCGCGTGGCTGGTGATCGCCGCGACCGACTCGCCAGCGATCAACCGCGCGGTCGCCGCGGCGGCCGAGGCCCGCCGCCTCTGGGTCAACGTGGTGGACGACGTCGACATCTCCGCCTTCCACGTGCCGGCGCGCGTGCGCCGCGGGCCGTTGCAGGTCGCCGTCTCCAGCGGCGGCGCCGCGCCGATGCTGGCGCGCGCGCTGCGCGAGCGGCTGGAACGCGAGCTCGACCCCACGCTCGGCGAGCTGGCCGCACTGCTCGCGCGCCACCGCGCGCGCTTGCGTGCGGCGTTTCCGGACACCCGCGCACGCCGGCGCTTCCTCGATGCGCTGCTCGCGGGCGAGCTGCCGCAGTTGCTGGCGCGCGGCGACCGCGACGGCGCCGAGCGCGCGTTCGATGCGGCCATCGCGCGGGCGAAGCCGGAGCGTCGCGGCCATGTCGCGCTGGTGGGCGCCGGGCCCGGCGATCCGGGCCTGCTGACGCTGCGCGCGCTGCGCCTGCTGAACCGGGCCGACGTGATCCTGCACGACCGGCTGGCCAGCGCCGAAGTGCTGGCGCTGGCGCGTCGCGACGCCGAGCGCATCGAGGTCGGCAAGCAGGCCGGTCGCCACCACGTCCCCCAGGCCCGCATCCATGCGCTGATGCTGGAGCACGCGCGTGCCGGCCGCTTCGTGGTGCGGCTGAAGGGGGGCGACCCGTTCGTGTTCGGCCGCGGCGGCGAGGAGTTGGAGTTCCTGCGTGCGCACGGGGTGTCCTACGAGGTCGTGCCCGGCATCACCGCGGCGCTCGCGTGCGCCGCGTACGCGGGCATCCCGCTCACCCACCGCGGGCACGCGCAGTCGGTGCGATTGGTGACCGCGCACTGCCAGGCCGCGGACACGCTGGACTGGGCGACGCTGGCGGCCGGACGGCAGACGCTGGCGTTCTACATGGGCGTGGCCGAGTTGCCGCGCATTCGCGAGCGGCTGATCGCGCACGGGCGCGCGCCGGACACGCCCGCCGCCCTGGTGGAGAACGGCTCGCACCCGACCCAGCGCGTCGTGCTGGGCACGCTCGATGCGTTGCCAACCTTGGCGCGGGCGCATGGCGTCGGCTCGCCCGCGCTGCTGTTCGTCGGCGAAGTGGCGGCGCTGGCGGCCGACCTGCACTGGTTCGGCGCCCCGCCGCTGCGCGAGCCGCTGCACGCCGCCGCGTGAGGGGCGGCGGCGGGCGTCGCACGTTTCCGCCGCCCGCGCCGAGCCGCTACGCTGTGCGCCTTCACCGACCGCGCCCGCTCCGCATGCCCGCCGAAACCGCTTCTTCCGACGCGCGCGCCGAGGCGCGCCTGACCTGGGCCCGCCGCGCCACCGGCGCCATGCAGTTGCAGCTCGAACGCGCCTCCGCCGATGCCGGTTTCCGCAGCTACTGGCGCGGCACCGGCGCCGCGCAGCCGGTGATCGTGATGGATTCGCCGCCGGACAAGGAGGACGTGCGCCCCTGGCTGCGCATCCGCGAATTGCTGCTGGGCGGCGGCGTGCGCGTGCCGCGCGTGCTGGCGCAGGACGTCGAGGCCGGCTTCCTGCTGCTGGAGGATCTCGGCACGCGGACCTACCTGCACGTGCTCGACGAGCGCAACGCCGACGCGCTGCTGGATGCCGCCGTCGGCCAGTTGCTGAAGCTGCAGACGATCGCCTGTCCCGCCGACCTGCCCGCCTACGACGAGGCGCTGCTGGCGCGCGAGCTGCGCCTGTTCGACGAGTGGTTCCTCGGCCGCCATCTCGGACTGTCGCTCGACTGCGAGGCGCAGGAGACGCTCGATCTCGTCTATCGCCGCCTGATCGACGCCGCGCTGGCGCAGCCGCGCGTGCTGGTGCACCGCGACTTCATGCCGCGCAACCTGATGCCGGCCGACGACGGCCCCGCCGTGCTCGACTTCCAGGACGCGGTCTGCGGCCCGCTCGCCTACGACCCGATCTGCCTGTTCAAGGATGCGTTCCTGAGCTGGCCCGAAGCGCGCGTGGACGAATGGCTCGACCGCTACCACGCCCGCGCGCAGGCGGCCGGCCTGCCGGTGCCGGAGCGCGCGCGCTTCCGCCGCGACGCCGACTGGATCGGCGTGCAGCGCCACCTGAAGGTGATCGGCATCTTCGCGCGGCTGTGCCATCGCGACGGCAAGCCGAAGTACCTGACCGACGTGCCGCGCTTCTTCGCCTACCTCGAGGCGGTGCTGCCGCGCTATTCCGAACTGGCGCCGCTGGCTGCGCTGATCGAGCGCCGCGTGCGCCCGGCGATGGCCGCCATCGCATGAAGGCGCTGGTGTTCGCCGCCGGCCTCGGCGAGCGCATGCGGCCGCTCACCGAGCGCACGCCCAAGCCGTTGCTCGAGGCCGGCGGCAAGCCGCTGATCGTCTGGCATCTGGAGAAGCTGGCCGCGCTCGGCGTGCGCGAGGTGGTCATCAACACCTCGTGGCTGGCCGAGCAGTTCCCGGCCGCGCTCGGCGATGGCCGCCGCTGGGGCCTGCGCCTGCATTTCCTGCACGAAGGCCCGGTGCCGCTGGAGACCGGCGGCGGCATGCACAACGCGCTGCCGCTGCTGGGCGATGCGCCCTTCCTCGCGGTCAACGGCGACATCTGGACCGATCACGATTTCGCCCGCCTGCCGTGCGAGCCGCGCGGCGAAGCGCACCTGGTGCTGGTCGACAATCCCGACCACCACCCGCGCGGCGATTTCGCCCTCGACGGCCACGGCCGCGTGCATGCCGACGGCGAAGCGCGCCTGACCTTCGCCGGCATCGGCGTCTACCGCCCGGACCTGTTGCGCGACTGGCGCACGGTGATCGGCGACGCGCCGGGCGCGGACGAAACGCCGCCGCGCTTCAAGCTCGCCCCGCTGCTCACTGCCGCGATGGCGCGCGGCGCGGTGAGCGGCGAGCACCATCGCGGCCGCTGGACCGACGTCGGCACCCCGGAACGGCTGGCGGCGCTGGATCGCGCGTTGCGCGCGGAGATGGCCTGACGCCGGCGGGCGCAGGGCCATCAGCCACGGATTTCCACGGATACACACGGATCGAAACCTTGGCGGCTGCCGCGACCCGAACGCCCGCCGAGCACCCCGATCGCGGCTGAAGCCGCGCTTACAGGCCGAGCGTCTGCCGCAGGAACGGCACGGTGATGCGGCGCTGCGCGGCGAGCGAGGCGCGGTCGAGGCGGTCGAGCAGCGCGGTGAGGCTGCCGAGGTCGCGTTCCACGCGGCGCAGCAGCCAGTCGAGCGCGGCCTCCTCCAGCACCAGCCCGCGCCGCTGCGCGCGCTGGCGCAGCACCTCGCGGCGGCCGGCCTCGTCCAGCGGCGCAAGCGGAATCCGCACGCACTGCCCCAGCCGCGAGCGCAGATCGGGCAGCGTCAGGCCGAGCGCCTCGGGGATGTCGCGCGCGGCGTACAGCACCGTCGTCCCGGCCGCGCGCGCGCGGTTGTGGGCGTCGAACAGCGCCACTTCGTCCTCGCGCTGGCCGGCGATCGCCTCGATGCCGTCGAGGGCGAGCAGATCGTGCCCCTCGAGCGCGGCCAGCGCGTGCGCCAGCCGGCCGCGCGCCACCGCCAGCGGCAGATAGGCCGCGCGCCGCCCCGCCGCTTCCGCCTCGGCGCAGGCGGCCAGCAGCACGTGCGTCTTGCCGGTGCCGGCGGGTCCGGTCAGGTAGAGCCAGTCGCCGCGCTGGCCGCGTGCGGCGGCGCGCACCAGCGCGGCGGCGCCGGGCGGCGGCGCCACCCAGGTCTCCAGCCGCTGATCGGGCGGAAACCGCAGCGCCAGCGGCATCTGCGGGGAGGCGCGCAGGCTCGGGTCGTCTCCGGAACGCGACACGGTCGGCTCAGCGGTCGTCGCCCGGCGCGTCGTCGTGGCCGGTGTAGATCTGCGGCGCCGGCTGCGGGCCGGTGTAGAGCAGGCTGTGGGTGTAGCGCTCCTCCAGATAGCGCAGCAGCACGTTCACCACCGCCGCCACCGGCAGAGCCAGCAGCATGCCGAGGAAGCCGAACAGGTGCCCGCCGGCCAGCACGGCGAAGATCACCGCCATCGGATGCAGGCCGATGCGGTCGCCGACCAGCTTCGGCGTGAGCCAGTAGCTCTCGATGATCTGGCCGATGCCGAACACCACGCCGACGCCGGCCAGATGCTGCCAGTCGCCGTACTGCACCAGCGCCGCGATCGCGCCCAGCACGATCCCGCTGGCCGGACCGAGGTACGGAATGAAGGTGAGCAGACCGGCGATCAGCCCGATCAGCAGGCCGAGGTCCAGCCCCACCAGCCACAGACCGGCGCCGTAGAACACGCCGAGGATGATCATCACCAGGAACTGGCCGCGCAGGAAACCGCTGAGCACCTCGCTCGATTCGCGCGCCAGCCGCGTGACCGCGTCGATGTGGCTGCGCGGCACCAGCGAGGCGACCCGCGCCACCAGCGCGTCCCAGTCGCGCAGGAAGAAGAACGTCAGCACCGGAATCAGCACCAGGTTCGCCAGCCACCCCAGCAAGGCGAAGCCCGAGCGCGAGACGTACCCGAGCACCGTGGCCGCGATGCCGCCGGCGCGCTCCCAGTGCTCGCGCACCAGCTCGATCAGCCGGTTGAGGTCGAGCCAACTGGTGAGCTCCAGCCCGGTGCGCGCCTCCACCCAGGGCAGCGCGGTGCGGACGAACCAGTCCCGGTAGCTCGGCAGCGAGTCGACCAGCGTCACCACCTGCCGCTCGATCATCGGCACCAGCAGCACCAGCACCAGAGCCATCGCCAGGATCATCACCGAGAACACCAGCGCCACCGCGGTGTTGCGCGAGCGGCCGGCGCGTTCGAGCCGGTCCACCAGCGGATCGCCCAGCCAGCCGAGCAGCGCCGACAGCGCGAACGGCGTCAGCACCGGCGTCAGCAGCCACAGCAGCCAGATCACCGCCAGCGCCACCAGCGTCCACTGCAGGCGGCGCAGGAAGGTCGCGATCTCGCGCAGGGAAGCGCTTGCGTCCATGTCGGGCTCCGGAAGCGGTCAGCGCACGCGGTAGGTCGGGACGCCGCCGGTCGCCCCGGCGGGGTCGGCGGGGTCGAGCGCTTCGATCACGCCGTCGTCGTCGACCGCGCGGCGGAAGCCCGGCAGGCCGCTGACCAGCTCCAGTTCGAGCTCCAGCGCCTCCGGCGTGGCGCGCAGCGGGGCGATGCGGCGGACCACGGCCAGCTTCTGCAGATAGGCCGACAGCCGCATGTAGTCTTCCGCGCTCTGCAGGCCGGTGAAGCGGATGCGGTAGACCCCCGGCTCGCCGATCGCGCCGCGCTTGGCGTACCGCTTGACCAGCGCGTCGGCGGCGCCGTCGGCGCCGGCCGCCATCGCCTGGCGCGCGTCGGGCTTGCTCACCTTCCAGCGGTTCAGCACCTTGCCGTTGTCGACGAAGATCCACTCGCCGGTCCAGCCGCCCTGATCGCGGTAGAGCTTGCCGATCAGTTGCATGGGCGGGCTGTAGCGGGCGGACACGCGCGCCACCGCCGCGGTGTCGCCGCGCCAGATCGCGCCCACCAGCGCCTGCTCGGCGGCGTTGCCGGCCGGCAGGCCGAGCTTGTAGCCGCGCTCGACCGCGCGATCCAGCGCCGCGCGCGCCGCATTCACCTGCCCCAGCCCGACCAGCCGCGGACCGCGGCCGTCGTCGATCGCCAGCCACAGCACCGGCTTGGGCCGCGGCTGCGGCCAGATCGGCAGGCCCAGCACGGCCGCCACCTCGTCCACCTTCTCCTGGTCGTAGCGGATCACCAGCGTGGTGCGGAAGGTCGGCGCGCCGCTCGGGGAGCGCCCCTGGTCCTGGCGGTAGTCGTAGCCTTCGACGTACTCGCGGGCGCGGCGCAGTTCCTGGCCGACGCCGGGGCGCGAGTTCACCGCCGGATCGCCCGACAGCTTGGCCAGCACCTGCGCCAGCCCGCGCGCGAAGGCGGTGTTGCGCTCGCCCTCGCCCTGGCCGTTGACCGCGATCTCCGCCGCGTACGGCCCTTCGGCGCGCGCCCGTTCGCCCTCCACGCGCTGGGCGAACGCGGCGCCCGCGGTCAGGCACAGGAACAGGAGGGACAGCAGCGGAAGTGCGCGCAAGGCCCGGGGCATCGTCGTTCCGAACGGGAAAACCGCCCGGAATGGTGCCGCAGCGGGCCGGGCCCGTCCATTCGGCCCCGGCCGCGGCGGGCGCGCTTGGTAGAATCGCCGCCTTCGCCGCACCTGGCCTGGCAATGACCACTCCGCTCACCTACCGCGATGCCGGCGTCGACATCGACGCGGGCAACGAAGTCGTCGAACGCATCAAACCGCTGGTGAAGCGCAGCTTCCGGCCCGAGGTGATGGGCGGCCTCGGCGGCTTCGGCGCCCTGTTCGACCTGTCCGGCAAGTACAAGGAGCCGGTGCTGGTGTCCGGCACCGACGGGGTCGGCACCAAGCTCAAGCTGGCCCAGCAACTGAACCGCCACGACACCATCGGCATCGACCTGGTGGCGATGTGCGTCAACGACGTGCTGGTGCAGGGCGCCGAGCCGCTGTTCTTCCTCGACTACTTCGCCACCGGCAAGCTCGACGTCGACACCACGGTCGCCGTGGTCGGCGGCATCGCGCGCGGCTGCGAGCTGTCCGGCTGCGCGCTGATCGGCGGCGAGACCGCCGAGATGCCCGACATGTACCCGCCGGGCGAGTACGACCTCGCGGGCTTCTGCGTGGCGGCGGTGGAGAAATCGAAGCTGCTCGACGGCTCGAAAGTGCGGAACGGCGACGTGCTGCTCGGCATCGCCTCCAGCGGGCCGCATTCCAACGGCTATTCGCTGATCCGCAGGATCTACGACCGCGCCGGCCGCCCGGCCGAGCTCGACCTCGGCGGCGTGCGGCTGATCGACGCGCTGATGGAACCGACCCGGCTGTACGTGAAGCCGGTGCTGGAACTGCTCGGCCGCCACGACATCCACGCGATGGCGCACATCACCGGCGGCGGCCTGAGCGAGAACATCATCCGTGTGATCCCGGAAGGCCTCGGCCTCGACATCGACGCCACCACGCTCGCGCTGCCGCCGGTGTTCGACTGGCTGCAGCGCGAGGGCAACGTGCCGATGGCGGAGATGTGGCGCACGTTCAACTGCGGCGTCGGCTTCGTGCTGGTGCTGGCGCCGGGCGACGTGCCGGCGGTGTCCGCCGATCTCGAACGCCTCGGCCTGCCGCATCGCGCGATCGGCCAGGTGGTGGCCGCCGGCGACGGCGAGCGGGTGCGGATCGGCTGAGGCCATGACGCTTCGCCGCGCGCAGCGGGTGACGCTGGCGCTGACGCTCGCCGTGTTCGCGGCCACCTGGTGGCGGCCGCTGTGGCCGCTCGAACAGGCGCTGCACGGTTCGCTGGCCGTGGTCGGCCTGTCGTGGCTGGGGGCGCACGCGCGGCGCTGGCCCACCCGCGATTCCGACTTCGCGCTGGTGTGCGCGTTCATCGCCATCCATTCGATCGGCGCGCGCTGGCTGTACTCCAACGTGCCCTACGACGCCTGGTTCCAGGCCTTGTTCGACTGGTCGCCGACGAGCGCGTTCGGCTGGCGGCGCAACCACTTCGACCGCTTCATCCACATCCTCTACGGCCTGACCTTCATGCCCCTGCTCTGCCACCACCTGCGCCAGCGCTGGCCGTTGAACGCGCGCCAGGCGTTCGCGCTCGCGGTGCTGCTGATCATGGCCAGCGGGCTGGTCTACGAATGGGCCGAATGGGGCGTGGCGTTGGCGCTCTCGCCGGAACAGGCGGAGGCCTACAACGGCCAGCAGGGCGACATCTGGGACGCGCACAAGGACATGCTGCTGGCGGCGCTCGGCGCGCTGGCGCTGTGGCCGTGGCTGGGCCGCGAACGCCAGGAGGCGCGCGATGGCTGAACTGCGCATCGCCGTGCTCGCCTCCGGACGCGGCAGCAACCTGCAGGCGATCCTCGATGCGATCGCGCACGGCACGCTGCCGGCGCGCGTGGTCGGGGTGTTCTCCGACCGGCCGGCGGCGGCCGCGCTCGAGCGCGCGCGCGCGGCCGGCGTGCCGGCGTGGGCCGCTTCGCCGCGCGAGCACCCCACGCGGATCGCGTTCGATCGTGCGCTGTTCGATGCCGTCGATGCGGCGCGGCCGGATCTGGTGGTCTGCGCGGGCTACATGCGCCTGCTCGGCGAAGCGGTGGTGACGCCGCGCGCCGGACGCCTCATCAACATCCATCCCTCGCTGCTGCCGGCATTCAAGGGACTGCACACGCACCGGCAGGCGCTCGCCGCCGGCGTGTCCGAGCACGGCGCCAGCGTGCACTTCGTCACCGCGGAGCTGGACGGCGGACCGGTGATCGCGCAGGCGCGCGTGCCGGTCCTGCCGGGCGACGACGAGGCCGCGCTCGCGGCGCGCGTGCTCGCGCGCGAGCATCCCCTCCTGATCCAGACGCTGAACTGGATCGCAGCCGGGCGTGTGCGTTTCCACGATCGGACCGTATATGTGGACGGCGCGCCGCTGACCCGGCCGCTTCGCCTCGGACAGGACGACCTGCTTTCGCCATGCCCCGCCTGATCGCTCTCGCCGCCCTGCTCGTGCTGCTCGCGCCGGTCACCGCGCTCGCCGGTGCGCTGGAACCGTTCGTGGCGCACTACCAGGTGTTCCGCGGCGGGCGCGAGCTGGGCCAAGCCACGCTGCGCCTCACGCGGACCGACGCTGCGCGCTGGCGGGTCGATCTGGTCATGGACGGCAAGGGGCTGATCGGCCTGGCCGGCCTGCGTGCCGAGCAGAGCACCGTGTTCGACGCGATCGACGGCCGCTATGTCCCGGTCTCGCAGAGCACGGTGCGGCGCATGCTGTTCTCGCGCCGGCAGACCGTCGGCGTGTACGACTGGGCCCGCGGCATCGCGCGCTGGAGCGGCGACGTGAAGAAGACGCGAACGCGCCCGATCCCGCTCCGACCGGGCGACATGAGCGGCCTGCTCATCAATCTGGCAGTCATCCGCGACGCCGCGCCGGGCGCTACCCTGCGCTACCGCTTCGTCGACGACGGCCGCGTGCGCGACCACGAGTACGCGGTCGCCGTCGAACCGGAAGCGGTCGCCGCGGGCGATCTCGAGTTCAGCGCGCTGCGCGTGGACCGGGTGCGCGCTGGCGGCGATGACACCACGATCTGGGTCGCGCAGGGCGTGCCCACGCCGATCCGCATCCTGCAGCGCGAGGATGGCGAGGACAGCTACGACCTGCGCCTGATCGAATACACGGGAGCCCCCTGATGCGCACACGCCGATTCACCGCCCTGGTCGCCCTGCTCGCGCTCTGCCTGCTGGCCGCCCCGGCCTGGGCGCTGAAGCCGTTCACCGCCGACTACACCGCGCACTACATGGGCATGCAGGCCAGCGGTCGCATGACCCTCGCCCCGGAGGAGGGCAACCGCTGGCGCTATACGCTGAGCGTGCGCAACGCCCTGGCGGATCTGAGCCAGAGCACCGTGTTCGAGGAGCGCGACGGCCAGTGGCGACCGCTGTCGGGAAGCGACAACAACCAGGTGCTGGTGAAGAAATCGCGCAAGAACGCCAGCTACGACTGGGAGCGCGGCGTCGCCACCTGGAGCGGCGACGTCAAGGCCGACCGTGCCGGACCGATCAAGCTGCAGCCCGGCGATCTCGATGCGCTGCTGATCAACCTCGCGCTCGTGCGCGACGTCGCCGCCGGCAAGCCGCTTCGCTACCGCATGGTGGAGGACGGCCGCGTCAAGCACATGACCTACAGCGTCGCCGGACACGAGACCGTGCAGGTCAACGGCAAGGCCATGCGCGCGACCAAGGTCGTGAACCAGGACGGCAACAAGCAGATCACCGCGTGGATCGTCGAGGGCCTGCCGGTCCCCGCGCGCATCGTGCAGAAGCGCAAGGACGAGACGCTGGAGCTGCAGGTCAGGCAGGTGCGGTGAGGCGGGAAATCGGGAATCGGGAATCGGGAATCGGGAATCGGGAATCGGGAATCGGGAAGGCTAAGGCCGTAGGGCGGGCCTTGGCCCGCCGCTTGCGCGGACGCGCGACGCCGCCACACACGCGCGATGGCGGGTCGCCCCTACGCCTCGCACTCCTCCCCCTGCCTCGCGGCAGTAGGGCGGGCCTTGGCCCGCCGCTTGCGCGGACGCGCGACGCCGCCACACACGCGCGATGGCGGGTCGCCCCTACGCCTCGCACTCCTCCCCCTGCCTCGCGGCAGTAGGGCGGGCCTTGGCCCGCCGTTGCGCGGACGCGCGATGCAGTCACGCACGCGTTGCCCCCCTAGGCCTCGCACTCCTCCCCCTGCTTTGCAGGGGGAGGTTGGGAGGGGGTGAAGCAGTCACCGTCGCCACGCATCGGCGCCTGGCTTCCCCCGGAAGACGGCTCGTGACCGCGTGACCCCGCCCCTTCGCCCCGGCGCACGCCGGGGACCAAGGTGCTTTTCACCGATCGCTGCAGAGGCGATGGATCCCGGCCCGGCCATCCCGGGGCTTGCCGACGGGCGCCGGGCACGACGAACGCGACCGCCGACGGCGAAGCCAACCGTTCCGCCGTCGTCACCACGCGCCCGACGGGCTCACCCCACGCGGCGGATCTGCGCGCCCAGCGCCGACAGCTTCGCTTCGATGTTCTCGTAGCCGCGGTCGAGGTGGTAGATGCGGTCGATCAGCGTCTCGCCGTCGGCCACCAGACCGGCGAGGATCAGCGAGGCCGAGGCGCGCAGGTCGGTCGCCATCACCGGCGCGCCGCTGAGCTGCGGCACGCCGCGCACCACCGCCATGTGGCCGTCGATGCGGATGTCGGCGCCGAGTCGCTGCAGCTCCAGCACGTGCATGAAGCGGTTCTCGAAGATGGTCTCGTTGATCACGCCCACGCCGTCGGCGATCGCGTCCATCGCCATGAACTGCGCCTGCATGTCGGTCGGGAACGCCGGATAGGGCGCGGTCACCAGGTTCACCGCGCGCGGCCGGCGGCCCTGCATGTCGAGCGTGATGCGGTCGTCCTCGACGGCGATGTCCGCGCCCGCCTCGCGCAGCTTGTCGAGCACCGCATCGAGCGTGTCCGCGCGCGTGCGGTGCGCGGTGATGCGGCCGCCGGTCATCGCCGCGGCGACCAGGAAGGTGCCGGTCTCGATCCGGTCCGGCAGCACGCTATGACGCGCCGCATGCAGGGCATCGACGCCATGCACGGTGATGCGCGAGGTGCCCGCGCCCTCGATGCGCGCGCCCATCGCGTTGAGGCAGTCGGCCAGATCGACCACCTCCGGCTCCATCGCCGCGTTCTCCAGCAGCGTGGTGCCTTCGGCGAGCACCGCCGCCATCAGCACGTTCTCGGTGCCGGTGACGGTGACCATGTCGAACACGTAGCGCGCGCCCTTCAGCCGCTCGGCGCGGGCCTTGATGTAGCCGTGCTCGACCACGACCTCGGCGCCCAGCGCCTGCAGGCCCTTGATGTGCTGGTCGACCGGCCGCGAACCGATCGCGCAGCCGCCCGGCAGCGAGACCTCGGCGTGCCCGTAGCGGGCGAGCAGCGGGCCCAGCACCAGCACCGAGGCGCGCATCGTCTTGACCAGTTCGTACGGCGCGACCTGGCTGTGCACCGTGGTCGGATCGACCGTGACATGGCCGTTCTCGAACGCCACCTGCGCGCCGAGCTCGCGCAGCAGCTTGATCGTCGTCAACACGTCGTGCAGGCGCGGAACGTTGTCGATCGCCACCGGCGCGTCGGCCAGCAAGGTCGCGCACAGGATCGGCAGCACCGCGTTCTTGGCGCCGGAAATGGTGACGTCGCCGTGCAGGGGGCGGCCGCCTTCGACGAGGATCTTCTGCATGGTCGGGAATCGGGATCGGGATGGAGAAGCGAAAGAACGGCGTTGGGTGAACCGGCGTGATCGTCAGCGATTGCCGATTCCCGATTCCCGCTCCGCTGCTTCCTCCGGCGTCAGCGTCTTCAGCGACAGCGCGTGGATCGCCCCGCCCATCAGCTCGCCGAGGGTGGCGTAGACCAGACGGTGGCGCGCCAGCGGCAACTTGCCGCGGAAAGCCTCGCTGATCACCACGGCGTCGAAGTGCACGCCGTCGTCGCCGCGCACGTCCACGCGCGCGCCGGGCAGGCCTTGTTCGATCAGGGAGCGGATGGTTTCGGCGTTCAAGTGCGGCGGCTCGACTGACGGGACGGTGACCGCGCCGGCGGCGGCCACGGAGGGCGCGGCGCGAAGCCGCTAGAATTGCCGGCTAGCCTAACGGAAAGCCCCTCGGCCCGGAATGGCCGACCGCCCGCTCCGGCCGCACGAGACCCCATGGACGCCCGCCCCCTGCCCGACCTGTCCGACGCCGCCCTCGCCGCCAGCGGCCGACGCGTGTTCGAGATCGAACGCGACGCGCTCGCCGCCGTCGCCGCCCGCATCGACGGCGCGTTCACCGCCGCCTGCCGGCTGATCCTGGAAGCGCGCGGACGGGTGGTCTGCACCGGCATGGGCAAATCCGGCCACGTCGCGCGCAAGATCGCCGCGACGCTCGCCTCCACCGGCACGCCGGCGTTCTACATGCATCCGGGCGAGGCCGGCCACGGCGATCTCGGCATGGTCACCGACGCCGACATCGTGCTGGCGCTGTCCAATTCCGGCGAGAGCGACGAGGTGCTGATGCTGCTGCCGGTGCTGAAGCGCCAGGGCAACCGGCTGATCGCGATGACCGGGCGACCGGGCTCCACGCTGGCGCGCGAGGCCGACGTGCACCTCGACGTCACCGTGCCGGCCGAAGCCTGTCCGCTGGCGCTGGCGCCGACCGCCAGCACCACCGCCGCGCTGGCGATGGGCGATGCGCTGGCGGTGGCGCTGCTGGAGGCGCGCGGTTTCACCGCCGACGACTTCGCCCGCTCGCATCCGGCCGGCGCGCTCGGCCGCCGCCTGCTGCTGCACATCGCCGACGTCATGCATTCGGGCGATGCGGTGCCGCGCGTGAGGGCGGACGCCAGCGTCAGCGAGGCGCTGGTGGAGATGACCCGCAAGCGGCTCGGCATGACCGCGGTGGTCGACGACGACGGCCGCCTGCTCGGCCTGTACACCGACGGCGACCTGCGCCGCAGCCTCGACGACGAGAACCTCGACCTGCGCAACACGCGCATCGCCGAGGTGATGACGCGCGCGCCGAAGACCATCGGCGCCGACGCGCTGGCGGTGGAAGCGGCGCGGCTGATGGAGACGCACAAGATCAGCGGCCTGCTGGTGGTGGACGCCGAGCGCCGCGTGGTCGGCGCGCTGAACATCCACGATCTGCTGCGCGCGCGGGTGGTGTGAACGGCCTCGCCGTTCGGGCACCGTTCGCCGCGCGCCGGTCATGCTCACGACGACAACGACGGAAGCCCCTCGTGCTCAGCGACCATCTCGATCCCTGCCCCGACGACGTCCGCGAGCGCGCCCGCCGCGTGCGCCTGGCCTGCTTCGACGTCGACGGCACGCTGACCGACGGCCGGCTGTTCTTCGACGATGCCGGCCGCGAGCTGAAGGCGTTCCACGTCGCCGACGGCCAGGGCCTGGTGCTGTTGCGCCGCGCCGGACTGCGGGTGGCGTTCGTGACCGCGCGCGCGGGCGAGGTGGTCGCGCACCGCGCCGCCGAACTCGGCGTGCCCGCGCATGTCGGCGTGAAGGACAAGCTCGCCTGTGTGCGCGCGATCGCCGCCGAGGCCGGGCTGTCGCTCGACGAGGCCGCGTTCATGGGCGATGACCTGCCCGATCTGCGCGTGATGCGGCACGTCGCCTTCGCGGTCGCCCCCGCCAATGCGCACCCGTGGCTGCATCCGCACGCGCACTGGCGCACCCGCGCGCGCGGCGGCGAGGGCGCGGTGCGCGAGTTCTGCGACCTGCTGCTGACCGCGCAGGGCCACGCCGAACGGCTGCTGGCGGCGATCGCCGAGCCGGAGCCTTCGGCATGAACTGGCGCGCGCCGCTGTCGGTCGCGCTGCTGCTGGGCGCGCTGCTCAGCGGCTGGGCGGTGTGGCGCCAGCGCGACGTCGCGCCGGTCGCGCCGCGCGCGAACCTGCGTCCGGACTACGTGCTCAACGATTTCGAACTGGTGGTGCTCGACCGCCAGGGCAAGGAGGCGTTCACGCTGCGCGCGCCGCGGCTGGAACGCGACCCCGCGCGCAAGACCATGCAGATCGCCACGCCGGTGTTCACCCTGCCGCCGCGCGATCCGGCCCACACCCCATGGGTGGTGCGCGCCCGCGCCGGCTGGGTGTCGGCCGACGCCGACGAGCTGCGCCTGCGCGGCGAAGTGGTCGCCAGCAGCCGCGACGCGCAGGATCGTCCGCTGCGGATGGAAAGCGAGACGCTCAACGTCTTTCCCGAGCGCGACCGCGCCGATACCCGCAGCCAGGTCGTGCTCACCCAGCCGGGACTTATACTGACCGGCCGCCGCGGTGGCGAGGCCCGCCTCGACACCAAGCGCGTCACCCTCCACGACGTCACCGCCCGCTATGCACGCACTGCCCGCTAGCCTCACCGCGCTGCTGCTCGCCGCCTTCGCGGGCGACGCCCTCGCGCGTTCCTCGGACCGCAACCAGCCGATGGACCTGGACGCCAACCACACCGACTGCGCGGTCGGCAACGACCGCGGCCCCTGCCTGTTCAAGGGCAACGTCCGCATCGTGCAGGGCACCCTGCGCATCAGCGCGGCGACCGCCGACCTGCGGCGCGGCGGCGGCGACATCCAGAAGGTGTTCCTCACCGGCGCGCCCGTGCAGATGGAGCAGCAGCTCGACAACGGCGAACAGGTCAGCGCGCGCTCCTCGCGGGTGGAGTACGACCTGCAATCGGAGACCGTGGTGTTCATCGGCAACGCCACGCTCAGCAAGCCCGACGGCTCGGTCAGCGGCGAGCGCATCGTCTACAACATGGCCAGCGGCCAGATCCAGGCCGGCAGCGAGAACAGCCGGGTGAAGGTGCGCTTCCTGCCGAAGAACCGTCAGGCGAAGGCCGACTGATGCTGGTCGTCGAGGGTCTGCGCAAGGCGTACCGCGGCCGCCAGATCGTCCGCGATTTCGGTCTCACGCTCGATGCCGGCGAGGTGGTCGGCCTGCTCGGCCCCAACGGCGCCGGCAAGACCACCTGCTTCTACATGATCGTCGGGCTCGTGCCGGCGGATGCGGGCCGCATCGTGCTCGATGGCCGGGACATCACCGCGCAGCCGATGTACACCCGCGCGCGCCACGGCGTGGGCTATCTGCCGCAGGAACCGTCGGTGTTCCGCAAGCTGAGCGTGGCCGACAACCTGCGCCTGGTGCTGGAGCTGCGTCCGGACCTGGACCGCAAGAGCCGCGAGCGCGAACTCGAATCGCTGCTGGACGAACTGCAGGTCGCGCACGTCGCCGACCAGATCGGCGCCAGCCTCTCCGGCGGCGAGCGCCGGCGCGTGGAGATCGCGCGCGCGCTGGCCGCCAGGCCGCGGCTGATGCTGCTCGACGAGCCGTTCGCCGGCGTGGATCCGATCTCGGTGGGCGAGATCCAGCGCATCGTCGGGCATCTGAAGAACCGCGGCATCGGCGTGCTGATCACCGACCACAACGTGCGCGAGACCTTGGGCATCTGCGATCGCGCGTATATCCTCAGCGACGGCAGCGTGCTCGCTCAGGGGGCTCCGGACGCGCTGCTGGCCAACCCGGACGTCCGGCGCGTTTACCTCGGCGAAACTTTCCGCCTGTAATGCTGGGGCTTCCGGGACCCGTTCCCGCCCGCGCACGCGACGGCCAACGACGTCACGCGAAGCATGAAGCCCCGCCTGCAGACCACCCTCGGACAGCAGCTCGTGATGACGCCGCAACTGCGGCAGGCCATCCGTCTGCTGCAGTTGTCGGCGGTCGAACTGGAGGCGGAGCTGGTCGCGGCGGTGGAGAGCAACCCGCTGCTGGACTGGGCCGAATCCACGCTCGAGATGGACGCGCCGGCGTCCGCCGACGGCGCGGCATCCGGCGATGAGCCCGCCGCGGAAGCGGCCGCCGACGGCGAGGCCGACTGGGAACCCGAGGAGCCCTGGCAGGAGCGCGGCGGCCGCAGCGATTTCGAGGACACGCCGGCGGCCGAACAGGTCGCCGAAGCCGACACCCTGCAGGATCATCTGCTCTGGCAGTTGCACCTGAGCCGGCTGAGCGAGCGCGACCGCCAGATCGGCGTGGCGATCATCGAATCGCTGTCCGACGACGGTTATCTGCGCGAACCGCTGGAGACGATCGCCGCCACGCTCGGCGCGGCGTTCGCCGCGCAGCCGGAGGAGATCCTCACCGTCCTGCACCAGATCCAGCGCTTCGATCCGGTCGGCGTCGGCGCGCGCGACCTCGGCGAATGCCTGCGGTTGCAACTGGACACGCTTCCGGAAGACACGCCCGGGCGGGCGCTCGCCTACCGCCTCACCGACGGACTGCTCGAGCGCCTGCCGAAGATCGGCGCCGAGGGGGTGGCCAGCGAGCTGCAGGCCGGTCGCGACGAGGTCGAGGCGGCGGTCGGCCTGCTGCGCTCGCTCGATCCGCGGCCGGGCTCGCAGATCGGCCCGATCCGCAGCGACACCTATGTGGTGCCGGACGTGGTGATCTGGCGCCAGCATGGGCAATGGCGCTGCGCGCTCGCCGAGAACATGCGCCCGCGCGTCACCATCCATCGCGGCTACGAGAACCTGCTGCGCCACGCCAGCGGCAGCGACGCCAGCTACCTCAAGAGCCAGCTGCAGGAAGCGCGCTGGCTGCTGAAGAGCCTGGAAGCGCGCGGCGAGACGCTGCTGAAGGTGGTGCGCTGCCTGATCAAGGCGCAGGCCGGCTTCCTCGAGTTCGGCGACAGCGCGCTGCGGCCGCTGACGCTGCGCGAGGTGGCCGCCGAGATCGGCCTGCACGAGTCGACCGTCTCGCGCGCGATCGCGCGCAAGTACGCGCGCACGCCGCGCGGCACGCTGCCGCTGCGTGCGTTCTTCGCCTCCGGCGTGAGCAGCGAGACCGGCGGCGAACTGTCGAGCACCGCGATCCAGGCGATGATCCGCCGTCTCATCGAGACCGAGAACCCGCGCAAACCGCTGTCCGACGCGCGCCTGGCCGAACGCCTGAAGGCGACCGGCATTCCGGTCGCCCGCCGCACCGTCGCCAAGTACCGCGAGGCGATGAACATCCCGTCCTCGCAGGATCGGGTCCGCATGGGCTGAGGCGCGCGGCGCCCGCCGACGAACGGCGACGCCGCCGCCTGCGCGCCCGTGCCTTGCTGCGCGGGTTGCGTTGCCACTGTACGCCCCTATCTCTCCCGTAGGGCCTGGCCAGCGGCGGTTGCGCTTCCCGGCCGGCGTGCCATGCTTACATCCACTCGACGCGAAGGAGGTAGCGATGCGTATCGATATCCACGGCCAGCAGATCGAGATCACGGCTGCGCTGCGGCAGTACGTCGAAACCAAGATGCAGCGTCTGGAGCGCCATTTCGACCCGGCCTTCGACGTGCGCGTGACGCTCGCGGTCGAGAAGAACCGCCACCACGCCGAGGCCAACGTGAACATCGGCGGCCGCACCCTGCACGCCGACAGCGACGGGCAGGACATGTACGCGGCGATCGATCTGCTGACCGACAAGCTCGACCGCATGCTGGTCAAGCACAAGGAGAAGCTCGTCGATCACCATCGCGGAGAGAGCCTCGCGCGCAACAGCGTCGGCTGACGCCGCCCGCGCCCGCCGCCCGGCGGGCGCTTTCGCATCCACGCCCATGAACGCCAGCATCACCGCCGCCGACCTGTTCGAGCAGCAGCGCGAACGCCTGGGCCTGCGCTGGGTCGCCGGCCAGCGCGGCGCCGACCGTCTGCTGGAGGCGGTGGAAACCGTCGCCCGCCGGCCCTCGCTGGCCGGCTACCTCAACATCATCTACCCGAACAAGGTGCAGATCCTCGGCTCGGAGGAGCTGGCCTGGCTCGATGCGCTCGACTCGCGCCAGCGCTGGGAGACGATCGAGAAGATCATCCAGTTCCGCCCGCTGGCGCTGGTGATCAGCAAGAGCCAGTCCTGCCCCGAGGACCTGCGGCTGGCCGCGGAGGAAAGCGATACGCCGCTGTGGGTGTCGCCGCGGCGCGGGCACGAGCTGCTCAACCATCTGCAGTACCACCTGGCGCGCACGCTGGCGCCGCGGGTGACGCTGCACGGCGTGTTCATGGAGATCTACTCGATCGGCGTGCTGATCACCGGCGAGGCGGGATCCGGCAAGAGCGAACTGGCGCTGGAGCTGGTCACCCGCGGCCACCGCCTGGTCGCCGACGATGCGCCCGAGTTCACCCAGATCGCGCCGGACGTGCTCGACGGCACCTGCCCGGAACTGCTGCAGGATCTGCTCGAAGTGCGGGGCCTTGGCGTGCTCAACATCCGCCAGATGTTCGGCGACACCGCGGTGAAGCGGAACAAGTACCTGCGCCTGATCGTGCACCTGACGAGGCCTTCGCTGGAACCGCAGCCGCGCGGCCTGGAGCGCATCACCGGCGAGCTCGGCGTGCGTCGCGTGCTCGACCTCGACGTGCCGATGATCACCCTGCCGGTGATGCCCGGCCGCAACCTCGCCGTGCTCACCGAAGCGGCCACGCGCACCCATCTGCTGCGGGCGAAGGGCGTCGATCCGGCGGCGGCGTTCATGGCCCGGCACAGCCATTTCCTGGAGCGTTCGACATGAGCGCGCCGGCGGAGGCGATGCCGGCACCGCCGCTGGTGGTGGTGACCGGCATGTCGGGGTCGGGCAAGTCGGTCGCGCTGAACACCTTCGAGGATCTGGGCTACTACTGCGTCGACAACCTGCCGGCCGAGCTGCTGCCGCAGTTCGTGCAGGGCGTGCTGAGCGCCGAACAGGTGGCCGCGCCGAAGCTGGCGGTGGGCATCGACGTGCGCAACCGCTACAGCGATCTCAGCCACATCGCGGACTGGCTGTCGGCGGTCGGCCGGCTCGGCCCCGACCCGCGGCTGCTGTTCTTCGATGCGCGCGACGAGATGCTGATCCGCCGCTACGCCGACACCCGCCGGCGTCATCCGCTCAGCCAGCTCGGGCTGAGCCTGGCCGACGCGATCGCGCTGGAACGCCAGGTGCTGCGGCCGGTGCGGCAGATCGCCGATGCGGTGATCGACACCAGCGACCTCAACGTTCATCAGTTGCGGCGGCTGGTCATCACCGAATTCGGCATCGGCGGCAGCGCGCAGATGTCGCTGCTGTTCGAATCGTTCGCCTACCGTTACGGCGTTCCGGCGGACGCGGACTTCGTGTTCGATGCGCGCGGCCTGCCCAACCCGCACTGGGACAAGACGCTGCGTCCGCTGTCCGGCCGCGACGCGGCGGTGCGCGAGTTCCTGCAGGCGCAGCCGGACGTGAACCTGTTCGCCGACCAGATCGCCGCGTTCCTCGACACCTGGCTGCCGCGCATGCGCGCCGAGGGCAACCGCAGCTACGCGACCGTCGCGATCGGCTGCACCGGCGGCCGCCACCGCTCCGTGTACCTCGCCGAACGTCTCGCCGAGCACGCGCGGCAGCAGGGCTGGGAGGAAGTCGCGGTGCATCACCGGGAGCTGTAGGTCGCACGCGGAACGCAGCGCAAAGCGCCGCCGCATCCCCCGTTGCCGTTCCCGTTCCCCTCTTTCCCTGTTCCCTGTTCCCTGTTCCCTGTTCCCTGTTCCCTGTTCCCTGTTCCCTATCCCCCGCTCCCCTCCCCATCCCTCCCCCACCCGCCATTTGCTACCGTGCCCGCATGGCCGTCGGCATCCTGCTCATCACCCACGAAGGCGTCGGCACCGCGCTGGTGGCGGTCGCGCGCCGGCTGCTGCACACACTGCCGCTGCCGGTCGAGGCGCTCGAGGTTCCGTTCGACGGCGACCTCGAACAGCTCCTGCCGCACGCCAGCGCGGCGCTGCGCCGGGTCGACCGCGGCGAGGGGGTGCTGGTGCTGACCGATCTGTACGGCGCCACGCCGAGCAACCTCGCCGCGCGTCTGGCGCGGCTCGGCACGCCGGTGCGACGCGTGTCGGCGCTCAGCCTGCCGATGCTGCTGCGGGTGATGAACTACGCCGACCTTCCGCTGGACGAACTGCCGTCGGTCGCATCGATCGGCGCGCGCAACGGCGTCGTCCTGGACGATGCCTGAGGACACTGCATGATCGAACGCGACCTGACCGTGACCAACCGCCTCGGCCTGCACGCGCGCGCCACGGCCAAGCTGGTGCAGTTGCTGTCGCAGTACCGCAGCACGGTCACGCTCACCGCGAAGGGCCGCGAGATCAACGCCAAAAGCATCATGGGCGTGATGCTGCTCGCCGCAGGTCAGGGCACCCAGATCCGGCTGCGCGTGGAAGGCGAGGACGAGCAGGCGGCCGCCGACGCGGTCACGGCGCTGTTCGAGCGCCGCTTCGACGAGGATCAATGAACCGCGGAGTCGCCATCGGATGAGGCAGCGTTTCCAGGGCATCGGCGCCTCGCGCGGCAGCGCGCTCGGGCGCGCGCGCGTGCGCCGGGCGCACGCCCTGGAAGTGGCCGAGGAGCGCATCGCCGCCGAGGACGTCGAGCGCGAGATCGCGCGCCTGCACGAGGCCGCCGACAGCGTGCGGCGCGAGATGCGCACGCTGCGCGAGCGCCTGCACGGCGCGCTGGCGCACGAGGTCGGCGAGTTCCTCGACCTGCACGCGCTGCTGCTGGACGACCCCGATCTGCTGCAAGGACTGGACGAGCTGATCCGCGTCGGCCGCTACAGCGCCGATTACGCGCTGCGTCTGCAACGCGACCGCATCGCGGCGGTGTTCGAGTCGATGGACGACCCCTACTTCCGCAGTCGCGTGGAGGATATCGACCAGGTGATCGGCCGCCTGCACGCCGCGTTGCACCGCCACGACGCCGGACTCGACGGCGCCGCCGGCGAAATCGTGGTCGCCGAGAGCGTGGCGCCGGCCGAGCTGGCGAAGCTGCAGGCGCAGGGCGTGGTCGGCATCCTCACCTCCACCGGCAGCACGCTCTCGCACAGCGCGATCCTCGCCCGCAGCCTGCACCTGCCGCTGGTGGTGGGCGCCGAGGAGGCGGTGCAGCGCATCAACGACGGCGACGCGCTGATCATCGACGGCAGCAGCGGGCTGATCGTCGTCGAACCGGACGCCGACGATCTGCGCGCGCACCGCCAGCGCTGCGCCGAACTCAAACGCGAACGGCGCGCGCTGACGCGCCTTCGGCACGAACCGACGCGCACGCGCGACGGCATCGACGTCCGCCTCTACGCCAACGCCGAATCGCGCGAGGACGTGGCGAACGCGCACGCGCTCGGCGCGGCCGGCGTCGGGCTGTACCGCACCGAGTTCCTGTTCCTGCAGCGCCCGCAACTGCCGGACGAGGACGAACAGTTCCGCGCCTATCGCGACGTGGTGCTGGGCATGAGCGGACGCCCGGTCACGATCCGCACCCTCGACCTCGGCGCCGACAAGGCCGACGAAACCGGCCTGGCGCTGCGCGACGAACCCAATCCCGCCCTCGGCCTGCGCGGCGTGCGGCTGTCGCTGGCGCGCGGCGCGCTGTTCGACACCCAGTTGCGCGCGATCCTGCGCGCGTCCGCCTACGGTCCGGTGCGGATCCTGGTGCCGATGGTGGCCTGTGCGGAGGAGGTGCACGCGGTCAAGGCGCGCGTGGCGCGCGTGGCCGAAGCGCTGCGCGCGGAAGGCGAGGCGATCGCGCCGCACGTGCCGCTCGGAGTGATGATCGAGGTGCCGGCGGCCGCGCTCGCGTTGCCGGCCTTCGTCGACGAGGTGGATTTCCTCTCGCTCGGCACCAACGACCTGGTGCAGTACCTGCTGGCGGCCGACCGCAACAACGAGGCGCTGTCCGATCTCTACACGCCGCTGCACCCGGCGATCGTGCGGCTGCTGCACGGCGTGATCCGCCTCGCCCACCGGCGCGGCAAGCCGGTGCAGGTGTGCGGCGAGATGGCCGGCGAGCCGTTGTTCGCGCCGTTGCTGCTGACGCTGGGGCTGACCGAGTTCAGCCTGCATCCCGGCAGGCTGCTGGAAGTGCGCCGGCGCATTCGCGATCTGGACCTGGGCCGCCTGCGCCAGCGCCGGAACGCCCTGCTGCGCGGCCGCGACCGCGCCCAGCTCGAGGCCTGGCTCGCGGCCGCCGACGCCGCCTGATTCGCGTGGAGCGGGCGCGATGCACGTCGCGCCCGCACGTCCCGCAGGAGCGGCTTGAGCCAAAACGAAGCGCCTGCGGCGATCGGCTCGCGGCCGAAGCCGCTCCTGGCCGGTGCGGCAGCTGCGAAGATTCGGTCCGGGTGCGGAAACCGCGTCGCAGCGCGGCGATCAGGCCGCCTCGGGCGCGCGCAGGGCGGCCTCGATCATGGCCTCGAGCGCCGGCAGATCCGGCACCAGCGCATCGTCGAGATTGAGCTGCACGCGCGAATGCACCGCGAGCGGCAGCTCCTCCTCCTCGCCGTCGGCCAGCAGCGCATCGCGCGAGACCGTGACCAGACGCGGGAAGCCCTGCGTCAGCAGCGCGAAGTACGGAAGCTGCGGCCGCCCGCCGAGCGCCTTCAGCACCACCACCTTGCTGCCGAGGTCGGCGCGCTCCTCGCCCAGACCGGCGAGCTGGGCGAAGGCCACCAGCGGCAGCGGGTAGCCGCGCCAGCGGATCCGGCCGAGCAGCCAGTCCGGCGCGCCTTCGATCGGCTCCGGCGTGGCGTAGGACAGCACTTCGGCCATCGTCGCGTTCGGCAGCAGCAGGCGCGCGCCGCGCAACTGCATGAGCACGCCTCGGATGTCGCTGGGCGTCGGGTTCATGACAGGTCTCCGAAGGTGGCGCGCTGGCGCCAGCGATCCACCAGCCGCGCGGCCAGCTCGGCCGGCGTGCCGGTCTCGCCGCCGCGCGCGATCAGCGCATCGATCGCGGCAGTGTCGAAGCAGCCGTCGAGCGCCTGTCCGTACACCAGCGCACCGGCCGCCTTGGCCGCGAGCGCCGAGTCGACCAGCGCCGGATCGCTGCCGCTGAGCATCAGCAGCGCACTGTCGGCCGCCGGCAGCGCGGCGATCAGATCGCCCGCGTCCGCGGCGAACACGCGGCGGCCGTTGCCCTGCAGCCCCAGTTCCGGCGGCGCGATGTAGACCGTGCCCGGTTCGATCGGCATGCCGGGCTCGGCCAGCTTCACCGGCATGGCGCTGACGCGCTGCATCTGCGCGACCAGCTTGTCGTAGCGGCCGCCGTCCAGGCGCTGGCGCACCAGCACCGGCCGCGGGAAGCCGGCGGGCAACGCGCCGAGCAGTTGGCGCACGGCGTCCGGACCGCCGATGCCCGCGAGCACGACCACCGCGCCGTTGTCCTCGGCCGGCACGTGCTCGTCCACCAGCGACAGCCCGGCGATCCGGCGCTCCAGTTCGGCCAGCTCGACGTTCAGGCGGGTCTGCCGCAGGCCGGTTTCGTCCGCGGCGGCCGCATCGTCCTGGTCCGGTTCGAGCGCCACCGGCGCGATCTCCGACGGCGCATCGAGCGGCGCGTCGAACGTGAGGTCCACGACGGCGGCGTTGTCGGCCGCCAGCGTGCGCGTATCCAGCTCCACGGCGAAATCCTGGCCGGCGAGATCGACCTCCGGCAGGCCGGCGTCGAGATCGAAGCGCACGGGCGCATCGTCGAACTCGGCATACTCGGCGGCCACCGGGTCGAACAGCGGCGCGGCGCCGTCGGCGGCGGCAGTGGTCGCCGCGGCGAAGGCGAACTCGGTCTCGAGCGCGGCTTCGCTGGCTTCCGGCAGCGCCTCCATGCCGAGGCCGTCCACCGGCAGCGCCGCTTCGGCGGCCGGTGCGTCGTGCGCGATGCCGCGCATGCCCTGCGTTACCGGATTCGCGAATCCGGCCGCCGCGTCGAACGCAGCCTCCAGTTCGCCCGCATCCGCGATCGCCTCCGCACCGCCTTCGGGCATCGGCGGCAGCACGTCGCCGTGACCGAACAGCTTGGCGGCCAGATGGCGCTGCCATCGCGCCACGTCCCAGCCTTCGCGGCGCGCGGCCAGGTCCGCCTCCTCGAACAGCACCAGCAACTCCGGGGTGTCGAGCAGGACCTCGAAGCGATCCAGCGCGTTCTCCACCGCGGGTTCGAGCGCGATCACCACCGCGCGTGCGGACGCGTCGCGCAGCGATTCGGGCGCAAGCTCGGCCGGGTCGCCGACCAGCACCACGTTGGCGCCGATCGCATCGAGCGCCTGCCGGATGCGATCGCAGGCGGCGCCCGGCCGTGCCAGCACGGCCACGCGCGGGGCGGTTTCACTCGTGCTCACGCGCCATTCCCAGCAGTTCGAACACGTTGCGCATCAGCTCGGGCTCCTGATACGGCTTGCCGAGGTAGCGGTTGACGCCCAGCTCGAACGCGCGTTGACGGTGCTTCTCGCCGGTACGCGAGGTGATCATGATGATCGGCACGTCGCGCAGGCGCGAATCGTTGCGCATCGTGCCGGCCAGCTCGTAGCCGTCCATCCGCGGCATCTCGATGTCCAGCAGCATCAGGTCGGGCACGCGCTCGGCCATGCGCTCCAGCGCGTCGATGCCGTCCTTCGCGGTCATCACCTCGAAGTTGTGGCGCTCCAGCACGCGGCCGGTGACCTTGCGCATCGTCACCGAGTCGTCCACCACCATCACCAGCGGCACGCGGCGCTGCTCCACCGCCGGCGCCGGCGCGACCGGCTCGGCGCGCGGCAGCAGCGCGTGGCGGCGCACCAGCGGCGCGACGTCGAGGATCACCACCACGCGGCCGTCGCCCATGATGGTGGCGCCGAAGATGCCGGGGATCGAGGCGATCTGCGGGCCCACCGGCTTGACCACGATCTCGCGGTTGCCGACCACCTGGTCGATGCACACCGCCGCGCGCAGATCGCCCGAGCGGATCAGCAGCAGCGGCATCTGCAACTGGCCTTCGGCCTTGGCCGGCGCGTGGCCGATCAGCACGCCGAGGTCGTGGATCGGGTAGTCCTCGTCGCCGTAGCGGTAGGTGGCGTCGGGCTGTTCGAGGCGGTCGCGCGGCACGCGGCCGACGCCGCGCACCGAGGCGATCGGTACCGCGAAGGTGGTCTCGCCGATGCGCACGAACACCGCCTGCGTCACCGCCAGCGTCTGCGGCAGGCGCAGCGTGAAGGTGGTGCCCTGGCCGGGGGTGGAATGGATTTCGACCGTGCCGCCGAGCTGGCGCACCTCGGCCGCGACCACGTCCATGCCCACGCCGCGGCCGGCCAGCCGGCTGACCGTTTCGGCCGTGGAGAAGCCCGGCTCGAAGATCAGCGAATCCAGATCGACGTTGCTGAGGATCGCGCCCGGACGGATCAGGCCGCGCTCCTCGCCGCGACGGCGGATCGCCTCGCGGTTGAGCCCGGCGCCGTCGTCGCCGATCTCCAGCACGATTTCCGAACCCTCGCGGCGCAGCGCGATGCGGACCGTGCCCTCCTCCGGCTTGCCGGCGGCGCGGCGCAGCTCCGGCGTCTCCAGGCCGTGCGCGACCGCGTTGCGCAGCATGTGCTCCAGCGGCGCGGTCATGCGCTCCAGCACGTTGCGGTCGAGCTCGCCCTGCGCGCCTTCGAGCTTGAGCTGCACCTGCTTGCCGAGCTCGCCGGCGGCCTGACGCAGCACGCGGCGCAGGCGCGGCAGCAGGATCTCGAACGGCACCATGCGCGTGCGCATGAGGCCTTCCTGCAGCTCGGAGCTGACGCGCGACTGCTGCAGCAGCAGGGTTTCGTACTGGCGGGTGAGATCGTCGAGCGTGGCCTGCAGGCTGGCCTGGTCGGCGGCCGACTCGGCCAGCGCGCGCGAGAGCTGCTGCAGGGTGGAGAAGCGGTCCAGCTCCAGCGGGTCGAACACCTCGTCGCCGAGATCGTTCTGGCGCTGGTAGCGCGCCATGATCTGCGCTTCGGTCTCGATTTCCAGACGGCGCAACTGGTCGCGCAGACGGGTGTTGGTCTGCGCCATTTCGGCGATCGCGGCGCGGAATGCGCCGAGCTGCTGCTCGAGGCGGGCGCGGTAGATCGCCACCTCGCCGGCGTAGTTGACCAGACGGTCGAGCAGGTCGGCGCGCACGCGCACCATCTCCTGCGGCGCGCGGGTGGCGGCGTCGTCCTCCTCGGCCGCCGGTCCTTCGCCGATCGGCGCGGACAGCGGCTTGAGCGGCACCACCTTGGTCGGCGCCGGCTGCGGCGCGGGCGCGTCGGCCGGCGCTTCGGCCGAGGTCGCCGCCTCGGCCGGAGCCGCGGGCAGCGGCAGCGGCTTGCCGCTGGCGCGGGCGTCGAACAACGCGATCAGGTTCGACGGCATCGCCAGCGCGCGGCGCTCGGCGACGCGGCCGACCATCGCATGCAGGCGGTCGAAGCCGCGCTCCAGCAGGGCCACGCCGTCGCGGCCGAGTTCGGTGCGCTGTTCGGCCACCGCCTCCAGCAGCGTCTCCATCGCGTGACCGAGCTCGCCCACCGCCATGATGCCGGCCATGCGGGCGCCGCCCTTGAGCGTGTGCAGGTCGCGCTGCAGCGCGACCAGCGGCTCGCGGTCGCCGGGGGCCTCGCGCAGTTGCGCGATCAGACCGTCGGCGTGGTCGAGGATGTCGCGGCCTTCCTCGATGAAGATCTCCAGCAGATCCGCATCGAGATCGCTCATGTCGAGCGGCTGGTCGGGGTCGGGCGGATCGCCGGCGTCGGATGCGGCGATGCCGGTTTCCGCCGCTGCCGCCGGCGTTGCGGCCGTCGACGCGGCGTCTTCCGTCACGGGCGCAAGGCCCTGCTCGACAGCCGCCTGCGCGCGCGCCAGCGCCTCGCGGGCAAGCCGCTCGGCTTCGTACTCGGCTTCGAGGCGGGCGTACTCGGCCTCGTCCGCGAGCCGCTCGGCCTCGGCCTCGGCGGCTTCGCGGGCCAGGCGTTCGGCTTCCAGACGCTCCGCTTCCAGACGCTCGGCTTCGAGACGCTCGGCTTCCAGACGCTCCGCTTCGAGGCGTTCGGCTTCCAGACGCTCCGCTTCCAGACGCTCGGCTTCGCGACGCTCGGCTTCGAGACGTTCGGCTTCGAGACGTTCGGCTTCGAGACGTTCGGCTTCCAGACGCTCCGCTTCGAGGCGTTCGGCTTCGAGGCGTTCGGCTTCGAGACGCTCGGCTTCGAGGCGTTCGGCTTCGAGGCGTTCGGCTTCGAGGCGTTCGGCTTCGAGGCGTTCGGCTTCGAGGCGTTCGGCTTCGAGACGTTCGGCTTCCAGACGCTCCGCTTCGAGACGCTCGGCTTCGAGGCGTTCGGCTTCGAGGCGTTCGGCTTCGAGGCGTTCGGCTTCGAGGCGTTCGGCTTCGAGGCGTTCGGCTTCGAGGCGTTCGGCTTCGAGGCGCTCGGCTTCGCGGCGCTCGGCTTCGCGGCGCTCGGCTTCGAGACGCTCGGCTTCGCGGCGCTCGGCTTCGAGACGCTCGGCTTCGCGGCGCTCGGCTTCGCGGCGCTCGGCTTCGCGACGTTCGGCTTCGAGACGCTCGGCCTCCACCAGCGCCAGGTTGGCGGGCACGGCCGGCGGCACGACGACGTCGCCGGCCTCCGCCGACGCCTCGTCGAAGCCGGCGCCCTCCGCCTCGACGGCCACCTGGACGATCGAATCGCCGGCGCTGACCGCGCGCGGGGCGCCGATCGTCAGTTCCGGCGCGAACGCGGTGAGATCCAGCGGCGAGATTTCCTCGACCTCCGGTGCCGGCGCCTCGTCCGGCTCGACCAGCATCGGCGAGCGCGCTTCCGGCAGGCTGTCGCGCAGCGCGGCGATGCGCTCGGCCAGCCCCTCGAAGCGCGGCACGCGCGGCATCGGCGACTGCAGCGCCTCCAGCGTGCGGCGGACCGCGGCGGCCACCGCCGTCATCGCCGACACGCCCTCCGCGTCGGCCGCCTGCCCGGCGGCGAGCAGCCGCTTGACGTAGGTTTCGGCCGGACCGGTGATGTCGGTGATGACCGGCACTTCGGTCATCGCGAACGCGCCGTTCAACGTGTGGATGGCGCGCCGCAGCGGCTCGGTGGCCGGATGCCCGTCGGCGCTGCCTTCGGCGTCGGCCAGCCATTGTTCGATGGTGGCCAGATGGCCGTTGGCCTCGGCGCTGAGGATCTCCAGCAGCACCGAGTCGACTGCGGCCGGCACGCCCCAGTCGTCGTCGGCGAGGGCTTCCGCTTCGCTCCACTCGGATGCGGCTTCCGGCAATCCGGCCGTCTCGGCCTCGGCTTCGGCCGCGACCAGGGCCTCGACCTCCGCCGCCAGTTCTTCGAGACCGATGTCGGCCTCCGCCTCGTCGCGCTCGAGCGGCGCGGGCACGGCGGCCTGCGGTTCCGGCTCCGGTTCGGCCACCGGCGGCGGCGCCGGCGGCGTGTAGAGGATCTCCTCGCCCGTCGCCAGACGCTCGGCGCAGGCCTCCAGGCCGGCGAGATCGGCGCGCACGGGCGCCCCGCTGCGCAGCGCCTCGCGCAACTGCGGCAGGGTGTCGTAGGCGTGACCGACCATCGCGATGACCGCCGGCGAGGCCGGACGGCTGCCGTCGAGCACGCGGTTGAGCAGGCTCTCGATCTTCCAGCTGAACTCGCCGAGCGTCTTGGCGCCGACCAGCCGGCCGCTGCCCTTCAGGGTGTGGAAGACGCGGCGGATCGGGCGCAGGCGCTCGACGTCGTCCGGATTCTCGTGCCACGCCGGCAGCAGTTCGGAAAGGTTGCGGACCTCCTCGTCGAGTTCCTCGAGGAACACCTCGCGGATCTCGTCGTCGATGTCGTCGCTGTGCTCGAAGCCGCCGAGCGCGGGGACGCCGGCCGCCACCGGCGCGGGCGCAGGCGCCGTGGGCGCGGGCGCAGGCGATGCCCCGGCGGGCGGCGCCTCGACGGTGGGCGATGCGGCCGCGGCCTCGCTGTTGGCGGCCTCCACCGGGGCCTTCGGCACCAGCGGCGGCGTCGGGCCGACCAGCGCGGAACGGTCGAAACTGACCGGCGTATGGCGGTCGAGCTGGAGCGCCTGCGCGATCTCGTCCTCGATGAGCGGCGCGCCCACCGGCGGAAGCGGCGCCTCCTCGACCGGCAGCGGCCAGTAGCCGAGCGCCTCCAGGCTTTGGCGGGCGATGTCGAGGATGTTGTCGCGGTTCGGGCGACGATCGCGCAGCGCCTCGAGGTAGTACTCCAGGCTCGCCAGCGCGTCGGCCAGGGTGTCGAGCTGCTGCCCGCTCGGCACGCGCCTGCGCGCGATCAGCTCGCGCTCGGCGTAGCGCTTCACGCCGACCAGCAGGTCGGCCGGGCCCGGCAGATCGAGGATGCGCAGCGCACCGCCCACCTCGTCCAGCAGGCGCGGCACCTCGGCGAGCTCGCTGTGGTCCCAGTTGGTCTCGACGAACGCCACGAACGCCTGGCGCGCGTCGGAGAAGTTGGCGATCGCCTCGCGCACGACGACGTCGAGCACCTTGCGCGATTCGCTGGCGAGCAGGTCGTCCTGCGCGGCGCCGGCGGCGTCGCCGTCGCCCAGGCGCGCGACCTGATCGTCGAGCGCGGCGTCGACGAACAGCAGCGCGCCGGCCACGTCGAGCAGCGCGCTCTCGTCGGCCAGCCGGCGGCCGGCGACGATCTCGCGCATCGCGTCGCGCTGCTGCAGCACCACCGAAGCGGCCTGGCCCAGGCCCATCATGCTCAGCGTGTCGGCGACGCGCGCGAGCACCTCGACCTGCGGCTGCAGTTCGGCGACCTGGCCGCTGCCGGTGCGCAGGTGCAGATCGAGCGCGTCCTTCACCCGCAGCAGGTCCTCCTTGATCGCGGCCGAGACGGTGTCCAGCAGCGCGCGGTTGCGTCCGCTGAGGCTGCCGCGCGCGTGTTCGAGTTCGCGCTCGCTCGGCAGGTGGGCGGCCAGATCGAAGGTCTCGCGCAGGGCGTCGAGCGACGGGTGCGAGACCGCCGTGTGCGCGACGTGGTACAGCAACTGGCGGGTCGGCTCGGCGGTGGGCTCGCCGAGCGGTACGCCGAAATGGTCTTCGGACAGCAGGTTGCGCGCTTCGCGCTCGACGCCGCCGAACGCCTGCCGCAGGCCGCGGCTGGGCGGCATCACGCCGTCGCGCAGCGCGGCGGCCACCGAGGCGGCCACCCACAGCATGCGGCGCAGCGGTTCCAGTTCGACCTCGGCCAGCAGCGCGTCGAGGGCGGTCGCGAGCCTTGCCGCATCGCCCGGCGCGCCGTCCTCCGGCCAGGCCGCGAGCGCCTCACGCAGGGCGGCCAGCCGGGCCTGATTGGCATTGCGCGCGGGCGCCGACCCCACCGCCGCCGCGGACTGCAGCGCCGGCACGTAGTCGGGCAAGGGTCGGTCGAGATCGGGCGAGAACAGCACGCTTTCCGACAGCCCCGCCTCGCCGCGGCTGGCGCGCAGCTCGTTGAGCAGCGGCAGCAGCACGATCGGAATGTCGCGGTGGCCGCTCTGCAGCCGCTCGAGGTAGTCGGGCAGCAGCACCGCGCCGCGCATGAGCGACGCGCACGCTTCCTCGCGATCGTCGATCTCGCCGCGGTGCAGCGCCAGCGCCAGGCGCTCCATCTCCTCCGCCACCAGCGCCGGCGCATAGAGCTCGACCATGCGCAGCGTGCCGTGCACCTGGTGCATGTGCCCGGCGCAGGTGCGCATGTGACCGGCATCGCCGTCGTCGACGAACGCCTCGATCTCCTCGCGCGCGCGGCGCAGGGTTTCGTCGAGCTCGGGCTTGATCCAGCCGAGCGTGGTGGTGTCGATCGCTTCGCGGAGGGCGCTGCTCATCGCAGACCTCCCTCTCGGGCCCGACACTGGCCGGCATGAGCCGCGATCGCTTGCATGGGAACTCGTTTCCTAGGTCGTGCGTCAGGCCGGCAGCTTGAAGTCCGCGACCGAACGGCGCAGATCGGCCGCGAGCTGCGCGAGGTTTCCAATCGACGCGGCGGTCTGATTGGCGCCCTGCGAGGTCTGCGAGGTGATCTGCTGAATGGTGTTCATCGTGTGGGTGATGTTCGACGCCGCGGTCGACTGCTGCTGGGCGGCGGCGGAGATGTTCTGAATCAGGTTCGACAGTTCCGACGACACCTTTTCGATCTCGCCCAGCGCGGTACCGGCGTCCTCGGCCAGGCGCGCACCGGCCACCACCTCGGCGGTGGTCTGCTCCATCGAGCTGACCGCTTCGTTGGTGTCGGCCTGAATCGTCTGCACCAGCGTCTCGATTCGCTTGGTCGCGTTCGACGCGCGCTCGGCGAGTCGCTGCACCTCGTCCGCGACGACCGCGAAGCCGCGGCCCGCCTCGCCCGCCGAGGCCGCCTGGATGGCGGCGTTCAGCGCGAGGATGTTCGTCTGCTCCGAGATGTCGTTGATGAGTTCGACGATCGAGCCGATTTCCTGCGAGCTTTCGCCCAGGCGCTTGATGCGCTTCGAGGTTTCCTGGATCTGGTCGCGGATCGAGTCCATGCCCGCGATCGTCTGGCGCACCACGCCCGCGCCCTGGGTCGCGATCTGCGCCGAGCGGCGCGCCACTTCCGCGGATTCGGCGGTGTTGCGCGAAACCTCGTTAATGCTGGCCGCGATCTCGTTGATACGCGCGGTGGCGGTGTTGATCTCGCGCGCCTGGTGCTCGGCCGCCTCGGCCAGGTGCATCGCGGTGGCCTGCGTTTCCTGCGCGCTGGCGGCGACCTGCACCGAGGTGTCGGTGATCGTCTGCACCAGGCTGCGGAGCTGCTCGACGGCGAAGTTGATCGAGTCGGCGATCGCGCCGGTCATGTCCTCGGTGACCGTCGCCTTCACCGTCAGGTCGCCTTCCGCGAGCGAACCCATCTCGTCCAGCAGGCGCATGATCGCCTCCTGGTTGCGGTCGTTCAGCTCCTTGGTGGCCTGGTAGCGCAGTTGCTGCTGCCGGTTCAGGGCGTACAGCAGGCCGGCGATGGCCAGCAGCGCGATCGCGCCGGAGAAGATCGAGATCCAGATGTTGCCGAAGATGGAGGTGTCCTTCAGCGAGCCGAACGCGGTCAGCGCCTGGAACAGCTTGCGGCTGTCGTCGAGCAGGGTGTTGGCGCCGGTGGCGATCGCGGCGGCCGACGACTGCGCGCGGAACAGGTTCTGCGAGCTGCCGAGGATGGCATCGAGGTCCTTCTTCATGTCGCCCCACAGCGCCTCGGCCTGACCGAGCGCGGCGAGCGCGCCGCCGTTGCCGAGCGGGGTGACGCCGAGCGTGGCGTCGCCCTTGCGCAGGCCGGTGAGGACGTTGCCGAACACCGCGGCGTCGCGCGCCAGCGCGTCGCCGGCCATCTGCGCGCCGGCGCCGCCGGCGCGGATCTCGGTGATGCGGCGCGCCATCGTGCCCGACAGCACGACCTGGCGCAGGGCGATGTAGACCTGCGAGGACGGCGAGCCGGACGCCGACATCGCGCGCACCAGCTCGTCCAGACGCGCCTGCAGCTGCGGCACCTTGCTGTTGAAGCGGTCGGCGTTGCCGGCCAGCGCCAGCACCGCCGCCTCGGACGCGATCAACTGGTCGGCGCTGCGCGCCAGCGGCGTCCAGGTGTTCACCACCTGCTGCACCTCGCCGGTCACGCCGGGGGTGTTGCCGAAGTCGGTCCGCAGACGCTCGACGTTCTCGTCGATGCGCGCCTTGGTTTCCTTGAAGCCGGCGTAGGCCTGGGCGCTACCGGCGACCGCGTCGCGACCCTGGTTGGCGAGCTGCTGCGACAGCACGCGCAGGTCCGAAGCCGCGGTGCTGGCGCCGCCGAGCTGGCGTGCCTTCCACGTCGCGTAGCCGGTGTTGAGACCGAACACCAGCACCGCGATGCCGAGAATGGTCAACCAGGCGTTGACCCCCAGATTGCGGCCCTTGCCGGCGACGGTGTCCATCACAGTGCTCATGGTTCAACCTCGATGCGTGCGGCTCTCACGCCGCGGCTTGTCGGAATTCGGGAGTGCGGGCGAGACGGTCGAGGCTGAAAACGCCCCAGACCTGGTCGCCGGTGCGATAGGCCTGCTCGACGAAGTGCGCGTAGCGCCCCTCGGCGAGGCCTTCCGGTTCGATGCGGTGCGCGTCGTTGAAGGTGCGCTGGCCGAACAGTTCCTCGATCAGCACGCAGACGTCGCCGCCGGGCTGGCGCACCAGCAGCACGCGCTGGCTTTCGTGGATCACGGTGCGCTCGCCCTCGAGGAACTGCTTGAGGTCGACGATCGGCAGCAGGTTGCCGCGCACGTTGGCCACGCCGAGCATCCACGGCTGCGCCCCCGGAACCGGGGTGATCGGGGGCAGCGGCAGGATCTCGCGGACCTCGCCGTAGGCGGACACCAGGCGACGGCCGCCGATGCGGTAGCCGACGCCGCGCCACAGGCCGGGCGCGTCGAGCTGCTCGGGCAGGCCGGCGATGTGATGCAGGCTGCGCTGCTCGTACTCCAGCAGCACCTCGAACGGCGCAAGACCCGCCAGCTCCGGGGTGACCGTCCGGCTGCGTTCGGGAAGGGTGGCGACCCCGTCCATGACGGCGCTCAAGCGGCGAGCAGCGCGTTGATGCGGGCGATCAGATCGTCCTCGCGCGGCGGCTTGACGATGTAGTCCTTGGCGCCCTGGCGCATGCCCCAGGCCTTGTCCGTCTCCATGCCCTTGGTGCTGACGATCAGCACCGGGATGCCCTGCGTCTCGGCATCGCGCGAGAGCGCGCGGGTGGCCTGGAAGCCGTTCATGCCCGGCAGGACGACATCCATCAGCACGAGGTCGGGCCGTTCGCGCTTGCAGACCTCGATGCCGTCCTCGGCGCTGGCGGTGGCGATGACCTGGTGGCCGTTGCGCTCGAGCAGTTGGGTCAGGACCGCCGTGTCGGTCGGCGAGTCCTCGATCAGAAGGATGCGTGCCATTGGATGCCCTACCCCCCGGTCAGGCGTGGTTGACGTACTTGCGGATCGCGTCGAGGAGTTCCTCGCGCGTGAACGGCTTGGTCAGGTACTGCTCGGAGCCGACGATGCGGCCGCGGGCCTTGTCGAACAAACCGTCCTTCGAGGACAGCATGATCACCGGCGTGCTCTTGAACATCTGGTTGTTCTTGATCAGCGCGCAGGTCTGATACCCGTCGAGCCGGGGCATCATGATGTCGACGAAGATGATGTCGGGATGCGTGTCGGCGATCTTCGCCAGCGCCTCGAAGCCGTCGGTCGCGGTGACGACTTCGCAGCCTTCGCGTTTCAACAGCGTTTCGGCGGTGCGTCGGATGGTCTTGGAGTCATCGATCACCATGACCTTCAGACCGTCCAGTCGCCCGCTGTTCGGGACTTCTTCGAGCATTCGTGGCTTCCCCTGGGCGAGCACCGCGCATCCCCACCGTGCCTCGCGAGATGCCTTTATTTCAAGCCGCGCGGATGGTGTCAAGTCAAACGCTTGCGCCGGAAACTGAACGCCCGCGTGAAGATTCCGGCGCGCTGTTACCATGCCGCGACTGTTGTTCAGGACCGCACATGACCGCCCGCTCTTTCGACATCGTGGTGGTGATGGACCCGATCGGGTCGATCAAGATCGCCAAGGATTCGACGTTCGCCATGCTGCTGGAGGCGCAGCGCCGCGGTCACCGTCTGCTGTACGTCCGCCCCGGGGGGCTTGGCCTGCGCGACGGGCAGGCGGTCGCCAAGGTGGCGCCGCTGACGGTGCGCGACGACCCGGAAGGCTGGTTCGCGCTGGGCGCCTGGTCCTGGGTCGAGCTGGGCGCGGGACAGGCGGTGCTGATGCGCAAGGACCCGCCGGTCGACGCCGAATACCTGCACGACGCCCAGATCCTGACGGTGGCCCAGCAGAACGGCGCGCTGGTGGTGAACGACCCGCAGGGCCTGCGCGACTACAACGAGAAGCTGGCCGCGCTGCTGTTCCCGCACTGCTGTCCGCCGACCCGGGTCAGCCGCGAGGCGGAGGTGCTGAAGGCGTTCGTCAGGGAACACGGCGAGGCGGTGCTGAAACCGCTGGACGGCATGGGCGGCCACTCGATCTTCCGCACACGCGCCGACGATCCCAACCTCAACGTGATCCTCGAGACGCTGACCCGCCACGGCCGCGGGCTGGCGCTGGCGCAGCGCTATCTGCCGGAGATCCGCGACGGCGACAAGCGCATCCTGCTGGTCGACGGCGAGCCGGTCGACTACTGTCTGGCGCGCATCCCGCAGGGCGACGAGTTCCGCGGCAACCTGGCCGCCGGCGGCCGCGGCGAGGGCCGGCCGCTGTCCGAGCGCGACCGCTGGATCGCCGCGCAGGTCGGACCGGAAATGAAAAGGCGCGGGATGCTGTTCGTCGGCCTGGACGTGATCGGCGATTACCTCACCGAGGTCAATGTCACCAGCCCGACCTGCATCCGCGAGCTGGACGCGCAGTTCGGGCTCAACATCGCCGGGCGGCTGTTCGACGCGATCGAGGCGCGGATGGCGGCGTGACGGCGGTCGCGCGACAGTCCGAACGGATGAACGGCGGCGGCGCGACCGGCGGCCGCGGCCGGCTACGCTGAGGCGCGCCATGGCCAGCGTCCCCGCCCCCGCGATCAGCGAGAACCAGCGCCTGTCGGCGACCTTCGTGCTGTCGCTGCTGGTGCACGCGCTGGTGATCCTCGGCATCGGCTTCGCGGTGCAGGACGCCGCGCCGATGATGCCGACGCTGGACGTGATCCTGACCGAGACGCAGACGCCGCTGACGCCGAAGCAGGCGGATTTCCTCGCCCAGGCCAACAACCAGGGCGGCGGCGAGGACGAGCGCAGTTCGCGGCCGCGCGAGGCGCTGTCCGGCCCGCTGCCGCAGGCCGAGGGCGGGGCCGCGCCGAAGCCGCTGCGCGCGCAGTCGCCGGCGCCGCAGCCGGCGCCGCAGGAGCGGGTGGTGCGGAGCGTGCGCGGCGAGCAGGCGCTGGCGCGGCCGCAGGCGCCGACCGATCCGGGCCTGCGCCCGTTGCCGGCCGGGCCGGAGAAGGTCGAGCGCGACATGGAGATGGCGCGCCTGGCGGCCGAGATCCACATGCAGTCGCAGCGCTATGCCAAGCGGCCGAAGCGCAAGTTCGTGTCGGCCAGCACCACCGAGTACGCGTGGGCGGCCTACCTGCGGCAATGGGTCGACCGGGTCGAGCGGGTCGGCAACCTCAACTATCCGGACGAGGCGCGCCGCCGCCGGCTGGCCGGCCGGGTGGTGATCACGGTGGCGATCCGCCGCGACGGCAGCGTCGAGCGCGCGGACATCGTGCGCGGCAGCGGCACCCCGCTGCTGGACGCCTCGGCGCTGCGCATCGCCCGCCTCGCCGAGCCCTACCCGCCGCTGCCGAAGACCGAGGAAGACCCGGACATCCTGCATGTCACCCGGACGTGGCTGTTCCTGCCCGAGGGGGCGATGCTGGACGACTGAGCGGGGTCCGGGACTCGGGAACGGGGAACGGGGAACGGGGAACGGGGAACGGGGAACGGGGAGCGGGGAGCGGGGAACGGGAACGGAGGACGGGCGGACGCGCCCCGCGCGTGCGTCATTCCCTGCCCGCGCGCAGGGCCTGCTGCTGTTCCAGGGTCAAGGCGACGTTGTCGCGCAGGTAAGCCGGTTCGACCCGCTCGGGCGGCAGCGCGTGGCCCTGCGCGAACGCATCGGCGGCGAGCATGGCGACATCGGCCGCGTGCGGCAGGGCGCGCGGGTCGACGCTGAGGAGGCGATCGCGCAGGCGCTGCTGCAGGGCGCCTTCGGCGGCGTCGAAGCCGGTGCCGACGCCGGCCCAGTTCGGCCCCTCCGGCACCGCCACCGCCTGCGGCGCGCCCACGGTCTCGGCGGTCAACGCGTGCAGGCGACCGCCGTGGCGCTCGAACGCTCCCGCGTAGACCTCGCCCATGCGCGCATCGATCGCCGCCAGCACGTGGCGCGCGTGCGAACGGCAGGCGAGCGCGGCGAGCGTGGAGACCGGCACCACCGGCCGGTCGAGCGCGAGCGCGATGCCCTGCGCCAGCGCGATCGCCAGCCGCACCCCGGTGAACGCGCCCGGCCCGCGGCCGACCGCGATCGCGTCGAGCTGGCGGCGGGCGAGCCCTGCCTCGGCGAGCAGTTCGTCCGCCCACGGCAGTGCGAGCTCGGCATGCCGCCGCGGCGCGATCTCGAAGCGCTCGCGCACCTCGCCGTCGATCCAGAGGGCGACCGAGCAGGCTTCGGTGGCGGTTTCGAAGGCGAGCAGGTGCATGGGCGGCGGGATTCGGGAACGGCGATTCGGGATGGGGTCTGCGCGCCCGCGGCGCGCCCCTCACCCCGGCCCTCTCCCCCGCTGAGGGAGAGGGGATGAGCGCGAGGGCGGGACAGGATGCCGCAAACGGGCGGGCATGGCTTTGCGTGGAGGGTCCGGACGGGGGCACCCGCGTGTCGCGCCTGCGCGCGAACGACGAGAACAGGCATCCGACGATGCGCGGTGCTCCCTACTCCCCTGTCCCGAAGAACCGCGCCACCTCCCCCACATCCCGTGTGCGCGGCATCGGCGGCAGCGAGTCGAGGAAGACGCGGCCGTAGCTTTTGGTGAGCAGGCGCGGGTCGCACAGGACCAGCACGCCGCGGTCGGTTTCGGTGCGGATCAGGCGGCCGGCGCCCTGCTTGAGGGCGATGACGGCCTGCGGCAGTTGCTCGTCGCGGAACGGCTGCCCACCGGCGCGGCGGATGGCCTCCAGGCGCGCTTCGAACACCGGATCGTCGGGCGCGGCGAACGGCAGCTTGTCGATCACCACCACGCTGAGCGCCTCGCCGGCCACGTCCACGCCTTCGCGGAAGCTGGCGGTGCCGAGCAGCACGCCGTTGCCGGATTCGCGGAAGCGCTGCAGCAGCGCGCCGCGCGGGGCCTCGCCCTGCACGAACAGCGGCCACGGACCGGCGCGCAGCGCCTCGGCCGCCTCGCGCAGGGCGCGGTGCGAGGCGAACAGCAGGAACGCGCGGCCGCCGGAGGCTTCCAGCACCGGGCGCACGGCGTCGATCACCGCCCGCGTGTACTCGCGCACCGCCGGATCCGGCAGGCGCGGCGGCAGGTAGCACAGCGCCTGCCGCGCCCAGTCGAACGGGCTCGGCGCCAGCAGCGTGCGCGGTTCGACCAGACCGAGCTTGGCGGCGAAATGGTCGAAGCGGCCTTCGACCGCGAGCGTCGCCGAGGTGAACACCCAGGCCGCGCGCGAGGCTTCGCGGTGGCGGGCGAGCGGGCCGGACACGTCGAGCGGTGTGCGGCTCAGGCGGAAGCCGCGCGGCGACAGTTCGTACCAGGCCACCGGCGCACCGCCGGCGCGTGCGCGCGCCGGGCCGGTGGCGGCTTCCGCGGCGGCATGATCGGAGGCGGCGGCGGGCACGGCAGGGCTCGGCGGCGCTTCGGCCTCCTGCGCCTCGCTCGCGCCATCCGCGGGCACGACCGCCTCGCGCGGCCGCCCGACCCAGCGCGCCAGCCGCGCACGGAACTCGCGCGAGCGCGCATGGGCGCTCTCGAACCCGGGCGCGCTTTCGCGCAGCGCTTCGAGCGCGGCGGTCATCTCCTCGAGCGCGCGATCGAGCGCCTCCAGCGCCTCGCTCACCTCCACCACCGCCAGCGCGCGCTGCCGCGTGGCGCGCACGGGCAGCGGTTCCATCGCCGCGCGCAGCGTGCGGGTGGCGGCCTCGAGCGCGCGCGCCGGTCCCTGCACGACGGCCAGGGCGCCGGTGGTCTCCTTGCACTCGGCGATGGCGTCGCGCGCCAGTTCGACCAGCGGCCGCGCCGACAGCGATTCGCCGAAGAACTGCGCCGCCAGCTCCGGAAGCTGGTGCGCCTCGTCGACCACGAACGCCTGCGCGCCGGGCAGGATTTCGCCGAAGCCCTCCTGCTTGAGCGCCAGGTCGGCGAGCAGCAGGTGATGGTTGACCACCACCAGGTCCGCCGCCTGCGCGCGCTGGCGCGCCTGCACCACGAAGCAGTCCTGCCAGAACGGACATTCGCCGCCGAGGCAGTTCTCGGCGGTGCTGGTGACCATCGGCAGCAGCGGCGAGTCGTCCGGCAGCGCCTCGATCTCGGCCAGGTCCCCCAGCCGGGTGCGGCCGGACCAGGCGACGATGCGCTGGAACAGGGCGATCTGCTCGCGGCTGGTGAAGCGCGGCTCGCCCTTCGCCTTCTCCAGCCGGTAGCGGCACAGGTAGTTGGCGCGGCCCTTCAGCAGCGCGGTCCTGATCCCGCGGCCGAGCGCGTCGCGCACGCGCGGCAGGTCGCGGTGGTAGAGCTGGTCCTGCAATGCGCGGGTGCCGGTGGAGACGATGGTCTTCAGGCCCGACAGGATCGCCGGCACGAGGTAGGCGAACGTCTTGCCGGTGCCGGTGCCGGCCTCGGCGACGAGGGCGTCGCGGCGTTCGATGCTCTCGGCGATCGCGGCGGCGAGGTCCTGCTGCGCGGCGCGCGGGGCGAACGCCGGAATCGCGCGCGCGAGGTCGCCGCCTTCGGACAGCGCGGCGCGCGCCGCGGCGGCCAGCGAGTAGGCGTCCACCGGCACGTCAGTAGCGCGGCGGCGGCGCGACCGTGCAGGCGTCGCGGCGGCGGCGGGCGTCGGCGATCGCCGCCTCCAGCGCCGCGCGCTCCGCC
>NZ_VOHJ01000023.1 GCF_007923255.1 Vulcaniibacterium thermophilum | reverse complement strand
ACGGCGCTGCTGGCGCTCGCGCTGCCGCTGTCGGCGCCGCCGCCGGCGGCCGCGGCCGTGCGCGCCGCGACCGACGCCGGCGCCGAGCCGTGGAGCGAGCGGCGTCTCGCCGAACTGCGCGCGGCCGGCACGCCGGTGCTGGTCAACATGACCGCGGCGTGGTGCATCACCTGCCTCGCCAACGAACGCGTCGCGCTGTCCAGCGACACGGTGCGCGCGGCGCTGGCCGAACGCGGCGTGGTCTACCTCAAGGGCGACTGGACGCGCCACGACGAGGCGATCACCCGCTACCTGCAGCGCTACGGCCGCAACGGCGTGCCGCTGTACGTGCTGTATCCGCCCGGCGGCGGCGAACCCCGCGTGCTGCCGCAACTGCTGACCACGGACGGCGTCGCCGACGCCATCCGTTCGATGTGACCCCAGGAGACCGACCGATGAAAGCCCCGCTGCTCGCCGTTGCCCTGACCTTCGCCGCCACCGCCCTGACCTCGTGCGGCGCCGCTCCCGACGCGGTCGCCGCCACCGCCGCCGCCGTCGTCGACAAGCCCGCGCCCGCGTTCACCCTGGTCGATTCGACCGGCAAGAAGCGTTCGCTGGCCGAGTTCGCCGGCAAGACCGTCGTGCTCGAGTGGACCAACCACGAGTGCCCGTTCGTGAGGAAGCACTACGGCTCGGGCAACATGCAGAAGCAGCAGCGCGCGGCCACCGCGCAAGGCGTGGTCTGGCTGAGCATCAATTCGTCGGCGCCGGGCCAGCAGGGGCACGTCGACGCCGCCGCCGCCGAACGCGTGCGCGGCCAGGCGCGCGCGGCGCAGACCGCCTACCTGCTCGACCCCGACGGCACCGTCGGCCGCCTGTACGGCGCCAAGACCACGCCGCACATGTACGTGATCGATCCGAAGGGCGTGCTGCGCTACGCCGGCGGCATCGACAGCATCCCCAGCCCCGACCCGGCCGACATCGCGCAGGCCACGCAGTACGTGCCGCAGGTGCTGGCGGAGCTGGCGGCCGGCAAGCCGGTGAGCGTCAAGGTGTCGCGGCCCTACGGCTGCTCGGTGAAGTACGCCGACTGAGCCGCGCGCGCAGCGGGGGCGGCCCCCGCTGCGCGAACGACGCCAGCGCCGGGGCGAGGTTTCGCGCTGCGCGTGCCCGCGATCGGCGACACTGTCGCTCCCTCCCCGGCAGCGATCGCATGTCACGCAATTCCAGACTCAAGCGTCAGGCGCGGCTCAAGCGCGAAGGCGCGCGTCCGATCCGCCGTCCCGTGCGGCCCGTGCAGCCGCACGCGACGCTGACCGACGAAGCCGGTCACGTGGTGGGCGGCGGCGGCCTGCGCGACCGCGAGTGGGTGATGGTGCTCGGCGGTGAGGCGGTGACCTCCACCGAGAGCCCGGCGCTGCTGCTGGCGATGCTGCGGCACACGCAGGCGGTGCTGCGCGAGGAGCGCGCGCTGAAGCTGGAGGTCTCGCCCGAGCTGCTGCGCGTGGCGACCGAGGAAGCGCAGGCGCACGGGCACACGCTCGACGAGCACCTGGCGCTGCTGGAGCAGGAACGCGCCGAACGCGACCCGGACGACGTCGGCGCCGACGGCGCCGCGCCGCGGCACTGAGGCGCGGCGCGGTTCGGCGGACGGGCCGCCGGTCGTGTCGCGACCATGCCCGGGCAGACGGCCACCGCCGCCAGCGCCGCCTTCTCGTGTGTGCCGACCTTCGCGCCGAAGCCGAGAAAGCCGCCCGACGCGCTGGCGATCTCTTGGCCGAGCTGCAGCAGGGCGAGCTTGAACGCACGCGCCGGCTCCGCCGGCAGCCGGGCATCGACGAGGGCGGCCACGCGCCGCAGCTCGCCCGCGAAGTCGGTCTGCGCGGCGGCCATCGACAGGGCGAGCTCGTTCCACAGCCGGCCGCCTGCATCGTCTATTCCATCATGGCTCCCCGCCGCGGCCGGACGGCGCCCGCGCGCTGCTACATCTGCCGGAACAGGTGCAGGTAGCGGCGGCTGACCGGCAGCACCTCGGCGCGGCCCTTGAGGTGGATCTGCGCGGCGTCGTCGACGCGGGTGACGTGGCTGACCGCGCGCAGGTTGACGACCACCGCGCGGTGCACCTGCGCGAAGCGCGCCGGATCGAGCTGCGGCAGCAGATCCTTCAGCGGCGTGGCGATCAGCGCCTCGGCCGGTTTGCCGTCGTCGCGCCAGGCCACGCGCGTGTACTTGCTGTCCGAGCGAAGGTAATCGACGTCCTCCACCGCGATCAGCCGCAGCGTCGCGCCCACCTGCGCGCGCAGCCAGCGCAGTGGCGCCGGAGCGGCGGCGGCATTTAGCCGGGCGGCGAGCGCGGACAGCAGCGCCTCGATGTCGGGCGCCGGGCGCGCGGCGTGCAGGCGTTCCTTGAGGCGGACGACGGTGTCGGCCAGGCGCGCCGGCTCGACCGGCTTCACCAGGTAATCGAGCACGCCCTCGGCGAACGCCTGCACGGCGTACTGGTCGTAGGCGGTGACGAACACGAGGTGGGCGCGGCGGCCGATCGCGTGCGCGGCGTCGATGCCGGACAGGCCGGGCATGTGCACGTCGAGGAAGCACACGTCGGGGCGGTGCGATTCGAACAGGCGGATCGCCTCGCGGCCGTTGCGCGCCTGGGCGACGATCGCCAGCTCCGGCCAGGCGATGGCCAGTTGCCGCGCCAGCGCGTCGCGCAGCAGCGGCTCGTCGTCGGCGATCAGCGCGGTTGGCCGGCTCGCGCTCATGCCGCGGGCTCCCGTCCCGGCAGTTCGAGCTCGACGCACACGCCGCGCGGTGCGTTGCCGCTTACCCGCAGCGGCACTTCGCCGCCGAACGCGAGCGCGAGCCGTTCGCGCAGGGTCGCAAGGCCGGTGCCGAGGCCGCGGCCGGGATCGGACGCGCGCAGGCCGACGCCGGTGTCGGCCACGCGGATGTGCAGGCGCTCGCCGCGGCGCTCGACCTGCAGCTCGATGCGGCCGCCGTCCTCGCTCGGGTCGATGCCGTGCCGCACCGCGTTCTCCACCAGCGTCAGCAGGGTCATCGGCGGGCAGTGCAGGCGAAGCGCGGTGGGGTCGACGTCCAGCGCGTACTGCAGGCGGTCGGGCATGCGCATGTGCATCAGCTCGAGATACGCGCGCACCAGGTGCACTTCCTGCTCCAGCGTGCCGGCGCCGGCGTTCAGGCGCGGCACTGCGGCGCGCAGGTAGGCGATCAGGCTGCGCAGCAGCGGCGCGGCCTGCGGCGAGTTGGATTCGACCAGCGCCTGCACGTTGGCCAGCGTGTTGAACAGGAAGTGCGGCGTCATCTGCGCCTGCAGCAGGTGCAGACGGGCGTCCAGCGCCTGCCGTTCCAGCTCGCTGCGTTCCAGCTCGAACGCCAGCGCCTGGTGGCGCGCCAGCGCGTCCTTCTGCCGCACCAGCGCCGCCAGCGCCACCCACGGCGCCAGCAGCACGCCGAGCACGGTGAGGGTGGCGAAGCCCTCCAGCCGGTCGGGCACCTGCCAGAACGGCGGCGCGCCGGCGTCGGTGGACAGCACGTAGATCGCGAACGTGGACACCGGCATCGCCACCGCCACCCCGAGCACCTGCAGCGCCCAGCGCGCCAGACGCCGCGGCAGCCGTCGCGGCCATTGTTCGAGCACGCCGAACACCACAAGGCCGATCAACCCCAGCGCGACGGTGCGCACCATCACCGACGCCATCCCCGATGTCCAGCCGAGGCCGAGCAGAAAACCGAGCGCCAGCGCGAACAGCAGCGTGAAGCGCACGCGGCTCCACTGCAGCACCAGCGCGAGGCCGCGCGGCTTGGCGGGAGCGGCGGAAGCGGGCATGGCCGCAGGATAGTCCACCCCGCCGGCGCGCATCACATCCGCGGCAGCCACATCAGCGCGGACGCCGCCGCGATCCCGACCGCCATCGCCAGGGTACACGCGCCCAGCGCGCCGGCGGCGGCGAGCTGCGCGCGCGGCGAATGGCCGGCGCGGGCACGCAGGTACGCCTCCAGCAGCGCCAGCGGCAGCAGGAACTGGGCGAACGCCAGCGTGGTCAGCGCCGGCCCGGTGAAGCTCTTCGGGTCGAACCCCACCGGCCCCTGGTTGACCACGATCCAGAACATCAGCCCGATGCGGAAGAACCACACACCGCTGACCGCCATGAACAGACGCAGCGCCCAGCGCCGGTGCGCGTCGTAGCGGCGTGCGCGCGCATGGCGCCAGGCGAGCGCGGCGAAGGCGACGATCAGCAGCGCGTTGAGCGTGATCGCGATGCGTTGCGAGTCGTCGCCGATGGTGCCGCGGCCCCACACCATCACCAGACCGCCGACGCTCAGCACCGCCGCGGTCAGAAGGTAGGCGCGCCCGTTCCAGCGGTGCAGCGCGGGCAGGCCGCGGCGCACGCGCGGGATCAGTTGCAATGCGCCGCCGATCACGATCGTCACCGCGAACAGCAGGTGCAGCCCGACCATCAGGTTGAAGAACGTCTCGCCACGGACGTAGCCGTGCGCGAGCACCTGGTTCCACGCCTCGGGCCGGCCTTCCAGCGCCGCGCGTCCGTAGAAGCCGAGTACGTAGGCGGCGAACACGCCCTGACCGAGCAGAGTCACCGCCAGCCATGCGGCCGCGGCGCGGCCGAGCAGCGCGGACGCGTGGCGCGTTGCCCACGAGGGGCGCGAGGGCCGGGATGCGCTCGCGACGGGCAGGGGTGTGGCGCTCATCGGATGTCACCTCGTCGTGGATCGACCGGGGAGAGCCGGCGGTCGCGCGCGCCGCAGCGCGCCCTCGCGCTTGATCAGCACGCGCGCCAGCCAGTACACGCCGACCGCGATCACCAGCAGCACCGGGACCGGCAGCAGGCCCGACTCGCGCACCGCCTCCGGAAACACCTTGGCCTGGCCGAGGAAGAACGAGGCGGTGGCGACGAACATCGCCAGGCACATGCGCCAGAGATGGCGCAGCAGCCGCGGCACGCCTTCGATCCGGCCGGCGCGCAGCATGCGCGCATCGAGCAGGCCGCCGCCGAGTCCGATCGCGGCGAACAGCAACAACGGCGGGGCGGGGATGCCGTTGACCGTGCCGGTGGCGCTGGTGGCCGCCTGCACGGCGAGCACCAGCGCGAACGAGCCGAGCGCGAGCGCGGCCGCCATCAGCGCCAGACACGGCACGCGGATCCGCGACACCGGCCAGCGCATGGCGAGCACGCCGCTCAGCACCAGATAGACCGTGGTCGCGCCGGCCAGCGCGTTGACCCGGTCGGGCTTGACGAACACCGCCATCAACGCGCCGCTGGAGGCCATCGCCAGCATCGCCACGACGAACACCCGCCCGCTGTGCCGGTGCAGCGGCGAGCCCTTGCGCGCGACCAGCGCCAGCGCCCCGGCCACGAGCGCGATCAGTCCGGCCACGACGTGGAGCGCTTTCATGGACGCCACCGGCGGTGAAGGGGCCTTCAGCATCGCGGGCCCGGCGCGCGCCGTGGCGCGCGATCCGACGGAAGGCGCCCTGCGCGGATCGGAATGCGGCGCTGGCCGACGGATGGCGCGCGAAGCCGCGATGGCCCGGCTGAGGGCGCCGCTGCGCGATGCGCCAGGGCGCCGTGCGGCCGCGGGCCGCACGCATCGTTGCGCGCCCGCGGCCGCCGGCGGTGGGCCGGCCCGCTAGGCTGTGTCCCCGCGACGCGTGTCGGGACCCCGAGGTGAGCGATGAACCTGAGCTTCCTGCTGTCCGCGCTGCTGGTGCTGTTCGCAGGCGGCATGATCGCGCTGCAGGCGCCGACCAACGTGATGTTGGCCCGTGCCGGCGGCTCGCCGGTGCTGGCGGCGCTGATCTCCTTCGCGGTCGGCACGCTGTCGCTGCTTGCGGTGTGGCTGGCGAGCGGCCACCGCCCCGGCGTGACGCCGTTCGCCGCGTTGCCGTGGTATGCGTGGCTCGGCGGTCTGTACGGCGCGGCCTACGTCGCGATCGCCGCCTACGCCGCGCCGCGGCTCGGGCTTGCCACGCTGATCACGATCGGCATCGCCGGCCAGGTGCTGGTGGCGCTGTGGCTGGACCACGTGGGCGCGCTGGGGCTGCCGCGGATGGCGATCAGCCCGGCGCGGGTGGCCGGCGCGGCGCTGGTGATCGTCGGCGTGCTGCTGGTGCGGCGCGGATGATCGAACGACGCGACGGGAGGCGTCAGCGCAACGTCGCCCGCGCGCGCCGCAGCGGATCCTTGATCGGCACCAGCAGCCGCCGGTAGACGAACGACAGCGCACGCCGCGAGCGCGGCACGCGCCGGGCGAGGCCCTCGTCGATGGTGTACGCGCACGGCGCGCAGAATCCGCACGGCCTGCCGCGCACCGGCGTGTGGCAGAACCAGGTCATCTCCATCAGCTCGCGCCAGCCCGCCGCCGCGGCCTGCCGGTCGATCCCGGACTTGTCGATCGCGAACAGCGGGAAGCTGAAATGGCGGAAGAGCGTGTGCTCGGGCGTGCCGGCGTGACGCGCGGCCACGCGCAGGCTGCGGTAGCCGCCGGGATGGTCGAACGGTTCGACGAATTCGCGCAGCAACGCCTGCACCTTGTCGTCCACGTGCACGCCCAGTTCCATGTCGGCGATCGCATGGCGCCTGCAGTACGCCGGAAGCCAGGCGTACTGGCTGCCGATGAACACGCGCTCGCGGACCGCGGCGAGCGCGGCGGCGAGCTCCCCGTCGACCGCGAGCGCGCTCACCGGGGTGACGCGCAGCGGCTGCAGCAGCGCCCGCGTGTGCGGATAGGTCGCGCGCAGGCGCTCGGCGATGCGTGCCATCGTGCGCAGTTCGGTGGCGGTGGACGCGCGCGCCGGATCCTCCAGGTAGTGCGGCACCACCGGCACCCGCAGGTGCAGCAGCAACTGCAGCAGACGGAAGGTGGAATCCCAGCCGCCGGTCCAGAACAGGTCGATGGCGTTGGCCGGCGATGCGGTCGGTTCGGGTGCGTGCGCGAACGGGTGCGTCATCGTGTGTGCGGTCATGCGCGCATTGTGGGCAGCGCAGGCGTTAGGCGCGGGCGAACGCGCCATGCGCGCATCGCGCCGCTGGCTCATGCGATCGCGCGCACATCCGCGGCCGTGGCGAACCGTGGCGCAGGTCGCAATGCGCCGCTTCCTCAGCGTGCGTTTGCCCTGTGCGGCGCACGCTGGGCTACCCTCGCCCGCCGCTCCGTCGCCTGGTCGTGCGCATGTCGATGCCTGTCCACCTGGAAGCGTCCGCGAAACCCCTCGCCGCCGTTGCGCGGCCTGCGCCCGTGCGGGATCGCGATGCGTTCTGGCGTTTCGCCGAGCAGGCCAAGACCGCGACCGAGACGCTGGCGCAGCGTCGGATGGCGGCGCTGCGCGAGGCGCCGGTGGAGGTGCTGCGCGAGGTGTGCACCCAGTACCGCTTCTTCACCCTCGACTACATCGGCGATCTCGCGCTGCTGATCGCGCGGCTGCCGTCCGGGCGCCTGCGCAGCCTGCTGGCGCGCATCCTCAGCGAGGAACTGGGCGAGGGCGATCCGGCGAAGGCGCATCCGGCGGTGTACGACCGCTTCCTGCTCAGCATCGGCGTGGCGCCGGAGCGGCTGGAGCGCTGCCTGCCGGCCAACCGCGCGATCCTCGACGGCCTCACCGCCGACATGACCCGCCGCGGCGCCGCGTTCGGCGTCGGACTGCGCGGCATGGGCGGCGAATGCCTGTGCCAGACGTATCTGGCGGTGATGCACGAGCACCTGCGCGCGCATCCGTACGTGCGCGCCCATGAGGACCGCATCGACTGGGAGTTCTGGACCATTCACACCGGCGAGATCGACATCGAGCACGGCGAGATGACGCGCGCCGCGGTGGACGACTATCTGCGCCAGCAGCCGGACGCGCTGCAGGAGCTGGCGCAGGGCTACGCGCACAGCATCGACGCATGGAACGCGTTCTGGCGGAACATCTTCGACGCGCAGGCCGCGCACAGGGCGCTGTCGTGAGCCGGATCGCGCAGTTCCATCTCGCCTTCCCGGTGCGCGATCTCGACGAGGCGCGCCGCTTCTACGGCGGGATCCTCGGCTGCCCGCTCGGACGCAGCGATGCGACCTACCAGGACTTCGACTTCTTCGGCCACCACCTCGTCGCGCACATCTCCGCCGAGGGCAAGCCGCTGGCCACCGGGCGGTTCGACGGCGAGGCGGTGCCGGTGCCGCACTTCGGCATGAATCTGGACCGCGCGTCGTGGGAAGCGCTGGCGAGACGGCTGAAGGCGGCCAACGTGCGTTTCCACGAGGAGCCGCATCTGCGCCTGAAGGGCAAGCCGGGCCAGCACGTGACGATGTTCCTGTTCGATCCCTCGGGCAACGCGCTGGAGTTCAAGTCCTTCGACGATCCCGAGCAGACGTTCATCCCCTGAGGAGCCGCCATGGACGACGCCCACCCCGACGCCGGCGCGCCTTCCGCGGCGCGGCGCAGCGACCGCGCGCACGTGCTGCATTCCTGGTCGGCGCATGCGACGTTCGAGCCGCTCGTGGTCACCGGCGCGGAAGGCGCGTATTTCGTCGACGAGAGCGGGCGGCGCTGGCTCGACTTCTCCAGCCAGCTGGTCAACGCCAACGTCGGCCACCAGCATCCGAAGCTGATCGCCGCGATCCAGGCGCAGGCGGCGAAGCTGTGCACGATCGCGCCCTACCACGCCAACGAGGCGACCAGCGAGGCGGCGCGGCTGATCGCGGAGGTCGCGCCGGGCGATCTGAACCGCGTGTTCTTCACCAACGGCGGTGCCGAGGCGATCGAGAACGCGATCCGCATCGCCCGCCTGCACACCGGCCGGCACAAGGTGCTGACCGCCTACCGCAGCTACCACGGCGCCACCGCGCTGGCGATCACCGCGACCGGCGACGCCCGGCGCTGGGCGTCCGAACCCGGCGCGCCGGGGATCGCGCGGTTCTGGGGGCCGTACCTGTACCGCTCGCCGTTCCACGCCGGCGACGAGGCGGAGGAATGCCGGCGCGCGCTGGCGCATCTGGCCGACACCCTCGCGGCGGAGGGACCGCACACGATCGCCGCGATCGTGCTGGAGAGCGTGGTCGGCTCCAGCGGCGTGCTGGTGCCGCCGGACGGCTATCTGCGCGGCGTGCGCGAACTGTGCGACGCGCACGGCATCCTGATGATCGCCGACGAGGTGATGGTGGGCTTCGGCCGCTGCGGCGCGTGGTTCGCGATCGACCGCTGGCAGGTGGTGCCCGACCTGATCGCGTTCGCCAAGGGCGTGAACTCCGGCTACGTGCCGCTGGGCGGCGTGATCATGCGCGATGCGGTCGCGGCGACGTTCGCTACGCGGCCGTATCCGGGCGGGCTGACCTACTCCGGTCATCCGCTCGCCTGCGCGGCGGCGGTGGCCTGCATCGGCATCTACCGCGAGGAGAACCTGATCGAACGCGCGCGCCGTCTCGGCGAGACCGTCGTCGGTCCGGCGCTGCGGGCGATGCAGGCCCGGCATCCGTCGGTGGGCGACGTGCGCGGGCTCGGCATGTTCTGGGCGCTGGAACTGGTGCGCGATCGCGCCACGCGCGAGCCGCTGGTGCCGTTCGATGCGTCCGGCGCGGCGTGGGCGCCGATGGCCGCGTTCGCCGACGCCTGCAAGCGGCGCGGCCTGTGGCCGCTGGCGATCGGCAACCGGCTGCACCTCGCGCCGCCGCTCACCATCGACGAGGACGCCCTGCGCGAGGGGCTCGCCATCGTCGACGAGGCGCTCGCCACCGCGGACCGGCATTGCCGCGGGTAGCGCGCCGCGGCTGGCGGGGTTGCGTGTTGAACATCCAGGGACCCCCGCCTGCGCGGGGATGACGACGCGGGACGTGGCCGGTGGTTGCGAACATCGTCGTCCCCGCGCAAGCGGGAAGGCATGGACGTTCGCGCGGCATCGGCAGTGGCGCGGCGCGCGATGGCGGGACAAGTCCCGCCCTACGCTCTCCTACGGAGCAGGCGGTGGCACCGCGTGCGATGGCGGGACGAGTCCCGCCCTACCGGGTCCCCGCTTGCATGACGAGGCGATGGACGTTCGCCGGGCAGCGGCGACCGTCGCGGCTGAAGCCGCGCCTGCAGCGTCAGTGGGTGTTGCGGCTGAAGCCGGCGCCCTTGCCGTGCATGGCGGTCGGCTGGCCTTCGGCCTTGGCGCCTTCGGACTGGTCGCTGACGTTGTCCTTGTGGGCCTTCTGCGCGTGCTTGAGCGTCTGCGTGTTGACCTCGCCCTGGTTGGCGGCGGTGTCGACCTGCGGGTTGCGGGTGTCGGGATTCTTCGGCTTGGTCATGGAACCTCCTGCGTGCGGCGCCGCCGGCAGCGGCGACGATGGCCAGCCTCGCGCGGGCGCCGTCAGGGCGGCGCGAGCGGTGCGTGCACGGCGCGTGGGGCCGCGACGGCGGTCGCAACGCGCCGTCGCGCGTGCGTGTGCGGCGGACGGCCGCGGGCGCGCTACCGTGGGTACGGTCCGCACGGGAGAAGCCGCATGCTGGAGCAGGTGATCGAACAGCGCCGCCGCAGCCTGGGCGGCTTCGAGGTCGGGCGCGTGCTGCCGGTGGTCGGGCGCAGGCACGTGGGGCCGTTCGTGTTCTTCGACCACATGGGCCCGGTCGACTTCCCGCCGGGCATCCCGCGCGAGGTGGACGTGCGCCCGCATCCGCACATCGGCCTGGCGACCGTGAGCTACCTGTTCGCCGGCGAGATGACCCACCGCGACAGCGTGGGCTCGGAACAGGCGATCCGCCCCGGCGAGGTGAACTGGATGACCGCCGGGCGCGGCATCACGCACTCCGAGCGCTTCGAGCGCGCGCGTGCGGAAGGCGGGCCGATGCACGGCATCCAGACCTGGGTGGCGTTGCCGGAGGCGGACGAGGAATGCGCGCCGTCGTTCGCCCATTACGACGCCGGCGCGTTGCCCGAGTTCGACGAGGGCGGCGTGCGGGCGCGGCTGATCGCGGGGCAGGCGTACGGGTTGTGCTCGCCGGTGCGCACGCATTCGCCGCTGTTCTACCTGCATGTCGAGCTGCAGGCGGGCGCGCGGCTGGCGCTGCCGGCCGAGCCCACCGAGCGCGCGGCGTACGTGGTGCGCGGCACGGTGGAAGCGGGCGGCGGGCGGCACGAGGCGGGCCGGCTGCTGGTGTTCGCGCCCGGCCGCCCGGCGGCCATCGCGGCCACCACCGCGGCCTGCGTGATGCTGTTGGGCGGCGAGCCGCTGGGGCCGCGCTTCATCCAGTGGAACTTCGTGTCGTCGCGGCGCGAGCGCATCGAGCAGGCGAAGGCCGACTGGCGCGCCGGGCGCATGAAGCTGCCCGACCTGGACGATCGCGAGTTCATTCCGCTGCCGGACGACCCGCCGCCGGCGCCGAATCCGATGTCGTGAGCGCAGGCGGCGCGCGGGCGCGAAGCGCGGCCGTCACTCCCGCCGCGGCAGACCCGCCATCGCCGCCAGAAGCTGCGCGCAGGAGTAGGGCTGGCGCAGCACCGGGGCGTCGCGCACGAACGCCGGCAGCGGGCCGGCGTCCACGGCGGTCGCGCATACGAACGGGATGCGCCGGCCGCGCAGGTGCTCGGCGATCGCGCCGGTGGCGACGCCGCCCAGGCGCACGCCGAGCAGGGCCATGTCCGGCGTGCAGCTCGCAAGCGTCCGCAGCGCCGCGGCCACGCTGTCGACCGGGCCGAACACGCGCATGCCCGAGTGCTCGAGCACCTCGGCCACCATCAGCCCGAGCCAGCCGCCGTCCTCGGCCACCAGCACGCTGCGGTCGCTCAGGCGGTCGGCCTGCGGCGCGGGCCGGCTTTCGTCGCCGCCGGCGGCCGTCATCGCACCCTCCGGGCCGCATGCGCGGATGCGGGAGGCGACGGCGGACGGCCACGGGCGGCGGGGGCGGTCATGTCAGGCTTGCGGATCCGGCGCGGCGCCGGTCGCCGCCGACGGGGGCGGCGCGGGCGGCGGTGTGGCCGGCGGTGCGGGACCGCCCATCAACTGCCGCAGGCAGCGGCCGATCTCGGCCATGTCCTCGGGGCTGGCGGCCGCCACCAGCGCCATCGCGTCGCGGCCGAAGCGCTCCAGCAGCGCGCCGTCGTCGTCGCCGATCGTCTCGGCGAAGCGCGCCTCCAGCGCGCGCAACGCGGCCTCGAGCTCGGCGCGGTTCACGGTTGCGTCCGGGCATGCGCGCGGGCCGCTCGGGCGCCGCGCGCCGCGGAATGTCGGGGAGCCACCGGGTGTCGCACGCCGCACCTCCCTCAGCGTGGAGCCTCCTTGCGGGCGCGGCGTCGGGCGATCAGACGCCGCTCGGTTCGGGCGCCGGGCCGCGCGCGAGCGGCCCCGCCTCGGGTGCGTCCGGGCACCAGTCGCCGGGCGGCGTGCCCAGCCCCAGCGCATGCGCCCGCTCGACGACCGCGCGGGCCAGCGCGGGGCGGTGCCCGTCGGGGCTGCGCGCCAGCAGCCGGGCGGTCTCGCTCCACCACAGCTCGCGGATCTCCTCGTCCACGCCGAGAACGCGGACCAGTTCGCCGACGTTGCACGTCAGCGCGGCCAGGTTCTCCTCGAGCTGCTCGATTCTCTGCACGGATCGGTGGGTGTCGCCTGCAACGGGTCCCGCGTCGGCATCCGCCGGCGGCGCCGCAGGGTGGGCGCGGCCGGTGTGGCGCGGGCCGCCCGCCGCTCGGGCGACACCGCCGCGTCCCTGCGTTCGAGGGCGTCAGGATCGTGCGCGCGCCGTGAGGGCGGCGCGACAGCAACCGTCAGCGCGGGCGCCCGGGGCGGGCACGCGCGGGCAGCGCGCGCTCGCCGGCGTGCGCGCCGTCCGGCGAGGGCGGCGCGATGTGCTTCAGTGTGCGCGTGGTGCCGAGCACCTCGATGGTGCCGCCCCGGTGCAGGAAGCGGGCGATGTCGTGGGCGATCTGTTCGTGCGTGACCGGGTGGCTGGAGGCGAGTTCGCTTCTGCGCACCAGATGGGGCTTTTCGCTCGGAGGCCGGGACATCGGAAATCTCCACTGATCGCCGCGGGCCACGTTCGAGCCGGATCGGCGCGGCGGCCGGTTCGGGTGGCGGCAGGGCCGTCGGTGCGGCCGGCGCGGCGGCGCATGGGAAGCGGTACGGCGACGGCCGGGCCGATTCCTTACGGCGCATCCGGACGGGCTGCCGGCGTCCGTGCCGTGCGAGGGCGAGCGTACACCCGTGTGAGCGCGGTCACGTTATGTCCGCGTGCAGGCGGCCAGGCGCGGCGGTGGGGCACGGGCGCGGCAGCAGCGGCGGTTGCGCCATGAAGCGCGGCGTCGCGCCGTGGTGGGCCTGCGCGGCATGCACCAGGAACGGGTGGCACAGGTAGACCGTTCCGGCCTCGCCGGTGGCCAGCGCTTGCGGCAGGCCGGTCATGCGCTCCAGATGAGGCGAAAGCTCGCGCAGCGACAGGCCGCGCTCGCCCGCCGGTTCCAGCAGCCGCGCCACGCGACGGTGCGACCCGGCCAGCAACCGCGTGGGCGCGTCGCGCTCGCCGACGTCGGAGAACAGGAACAGCATCAGCAGCGCGCGGCCGGTCGAGTGGCGGTCGATGCGCCAGTCGAGCAACGAGGCGGCGCCGTCGTACAGGCTCATGTCCACGTGCCAGCCGGTGTCCTGCGGCGGCGTGGCGCAGGGGAAGCGGACCGCGAACGTGCCCATCGCCCGGCAGGGCTGCCAGCGGCCGGAGCCGACGAGCTGGTCGAAGGCGCGGTAGAGCCGCGGCGTGTTGGCGGCGGCCACGAACGGCGGCTCGGCGAACATGCCGAGGCGGACGACCGGCTGGCGCCAGCTCGCCGGATCGCGCCGGCGCAGGCCCATCGCCTCCAGCCGGCGCCACAGGACGGCGCAGGCGGCGCGGGCGGTGGCGCGCGGGAACGCGCCCTCGACGCGGCAGTAGCCGTCGCGCGCGAACTGCGCGAGCTGGGCCTCGTCGAGCGGACGGGTGCGCGGTCTCATCGTCGGTACACGCTGGCGGCGCCGGCGAGCGCCGGCAGGTCGGGGACGGCGATGCAGGGGCGCGCGGCGGGCCGCCCACCCGCGCGTTCAGTGCGGCAGCGCGCGGGCGTCGGCGCTGCGCGCGCGCCGGCCGGCGACGATCAGCGCGATCGGGATGCCGACCAGGAACACGTGCGCGCCGAGGTTCGCCCACGCGATCGGCCACGGCGCGCCGGTCAGCGGCGCGCGCGAAAGCGGCACCACCACGCCGTTCATCAGCACGTACAGCAGCACGCCGTAGCCCGCGCCGGCCAGCAGCGGCGCGCGCGACAGCCACGCCAGCCGGCCGGCCGCGAACGCGAACGCCGCCGCCATCGCCAGCGTCATCGCGAAATGCAGCGCCAGCCCGAGCGCGACCGAAGTGCCGCCGAGCCCGAACGCCGCCCGACCCAGCACGCCGCTGGCGATCGCCTGCACCACCACCGCGGGCGCGACGTCGCGGGTGGACCAGATCGCGATCGCATAGACGATGTCGAGCGCGCCGGCGAGCAGGCCGGCGGCCACCCAGCGGCGGGGCGCGCCGTTCACGGCGCGCCTCCCGCGGCGCGCGCGGGCGGTGCGGCGGCCGCGTCGCAGCAGGTTTCGAGGAACTCCGCGAGCGCGGCGTCGAACTTCGCGGGCTGATCGACGAACACGCCGTGGCCCGCCCCTTCGATCGCCACGAAGCGGCCGTGGCGGAGCTGCCCGGCGAGCTCGCGCTGCGCGTCCAGGTGGCCCGCCGTGGGGGAGGCGACCACCAGCACCGGCACCGTCACCGTCGCGAACGCGGCGCGCCGGTCCTTGCCGTAGAAGCCGAGCGCGAGCGTGGCCACGCCGGTGGGCACCGGCGTGGCCATCGCCACCCGCACCAGACGTTCGATGCGGTCCGGCGGCAGCGGCCTGGCGAAGATCGCGCGCATCATGCCGCGCAGGTAGGGCTCCGGATGCGTCGCGTACACGTGCAGGCGCTCCAGCAGTTGTTCCACCAGCGCCGGCTGCTCGCGCACGCCGCGCGGGCCGGGCGCGATCGGCGCATCGACCAGCACGATGCCGGCCAGATCGGCGCTGCCGTAGCGTTCGACGTAGGCGGCCACGTCCTGCACCGCCAGCGACCACGCCACCACCACCACGCGTTGCAGCCGCAGCGCCTGGATCACCTCGCGCAGGTCGGCGGCCTTGCCGTCGGGGGTGTTGCCCTGCGTGGTCTTGCTCGACCGGCCCTGCGAGCGCGGATCGATCGCGACCACCCGGTAGCGCGCGCCGAAGCGCGCGAGCTGCGCTTCCCAGATGTCCGCGTCCATGCCCCAACCGGGCACGAACAGCAGCGCGAGCGCGGCATCGCGCGGCCCGGCGGCGCGGTAATACAGCTCGGCGCCGTCCGCGGCGACGACCACGCCGGATTCGCCCGGCGGCTGCGTCGGCAGCGGTTCGGCATTGGCGGCCAGCGAAACGGCGGCCAGCGAGAGCGGCAGCAGGGTGCGCAGACGGACGAGCTGGAAGAAGGAGAACATCGGTCGGGCGGCAGGCGGAGAGACCTCATCCTGCGTCAGCGGCGCGCATGCGCCGAGGCCACTTTCGCGGCGCTAGGCGAAGGCCACTCGCCGCGTCCGCGGCGGGCGCACGTGCAGCAGCGCGTCCTCCAGCAGCCGCAGCGCACGCGCGATGTCCGTCGCCGGCAGCGCGCTGAAGCCGAGCATCAGCCCGATCCGCGGCGGCGGCTGCAGGTAGAACGTCTCGACCGTGTACAGCCCCAGCCCGCGCCGCCTGGCCTGCTCGAGCAACTCGCGCTGCCGCGCCGGCGCGAGGCCGCGCACCCAGGCCATCAGATGCATGCCGGCGTGCGCATCCAGCACCTCCAGCGCGCCGATCCGCGCCAGCCCCGCGCGCAGCGCCGCGCGCCGTTCGGCCAGCGTGCGCACCGCCGTGCGCAGGTGGCGGTCGTAGGCGCCCGAACGGATGAAGTGGGCGAGCGCACTCTGCTCCAGCGCGCCGGTGCCGAAGTCCGCCGCCCATTTCGCCGCCCGCACGTCCTCGCGCAGCGCCGGCGGCACGATCAGGTAGGCCAGCCGCAGCGCGGGAAACATCACCTTGGTGAAGGTGCCGACGTAGAGCACGCGGCCGTCGCGGTCCATCGACTGCAGCGACGGCGCGGCCGAGGCGTCGCTGCGGAACTCGCCGTCGTAGTCGTCCTCGACGATCCAGCCGCCGTGCCGCGCCGCGTAGTCGAGCAGACGGCGGCGGCGCTGCGGCGAGAGCACCGCGCCGGTCGGGAACTGGTGGGAGGGCGTGAGATAGATCAGCTTGGCGCCGGCGGCGGGCAGGCGGTCCACGCGCAGTCCGTCGCCGTCGACCGGCACGCCGACCACCTCGGCGCCGTGCATCTGCAGCACCTGGCGCGCGCCGAAGTAGTGCGGTTCCTCCAGCACCACCGTCTCGCCCGGATCGACCAGCACGCGCGCGGCCAACGCGATCGCCTGCTGCGTGCCGTGCACGATGAATACGTCCTCGGCCGAGCAGACCACACCGCGCGACCGCGCCACGTGCTCGGCGACCGCCTCGCGCAGCTCGGCCAGGCCGGCGACCGGCGGGTAGTTCGGCTTCACGTACGGCGCCACCTTCGCGAGCGTGCGCTGCCACGCCGAGGACAGGCGCGGATTGACGTTCGGCAGGCTGTACTGGAAGGCGTAGCGCACGCCCGGGATCGGACGGCCCGGCAGATCGTGCAGCGTGCACACCTGGCGCCCGCGCCGGCTGTAGGCGCTCTGCGCGGGCAGCGCCGCGCTCGCCGCCGGGCGCGGGCGCGGCGGCGGCGGCGAGGCCTCGACGAAGCTTCCCGAACCCACGCAGCCGCGGATGCGGCCGCTGCTGCGCAGGCGTTCGTAGGCCGCGTTCACGGTGCGGCGCGACAGGCCCAGACGCAACGCCAGCTCGCGCGTGGAGGGCAGCCGTTCGCCCGGCCGCAGCCGCCCGCGCGCGATGGCCTCGGCGAGCGCGCGCGCCAGTTGCCCGTACAGCGGGCCGTGCCCGTCCAGAACCAGATCCACACGCATTCTCCGCCGCCCACGCGCGAGCAGTAGCGAAGCCGGCTCCGCCCGCGCATGTGCCGAAGGTCCGGCGCCGCCGTGCGGCGCGCGCGCCGGCTCGGGTTCGGGCTGCCCGGGTGTTTGCGGTTCTGTTACCTTCCACCTCGGCGCCTCATGGACGACGACATGCCGACCCGCGTTCGCCTGCTCCGCATCGCCGGTCTTGCGCTTTCGCTCGCGCTGACCGCCGGCTGCGCCGAAGACGCGCGCCCGCCGGTGCGCAACCACGCACCGAAGCAGGCCTATCTCATCACCTTGACGGTCGAGAACCCGCCGGCGCCGGTGACGGCGATCGAGGGGCATGCCAGCTATCAGGTGATGAATACCGAGTGCCTGCCCAGGGCCTTCTTCTTCGGTTACCCCACCGGCGTACGGGCCATCGCCGAACCCGTGCAGTTCAAGCCGGTGTCTGCGAACGTCTGGCAGGCGGTGGTCTACGCCGATCTGTATCCCGATCAGCCGCAGACGGACGAGCTGGGCGTGTGCGAGTGGAAGTTCATCGCCGCCGGCGCCGACTTCAGCATCGGAAAAATCACTCTTGCGGCCACGCTGAACGACGAAGAGATACGCGCTGGGGAATCCTCGACCCAGTACTACGAGTACGCCTGGCTGAACGACCCGGTCTTCGTCGGCGCGCGGGTCCATGGAAACACCCGCAAACGCGAGGGCAGAGAGACCTTTGTGGCAGTAGTTTCCAGCAAGGAGGTAGGACCATGACGGTCACCACACGAGCCTATGCGGCTCTGGCAGAAGGAACTTATGAAAGGCCGCCGCAGGATGTGGAAGTCGATGGCGTCATTTACGAAGTTGAGAAGACCTATCAGGGACGGCAGGGCTATCAAGCCACTTTGTATGTAAATCGGCAAACCGGCGAGTACGTGCTGGCCCATCGGGGAACGGAAACGCAAGCCGGCTTGGCAGAGCTGGCCCAAGATGCCGTTGCGACCGACTTGGGCATGGTTCGGACCAGTCTGAACCTGCAGACTGACGATGCGTTGAGGGCGACGTACGACGCCATCCGCATCGCCAGCGAAACAGGCGGCTCTTTTTCCACCACCGGCCACTCCCTCGGCGGCTGTCTCGCGCAGATCACCGCCAGCCACTACGGCCTGCGCGGCGAGACGTTCAACGCCTACGGCGCGGCGCGGCTGGCCTACTACCACGACGGGGTGATGCGGATCGTGCCGGAGGGCGGTGCGCAGGTGGTCAACCATGTGCGCGCGACCGACCTCGTCAGCGCCGCCAGCGCGCACTTCGGCACCGTGCGTGTGTACGCGCTGGAGGAGGACATCCAGGCGTTGCGCCGGGCCGGCTACGTCGGCGTGCCGCTGCCGCCGGCGATGCAGGCGGCGCGCGGCGTGCTGGGCGCGGTCGCCACCCTCGACGCGCACACCATCGGCAACTTCACCCGCACGCCGTTGCTCGATGCCGCCAACGAGCAGCGCTACCGCGCGCACCGCGCCACCATCGAGGCCTACCGCGGCGACGTGCTGGCCGTGCGGCTGTCGCAGTCGCCCGCCGAGTGGGTGATCCGCGGCTACGAGGCGGTGCGCGGCGCGGCCGAGGCGGAGGCCGAACGCGCGTTGCGGCAGGCCGAGCAGGCGCGCGGGGCGTCGATGCTGCGGCAGCTCGCGCCCGAGGCGCTGCGGCGCATGCCGCTATTCAACGACGCCGACGGGCCCGCGCGTCCGCTGCGGGAAGTGCCGCAGGCGACGCCGGCCGCCCCGGCGCCCGTGTCGGTGCCCTCGCCCGACGCCGGCCGCGCCGGGGTGCTGGCCGACGTGCGCGATCCCGCGCATCCCGATCACGCGCTCTACCGCCAGGGCCGCGAGGCGCTGGGCCGCATGTGCGCCGCGCGCGGACTCGCGCCGGGCGAAGAGCAGCTCGAGCGCACCGCGCTCAGCCTGGTGGCGGCGGCCAAGCGCGACCCGCTGATCGCGCGCATCGACGACGTGGTGCCGAGCGTGGCCACCGCCGATGCGCCGGCGGCGCAGCGGCTGTTCGCGATCTACAAACCGTTCGGCGAGGCGGCGCCGTACTTCCACATCCACGTCGATGCGCGCACGGCCGCCCACACGCCGGTGGAGGAAAGCCTGCAGCGGATCGAGAGCATGCGCCGCGACACCGCGCCGCCGCCCGCCCGCGCGCAGGAACCGGACACCCCCTCGCACGGCGCCCGGGTGTTGGCCTAACGCCCTCCCCTGCGTGCAGGGGAGGGTTGGGGAGGGGTTGCGTCGGTGGCTCCGCGTCGGTCGGCGACCGCTTCACCCCCTCCCAACCTCCGGCCCGCGCCAGCGGCGCGGGCGTTCGGCGGGCCGCGCGGCAGTGCCGCGCAGGCAGGCCCGCCTCACCCCCCTGCCAGCAGGGGGAGGAGTTCGCGCGGCGCCAGTCACGCGGGCGTTCGGCGGGCCGCGCGGCGGTGCCGCGCAGGCAGGCCCGCCTCACCCCCCTGCCTTGCAGGGGGAGGAGTTCGCGCGGCGCGCGCGCCGGCCGCTGGCGTAGGCTTGGCGGCATCCTCTCCCGAGCCCACGACGATGACCGACAACGCCGATCTTCCGCCCGTCGCGCTGCGCGCGGCCGAGCTTGCGCCGCGCACGCGTTCGCTCTACCCCGAGCCGTTCGCCGCGCGCGTGGCCGGACGCGAGAAACGCGCGCTGGGCGACCCGTTCGGTCTGCGCAACTTCGGCGTCAACCTCACCCGGCTGCCGCCCGGCGCGCAGTCCGCGCTGCGCCACGCGCACAGCCGTCAGGACGAATTCGTCTACGTGCTCGAGGGCCGTCCGACGCTGATCACCGACCGCGGTCGCACCGCGCTCGCGCCGGGCATGTGCGCGGGGTTCCCCGCTGGCAGCGGCGATGCGCACTGCCTGGTCAACGAAACCGATCGCGACGTGCTGTATCTGGAAGTCGGCGATCGCACCGCCGGCGATGCGGTCGAGTACCCCGACGACGACCTGGTCGCGGTGTTCGCCGACGGCCGCTGGTCGTTCGCGCGCAAGGACGGCACGCCCTACTGAGCGTCTTCGGCCGCATCGCGGAACGCGCGCGCGTACAGCGCCCGTCCGCGACGCGCGACCTCGTCCCACTGCGCCGGCGTCAGTGCGGCGTGGCGGTAGGGGCCACGGGCCCATGCGGTTTCGAACTGTCCCATCCGTCGGGCCCGCATCAGCGTGAGCACGTACCTGTGCAGTTCGGCCGCGAACCGATCGCGCGGATACAGCGCGGAGCCGCCGTCCAGCGCCTCGATGTACAGGGACAGCGCCTCTTCGTCGCCGCGCGCAAGCTCGGCCTCGAGCCAGGCGCGCGCGAGCCGGCGGCGGCGCGCGGCCTCCTCGATGTGCGCGGCCAGATGCCCGCCGTCCTTCTCGTACTCGTCCAGCGCGTACCCGACGTAGGCAAGACGGGCGTGGCGATGGCCCGCCAGCCCGGCGCGTTCGAGCCAACGCACGAAGGTGGATACCCGCTGGTCGCCGAGTTTCGCGCAGCTTTGGTAGGCCGCCAGTTCCTCGCGATACTGCCGCGCGAGGTTCTGCCGGCGCGCGACAGAGGGCTCGGGCGCCTTCGCCTCGGCCGCCACCATGTCGCGGTACTCCTCCAGCAGCACCTCGGGCATGCGTTCGCGCAGCAAGCGCGCGCAGTGGGCCAGCCGGCGACCGAGTACGTACATCGCGTCGGCATCGCCGCGCGCGGCCGGCTCGTGCAGCCGGGCGTAGGCTTCATCGGGCGGCAGCAGGTACAGGCGGTCTTCGCCCTGGAACAGCGCTTCCCGGCGCGCGCGCATCGCGCGCTCCTCCGCGCTTTCGGGTCCGAGCAGGGCGGACAGCTCGCGCGCCGCGGCGTGCTCCGGGGATCGACTGGCGGGCGCGAGGGCCGCAGAGGGATCGGGCAGCCAGGCTGCTGCGGTCTGCGGGGCGGGCGGGCGCGGCACCCGCACGCGGCCGGCGAGCAGGGCGGCGATGGCCAACGCCAGCGCGAGCGCGGCCAGCATCGCGTTTCTGCGCCTCATCGCGTCGTCCTCCTCCCGAATGCGATTCCGATATCGCGCGCCAGCGCCTGCGCGCGGCGGAGGCCGGCCTCGTCCAGGCCCTTGCGGTACTGCGCGTCGTAGGCATCCGCCGTCGCCGGCGGCAACGCGCGTCCCGCCGCCGTGGCGCGGTACGCCAGCCAGTAGGCGAGGGCGCGCACGCGATCGCGTGGCAGCACGCCCCACCGGTGCGCCTTCGCGCGCGCCGCCAGTACGCGCGCATCGCCCGCGCGTTCGAGCGCATTGAGCCAGGCGAGCGCGCGGTCGCGCCGGCGCGCGACCTCGTCGGCACGCTCCAGCATCTCGGCGGCGTCGGCGAATTCGCGGAACGCCATGTCGGCATACGCCAGACGCGCTTCGGCACTGCCGCGCCCGGCCGCCAGCGCGATCCAGCGTTCGCCCTGCGCGCGCGCCGTGGGCGGCATGCCTGCCGTGCCCTCGCACAGGGCGTCGATGCGGCGCTTCTCCTGCAGCACCCAGTCCAGCGTGCGCGGGTCGGCGAGCGGCAGGCCGTCGAGTTTCGCGTCCGGCCGATGCGCGAGCAGCCGCGCCAGCGCTTGGTCGAAAACGCCGTCGGGCATCGGCGTCCATCCCGGACAGGTGAGGTGGATCTCGCCGAGCCGGAACGCGGCCGCATCGTCGCCCTGCAGCGCCCGTTGCTCCAGCCGTGCACGCGTTCGAGGGAACGGGCCCTGCGGAAGCGGGCCGAATTCGCGACGCGGCCGCGCGTCCGGCGGCGCGGTCGCGGCGGCGCGCCGCGGACAGGGCGTGGAACCGCATGCCGCCGTGGAGGGCGCCTCGCCGCGCCATGCCAGCGGCACGGCGACGGCGAGGACAAGGGCCAGCGTGGCCAGAGCGAGCGCGAGTGCCCGGTTCATGCCGATTCCTTCCGGTAGGCGGGGTGTTCCGCCCGCCTGCGTCACTGCTGCGGCTTCACACCCAGGTACGCGCCGGCGACGCGCGCGGTGAGGTAGGGATTCTCGCGGTCGATGGCGAAGGCGCGGTCGAACATGCGCTCGGCGGTGGCGCGGTCGCCGGCGAGCAGGTAGTACGCGCCGACCTCGGCGAGGTCGCGCTCCTCTTCCGGATTGGCGGCGAGGTAGCGGTCGAACAGCGGCTTGGCCTTCTGCCACTCGCCGGCTTCCTGGTAGACCCGGGCGATCCGGTAGACGTCGCTGTCGGCGTGCTTGCCGGCGAGGATCTGGTCGAAGATCGCCTGGCCCTCGGCCTTGAAGCCGCCGAGGTAGTACACGCGGGCCACGCCGATGCGTTCCCAGCTCCCCTTGCCGGCCTGCTTGAGCGCCACCTCGAGCAGCGCGCGCGCCGCCTCCTTGTGCGGTTTGCCCTGGTAGAGCGGCGTCAGCGGCGGCAGCTTCTGCGCCGAATAGCCCACGCCGATACCGGCGACGAACAACACGGCGGCCGCGGCCGCCAGCGTGCGGGTCTTCATCGAATGTCCTCTCCGTGTGTGGTTTCCCCGACCGGCCGCGACAGCGCTGCGGCCGTGCCCGAGCGTAGCATCGCCCCGTCATGCGGCGATGCCGTCGGTCGTGCGCGAGGCAATGCGTGCGATGCCGCGCGCGCGAGCGGCGAGGGTTGCAACGGCGGCCGCGAGCGGCCAAGCTCGCCCGATGGCTGAAGTGGTCGTTCCGCCAGAGATCCGGCGTTTCCTGCTCGCGTGCATCCCGTCGGTGCCCCATCTGGAGGCGCTGCTGCTGGCGCATGCGCAACCGCGCGCGTGGTCGGTCGGGGAGATCGCCGCGCGTCTGTACGTGGACGAGAAGACCGCGGCGCAGCTCGTGCGCGATCTGCAGGAGGCCGGCCTGCTCGCGTCGTCCGGCGGCGGGGTGCGGTTCGTCGCCGACGAGGCGCGCACGCAACTGATCGACGCGCTCGCCGCGTTCTACAGCCGGAACGTGGTGGCGGTCTCGAATCTCATCCATTCGGCGATGGAGCGCAAGGCGCACCGGTTCGCCGACGCGTTCCGGCTTCGCAAGGGGGGCTCATGATCCTGGTGATCTATGCGCTGTGCTCGCTCACCGCGCTGGCGTGCGCCACGCTGCTGCTGCTGGGCGCGCGCCGCTCGGGGTCGCGGATGCTGTTCTGGAGCGGCCTGTGCTTCGCGGCGCTGACGGTGTCCAACGCGCTGGTGATCCTCGATCACTACGTGTTCGTGGATCGGAGCCTGCAGTTCTGGCGGCTGGGCACCGGCGTCACCGCGGTCGCGCTGCTGCTGTACGGCCTGATCTTCGAGGAGCGCTGACATGCAGTTGTTCCTGCTCGGCATGATCTCGATGGGCTCGGCGGTGGCGGCACTGCTGTTTCTGCGCTTCTGGAAGAACAGCCGCGACCGCCTGTTCCTGCTGTTCGCGCTCGCGTTCGGGCTGGAGGCGGTCAATCGCGCGCTCTACGCGTACAACGGCGTGCGCAACGAGGACGAGCCGCTGTACTTCGGGTTGCGGCTGGTCTCGTACCTGCTGATCCTGTACGCGATCCTCGACAAGAACGTCTTCCAGAAGCGGCGCGAACGCGCGCGCTGAACGCTGGCGGCCGCGCACCGCCGTGAGTCCGCCGCAGGCGGCTCGATGGCGGGACAAGTCCCGCCCTACACCTGGATCGCCGGACGCGGGGATGACGCCAACGGTGACCGCGCCTGCGAAGCGCGAGGCGCGCAGGCGCCGTCTCATCCGTTGCGACGCCCACGCCCTACAACGGGCGCATCGCCCGATCCGCACGCCGATGGCCTCGCTCCCCGTCTTCGCCCCGCCCACGCCGCCCGCGCCGCGCCTGCGCGACGGCGCCTCGCTCGCCGCGCGCCTGGCGCAGAAGCACGCCGGTCTGGTCACCGGCCACTTCGTGCTGCCGGGACGCGAGGGCCGCTACGCCGACCTGCCCGCCGACCTGCCGCCACGGCTGGCCGCCGCGCTGCGCGCGCGCGGCGTCGAGCGCCTGTACGCGCACCAGGCCGAAGCGTGGGCAGCGACGCGGCGCGGCGAGCACGTGGTGGTGGCCACACCCACCGCCTCGGGCAAGAGCCTGTGCTACACGTTGCCGGTGGTGGCCGCGGCGATGACGCGGCAGGCGAAGGCGCTGTACCTGTTCCCGACCAAGGCGCTGGCGCAGGACCAGGTCGCCGAACTCATCGAGCTCAACCGCGCGGGCGATCTCGGCATCCGCGCGGCGACGTTCGACGGCGATACGCCGGGCGATGTGCGCCAGGCGATCCGCCTCAACGGCGACATCGTGGTCAGCAATCCCGACATGCTGCACCAGGGCATCCTGCCGCACCACACCAAGTGGGCGCAGTTCTTCGAGAACCTGCAGTACGTCGTCATCGACGAGATCCACAGCTACCGCGGCGTGTTCGGCTCGCACCTGGCCAACGTGCTGCGCAGGCTCAGGCGCATATGTGCATTCTACGGCGCGAACCCGCAGTTCATCCTGTGCTCGGCGACGATCGGCAATCCGAAGCAGCATGCCGAGGCGCTGGTCGGGCACGACGTGCACGCCATCACCGAATCCGGCGCGCCGTGCGGCGAGAAGCACGTTCTGCTGTGGAACCCGCCGGTGATCAATCCGGACCTTGGCCTGCGCGCGTCCGCCCGCTCGCAGAGCACCCGCATCGCGCGCACGGCGATCCGCGCGGGGCTCAAGACGCTGGTGTTCGCGCAGTCGCGGACGATGGTCGAGGTGCTGACCAAATACCTCAAGGACGTGTTCGACCACGACCCGCGCAAGCCGGCGCGCATCCGCGCCTACCGCGGCGGCTACCTGCCGACCGAGCGCCGCGAGGCCGAGCGCGCGATGCGCGAGGGCCGCATCGACGGCATCGTCGCCACCTCCGCGCTGGAGCTTGGTGTTGACATCGGCAGCCTCGACGTCGTCGTGCTCAACGGCTACCCGGGTTCGGTGGCGGCGACCTGGCAGCGGTTCGGGCGCGCCGGGCGGCGGCAGCAGGCGGCGGTGGGCGTGATGGTGGCGAGCAGCGATCCGCTCGACCAGTACGTGGTGCGGCATCCGGAGTTCTTCTCCAGCGCGACGCCCGAGCAGGCGCGGATCGCACCCGACCAGCCGGTGATCCTGCTCGACCATGTGCGCTGCGCCGCGTTCGAGCTGCCATTCCTCGGGGGCGAGCGCTTCGGGCCGGTCGACCCGACGGTGTATCTGCAGTTGCTCGCCGAGGACGGCGTGGTGCACGCCGAGGGCGAGCGCTGGGAGTGGATCGCCGACAGCTATCCCGCCAACGCGGTGAGCCTGCGCTCGGTGGCCGACGGCAACTTCGTGGTGGTCGACCGCACCGACGGGCGCCAGACGATCATCGCCGAGGTCGATTACTCGTCGGCGCCGCTGATGCTGTACGAGGGCGCAATCCACATGGTGCAGTCCACGCCCTACCAGGTGGAGAAGCTCGACTGGGACGGCCGCAAGGCGTACGTCACCCGCACCCACGCCGACTACTACACCGACGCGATCGACTATACGAAGCTCAAGGTGCTGGAGCGCTTCGACGGCGCGATCGCCGGGCAGGGCACCTGCCACCACGGCGAGGTGCACGTGGTGCGGCGCGTCGCCGGCTACAAGAAGATCCGCTACTACACCCACGAGAACATCGGCTACGGGCCGGTGAACCTGCCGGACCAGGAGCTGCACACCACCGCGCTGTGGTGGCAGCTGCCGCAGCAGGAGCTGGAGGCACGCTTCGCCTCGCGGCAGGACGCGCTCGACGGCTTCCTCGGCGCCGCGTACGCGCTGCACGTGGTCGCGAAGGTGGCGGTGATGGCGGATGCGGCCGATCTGCAGAAGGCGGTCGGCAGCGGCGACGGCGCGTGGTTCGCGACCGCCGACGGCCGCGGCCGTGGACAACTGCGCGCGCTCGACGGCAGCGCGAGCGATCCCGCGCGCCACGACGAGTTCGTGCCGACCGTGTACCTGTACGACAACTACCCCGGCGGCGTCGGCCAGAGCGAGCCGCTGTGGCGGCGGCAGGGCGAACTGGTGCAGCGCGCGCGCGAACTGGTGCAACGCTGCGACTGCAAGGCCGGCTGTCCGGCCTGCGTGGGCCCGGTGCTGGCCGTGCACGAGGAGGCGGCGACCACGCCGAAGGCGCTGGCGTTGCGGGTGCTGGAGGCGCTGGCGTGAGCGCGGGCGATGACGTATGACCCTCACCCTCGCGAGGCTCCAGCAGCTCAAGCGCCAGGCCGGCGCGACGTCCGCTCGCTCCGGCCGTCCTCCTGCGGCGGGGCAGGAGCCGGCGCACGGCGGCGGGCGGCCCGCATCGCCCGAGCCGCCTGCGCATGCGGACCCGACGTGCGGAGTACCCCCTCTCCCGCTCCTGCGGGAGAGGGGGTGGGGTGAGGGCGCGCGCGCCCCCGCACCCCCGGCGCGCACCTCCATCGAGCAGTTGCGCCGCCTGCTGCGCGTGCGCACGCCGCCGCCGCCGCGTTTCGCTTCGAGCGACCGCGAGCTGCACGGCGAATGCCTCGCGCCGGGCCTGTACCTGCACGAACGCGTCCTCCCGGCGGCCGACGTGCCCGCGCGGCTGGACGGCGCTTTCGCACGCTGCGAACCGCTGCCGGCGGAGCATCTGCTGTTCTTCGACACCGAAACCACCGGCCTGGCCGGCGGCACCGGCACGCGCGCGTTCATGATCGGCGCCGCCGACTGGCACGCGGGTGCGCTGCGCGTGCGCCAGCTCACCATCGTGAGCCTGGCCGCGGAGAGCGCGATGCTCGAGGCGTTCCGCGCCTGGTTGTCGCCCGTCACCGTGCTGGTCAGCTACAACGGCCGCTGCTACGACGCGCCGCTGCTGGCCACGCGCTACCGGCTGGCGCGCATGCGCAATCCGCTGGAAGGGCTCGCGCACGTCGACCTGCTGCATCCCACGCGCCGGCGCTACCGCGGCGTGTACGAGAACTGCCGGCTGGCGACCATCGAGCGCCGCGTGCTCGGCATCGTGCGCGAGGACGACCTGCCCGGCGCGGAAGCGCCCGCCGCCTGGCTCGCCTATCTGCGCGGCGGCAGCGCGCAGCCGTTGCGGCGCGTGCTGGCGCACAACCTGCAGGACGTGGTCACGCTCTCGCGCCTGCTGCGGCACCTCAGCGCGCTGGCGATCGAAGGGGAGGCCGGCGCGCCCTGAGCGATGCGGCCGCGCGCCGCGGTCAGATCCGCTCGTCCTGCAGCATGCGGTCGAATTCGTCGAACGCGTACTGCCGCAGCTGTTCGTGGTCGCCGGTCAGCGAGGCGATGGACTGCCACAGCGTCAGCGCCTGCGCGGTGATCTCCCACTCGTCCGCGCGCCGGCGTCGGAGTTCGACGATCGTCCGGCGGGCGTCGTCGACCGAACGCGCCAGCACGCTCCTGTGGACTCCGGGGTGGGGCATGAACGATGGAACGCAGGGATTCCACCCAAGCTACTCCAACAAGCGGCAGTGCGCCGTGCAGGACGCGTCGAGCCGGCGCGAAGGCCGAAGGCTCAGCCGTGCGTGTCGTCGAGCGAGATGATGGCCGCGTCCACTTGGCGGTAGACGTAGTCGATCAGCGCCTCGTTGCCGTTGGCGCTGTCCAGAAGCTGCTCGAGCGCGGTCTGGAACACGGTGTGCAGCTCGGCCTTCGAGACGCCGCGGGCGAGCAGCTCGGCCAACGTCTGGCGCAGGGCCCGGATCTGGGCGTCGATGACGCGGGATTTTGGAACGGCCGACATTCAGGGCTCCTGGGCCGCGTGGAAGGCTTTCCGTCGCCATCCTCGTGCGGGCGTGTTACAGGGGAGCGCCAATCCGGTACCAAGTCAACGAATCTAGTCGCGAAAATGTCAACGCGTCGGATGGGCTACGTGATCCCGCCGACAAATCCGGCGATCATGAAGATCTTGTGAAGGTCCACACCGGGAGTCGCCCGTGAGCGAAACGATTGCCCCGCCGTCGTCCTGGCGCGCGCGCCTGGGACGGTTCCTCGACCGCCCCGCCGTCGCCAACACCGTGATCGCGCTGATCGTCGTCAACGCCATCGTGCTGGGCATGGAAACGGTGCCCGGACTGCCGGCGACGACGCTGCGCGCGCTGCAGACGCTCGATCACGCGCTGCTGGCCGTGTTCGTGGTCGAGCTCGGCCTGAAGCTGCTGGCGCACGGCCGGCGCTTCTTCCGCGAACCCTGGAACCTGTTCGACTTCGCCGTGATCGCGATCGCCCTGGTGCCCGCGAGCGAAGGCTTCGGCGTGCTGCGGGCGTTGCGGATCCTGCGCGCGCTGCGGCTGATCTCGATGGTGCCGAGCATGCGTAAGGTGGTGACCGCGCTGCTGACCGCATTGCCGGGCATGGGGTCGATCGTGGCGCTGCTCGGGCTGGTGATGTACGTGGCCGCGGTGATGGCGACCAAGCTGTTCCACGACGCCGCGCCGGAGTTCTTCGGCTCGCTCGGCGCGAGCCTGTTCACCCTGTTCCAGATCATGACCGTGGAGGGCTGGCCCGACATCGCGCGGCAGGTGATCGCGGTCAAGCCGTGGGCGTGGGTGTTCTTCGTGGTCTATCTGGTCACCGCCACCTTCACTGTCCTCAACCTGTTCATCGCCGTGATCGTCAACGCGATGCAGGCGCAGGTGGAGCAGGAGCATGCGCACATCGACCGCATCGAAGCCGCCGACCGCGCGCGCGACGATGCCATGCTGATGGAGATCCGCGCGCTGCGCGAGGAGCTGGGCGCGTTGCGCCGGCGGCTGGACGCGCCGGCGACCGCGTAAGGCCGCCGCCGCGAGGTCAGGCCGGTTCCCGCAGCCGATCGAGCGCCGCGCGCAGCGGCGCCTCGTCGTCGGGGCGCACCACCCGCGCGACCTCGACGCCGTCGCGCAGGAACACCAGCGTCGGCCACAGCTTCACCCGGAAGGAGCGGCCGAGCGCGCGGCCCGGTCCGTCCTCGATCTTCAGATGCGCCACCTCGGGGAGGGCGGCCAGCGCGGACTCGATGGCGCGCTGCGCCTGGCGGCAGTAGCCGCACCAGCCGGTGCCGAACTCCAGCACCAGCGCGCCGCGGTGGGCGTCGATCGCCTCGCGGGTGGGGGCATCGGTGGCGTAGGTGGGGGTGTAGGTCATGGAGCGGGGTCCGAAGGGGCGCCTTCGCAGGGGCGCTCACGCCCTCCCCGGTGTGCAGGGAGGGCCGGAGAGGGTGGTCGGGGGCGGGTGTCGCCTCGGTGACCGGAGAACCCCCTCCCGACCCCCTGCTTCCGCAGGGGGAGGAGTGGCTCACGCCCTCGCCGGTGTGCAGGGGAGGGCCGGGGAGGGTGGTCGGGGGCGGGTGTGTCGCCTCGGCGACCGGAGAACCCCCGCCCGACCTCCCCCTGCTCGCTGCGCGAGCAAGGGGAGGAGAGCCTTCCCCTGCCTTCGCAGGAGAACTCCCTCCCTTTCGCCGCAGGCGAAGGGGAGGGTTGGGGAGGGGTGGCGTCGGCGCCCGGGCCGCCGTCCCCTCGGCCCGTCAGTGATGGCCGCGGCCGAAGTTCGGATCCTGGCTGCGGACACGGCCCTGGCCGGCCTGGTCGTGGGCGCGTTCGTCCTGCTCGCGGTGGGCGGACTGCGGCTGACGCTGCTGGTCGAGGTCCTTGGCCTGGTCCTTCGCGCCTTCCTTCCGGGTAGCGTGCCGTTCGGCGGGATCGGGTCGCATGGCGGTCTCCTCAGGATGGATTGCTGTCGCTGCCGCTGCGGTGGTCGTCGCGGCCTTCCTCGCGCGTGCGGTGCTCCTGCGGCTGCACCGACTTGCGCTGCGTCGGTCCGTCCTTGCCGGCGCGCAGCGCATGGGTGCGGCCGCCGAGCCGGTCGGGACCGGCCGGCGGGTTCTGGCGCCCGGCACGGTCGCGATTGCGTTCGTGGGTGTTGGTGCCCATGGTGCCCTCCTCATCGAAGCGTCGGCACCAGCGTAGGGGCGGGCGCGTCAGCGGCTCGGCAGCGCGAGGTGAGGGCGGCGCAAAGCGCCGGCGGAACCGCTGCGCGCGCAGCGATGACAGTTCAAGCGCAGCCGTAGCCGGCACGGTTCAGCCCGCTCAGAAAACGTCGCGCCGACTCACGTACCTTTGACCAATCGCTACGTAGCGTGATCGCACGGCAGCGGGATTCCTTTTTCCTTGACGACGAGCCTTCCGTCATCGGCCTTGTGCCGGTGGCGCGCAGGCGGTCGCGCCGTCGTCCTCTACCCAAGCCAGATCCTCCATGAGCGCCTCGCCCCGACCCGACATCTCCGCCACGGCCGACCCGGCACCCGCTCCGGCGTCGCGGCCGCGTCCGCAGACCGCGATCCGCATCACCCGCCGCCACGGCAGCCAGCGTCGTCCCGCCGGCAGTCCGCGCCGGCGCTGTCTGTTCGTGACCTCGGAGATGGCCGATTTCGTCAAGGCCGGCGGCCTGGGCGACGTGTCCGCGGCACTGCCGCGCGCGCTGCGCGCGCAGGCGGACGTGCGGGTGCTGATTCCGGGATACCCCGCGGTGCTGGCGCAGGCCGGGGACATGCGGCTGGTCGGCCGCGTGCGCGCGCATGCGCAGTTGCCGGAGGCGCTGATCGGTTATGTCGAGCGCCACGACGGGCTGGGCGTGTACGTGCTGCTGTGCCCGCCGTTGTACGAACGCGAAGGCTCGCCCTACGTCGATGCCGAAGGCCGCGAGTGGGAGGACAACGCGATCCGCTTCGCCACCTTCGCGCGCGCGGCGGCGGAGATCGCCGGCGGCCGCGCCGGTCTGTCCTGGCGGCCGCACCTGCTGCACCTCAACGACTGGCCGAGCGCGCTCGCCGCCGGTTACGCGCACTGGGCCGGCGATCGCACGCCGACGCTGCTGACGATCCACAATCTGGCCTACCAGGGGCTGTTCCCGCATGCGATCGCCGACGCCATCGGCGTACCGGCGAACGCGCGCGATGCGCTCGACTTCCACGGCCGGCTGTCGTTCCTGCGCGGCGGCATCGTGCACGCCACCCACATCAGTACGGTCAGCCAGAGCTATGCGCGCCAGATCACCGGCCCGGTGCTCGGCTGCGGGCTCGACGGGCTGCTCGCGGCGCGCGCCGCGCATGGCGCGCTCACCGGCATCCTCAACGGCATCGACGCCAGTTGGGACCCGAGCCGCGACGAACACCTGCTGACGCATTTCGACATCGACCAGTGGCATGGCAAGTGCGCGCACGCGCAGTACGTGCGTTACGAATTCGGCCTGCGCGACAGCGACGGGCCGCTGTTCGCCGTGGTCTCGCGTCTGGTGCACCAGAAGGGCCTCGACCTGATCTGCGAGATCGCGCCGCAGATCGTGCATGCGGGCGGCCAGATCGTGGTGATCGGCCAGGGCGAGCCGGAGGTCGAACGCACCATCGCGCAGCTCGCGCGCCGGTTCCCCGGTCACGTCGGCGCGCGCGTGGGTTTCTGCGAGACGCTGGCGCGGCGCATGTTCGCCGGTTCCGACTTCCTGCTGATGCCGTCGCGCTTCGAGCCCTGCGGCCTGAGCCAGATGTACGCGCAGCGCTTCGGCAGCCTGCCGATCGCGCACGCCACCGGCGGCCTGATCGACACCGTGGACGACGGCGTCACCGGCTTCCTGTTCGACGAGCCCACCGCCGATGCGCTGCGCCGCGCGGTGGTGCGCGCCTTCGCCGTGTACCGCACGCCCGAGCTGCTGAACGCGATGCGCCGTGCGGCGATGCTGACCCCGCGCGGCTGGGAGATCGCCAGCCGCCAGTACGTCGACCTCTACGAGAAGACCGCCCGCCTCGCCGCATGAACGACGCGTCGCCTGCTCCCCGTCCGGCGACGCGCCGCGCCGCCCGTGCGGAGGCGACGGTCGCCTCGCCCGATCCCGCGCTGGAAGCGCGCCTGCGCGCTCTGGTCGAGGGGCGCGCCGACGATCCGTTCGCGTTGCTCGGCCCGCACGGGCAGGCCGACGGCCGCGTGCGCGTGCGCGCCTGCCTGCCGGGCGCGCGCGCGGTCGCGTTGCTGCCCGAGCGCGGCGAGCCGGTGGCGATGACGGCGCGCGAGGGCGGCCTGCCGTTCGACGGTGCGCTGTTCGAGGGCGTGCTCGACGCACCGGCCCGCTACCGCCTGCGCATCGACTGGCCCGGCGGCCGCGAGGAGATCGAGGACCCGTACGCGTTCGGCCCGGTGCTGGAGGAAGCCTGGCTGCACGGCTTCCTCGCCGGCGACGGCGAATGCGCGCGGCGCGCGCTCGGCGCGCACCACACGACGATCGACGGCGTGTCCGGCGTGCGCTTCGCGGTGTGGGCGCCGAACGCGCGGCGGGTGTCGGTGGTCGGCGACTTCAACGGCTGGGACGGCCGCCGCCACCCGATGCGGCTGCGCCACACCGCGGGCGTATGGGAGATCTTCCTGCCGCGCATCGCGCCGGGCGCGCGCTACAAGTACGAGGTGCTGGCGCAGGACGGCACGCTGCTGCCGCTGAAGGCCGATCCGCTCGCGCGCTGGACCGAACTGCCGCCGGCCACCGCCTCGCGCGTGCCCGACCGCGAGGCCTTCGACTGGCACGACGAGGACTGGCTGCGGCGCCGCGTGCGCGAGGCGATGCATCGCGAACCGGTCAGCATCTACGAGGTGCATGCCGGCTCCTGGCGGCGCGGCGCGGGCGGCGAAGCACTCGACTGGGACGCGCTCGCGGCCGAACTGGTGCCGTACGTGCGCGATCTCGGCTTCACCCATATCGAGCTGCTGCCGGTCACCGAGTTCCCGTTCGGCGGCTCCTGGGGCTACCAGCCGCTCGGCATGTACGCGCCGAGCGCGCGCTGGGGCGAGCCGGCCGCGTTCGCGCGCTTCGTCGACGCCTGCCACCGGGCCGGCATCGGCGTCATCCTCGACTGGGTGAGCGCGCACTTCCCGGGCGACGCGCACGGCCTGCAGCGCTTCGACGGCACCGCGCTGTACGAACACGAGGACCCGCGCGAAGGCTTCCACCGCGACTGGCACACGCTGATCTACAACTACGGCCGGCGCGAGGTGGCGGCCTACCTGATCGGCAGCGCGCTGGAGTGGATCGAACGCTTCCACGTCGATGGTCTGCGCGTGGACGCGGTGGCGTCGATGCTCTACCGCGACTACAGCCGTCCCGACGGCGAATGGGTGCCCAACGTCCACGGCGGCCGCGAGAACCTCGAGGCGGTGGACTTCCTGCGCCGGCTCAACGCGCAGATCGCCGAGCGCTTTCCGGGCGTGATGACGATCGCGGAGGAATCCACCGCCTGGGCCGGCGTCACCGCCGAGCCCGCGCATGGCGGCCTCGGCTTCACCCACAAGTGGAACATGGGCTGGATGCACGACACGCTGCGCTACCTGTCGCGCGATCCGATCCACCGCCGCTTCCACCACAGCGACATGACGTTCGGGCTGGTGTACGCCTTCTCCGAGCGCTTCGTGCTGCCGCTCTCACACGACGAGGTGGTGCACGGCAAGGGCTCGCTGCTGTGCAAGATGCCGGGCGACGACTGGCAGCGCTTCGCCAACCTGCGCGCCTACTTCGGCTTCATGTGGGCGCATCCCGGACGCAAGCTGCTGTTCATGGGCGGCGAATTCGCGCAGCGGCGCGAATGGGACCACGACGGCGCGCTCGACTGGCACCTGCTCGAACACGCACCGCACCGCGGCATGCAGGCGCTGGTGCGCGACCTCAACCATCTTCTGCGCGAGCTGCACGCACTGCACCGGCGCGACCACGATCCCGGCGGCTTCCAGTGGAGCGTCGGCGACGATGCGGCCAACAGCGTGCTGGCGTTCCTGCGCTACGACGAGGAGGGCGGCGCGCTGCTGTGCGTGAGCAACTTCACCCCGGTGCCGCGCCACGGCTACCGCGTCGGCGTGCCGCGCGCGGGCTTCTGGCGCGAGGTGCTCAATACCGACAGCGCCTACTACGGCGGTTCCAATCTCGGCAACGGCGGCGGCGTGGAGGCGGAGGCGATCGGCACGCACGGCTTCGCCCATTCGCTGGCGCTGACCGTCCCGCCGCTGGCGACCATCTGGCTGAAGTGCGGGGGCTGAGCATGGCCGCGACGCAGGGATTCGGCGCGGTCCCGCTCGATGCGCGAAACACCCGCTTCCGGCTGTGGGCGCCGGATGCGCGCGCGGTGGCGGTGGAGCTGCCGCATGCGCGGGTGCCGATGACGCGCGGCGCGGACGGCAGTTTCGAGGCCATCGCCGAGGCGCCGCCCGGCACCCGCTACCGCTTCCGCATCGACGATCGCCTGTCGGTGCCGGATCCGGCCTCGCGCTGGCAGCCGGACGGCGTGCACGGCGACAGCGTGGTGCTGGACACCGCGCGCCACCGCTGGCGGTGCGCGCACTGGCGCGGGCGGCCGTGGCGCGAGGCGGTGATCTGCGAACTGCACGTCGGCGCCTGCGGCGGCTACCGCGGGGTGATGGCGCAACTGCCGCAACTGGCGCGCTGGGGCATCACCGCGATCGAGCTGATGCCGCTGGCGCAGTTTCCCGGCACCCGCAACTGGGGCTACGACGGCGTGTACCCGTACGCGCCGGCCGCCGCCTACGGCACGCCGGAGGAGCTGAAGGCGCTGGTCGACGCCGCCCATGCGCACGGGCTGATGGTGCTGCTGGACGTGGTCTACAACCATTTCGGCCCGGACGGGAACTACCTCGGCGAATACGCGAAGGGGTTCTTCCGCGACGACATCGCCACCCCGTGGGGCGCGGCGATCGACTTCCGCCAGCCGGCGGTGAAGCGCTTTTTCATCGACAACGCGCTGATGTGGCTGCGCGACTACCGCTTCGACGGCCTGCGTCTGGACGCCGTGCACGCGATCCGGCCGGGCGCGTTCCTGCGCGAGCTGCGCGAGGCGGTCGAACGCGCCACGCCCGGCCGCCACGTGCATCTGGTGCTGGAGAACGAGGCCAACGAGGCTTCGTTGCTGGCGCACGGCACGCGGCGCGGATTCCGCGCGCAGTGGGCGGACGATTTCCACAACGCGCTGCACGTGCTGCTGACCGGCGAGCACGAGGGCTACTACGGCGACTACGCCGGCGATCCGGCGCGCAAGCTGGCGCGCGCGCTCGGCGAAGGCTTCGCGTTCCAGGGCGAGCGCACCCGCGCCGGCCACCGTCGCGGCGAGCCGAGCGCGATGCTGCCGCCGCACGCGTTCGTGGTGTTCGCGCAGAACCACGACCAGATCGGCAACCGCGCCTTCGGCGAGCGCCTGCGCGCGCTGGTGCCGCCGCGCGCGCTGCGCGCCGCGCTGGCGCTGACCGCGCTGACGCCGATGATCCCGCTGTTCTTCATGGGCGAACCGTGGGGTTGCGCGCGGCCGTTCCTGTTCTTCACCGACCACGCGCCGCCGCTCGACGAGGCGGTGCGCGAGGGCCGGCGGCGCGAGTTCGCCGCGTTCGCCGCGTTCGCCGATCCGCAGCGGCGCGCGCGCATTCCCGACCCCAACGCGGAGGCCACCTTCCGCGCCTCCTGCCCCGACATCGCCGAAGCCGCGCGCGGCGAAGGCGCGGCCTGGGCGGTCTGGTTCGCCTCGCTGCTGGCGAAACGGCGCGAGGCGATCGTGCCGCACCTCGATCGCGCGCGTCCGCTCGGCGCGCGCGCGATCGGCACCCGTGCGGTGCGCGCGTCGTGGTCGCTGGACGCCGGCGGGCGGCTGCACCTCGCCGCCAACTTCGCGCATCGCGCGCTGGCGCTCGATGCGCCGCTGCCGGGCCGCGTGCTGCACGCCGAACCCGCGGACGCGGCCGGATGCGGCGAGGGCCTGCCGCCGCAGAGCCTCCTGGTCACCCTGGAGCAGGCATGAACGGCGCGCAGCTCGAGCAGGTGGCGCGCGAAGCCGGACTGCTGGTCGAGTGGGAAGACGCCGAGGGCCGGATGCGGCGCGTGGCGCCGGAGACGCTGCGCGTCGTGCTCGAGCGGCTCGGCTATCCGGCCGACACCCCGCAGCGCCTGCGCGAGAGCTTGGCGCGGATCGGCCGCGAACGCGAAGCCGCGCCGCCGCTGCGCGTGCTGCAGGCCGGCGCGCGCATCGCGCTGGGGCCGCCGCACGCGGCCTACGAGTGGGAGGACGAATGCGGCGAGCGGCACGGCGGGCGTTTCGATGCCGAGGGCGCGCCGAGCACGGCGCTCGCGCCCGGCTACGGACGGCTGCGGTTCGGCGACACGGAACTTGCGCTGGCGCTGGCGCCCGCGCGTTGTCATGGCCCGGCCGACGCCCTCGGCGCGCCGCGTCCGCGCGCGTGGGGCCTGGCGCTGCAGGTGTACGCGGTGCGCGGGCCGCACGATGCGGGCATCGGCGATGCCGGCGGGGTCGCGGCGTGGGCCGCGCGCGCGGCGCAGGCGGGCGCCGATGCGATCGCGCTCAGCCCGCTGCATGCGCTCGCCGATCCCGCGCGGCAGCCGAGTCCGTACTCGCCGAGCGATCGCCGCTTCCTCAACCCGCTGCACGCCGCGCCCACGCGCGTGCTGGGCGAGACGTTCGCGCTGAACGGGCTGAACCGCGCCGGCCTCGCCGAGACGTTCGCTTCATGCCAGGCGCTCCACCTTGTCGACTGGCCCCGCGCCGCGGAGGCCAAGCTGCGCTGGCTGCGGCAGCTCCACGCCGATTTCGCTTCAGCCGAGGACCGACTCCAATGCGACTTCGCCACGTTCTGCAACGCCAGCGGCGCATCGCTTCGCGCGTTCGCCGGCTTCGCCGCGGCTAGCGACGGCCTCGATGCCGGCTTCCACCGCTTCGCGCAGTGGCTCGCCGCGCGAAGCTGGGCCGATCTGCAGGCCGAATGCCGCGCACGCGGCATGCGCATCGGGCTGATCGCCGATCTCGCGGTCGGTTTCGCGCCCGATGGCGCCGAGGCGCGCGCGCATCGCGACTGCGTGCTCGACGGCCTCACGCTGGGCGCGCCGCCGGACGCGTTCAACGCGCAGGGGCAGGTGTGGGGCATCGCCGCGTTCCACCCGCACGCATTGCGCCGGCACGGCTACGCGCCGTGGATCGAGCTGCTGCGCGCGGCGATGCGCGACCGCGGCGGCGTGCGCATCGACCACATCCTCGGCGTGCTGCGGCTGTGGGTGGTGCCGGAAGGCGGCGCGCCGGGCGAGGGCGTCTATCTGCGCAACGCGTTCGACGACCTGCTGAACCTGCTGGCGCTGGAATCGTGGCGCCATCGCTGCATCGTGATCGGCGAGGACCTCGGCGTGGTCCCCGACGGCCTGCGCGCGGAGCTGGCGAGGCGCGGCGTGCTGGGGCTGGACGTGCTGCCGTTCACCCGCGACGAGCGCGGCGAGTTCCTGCCGCCGGAGCGCTGGCGCCGCGAGGCGGTCGCCACCACCACCACCCACGACCTGCCGCCGCTCGCCGGCTGGCGCGCGGGCCACGATCTGGGTTGGCGCTACCGGCTCGGCCAGCTCGACGACGACGCGCTGGTGACGCAACTGGAGCAGCGCCAGCGCGACATCGAACGGCTGGCGTACAGCGTGGCGACGGCGCTCGGCGGCAGCGGCCACGAGCATGCCGACTGGCTGCGCTTCACCGCGCGCGCGCCGGCGCCGCTGGCGCTGCTGCCGGTGGAGGACGCGCTCGAACTCGACGAGCAGCCGAACCTGCCGGGCACCGTCGACGAGCATCCGAACTGGCGCCGGCGCCTGCCCGGGCTGCCGCCCGAGGCCGCGCTGCGGCGCAATCTGGAGGCGTTCGCCGACGGGCGGCGCCAGACGCCATGACGCCGCTGCGCGCCACCGTGCGCCTGCAGCTTCACCGCGGCTTCGATCTCGACGCCGCCGCCGCGCAGGTGCCGTACTACGCCGCGCTCGGCATCAGCCACTACTACCTCTCGCCGATCGGCGTCGCCATGCCGGGCTCGAGCCACGGTTACGACGTCATCGACCCCACGCGCGTCAACCCGGAGCTGGGCGGCGAGGACGCGCTGCGCCGGCTGGCGGCCGCGCTGCGCGCGCACGGCATGGGGCTGATCCTCGACATCGTGCCCAACCACATGGCCGCGCACGCGGCCAACCCGTGGTGGCGCGACGTGCTGCGCCACGGCCGCGGCAGCCGCTACGCGCGCTTCTTCGACATCGACTGGCACGCACCGGGCTGCGCGGGCCGGCTGATCCTGCCGGTGCTCGACCGCCCCTGCGCGCAGGCGCTGCGCGAGGGCGTGCTCGCGCTCGCGTTCGACGAGGCGACGGGCGAGGCGGTGCTCGACGCCGGCCAGCCGCTGCCGCTGCGCCTGCCCGACGACGCCCCGCGCGAACCGGCGGCGCTGCGCGACTGGATCGCCGCGCTCAACGCCGACGCCGCCGAAGGCGGCACGCGGCTGGCGGCGCTGATCGACGCGCAGGCGTACCGGCCGCTGTGGTGGCGGCTCGGGCACGAGCGCATCAACTACCGCCGCTTCTTCGACATCAGCTCGCTCGCGGCGCTGCGCGTGGAGCGCGAAGACGTGTTCAAGGCCGTGCACGCGCTGCCGCTGCGGCTGATCGCCGAAGGCCTGTGCGACGGCCTGCGAGTGGATCACGTCGACGGCCTGGCCGCGCCGCGCGCCTACTGCCGCCGCCTGCGCGCGCGGATGGACGAGGCCGCGGCGCGGCGCGGCCTGCCGGCGGGCAGCGTGAGCCTGCACGTGGAGAAGATCCTCGCCGCCGACGAACGCCTGCGCCGCGATTGGCGCACCGACGGCACCACCGGCTACGACTTCATGGATCAGGTCGGCGCGCTGCTGCACGATCCCGACGGCGAGGCGGAACTGCGCGCGCTGTGGCAGGCGCATGCCGGCCGCAGCGGCGACTTCCATGCCGAGGAACGCGCGGCGCGGCGCGAGCTGCTGGAGGGCGCGCTGCTCGCCGAGCGCGAGCGCGCGGTGGCGGCGCTGTGCGCGCTCGCCGCGCGCGAGCCCGACACCCGCGAGTTCGGCCGCCACCTGCTCGCGCGCGCACTGTGCGCGGGGCTGGAGCGGTTTCCGGTGTACCGCACCTACGCGCGCGATCGCGGCCTCGACCGCGCCGACGCCAGGGTGCTGGCGCGCGCGTGGTCGCAGGCGCGCGCGCACGCCGATCCCGCGCTCGCCGCCGCGCTCGACGCGATCGAGCGCTGGATGCGCGAGGATGCCCGCGCGGCCGATCCCGCGCGCCGGCGCGCGTTGCGCCGCGCGCGCCGGCGCATCGAGCAGCTCGCCGCGCCGCTCAACGCCAAGGCGGTGGAGGACACCGCGTTCTACCGCCACGGCGTGCTGCTCTCGCGCAACGAGGTCGGCGCCGACCCGTCGCGCTTCGCGCTCGAACCCGCGCGCTTCCACGCGCTCTGCCGCGCCCGCGCGCGCCGCTTCCCGCGCGCGCTGCTGGCCACCGCCACCCACGACCACAAGCGCGGCGAGGACGTGCGCGCGCGGCTGGCGGTGCTGAGCGAGCGGCCGCAGGCGTGGCGCGCGGCGGTGGAACGCTGGCTCGCCGCCGCCGCGCCGCTGCGCACGGGCGATGCGCCGTCCGCCGGCGACCGGCTGATGCTGCTGCAGACGCTGGTCGGCGCCTGGCCGCCGGATTTGCGCGCGGACGACGGCGACGGGTTGCGCGCGTTCGCCGAGCGCATCGTCGGATGGCAACGCAAGGCGCTGCGCGAAGCCAAGCTGCGCAGCGGTTGGACGCATCCGGACGAGGACTACGAAGCGGCCTGCGAGCGTTTCGCCCGCGCGCTGCTGACGCGCGCCGAGGCGCGCGCGCTGCGCGAGGACATCGCCGCGTTCGTCGCGCGCATCGCGCCGGCCGGCGCGGTCAACGGGCTGGCGCAATGTCTGCTGCGCACGACCGTGCCAGGCGTGCCCGACCTGTACCAGGGCGGCGAAGGCTGGGATTTCTCGCTGGTCGATCCCGACAACCGGCGGCCGGTCGATCACGCCCTGCGCCGGCGCTGGCTCGACGCCGGCACTCCGCCCGCGCGCCTGCTGCGCGACTGGCGGACCGGCGCCGTGAAGCAGGCGCTGATCGCCGCCGCGCTGGCGCTGCGTGCGCGCCATCCCGATGTCTTCGCGCACGGGCGCCATCGCCCGCTCGCCGCCGCCGGCGCGCACGCCGGCCGCGTGCTCGCCTTCGTGCGCGCGCACCGGGGCGTGCGCGTCGCGGTCGCGGTGCCGCGCCTGGGCTCACGGTGGTTCGACGGTCGCGATGATCTGCTGGTGCCCGCCGCGCGCTGGGCCGACACCCGCATCGCGCTGCCGGCCGGGCGCTGGCGCGACCCGCTCGCCGCGCGCGAGTTGCGCAGCGACGGCGCCTGCGCCGCGGCCGACCTGTTCGCCAGCTTTCCCGTCGCCCTGCTGATCGCCGACACCGACGCATGAACCCCGCCGACCGCGAAGCCCGCATCCGCGCACTCGCCCAGCGCATCTGGGAAGTGGAGGGCCGTCCCGAGGGCCAGGCGCTGCGCCACTGGACGATGGCCGAGCGGCTGGTCGAGGCCGAACTGCAGATCGAGCAGGCGCGCGCCGCGCCGACCTCGCCCGCGGCCGAACCGCCGGCGCGTCGGCGCGGCACCCGCCGTCCCTCGCCGGATGCGCGCCGATGAGCCCCGACAGCCGACCCGCCCCGATCCGCCGCGTGCATCGGGCGCGCGTGCGCGAGGGCCGCCCGTATCCGCTCGGCGCCACCTGGGACGGCCTGGGCGTCAACTTCGCGCTGTTCTCCGCGCACGCCACCCGGGTGGAGCTGTGCCTGTTCAACGAGCGCGGCATCGAGCTCGAACGCATTCCGCTGCCGGAGTACACCGACGAGATCTGGCACGGCTACCTGCCCGACGCGCGCCCCGGCCAGCTCTACGGCTACCGCGTGCACGGCCCGTACCAGCCGGATGCCGGGCATCGCTTCAATCCGAACAAGCTGCTGCTCGATCCGTACGCGCGCCAGATCGTCGGCGAACTGCGCTGGCACGAGGCGCTGTTCGGCTACCGCATCGGCCATCCCGACGCCGATCTGAGTTTCGACGACCGCGACAGCGCGCCGTACATGCCCAAGTGCCGGGTGATCGATGCCGCGTTCACCTGGGGCCGCGACGCCAGGCCCCAGCACCGCTGGGACCGCACGGTGATCTACGAGATGCACGTGCGCGGCTACACCATGCGCCACCCGGCGGTGCCCGAGCCGATGCGCGGTACCTTCGCCGCGCTCACGGTGGAGGAGGTGCTGGAGCACATCCGCTCGCTCGGCGTCACCGCGGTCGAGCTGATGCCGGTGCATGCGTTCGTGGACGACAAGCACCTGCGGGAGATGGGGCTGCGCAACTACTGGGGCTACAACACCATCGGCTTCTTCGCGCCGCACCCGCGCTATCTCGCCAGCGGCAGCATCGGCGAGTTCAAGGCGATGGTGGCGCATCTGCACGAGGCGGGGCTGGAGGTGCTGCTGGACGTGGTCTACAACCACACCGCCGAGGGCAACGAGCTCGGGCCGACGCTGTCGCTGCGCGGGATCGACAACCGCAGCTACTACCGGCTCACCGACGACGGCCGCCACTACATCAACGATACCGGCACCGGCAACACGCTCAACCTCACCCATCCCAACGTGCTGCGGATGGTGACCGACTCGCTGCGCTACTGGGCCGACGAGATGCACGTCGACGGCTTCCGCTTCGACCTCGCCACCATCCTCGGCCGCGAGCCGTACGGCTTCGACCAGGGCGGCGGCTTCTTCGACGCCTGCCGGCAGGACCCGACGCTGAGCGAGCTGAAGCTGATCGCCGAACCGTGGGACATCGGCCCCGGCGGCTACCAGGTGGGCGGCTTCCCGCCGGGCTGGGCGGAATGGAACGACCGCTACCGCGACAACGTGCGCCGCTTCTGGCGCGGCGACGAGGGCCAGCTCGCCGAGTTCGCCACCCGCATCACCGGCTCGGCCGATCTGTTCCGCAAGCGCGGGCGCAAGCCGCACGCCTCGATCAACTTCGTCACCGCGCACGACGGCTTCACCCTGCACGACCTGGTCACCTACGAGCGCAAGCACAACGAGGCCAACCGCGAGGACAACCAGGACGGCAGCGACCACAACCACGCCTGCAACTACGGCGTCGAGGGCGAGACCGACGACGAGGCGATCCGCGCGCTGCGACGGCGGCAGAAGCGCAACTTCCTCGCCACCCTGCTGCTCTCGCAGGGCACGCCGATGCTGCTGGCCGGCGACGAGTTCTCGCGCACCCAGGGCGGCAACAACAACGCCTACTGCCAGGACAACCGCATCACCTGGGTGGACTGGGAGGCGGCCGCGCGCGAAGCCGATCTCACCGATTTCGTGCGGCAGTTGATCGCGCTGCGCCGGCTGTACCCGCTGCTCGGCCGCGACCGCTTCTTCAGCGGCGAGTACGACGAGGAGCTCGGCGTGCGCGACGTCACCTGGCTCGCTCCCGACGGCAGCGAGATGACCGAGGCGCACTGGCACGACCCGCAGGCGCGCGCGCTGATGATGCTGCTCGACGGCCGCGCGCAGCCGACCGGCGTGCGCCGCCACGGGCGCGAGTCGACCCTGCTGCTGGCGGTCAACGGGCGCGCCGAGGCCACCGGGTTCCGGCTGCCCGCCGCGCCCGACGGAACGCGCTGGCGCGTGGGCATCTCCACCGACGACGCCCATGCGCGCGGCAGCAAGGTCGGGGACGAGGGCGGCGCGTTCCGCCTGTGCGACCGCGCGCTGGCGCTGCTGGTGGCACAGGCCTGAGCGATTGGCCCGCCGCCGGGATACAGCGTCCACCGGCGGCCGGCTGATGCGCGCGCGGCACGCCCGCTAAGCTGCGGCCCTCTCGCAGGGAGGACCGACCGCATGAGTCTTTCGATGTACGACGCGTCCGCGCCGGTGTTCGTGCGTGCGTTGGGCCAGTTGCGCCACGTGCTGCGCAAGGCCGACGAACACGCCCGCGCGCAGGGCTGGGATCCGCAGGTGCTGCTGCAGATGCGTCTGTATCCGGACATGTTCCCGCTGCTGCGGCAGGTGCAGATCGCCACCGACATGGCGAAGAACGCGATGGCCCGTCTGGCGGGCGTGGAGCCGCTGCGCTTCGAGGACGACGAGACCGCCTTCGCGCAACTGGACGCGCGCATCGAGCGCGCGATCGCCTACATCGGCGGCTTCACCCCCGATCAGCTCGAAGGCAGCGCCACGCGGCCGGTGACGGTGCCCACCCGCAGCCGCGGCGACCTGCATTTCCTCGGCCGCGACTACCTGTTCGGCTGGACGATCCCCAACCTCTACTTCCACATCGCCACCGCCTACGGCCTGCTGCGCCACGCCGGAGTGCCGCTCGGCAAGGCCGACTTCCTCGGCCCGGTCGGCACCGGGCCGGTGCGGTAGAGCGACGCGGCGGATCGTCGGCTGCATGCGCGCACTGCGGGGCGGGTCTCGACCCGCCCCGCGCGCTCAGTGCGGCCGCGCCACGCCGCGCACCATGCGGTCCGCGGCGTCGTCCTCGCTGTGCGCGACGTTGGCCAGCGAGACGATGCCCACCAGCCGCTTGTCGCGGTTCACCACCGGCAGGCGGCGGATCTCGAGGTCGGCCATGTTGCGCGAGACCTCGTCGACGTCCTGGTCCTCGTAGCAGTACTTGATGTCGGCGGTCATCGCCTCGCGCACCGGCGTTTCCGGGCCCTGGCCGCGCGCGATCGCGCGCACCACGATGTCGCGGTCGGTCAGCATGCCGACCAGGCGGTCGTTGTCCTGCACCGGCAGGCTGCCGACGTCGTGGCGCTCCATCAGCTCGGCCGCTTCGCGCAGGGTCTGCTGCGGCGTCACCAGGCACACGTCGCGGGTCATGATGTCGCTGACTTTCATCGCAAGCTCCTTGGTCGTACCCGTTCGGCGAACGCGGACCTTGCCAGAGCGGGCTTGCAGGCGAGGTGAAACGCCGGTTCAGGCGTCGTCGTGCGCGCGTGTCGGCGCGTCGCAGGCGGCGGCGCGGCGCAGCAGCAGCTCGCGTTCGCGCGCGTTGCGGGCCAGCGCCGCCGCGCGTTCGAACTCGGTGCGCGCCTCGGCGCGACGGCCGAGGCGGAACAGCAGATCGCCGCGCACGCCCGGCAGCAGGTGGTAATGCCGCAGCGCCGGCAGGTCGCGCAGCGCGTCCACCCGCGCCAGCCCCGCGTCCGGCCCGAACGCCATCGCGTAGGCGACCGCGCGGTTGAGCTCGACCACCGGGCTCGGCATCGCCTGCGCCAGCGCGTCGTACAGCGCGGCGATCCGCGTCCAGTCGGTCGTCTCGGTGCTCGCGGCGCGCGCATGGCATGCGGCGATGGCGGCCTGCAGCGCGTACGGGCCGCGCTCGCCGCCGAGCCGGTGCGCGCGCTCCAGCGCGGCCAGCCCGCGCCGGATCGCGTCGCGGTCCCAGCGCGCGCGGTCCTGGTCGGCGAGCAGCACCGGCGCGCCGTGCGCGTCGACGCGCGCGGCCAGACGCGAGGCCTGCAGCTCCATCAGCGCCAGCAGGCCGTGCACCTCCGGCTCGCGCGGCATCAGGCCGGCGAGCACGCGGCCCAGCCGCAGCGCTTCCTCGCACAGCGCCGGCCGCGTCCAGTGCTCGCCGGAGGTGGCGGCGTAGCCTTCGTTGAAGATCAGGTACACCACCTCCAGCACCGAGCCGAGGCGCTCCTGCAGCGCGCCGCCGCGCGGCACCTCGTACGGCACGCCGGCCTCGGCGAGCGTGCGCTTGGCGCGCACGATGCGCTGCGCGACGGTCGGCTCCGGCGCGAGGTAGGCGCGCGCGATCTCCTCGGTGGTCAAGCCGCCCAGCAGGCGCAGGGTGAGCGCCGCGCGCGCCTCCGGCGAGAGCACCGGATGACACGCGGTGAAGATCAGGCGCAGCAGGTCGTCGCCGATCGCATCGTCGAGCGCGGCCTCGTGCCGGGCGCTGGCGTCGGCGTCGCCGTCCTCGAGCTCGTGCAGAAGCTCGGCGTGCTTGCGCTGCATCAGCGCATGCCGGCGCAGGCGGTCGATCGCGCGGTGGCGGGCGGCGGTCATCAGCCAGGCGCCCGGATTGTCGGGAACGCCGGTCTGCGGCCATTGCTCCAGCGCGCTCACCAGCGCGTCCTGCGCGAACTCCTCCGCCAGGTCCAGATCGCGCACGATCCGCATCAGCGCGCCGATCAGGCGCGGCGCTTCGATGCGCCAGACGGCTTCGACGGCACGGTGGGGATCGCGCGGGGTCATCGGCGGCGATCACAGCATCGGCCGCGCGCGGCCGCAACCGCGACGGCTCATGCGCCGCGGTCGGCCGCCGCGCCGGCGCCGGTGCGCTCCGGCGGCTCGCGGCCGCCGTCGTCCGGCGCGGCC
>NZ_VOHJ01000022.1 GCF_007923255.1 Vulcaniibacterium thermophilum | reverse complement strand
GGGGCACGGCCCCGGCGCCGCGTGCGAGCCGGCCGGCCTCGCGCGCGCCCGCGCCGCAGGTCGGCGGACTCGGCTGGCCGGTGTCGGGCGCGCTGCTCGCCGGCTACCGCGCGGCGATGCCCGACGGGCGCAGCAGCGACGGCCTGCTGATCGCCGCGCCGGCGGGCACGCCGGTGAAGGCGGTCGCCGACGGCACGCTGGTGTTCGCGCAGTGGATGACCGGCTACGGCCTGCTCGCCATCGTCGACCACGGCAACGGCTACATGAGCCTGTACGCGCACAACGAGACGCTGCTGCGCGACGTCGGCGCGCAGGTCCGGCGCGGCGAGGCGATCGCCACCGTCGGCAGCTCCGGCGGCTTCGAGCGTCCGGCGCTGTACTTCGAACTGCGCCATCACGGCCGCACGGTCGATCCCGGCGTCTGGCTGAAGCGCTGAGCGCGCGGCACGCGCCGCCGCGCACGCGCCGCGCATAATCGGCGGAACCCCGGCCGCCCGCGCGCGGTCGAACGCCTCGCCACCCGGAGTTGCCGATGTCCCTGCGAGTCCTGCTTCCGCTGACCCTGCTGCTGGCCGCCGCGCCGCTCGCCGCGCAGACGCCCCCCAAGACCTCCGCGGCGCCGGCGGACGACGCCGCTCCGAAAGTGCCGCTCGACGAGATCCGCCGCTACGTCGCCATCTACAACGCGATCAAGCAGGCGTACGTCGAGCCGGTGGAGGACGCCCGGCTGATGCAGTCGGCGATCAAAGGGCTGCTGTTCGACCTCGACCCGCACAGCGTCTATCTGGAAAAGAGCGCCGCCGAGGATTTCACCGACGCCGCGCGCGGCGCCTACGACGGCATCGGCGTGGAGCTGCAGCGCCAGCCGGACGGCTCGCTGCGCATCATCGCCGCGATCGACGACACCCCGGCCGCGCGCGCCGGGCTGCGCGGCGGCGACGTCATCATCGCCATCGACGGCAAGCCGTTCGATCCCGGCGAAGGCGACACCTCCACCCCGCTGCGCGGACCGTCCGGCAGCAAGGTGACGCTGACCGTGGTGCGCGAGGGCCGCGACAAGCCGTTCGACGTCACCGTGACCCGCGAGACCATCCGCATCGCCAGCGTGCGCAGCCGGATGCTGGAGCCGGGCTACGGCTACGTCCGCGTCAGCGCGTTCCAGGCCGACACCGCGGCCGAGTTCGACCGCCAGCTCGATGCGCTGAAGGCGCAGGCCGGCGGCGCGCTGCGCGGGCTGGTGATCGACCTGCGCAGCAATCCCGGCGGCCTGCTGACCTCGGCGGTGCAGATCGCCGACAGCCTGCTGGAGAAGGGCCGCATCGTCAGCACGCGCGGCCGCATCCCGATCAGCGACGCCGAGTTCGGCGCGACCCCGGGCGACCGCCTCGGCGGCGCGCCGGTGGTGGTGCTGGTCGACGCCGGTTCGGCGAGCGCCTCGGAAGTGCTGGCCGGCGCGCTGCGCGACAACGGCCGCGCGCGCGTGGTCGGCAGCCGCACGTTCGGCAAGGGCTCGGTGCAGACCCTGCTGCCGCTGGACAACGGCGATTCGGTCAAGCTCACCACCGCGCGCTACTACACCCCGAGCGGCAAGTCGATCCAGGCGCTGGGGATCACCCCGGACGTGGTGCTGCGCGCCAACGGCGAAGCGCGCAACGGCAGCAGCGAGGCGCGCCTGCGCGGCCATCTGCGCGGCGACGGCGAGGACGCGCCCGGCGAGAACGCGGGCGAACTGCTGGAAGGCGAGGGCTACATCGCCTCGGCGCTGGCCGAGCTCAAGCGCATGGGCACGACGGCGACCGCTCCGGCGGCCGCGGCGACGCCTCGCTGAGCCGCGCGCGGCGCGCTCACTTCGGCCGCGCCGGCAACGGGAACGGCGTCACCACCTTCTCGCCGCTGGCGGCGTCGCGGATCGCCGAGGCGCCTTTGCGCTCGACCTCCTCGATGCGCACGATGCTCTGCATCGGCAGATGCAGCGCCTGGGTCTGGCCGAACTCGTCGCGCAGGCGCTCCTCGGTCGGATCGACCACGATCCCGTCGTGTACGTCGAACACCAGATCGCGCACCTCGGTGAACCCCCACAGGCCGCTGCTGGACACCTGGCGCGCGTAGAGCTCGTAGATCTTGCCGGCGTTGAAGAAGGTGACTTTGTAGAGAGCTTTCATGCGGCTGGCCGACGCGGCGGAAGGAGGCGGGACTGGTCCGGAACGCGCCGATGACGCCCCCGGTAATGCGGAAATGAGGTTCGCCCGCGCCGTTCTCAAGCGCGGGGCTACAGGCCCTGCCGCCGCCGCAGGCGGCGCGCGATGGCGCGCCTTGCCAGCAACGCGTAGGCCGCGCCGAACGCGAACCCCGCCAGATGCGCGGACCACGCCACCGCGCCGAACGCGGGGCCGATGAACGTGTACAGCAACTGCAGCAGCGCCCAGATGCCGATCAGCAGCGGCGCCGGCGCGCGCACGAACTGCAGGAACAGCCCCAGCGGCAGCACCACGCCGAGCTTGGCGGACGGGAACAGCGCGAGGTAAGCGCCGATCAGCGCCGACACCGCGCCGCTGGCGCCGATGATCAGCCGGTCCGGCTCGCCGATCGTCACCGCGGCGGCGAGATTGGCCACCGCGCCGCCGCCGAGAAACACCAGCAGCAGCCGCCAGGCGCCCATCACCCGCTCCGCCGGCAGGCCGAAGATCAGCAGGAAGATCAGGTTGCCGAGCAGGTGCGCCCAGTCCGCGTGCAGGAACAGCGCGGTCACCAGACGCAGCGCCGAACCGTCGCGCAGTGCCGCCCAGGCCGCTTGCGGCGAAGCCCAGCCGCCGCTCAGCGCACCCCATTGCAGGGTCAGACGCCGCTGCTCCGGGTCCGGCAGCAGCGCCCACACGATGAAGGCCAGCCACAGCAGCGCGAACACCGTCGGGGTGGCCCAGCGCAACCGAGGTTTCTCGCGGGTCGGGATGCGGACGAACACGTTCACGGCGGTCTCGGAGCGCCCGAGCGAGGCGGATGCCCCAGGCCGGACGGCCCGTTGTTGGCGGCGGGTTAATCGGTATAGTGCATACGGCGTCGTACGTCGGGAGGGGGTTCCGGCGTGCCGGGGACCGCGTCCCCCGCTTCAGCGGCCGAACACGCAGGACATACAACTCAAGAACAGTGGAGAGTACACGCATGCAGCATTCGCATCTCGCCCGTCTTTCCGCGCTCGCGCTCGGCGTTGCCGGCGTGCTGGCGTTCGGCCAGGCGCAGGCCACGGGCTTCCAGCTGCGCGAGAGCAGCGTCAAGAACCTGGGCCGCGGCCAGGCCGGCGTCGCGACCGCGCAGGACGACGCCAGCGTCGTCAGCAACAACCCCGCGGCGATGGTGAACCTCGCCGGCAACACCGTGCAGACCGACGTCACCGTGATCGACCTGACCGCCGACTTCGAGGGCGGCGGCACGACCGCCGCCGGCACCCCGCTGACGGGCGGCGACGGTGGCGACCCGGGCGATCCGACCCCGGTGCCGAATTTCGCCGCGGTGTTCCCGATGAAGGGCGCGCTGGAAGGCCTGACGCTCGGCGTTGCGGTCGGCGCGCCGTTCGGCCTGAAGACCGAATACGACCGCAACTGGGTCGGCCGCTACAACGCGGTCGAGTCCGACCTGAAGACCGTCGACCTGACGCTGTCGGCGGCGGTGAAGCTGCACGACCGCTTCTCGGTGGGCGTCGGCTTCATCTACGAGCGCGCGGACGTGACGCTCTCCAACGCGCTGGACCTCGGCACGATCATGGCCTCCACCGGCATCCCGGGCGCCGCGCCGCAGGGCGCGGACGGTTTCGCCAGCGTCGAAGGCGACTCCAACGGCATCGGCTGGATCCTCGGCGCGCAGTGGAAGCCGACCGACCGGCTTGCGATCGGCCTGGCGCACCGCTCCGAGGTCGACCACGACATCGAAGGCCGCGCCGATTTCACCACGCCGGCCAGCTTCCAGGCCGCGCAGACGCTGTACCGCACGCTGTCCGCCAACCCGATGCTGCCGCCGGCGCAGCGCGCGCAGCTCGCCGCGCTCGGCAACGGCTTCGTCGACACCGGCGCCACCGCCGAGCTGACCACGCCCAGCGTCACCACCCTGAGCGTGCAGTACGGCGTGACCGACGCGGTGCGCGTGATGGCCGACGTGCAGTGGACCGACTGGAGCTCGATGCGCGAGGTCAACATCGACTTCGCCAACCCGTTCCAGCCGAACTCGATCGAGGACTTCTCGTGGCGCGACACCACGATGTACGCGCTCGGCGCCGAGTGGGACATGAGCGACACGCTCACCCTGCGCGGCGGCATCACCCGCGACGAGACCCCGACCCACATCGAGACGCGCACCCCGCGCCTGCCGGACAACGACCGCATGCTGTACTCGATCGGTCTGACCTGGCGCCTGTCGGAGGCGCTCAGCATCGATGCGGCCTACCAGCGCATCGAGATCGACACCCCGCGGATCGATATCCGCTCGTCCAGCAACTCGCGCCTGGTCGGCGAGTTCGACGGCTACGCCAACCTGTTCGGCTTCGCCGCGCAGTACCGCTTCTGATCGCGGTCGCCTCCGGGTAACGACAGAGCCCCGCTTCGGCGGGGCTCTTTCTTTGCGGGATTCGTATTGGAGACGCCGGGAAGCGGGCAGCGCATCGCATGGGCTCGTCCCGCCACGCGGCGACGCGCGGCCCGCAGCCGTTGCGGGAGCTGCTTCGGCCGCGACCGGCCTCAGGCGTAGCCGCGCTCCGCGCCCAGGGGCTCCCGCTTGCGTGGAACGACGAAGAAGCGCCGCCCGGACGCCGAACCGCACACCGGGTGCCTGCGCGGCCGCTCCCGCGAAGGGGGCGATCCTCCTCCCCTGCAGTGCAGGGGTCAGAGGAGGTTCGCTCGGATCGAATCCACCCCTCCCCGGCCCTCCCCTGCATCCGCAGGGGAGGGAGCAATGCGAACGGATTCCCGCCCGCCTCAGTCCCCCAGCGTCAGCAGCGACGCGTTGCCGCCGGCGGCGGTGGTGTTGATCGTCACCGTCTTCTCGGTGGCGAAGCGTGGCAGGTAGTGCGGGCCGCCGGCCTTCGGGCCGGTGCCGGACAGGCCCTGGCCGCCGAACGGCTGCACGCCGACCACCGCGCCGATCTGGTTGCGGTTGACGTAGCAGTTGCCCACCCGCACGCGGCGGGCGATCTTCTCGATGGTCTCGTCGATGCGCGAATGCACGCCCAGCGTGAGCCCGTAGCCGGTGGCGTTGATCGCGTCGATCACCGCGTCGAGCTCGCTCGCCTTCCAGCGGATCACGTGCAGCACCGGGCCGAAGATCTCCTTGTGCAACAAGTCGAGCGAAGCGATCTCGTAGGCGCGCGGCGCGAAGAAGGTGCCGTGCGCGCACTGCGCGCCGAGCTCGACGCAGGCGATCTTCTTCGCCTCGCGGTCCATGCGCGCGGCGTGCTCCTCGAGCATCTTCAGCGCGTCGGCGTCGATCACCGGACCGACGTCGGTGGACAGCAGTGCCGGGTCGCCGACCGTGAGCTCGGCCATCGCGCCGGCCAGCATCGTCATCACCTTGTCGGCGATGTCCTCCTGCACGAACAGCACGCGCGCGGCCGAGCAGCGCTGGCCGGCGGAGGTGAACGCCGAGCCGATCGCGTCCTTCACGAGCTGCTCGGGCAGCGCCGAAGAATCGGCGATCAGTGCGTTCTGGCCGCCGGTCTCGGCGATCAGGGTGGCGATCGGCGCGTTGTCGCGCGCGGCGAGCGCGCGGTTGATCGCGCGCGCGGTGTCGGTGGAGCCGGTGAAGGCGACGCCGGCCACGCGCGGATCGCGGGTGAGCGCGGCGCCGACGGTGGCGCCGTCGCCGGGCAGGAACTGCAGCGCCGCTTCCGGCACGCCGGCCTCGTGCAGCAGCTTCACCGCGGCATAACCGATCAGGTTGGTCTGCTCGGCGGGCTTGGCGATCACGCTGTTGCCGGCGGCGAGCGCGGCGCTGATCTGGCCGATGAAGATGGCGAGCGGGAAGTTCCACGGGCTGATGCAGACGAACACGCCGCGGCCGCACAGCTGCAGCGTGTTGGATTCGCCGGTCGGACCGGGCAGCGCTTCCGGCGCGAACAGCGTGCGCGCCTGGCCGGCGTAGTAGCGCAGGAAATCGACCGCCTCGCGCACTTCGGCGACGCTGTCGGCGATCGTCTTGCCGGCCTCCTTGACGCACATCGCCATGAACGCCGGCATGCGCGCTTCCAGCAGGTCGGCGGCGTGCTCGAGAATCGCCGCGCGGCTGGCGGCAGGCGTCATGTCCCATGCCGGCTGCGCATCCACCGCGTTCGAGAGCGCGCGCTCGACCAGTGCGGCATCGGCCGGCTGCCAGTGGCCGACGACCTCGCGGCGATCGGCCGGATTGGTCACCGGCAGGCGCTCGGCGGTCGCCGACCCGCCCGGCACCAGCGGCGCGGCATGCCAGTCGCCGCGGATCGCGGCGTTCATCTCGGCGGCGAGGCGGTGCAGGTGCTGGTCGTTGGCGAGGTTGATGCCCATGGAATTGGTCCGATCGAGGCCGTGGCTGCGGTACAGGTCCACCGGCAGCGGAATGCGGGGGTGGGGGATGGAGGCGAAGTTCGACACCGTCTCGACCGGATCGCGCACCAGCTCGGCGACCGGCACGCGCGCATCGGTGATGCGGTTGACGAAGCTGGAGTTGGCGCCGTTCTCGAGCAGGCGGCGCACCAGGTAGGGCAGCAGGTCCTCGTGACTGCCGACCGGCGCGTACACGCGGCACGGCACGTTGAGGCGGTCGGCGGGAATCACCTCGGCGTACAGGTCGTCGCCCATGCCGTGCAGCTTCTGGAACTCGAACGCGCGCCCGGCCGCCATCCGGTGCACCGCCGCGATCGTGTGCGCGTTGTGGGTGGCGAACATCGGATAGATCGCATCCGACGCGTCCAGCAGCCGGCGCGCGCAGGCCAGGTACGACACGTCGGTGTTCGGCTTACGGGTGAACACCGGGTAGCCCGCCTGGCCGTCGACCTGCGCGCGCTTGATCTCGCTGTCCCAGTACGCGCCCTTGACCAGCCGCACCGGGATGCGGCGACGGTGGCGGCGCGCCAGGTCGGCGATGAAGTCGATCACGTACGGCGCGCGCTTCTGGTAGGCCTGCACGGCGAGCCCGTAGCCCTCCCAGCCGTCGAGCGAGGGATCGGCGTAGGCGGCGGCGATCACGTCGAGCGACAGTTCCAGCCGGTCGGCCTCCTCGGCGTCGATGGTGAAGCCGATGCCGTAGGACTTGGCGAGCTGGGCGAGCTCCAGCACGCGCGGGGTCAGCTCGGCCAGCACGCGCGCGCGCTTGGCGTGCTCGTAGCGCGGGTGCAGCGCGGACAGCTTGACCGAGATGGAGGGCGCCGCGAAGACGTCGGTGGGCGCGCCGCCGACGCTGCGGCCGATCGCGTGGATCGCCATGCGGTACGCGTCGAGATAGCGCTGCGCGTCCTTCGCCGTCAGCGCCGCCTCGCCGAGCATGTCGAACGAATAGCGGTAGGCCGCGTTGCCGCCTTTGCGCGAGCGCGCCAGCGCCTCCTCGATCGTGCGCCCCATGACGAACTGGTGGCCCATGATCTTCATCGCCTGGCGCACCGCCAGCCGCACCACCGGTTCGCCGATGCGGCCGATCAGGCGCTTGAGGGCGCCGTGCACGTCGCGCTTGGTCTCGTCGGCCAGATCGACCAGCTTGCCGGTCAGCATCAGGCCCCAGGTCGAGGCGTTGACCAGGATCGAATCCGACTGGCCCATGTGGCGCTTCCAGTCGGCCTCGCCCAGCTTGTCGCGGATCAGGCGGTCGGCGGTGTCCTCGTCGGGGATGCGCAGCAGCGCCTCGGCCACGCACATCAGCAGCACACCTTCCTCGCTGCCGAGGTCGTACTGGCGCATGAACGCCTCGATCGCGCCCTGGTCCTGGGCGCGCGCGCGGACCCGGGCGACCAGGTCGGCGGCGGTGGCCTGCACCGCGAGGCGGTCGGCCTCGGGCAGACGCGCCTGTTCCAGCAGCATGCGCACGTGCGCGGTCTCGTCGCGCACCCAGGCGTCGGTGATCGCCGCGCGCGGACCGGCGGGCGGCGGCGGAAGTTCGGGCGCGAGCACGGCGGAGGGGGCCGGCGCGGACGTCGGCAGGGCCGCGGGGGCGGCCGGGGAGAGGCTGGTCATCGGAAAATGCGACTGCGCAGCGCGACGGGGTCGAGCCCGTTAGTGTAAGCCGCCGCCTCCACCCTCCGCTGCCGCATGGCGCGCAGCGCGCAGGCGATGGAAGCGCCGCGCGCCCGTGCGCGGCGGTTGCCCGCACCCCGCCCCGGGGCTACCATTTCACGGTTTCCCCAGCGCCACCGTTTCGCCGAGCGGACCCGCCCGGCGCCGGACGGCGCGAAGGGGCCCACCGCCGGGCCCGCCAGCCACCTGGGTATCGCGCGCAGGGCACGAGGCCGGCGCGCGGATCGCACGCTCCGCGCGCGGTCGCAGGGTCGCCAGCGGAACGCACACCTATCCGAAAAGATTGTCGGGGCTCGAAGTGATGAAAGCCGGTCGTTTCAATCAGTGGGCAGCGGGCGCGTTGGCGATGGCGCTGCCGGTCCTGGCGTTCGCGCAGGCGGACGATCCGCACCGCTGGCAGCTCAACATGCGCGAGGGCGTCACCGCCTCCTCGCAGCACGCCTACGACGCCCACATGCTGGCGCTGTGGATCTGCGTCGCCATCGGCCTGGTGGTGTTCGGCGCGATGGCGGTGGCGATGTTCAAGTTCCGCAAGTCCAAGGGCGCGGTGCCCGACCGCGATTTCACCCACAGCACCAAGCTCGAGGTGCTGTGGACGGTGATCCCGATCGTGCTGCTGCTGGTGATGGCGTTCCCGGCCACCAGCAAGCTGATCCAGATGTACGACACCCGCAATTCCGAGATGACCGTCAAGGTCACCGGCTACCAGTGGATGTGGAAGTACGACTATCTGGACGAGGGCGTCAGCTTCACCAGTCGCCTGGACCGCAGGAGCGAGCAGATCCGGCAGAGCGGCGTGAACGCCACCGAGGCCGGCCATCCGTACTACCTGCTCGACGTCGACAACGTCCTGGTGCTGCCGACCGACACCAAGATCCGCTTCGTCATCACCGCCGACGACGTCATCCACGCCTGGTGGGTGCCCTCGCTGGGCTGGAAGCAGGACGCGATCCCGGGCCTGATCAACGAGGCCTGGACCGAGATCAAGAAGCCGGGCATCTACCGCGGCCAGTGCGCGGAACTGTGCGGCAAGGATCACGGCTTCATGCCGATCGTGGTCAAGGCGGTGCCGCCGGCGGAATACCGCCAGTGGCTGGCCGCGCAGAAGGCGAAGGGCGTGACCGCGCCCGAGACGCCGGCCGAGCCGGGCATGCCCGACGTGCAGGCCCCCGGACAGACGACCGCTCCGCACACCGAGCCGGTCGAAGAAACGCCGATCCCGGCCGCCGCCGGCTGATCGCGGACCGCATCAGTAAGAGGTATCCATGGCCACGCATCCCGCAGCGATCGACACCCACGCCGGTCACGACGATCACGCTCACCAGCAGGGCTTCTTCGAGCGCTGGTTCTATTCGACCAACCACAAGGACATCGGCACGCTGTACCTCGTGTTCAGCTTCCTGATGTTCATCATCGGCGCGGCGATGTCGGTGGTGATCCGTCTGGAGCTGATGACGCCGGGTCTGCAGTACGTCGATCCGATGTTCTTCAACCAGATGACCACGATGCACGCGCTGGTCATGATCTTCGGCGGCGTCATGCCCGCGTTCGTGGGCCTTGCGAACTGGATGATCCCGCTGCAGATCGGCGCGCCGGACATGGCGCTGCCGCGCATGAACAACTGGTCCTTCTGGATCATGCCGTTCGCGTTCACGCTGCTGCTGATGACGCTGCTGCTGCCGGGCGGCGCGCCGGCCGGCGGCTGGACGCTGTATCCGCCGCTGTCGCTGCAGGGCGGTCTGAACGTCGCTTTCAGCATCTTCGCCATCCACATGATGGGCGTGAGCTCGATCATGGGCGCGATCAACGTGATCGCGACCATCCTCAACATGCGCGCGCCGGGCGTGGACCTGCTGAAGATGCCGATCTTCTGCTGGACCTGGCTGATCACCGCGTTCCTGCTGATCGCGGTGATGCCGGTGCTGGCCGGCGCGGTGACCATGCTGCTGACCGACCGCTTCTTCGGCACCAGCTTCTTCAACGCCGCCGGCGGCGGTGACCCGGTGATGTACCAGCACATCTTCTGGTTCTTCGGGCACCCCGAGGTCTACATCATGATCCTGCCGGCGTTCGGCGTGGTGTCGGAGATCATCCCCACCTTCAGCCGCAAGCCGCTGTTCGGCTACCAGGCGATGGTGTACGCGACCGCCTCGATCGCGTTCCTGTCGTTCATCGTGTGGGCGCACCACATGTTCACCGTCGGCATGCCGCTCGGTGGCGAGATCTACTTCATGTTCGCCACCATGCTGATCGCGGTGCCGACCGGGGTGAAGGTGTTCAACTGGGTCACCACGATGTGGCGCGGCGCGCTGACGTTCGAAGCGCCGATGCTGTGGGCGATCGCGTTCGTGATCCTGTTCACCATCGGCGGCTTCTCCGGCCTGATGCTCGCGATCGTGCCGGCCGACTTCCAGTACCACGACACCTACTTCGTGGTCGCGCACTTCCACTACGTGCTGGTGACCGGCGCGCTGTTCTCGATCATCGCCGCGGTGTACTACTGGTGGCCGAAGTGGACCGGCCGGATGTACAGCCAGAAGCTGGCGGCGTTCCACTTCTGGTGGAGCGTGGTGTTCGTCAACCTGCTGTTCTTCCCGCAGCACTTCCTGGGCCTGGCCGGCATGCCGCGCCGCATCCCGGACTACAACGTCGTGTTCGCGGACTGGAACCTGGTCAGCTCGATCGGCGCGTTCGGCATGTTCGCCACTCCGTTCATCATGGCGTTCGTGCTGTGGCATTCGCTGAAGCACGGCGCCAAGGCCGAGGCCCGCGTCTGGGAAGGCGCGCGCGGCCTGGAGTGGACGGTGCCGAGCCCGGCCCCGCACCACACGTTCAGCACGCCGCCGGTGGTGCGCGACACCGATCTCGCGCACGGCGACATCACGCACTGACCCTGCACGCGGCCACGCGCACACTGCCGGCATGAGCCCCGCACCCGACCTGCGTCCCGATGAGTTCGCCGCCCGCCGCAAGGCGGCGCGGCGGACCGCGCTCGTGGTCGCGCTGATCGCGGTCGGGGTGTACGTCGCGTTCATCCTCAGCGGAGTGCTCGGGCGATGAGCGCGCCCACCGCTTCCCGCCGCGGCCGGATCGGCCTGCTCAAGCTCGTCGGCATCGCGCTCGGCGCGTTCGCGTTCACCTTCTCGCTGGTGCCGCTGTACCGGATCGCCTGCGAGAAGATCTTCGGCATCCGGCTCGAGCAGGGTCCGGTCGACGGCGAAGCGGCCGCGGCGCTGCGGGCGAAGACCGACCGCTGGGTCACCGTGCAGTTCGACGGCACGGTGAACTCGAAGCTGCCGTGGACGTTCGCGCCCAACCGGCTGCAGATGAAGGTGCGTCCGGGCGAGCTCTACGAGACCACCTACCGCGCGCAGAACACCAGCGACCGGGTGATCGTCGGCAGCGCCACGCCCTCGGTGGCGCCCTCGCGCGCCTCCGCCTACTTCGTCAAGACCGAATGCTTCTGCTTCACCGCGCAGACGCTGCAGCCGGGCGAGGCGCGCGACATGCCGGTGAAGTTCATCGTCGATCCGGATCTGCCGGACGACGTGCAGACGCTGACGCTGTCCTACGCCTTCTTCAAGAACGACGCGCTCACCGCGCAGGCGGCGGCCTCCGGCCCGACCGCTCCGCGCGCGGCGCCCTGATCTCCACGCAGTCACGGGACCTCACACCATGGCCCAAGCGCATTCGCACGACGCCAACCTCTACTACGTGCCGCATGGCAGCCGCTGGCCGTTCCTCGGCTCGATCGCCATGTTCGTCACCATGGTCGGGCTGGCCGGCTGGTTCAACGATCTGACCTGGGGCATGTGGACGTTCTACACCGGCATCGCGCTGCTGCTGGCGGTGCTGACCGGCTGGTTCGGCGACGTGGTGCGGGAATCGGTGAGCGGGCGCTACAACCGCCAGGTCGACGTGTCGTTCCGGATGGGGATGATCTGGTTCATCTTCTCCGAGGTGATGTTCTTCGCCGCGTTCTTCGGCGCGCTGTTCTACGCGCGCCAGTTCGCGCTGCCGTGGCTGTCGGGCGAGGGCGACGGCGCGCTGACCAACTGGCTGCTGTGGGAAGGCTACAGCGCCGGCTGGCCGACCAACGGCCCGCAGCAGGTCGGCGGCAGCTTCCAGACCATTCCGGCGTGGGGCCTGCCGCTGCTCAACACGCTGATCCTGCTCAGCTCGGGCGTCACCGTCACCGCCGCGCACCACGCGCTGAAGGCCGGGCACCGCAAGGCGCTGCTGGTGTGGCTGGGCGCGACCATCCTGCTGGGCGCGCTGTTCCTGTTCTTCCAGGCGGAGGAGTACATCCACGCCTACAAGGAGCTGAACCTGACGCTCGGCTCGGGCATCTACGGCTCGACCTTCTTCATGCTCACCGGATTCCACGGCGCGCACGTCACCCTCGGCACGATCATGCTGGCGGTGATCTGGTTCCGCTGCCTGAAGGGCCACTTCAGCCGCGACAACCACTTCGCGTTCGAGGCGGTCGCCTGGTACTGGCACTTCGTCGACGTGGTGTGGCTGGGGCTGTTCCTGTTCGTGTACGTGCTGTAACGCCGATGCGGGAATCGGGAATGGGGAATCGGGACTCGTAGAAGCGGGTCCTGGTTCCGGGAGCGGGGAGCGACACGCGTGTCGCTCTTTGCTTTTGACGACTCCCGATTGCCGATTCCCGAATGCCGGCATCACCGGCCCGGATTCGACCCGACGCCGTGGAAGTCGATCCAGCCCATCCAGGCGGCGAACACGACGCCGAGGATGAGCGCGACCGAGAGCGCGATCCGGCGCGTCAGCGCGTTGACGGTGCGTTTGCTCTCGCCCTTGTCCACCAGCATGTAGTAAAGGCCGGCGCCGAGGTTCCACAGGATCAGGATCAGGAACGCGATGATCAGCAGGGTCTTCAGCGAGTCGCTCATGGGGATGTCCTGCCGTCGTCGGCGTGGCGTATGCGGAATCGCATTATCGCAAGCCGTGGCAGGACGAACGTGAGCCGCGGGGCAACGCTCTGGATCGGCTGGACGCTGGCGTTGCTGGCGATCGCCGGCTTCGCGCGGCTAGGGTGGTGGCAGTCGCAGCGCGCGCTGGAGAAGCAGCGGATGCTCGACGAAGCGGCGCGGGTGCTGTCCGAGCGCGCGCCGCGTCCGCTGGCGATCGCCTCCGATGCGACCCGCGCGCGGGCCTACGACTGGGCCGAGGGCCGCGGCCGCTTCGATGCGCGCGGGCCGCTGCTGCTGGACAACCAGCAGCGCGGCGGACGCGTCGGCGTGCGCGCCTACCGGATCTTCGTGCCCGAGGCCGGCGCGCCGCTGCTGGTCGACCTCGGCTGGCTCCCCTTGGCCGGCGAGCGCAGCCTGCCTGCGGTGGCCCGGCTCGAAGGCGAGCGCACGCTGCGCGGTCTGCTCGCGCCGCCGCCGTCGGCCGGTCTCGCGCTCGGCGCGCCGCTGGCGCGGCAGGGCGAGGGCTGGCTGATGACCCGGGTCGACCTCGCGGCGATCGCCGGCGCCACCGGCCTGTCGGTGCCGCTCGCGCCGCGCGTGCTGCGGCTGGATCCGGCGCTGCCGATCGGATACGAACGCGACCTCGCGCTGCTGGCCAACACCCTGCCGCCGGAAAAGCATCGCGGCTATGCCGTGCAGTGGTTCGCGCTCGCCGCCGCCGTGCTCGTCACCGCCGTGCTGCTCACCGTCCGGAGTCTTCGCCGATGAATGCCGTCGATCCCGCCGTCCGCAGGCGCAACCGCATCGCGCTGGTGCTGATCGCGCTGGTGTTCCTGGGCAGCTTCGGGCTGGCGGGGGTGCTGCGCTTCACGGGCTGGCGTCCAGCCGGGCTGAAGAGCCACGGCGAGCTGCTGCAGCCGCCGGGCGATGCGCGCCGCGCCGAGCCGCCGCTCGCGGCCGGCGGCGTCTACCGCTGGCAGCCGGAGCTGCGGCTGTGGCGCATCGCGGTGGTCGCGCCCGCGCGCTGCGGCGCGCCGTGCGCGCGGCTGGCGGCGGACCTCGAGAAGGCGCGCCTGCTGCAGTCGCGCGAAGCGGCGCGCGTGCACGTGCTGTGGATGGGCGAGTATCCGGCGCAGGCGCCGCGTTCGCCCGCACTTCGGCTGCTGCGCGAGGACGCGGCGTTCCGCGCCGCGCTGCCGCGCGTGGACGATGCGCGCGGCGTGCCGGTGTACGTGATCGATCCGAACGGGTTCGTGGTTCTGCGGTACGCTCCGGGCGCCGATCCGGCCGGGCTGCGCGCGGACCTGGCGAAGCTGCTCAAGCTGAGGTGAGGTACCCACGCCCATGACGCCTGCGAAGGCCGCCCTCTACAAGCATTTCCATCGGCTCGCCTGGCTGGCGGTGGCGCTGGCGTTCGGCGTGATCGTGTTCGGCGCGTTCGTGCGGCTGTCGAACGCGGGCCTGAGCTGCCCCGACTGGCCGACCTGCTACGGCCGCGCCACTTGGCCCCGGGTGGCGCACGCCGAAGCCGACGCCGCGCTCACCGCGGTGCGCCCGGTCGAACCCCACAAGGCGTGGCGCGAGCAGGTGCACCGCCACATCGCGGCGCTGCTGGGCGTGCTGGTGCTGGCCTTGGCGCTGCTGGCGGCGCGCCGGCGGCGGCACGGCCTCGCGCAGATCCTCGGCGCGGTGCTGCCGGTGGCGGCGGCGATCCCGCTGTACATGCAGGGCCACGCGGCGGCGGCGCTGGCGCTCGCCGCGGTGGGCGAGGCGATCCTGCTGGTGGCGGCGTTCCGCTGGAGCAACGCCGATCTGGCGCGCGCCAGCACGATCACGCTGGCGGTGATCATCTTCCAGGCGCTGCTCGGCAAATGGACGGTGACGTGGCTGCTGAAGCCGATCGTGGTGATGGGCCATCTGCTCGGCGGGCTGACGACGTTCTCGCTGCTGTTGTGGATCGCCTGGCGCGCGACCGGCTATCCGATCCGGCTGGCCGACGCGGCGCGTCTGCGCAGGTGGCTGATCGTCGCCATCGCGGTGCTCGGCGTGCAGATCGCGCTCGGCGGCTGGACCAGCGCCAACTACGCCGCGCTCGCCTGCGGCACCGATTTCCCGACCTGCGTCGGCCGCTGGTGGCCGCCCGCCGATTTCCGCGAGGGCTTCGTGCTGTGGCGCGGCATCGGGGTCGATTACGAAGGCGGCGTGCTCGACGGCGCGTCGCGCATCGCGATCCAGCTCGCGCACCGGGCGATGGCGGTGGTCGCATTCGCGACGTTGCTGGCGCTGGCCGCGAAACTGTGGCGCACGCCGGGCATGCGCGGCTGGAGCGTCTCGCTCGGCGCGCTGGCGGTGGCGCAGGTCGCGCTCGGCATCGCCAACGTCAAGCTCAACCTGCCGCTCGCGGTGGCGGTGGCGCACAACGCCGGCGCGGCGCTGCTGCTGTTCGTGCTGGTCTCGCTGCTGGCCCGCCTGCGCCCGCCCGCCGCCTGATGGCCGCCACGTTCCGCCAGTACTGGGACCTGACCAAGCCCCGGGTGGTGGCGCTGATCGTGTTCACCGCGCTGGTCGGCATGCTGCTGGCGGTGGACGGCGTGCCGAGCGCGGCGCAGGCCGCGCGCGGCGCGGTGGCGTTCGTCGGCATCTGGCTGGCGGCCTCGAGCGCGGCGGCGATCAACCAGATCCTGGACGCGCGCATCGACGCCAAGATGGCGCGCACGTCGTGGCGGCCGATCGTGGTCGGGCAGATCACGCCGCGGCAGGCGTTGCTGTTCGCGCTGGCGCTGGCGGCGCTGTCGATGCTGGTGCTGGTGCTGTGGGTGAACCCGTTGACGGCGGCGCTGACGTTCCTGTCGCTGATCGGCTACGCGGTCGTGTACACGGTGTTCCTCAAACGCGCCACGCCGCAGAACATCGTCATCGGTGGCATCGCCGGCGCCGCGCCGCCGCTGCTCGGCTGGGCGGCGATCACGGGCATGCAGGGGGAGTGGGACTGGGCGCACGCGCTGCTGCTGGTGCTGATCATCTTCCTGTGGACGCCGCCGCACTTCTGGGCGCTCGCCATCTTCCGCCGCGAGGACTACGCGCGGGCGATGGTGCCGATGCTGCCGGTCACCCACGGCGTGGAGTACACGCGCTGGCAGATCCTGATCTACACCGCGCTGCTGGTGCTGGCGACGCTGCTGCCGTTCGCGGTGGCGATGAGCGGCTGGTTCTACCTCGGCGGCGCGCTGGTGCTCGGCGGCGTGTTCCTGTACTACGCGTGGCGGCTGATGGACCCGCCCGACGAGTTCTACGCGATGCGGGTGTTCAACTACTCGATCGTGTACCTGATGGCGCTGTTCGCGTTCCTGCTGCTCGACCACTGGCTGATGCCGTGGCTGCAGCCGGCGCCGACGCTGGAGTTCCACGCGGTCGGGTGAGGCGGTGACCCGGGCGCCGCGCGGTTGCACGGGGCCACCGGCCGCGCACGGGCGATGCGCTCGCTCGGCTCATGCGCCGCGCCGACGCGCGCGTTCGTCGTCGAGCAGCGCGCGTTTGCGCGCCAGCCCCCAGCGGTAGCCGCCCAGCGCACCGTCGCCGCGCAGCACGCGGTGGCAGGGCACCAGCACCGCGACGCGGTTGGCGCCGCACGCCGCCGCCACCGCGCGCTGGGCGCTCGGGGCGTCCAGTGCGCGCGCCAGTTCCCCGTAGCTGATCACCTGGCCCTCCTCCAGCCCCAGCAGGAACCGCCAGACGCGCATCTGGAACGCGGTGCCGCGCAGGTCGAGCGGCACGTCGGGCCGCGGCATGCCGCGCGAGACGTGCGCATCCAGCGCCGCGATCCAGGCGTCGAGCGCGGGCGAATGTTCGGCATCGCTACGCACGAGTTCGGCGTTCGGGAACTCGGCGCGCAGTTGGGCGTGCAGCGGTTCGATGCCGTCGCCGAACTGCGCGAAGCACACGCCGCGGTCGGTCGCCGCCATCAGCAGCGACCCGAGCGCCGTCTGGCGTACGGCCCAGACGATGCGCTCGCCCGCGCCGCCTTCGCGGTACGCCTTCGGCGTCATGCCGAGGTGACGGGCGGCTTCGCCGTACACGCGGCTGGGCGAGCCGTAACCAGCGGCGTAGATCGCGTCGGTGACCGCTGCGCCCTGCCGCAATGCCGACTTCAGTGTGCGCATCCGCACCGCGTCCTGCATCTGCCGCGGCGAGACGCCGAACCGCGCCCGGAACCGGCGCTGGAAGTGCGTCGGCGACAGCCCGGCCTGCGCCGCCAGTTCCGCCAGCGGCAGCGGCCGGTCCGCGTGCCGCTCGATGAAGCGCGCAGTCGCCTCCAGGCGCTCGTGTTCTGCGGCCTGCTCGGGTCGGCAGCGCTTGCATGGCCGGAAACCCGCAGCCCGCGCCGCCTCGCCATCGGCGAAGTAGCGCAGGTGTTCCTCGCGCGGCGGCCGCGCACCGCAGGACGGCCGGCAGAACACGCCGGTGGTGATCACGCCGTATACGAACCGCCCGTCGTACGCGCGGTCGCGGGCACGCAGGGCGGCGAGGCACTCGGCGGGCGGGGGCAGGGCCATGGCGGTCTCCTTGCGGATGGTACGCGCATCCTCCGCCGCCCCCGCGCGGCGGACACTCCGATTCCTGCGCGTGATCGTTGAAGAAGGCCGAACCACCCCAACCTCTGCAGCCGAGCCGTAGGAGGGCATGATGAAGGCATGGCAGGGATGGATGTTGGCGGCGATGTTGCCGTGCAGCGCGCTGGCGACTGCGGTTGAGCCGCCCGAGGCGTCGGCGGCGACGCTGCAGGCGGCAGTGGGTGGGCACCGCCTGATCGTGCTGGGCGAGCTGCACGGCACGCGCGAGGTGCCTGCGCTCGCGGGCGCGCTCGCGCAGCGTTACACCGCCGCGGGAGAGCCGGTGGTGATCGCGCTGGAACTGCCGCGCGACGGCAACGCCGCCGTCCGCCGGTACCTCGCCACCGACGGCAGCGCGCAGGCACGTCGGCAGTTGCTGGCGGAGCGGTTCCTGCGCCCGCCGGCACCGGCGCACGACGGACGCCGCAACCAGGCGGTGGTCGAGCTGATCGAGCAGGTGCGCGTCCTGCGACGCCACGGACGCGACGTCGCGGTGGTGCTGATCGATGTGGAGCAGTCGCGTGGCGATGCCGCGTGGCGCGACCGCCGGATGGCCAGGACCCTGCGTGCGGTGGCGGCGGCGCTGCCGCGCGGGCGGGTGATCGCGGTGGTCGGCAACGTGCACGCGATGCGCGTGCGGCCCGAAGGGCCCCGCTGGCCGAAGGCACTGCAGACGCCGATGGCGGCGCATCTTGCCGACCTCATGCCGTACACCGTCGAGGTCACCGCACGGCAGGGTGCGTTCTGGGCGTGCGCGTCGGCCGGTCGCTGCGGCGTGCAGGCGATTCCGGCCAGCGCAGCGCGCTCCCGGCCGCTGGACGACCACCAGCCATGGCATTACCGCCTGGTGCTGCCGCAGTTGACGCCCGCCGCGGTGCTGCGCTGAGCCGACGCCGCCGCGGCCTGCTCAGCGGGACTGCAGCTCGTAGGCGCCGATGTCCGCATAACCCCTGACGCGCCGTTGGAAGCCCGGTCCACGCTGGTCGTAGGGTCCGACCTCGGCGGAGGAGCCCCGATCCAGCGCCGGGCTGTCCGGACGCAGCGCGTGCGTCAGCGTCGGGCCGCCGTTGTCGGCGAGCGGCAACAGGCGTGGGTCCGCGGTGAGCGTATCGGGTGGCAGCGACTCGCTGCCGGCTTCCAGCCTCGAGTACATGACCAGGTTTCGCGAGGTCGGGCTGTAGGTCTGCATGTACCACGCGCGCAAGTCGAGCGGGATGCCATCGCAGGTGTTGTACGCCGACAGATTGCCGCGCAACTGGATGTAGGCGTTCTGCACGTCGATGCCGCCACGGCAGACACCGTCGACACGCGGAATCACGTTGTAGGCGACCGTGTTCTGCCAGAAGGCTCCGCCTTGAACGATCAAGCCCGGACCGCGGTTGCTCGAGAACGTCGAGTTCATCACCACACCGCCGCTGACGAGCAGGCCATAGCCGGTGTTGTGCGAGAACGTCGACGTCTCGACCCGGCCGCTGGTCATCGTCATCCCGCCGCCGGTGTTGTGGCTGACCGTGGAGTAGCGCGAGGTCAGTTCGGCGGTGGCGCCGCCGCCGCCCTCCTGCGCCTGGTTGCCGCATACCCGGCTGTGGTCGAGCAGCAGGCGCCAGCCGCCGTACGCCCCGCCGCCGTAGGAGACCGCGCTGGGCGAGAGGTGCACGGCGCGGTTGGCGTACACCTCGCTGCGGATCAGGCGCAGGTTGCGGCGGGCCGCCACGCCGGCGCCGGCGATGTACCGGGCGCCGCTGGCCGTGCAGTGATGGACGTGCACGCGCTCCAGCTCGACGCTGCCGCCGGAGTAGATGCAGGCGCCGTAGACCTCCGGTCCGGTGGTCTCGAGCCGGCCCCAGCGCACGGTGAGGTCGCGGATCCGGATGAGGCGTCCGCTGCCGCCGGTGCCGGTGATGTGATGCCGCAGCACGGCGCTGCGGTTGCCGCCGTCGATGGCCAGCCGCGCGTGGCCCGGGCCCTGCAGGGTGACCGTGAACTGGTCGAAGATCACCGGGCCGCTGGTGAGCAGGATCCGCGAGCAGGCGAGCCCGCGCAGGTCGATCACGTCGCCGTCCTGGGCGACCGCGGCGGCGTTTCGCAGGCTGCCGGGTCCGCTGTCGGCGCAGGTGGTCACGGGGATGGTGGCGCCGTAGGCCGGAGCGGCGAGCGCGAGCAGGACGAGCGTCGGCGCGAGCGGCGCGCGGGACGGGAGCGTTGGGGACATGGCGACCTCTCGAGGCCGGGCCTTCAAGCGTGCGATCCGACCGGTGTAAGGCGCGCGATAACGTCCCTGCACGGTTGCCGGACGGCACTGGGCGCCGGCCCGCGGCCGGGTATCCTCGACCGCTCCCTTCCTGGAGCCGCCATGTTCCGTCTACGCGCCACCTGTCTTGCCCTGCTGGGGCTCGCGCTGTCGCCGCTCGCCTCGGCGCAGCCCGGCGATGTCGTCGTCACCGCCGACCGCATGCTCGACGTGCGCAGCGGGCGCATGGTCGAGCGTCCGCAACTGCTGATCCGCGACGGCCGCATCGCCGCGGTCGGTCGCGCGGGCGATCCGGTGCCGGCCGACGCGCGCCGCGTCGAGCTGCCCGGCATGACCGTGCTGCCCGGCCTGATCGACATGCACGTGCACCTGGACAGCGACCCGAGCTACGGCGGCTATACCGGCCTGCAGTTCAACGACCGCTTCTGGTCGGTGCTGGCCGTGCCGCACGCGGAGCGGACGCTGATGGCCGGCTTCACCACCGTGCGCAACGTCGGCGCGGACGCATGGAACGACGTCGGCCTGCGCCAGGCGATCGACGAGGGCAAGCTGCGCGGCCCGCGCATCGTCACCGCCGCGTACTCGTTCGGCGCCACCGGCGGGCATTGCGATTCGACCTACTACCCGCCGTCGATGGACCAGAAGAGCCCGTTCAACGCCGACAGCCCGGACGAGGCGCGCAAGGTGGTGCGCACGCTGCGCAAGTACGGCGCGCAGGTCATCAAGATCTGCGCCACCGGCGGCGTGTTCTCGCGCAACACCGAGCCGGGTCAGCAGCAGCTCGGCTACGAGGAGATGAAGGCGATCGTCGACGAGGCCCACATGCAGGGCCTGAAGGTGGCCGCGCATGCGCACGGCGCCGCCGGCATCCGCGACGCGATCCGCGCCGGCGTGGACACCATCGAGCACGCCAGCCTGATCGACGCCGAAGGCATCCGGCTTGCGAAGCAGCACGGCGCCTGGCTGTCGATGGACATCTACAACACCGACTACACGCAGGCCGAGGGGCGCCGGAACGGCGTGCTGGAGGACAACCTGCGCAAGGATCGCGAGGTCGCCGACATCCAGCGCGAGAACTTCCGCCGCGCGCATCGCGCCGGAGTGAAGATGGTGTACGGCACCGACGCCGGCATCTATCCGCACGGCGACAACGCCAGGCAGTTCGCGGTGATGGTGCGCTACGGGATGACGCCGCTGGAAGCGATCCGCAGCGCCACGCTCAACGCCGCCGAGGCGCTCGGCCGCGACGACGTCGGCGTGCTCGAAGCCGGCCGCTGGGCCGATCTGATCGCGGTGCCGGCCGATCCGACGCAGGACGTGCGCGTGCTGGAAAACGTGCCGTTCGTGATGAAGGGGGGCGAGGTGGTGAAGGACGCGCGCTGACGCGGCGGCGCCTGCAGCCGATCGCGCCTGCGCAACGGCCCGCCACGCCTCACCCCGTCACCCGCCGCAAGCGCGTAGGGCGGGACTCGTCCCGCATCCCATGCCGCGCGACCGCGGGCGTGTGGAGGAGCGGCTTCGGCCGCGACCGGTACCCGCACGCACCGCGGTTGCTCGAACGGGACCGTCAGGGCGGCCGCTGAACCGCCGCCGGTTTTTTCCGCGCTACCGCCAATATTCAACCACGAGGTTGACATTGCTCCGGTGCGGATCTACATTCAACCTCATGGTTGAAGATAACCCGCTCGACGATCTGTTCCAGGCGCTCGCCGATCCCACCCGCCGCGCCATGCTCGGCCGTCTCGCGCGCGGTCCGCTCAGCGTCGGCGAGCTGGCCGCGCCGCTGGCGATGTCGCTGGCCGCCGCCTCCAAGCACATCCGCATGCTGGAGCGCGCGGGGCTGGTGCAGCGCGAGGTGCAGGGCCGCACCCATCTGTGCCGGCTCGACGCGCGCCCGCTGCACGCCGGCATGGAGTGGCTGCGTCACTACGAACGCTTCTGGAATGCGCGGCTGGACCAGCTCGAGGCCGTGCTGCGCGAGCAGGACGCGGCCGCCCGCAACGCGACGACGCGCCGTACCGGCGTCGCGCGCACCCGGGGAGGACGCCGTGGACGTTGAGCATCCCCGCTTCGTCGCCGGAGACAACGTGGCGATGAAGGTGCCGTTGCATCGGTTCGACGCAACGGTGCGCTTCTATCGCGATACGGTCGGGCTGCCGCCGATCGAGGTCGCACCGCCCTCGGCCTGTTTCGCGTTCGGTGCGCTCCGGCTGTGGATCGACCCGGTGCCGCAGATCGGTCACGCCGAGCTCTGGCTCGAACTGCGGACACCGGACCTGGCGCGTGCCGCGGCGCGCCTGCAGAGCGCAGGCGTGGTGCGGTGCGACGCCATCGAAGCGCTGCCGCCGGACCTGTCCGCCTGCTGGATCAGCAACCCGGCCGGCATCGTCCACCTCCTGCGAGAGGAGCCCGTGTCATGACCGTATCCCCCGAACCCGCCTACGGCACGCCGGTCGATACGGACGGCGTGCGCCTCGAGCGCCTGCTGCCCGGCCCGATCGAGCGCGTATGGCATTACCTGACCGACCCGGACGCGCGCGCCACCTGGCTTGCGGCCGGCGCGATGGAGCTGCGCGTCGGCGGCCGCGTCGAGCACGTGTTCCGCAACAACACGCTCACGCAGGACGACGACCCGCCACCGGCGAAGTACGCCGACATCGCCGACGAGTGCCGATTCGAGGGGCGCGTCACCGCCTGCGATCCGCCGCGCCTGCTCGCCTACACCTGGCCGGAAGCGGACGGCGACGAATCCGAAGTGCGCTTCGAGCTGGCGTCGGTCGGTGCGAAGGTGCGGCTGGTGGTGACGCATCGGCGGCTGCTCTCGGCCGCGACGCGGCTCAGCGTCGCCGCAGGCTGGCACGCGCATCTGGGCGTGCTCCGGGCACGGCTTGAAGGGCGCGAGCCGGAAGGCTTCTGGCGGTCGTTCGTCCGCCTCGAAGCCGAGTACGCGCGCCGTCTGGACGGCGAGGTGGCGCGATGAGCCGTGCCGCGACCGTGCTGATGTTCGAAGGCCGTGCCGAAGAGGCGCTCGCGCTGTACGCGCAGGTGTTCGAGGACCTGACCATCGAGCGGATCGAACGCTGGCCGGATGGCGACGTCGCAGGGCGCATCAAGCGGGCCGATTGGCGGCTCGGCGGGCATCGCCTGATCGCCTTCGACAGCCCGGTCGCGCACGCGTTCGGCTTCACGCCGGCGCTGTCGGTGTGGGTGGACTGGGAAAGCGCGCAGGCGCTGGAGCGCGCGTTCGCCCGGCTCTCGGAGGGCGGCCAGGTGCTGATGCCGCTGGACGCCTACGACTTCAGCGCGCGCTTCGGCTGGTGCAACGACCGCTTCGGCGTGTCCTGGCAGCTCGGTCTGCGCTGACCGTCTTGAACGCGAAGGCCGGAGCGGGCCCGGCCTTCGCGGAAGAACGGCCTTTCAGCGCGCCGCCGCGCCCGCTTCGCCGATCAGATGCTGCTGCCAGAACAGCATCGTCGCCGCGGTGAAGTAGTCGTTGTTGCGCTTCTTGCGGAAACCGTGGCCCTCGTCGGCGAACAGCAGGTACCACACCGGTTGCCCGTTGCCGCGCACCGCCTTCACGATCTGCTCCGCTTCCGTGTACGGCACGCGCGGGTCGTTCCTGCCCTGCGCGACGAACAGCGGCGCGCGGATGCGGCCGGCGTTGTTCAGCGGCGAGATGCGCTCGAACACCGCGGCCATCGTCGGATCGCGCTCGTCGCCGTATTCGGCGCGGCGCAGGTCGCGGCGGTAGCTTTCGGTGTTCTTCAGGAACGTGCCGAAGTGCGAGATGCCGACGATGTCCACGCCGGCCTTGATCCGATCGGGGAAGCGGGTGAGGCTGGCCAGCACCATGTAGCCGCCGTAGCTGCCGCCGTACACGCCGACGCGCCCGGCGTCGAGCTCCGGCTGGTCCGCGATCCAGTCCAGCAGCGCGCCGATGTCGCGGACGGAATCCTCGCGCCTGGCGCCGTTGTCGAGGCCAAGATAGGTCTTGCCGTAGCCCGACGAGCCGCGCACGTTGGGCACCAGCACCGCCACGCCCATCTCGTTGACCAGGTACTGGATGGTCGGGTTGAACGTCGGCAGCGCCTGCGCTTCCGGACCGCCGTGGATCTGGATGACGACCGGCACCTTTTTCCCGGCAGGCACCTGCGCCGGGCGGTAGTGGAACGCCGGGATGCTGCGCCCGTCGAAGCTGCGGTAGCGGATCAGCGTGGGCGAGACGAACTTCGACGCATCCAGCCCGCCGACCTCGCTGCGCGTCCAGCGCGTCAGCGTGCGCGCGTCGAGCTCGATCACGTACACGTCGCTCGGCGAGGTCGCCGAGTTCAGGCTGAAGGCCAGCCGCCTGCCGTCGGGCGAGAAGCCGAGCTCGCCGATCACCCCGAGCGGAATCGCGGGCAGCGGCACCGCGCGGTGCTCGGGCACGGTCAGCACGTGCAACTTGCCGATGCCGTCCTCGTTGGTGACGAAGGCGAGATGGCGGCCGTCGTCGGAGAGCGCGAAGCGCTCGACGTCCCAGGGGATGTCGCGGCTGAGCACGGTCACCCGGCCGCTGGCGGGATCGTGGTGACGCAGGCGCCTGAACTCGCTCGGCTTGCCGTCCACCGGCTCGTCGGAGACGAAGTACACGCCGCGGCCGTCGGGCGCGAAGCGGAAGCCTTCGAACGCCGCCTTGCCGCCTTCGACCGGGAACAGCCGCAGCGCGCCGGTGGCCAGATCGACCACGCCCGGATACGACTCGCTCGCCGAGACGTACTTCGACACCAGCAGGCGCGTGCCGTCGGGCGAGAAATCGAGCGCGGTCCACTGGCCGCCCTCGGTCACCACCGGTTTGGCCCGGCGGGAGGCGAAGTCCATCACCCAGACGTCGGTGTCGGTGCCATTGCGCGCGGTGCTGCTGAACGCGAAGCGCGCGCCGTCGCGCGAGAACAGCGGCGAGGAATTGCGCGCCTTGCCGTCGGTGAGCAGCACCGTCTCGCGCGAGCCGAGGTCGAACCAGTGCAATTGCCAGAACTCGTTGCCGCCGACGTCCTTGCCGAACACGAAACCGTCCAGCCTGGAGGTGGCCGGCGCGGTTTCCAGCGCATCGAGCGGCTCGGGGTAGTAGGTGAGCTGCTCGCGCATCCCCAGCGGCTGGCAGACGCGGTGCGCCTGCACGGTTTCGGCGAAGCGCGTGCCGATCAGGATGCAGCCTTCGCGGGTCCAGCCGGCGAAGCTGGCGCCGCGCGTGTTCTGGTAACGGTCCAGGCGTTCCAGCAGCTCCGCCGGTATCGGCGGAATGTTCTCGCTGATGCGGTTGCCGGCGTGCTCGCGCTGGACGGGCGCCGCGGCGGCGCTCTGCGCCTGCGCCGGCAGCGCGCAGGCCAAGGCGAGGGTGGTGGTGAGGGCGAGGGGCAGCGGACGGATCATGCGCAACGTGGCCTCGGCGGACGGAACGCCGAGCTTAGCGCCGGGCGGCCTTGCCGGGGGTCGGGAACTGCCGCTCAGCGCCGCTGCACGCGTGCGGCGAGCAGCGCGCGCAACTCGGATTTCTCCGCATCGTCCAGTTCGGCGATCCGCGCCTGCAGTTCCTCGATGCGCTGCTCGAGGGTCTGGCGCTCCAGCCGGGCCACCGTATCCCGCCATTCCGCCCGCCAGGCCGTCTCGTCGCCCGGAACCTCCTGCAGCGCGAGCTTCTGCAGCGCGGCGTGCTCCTCGCGGCCGGCGAAGTGCTCGATCAGCACGCCGGTGGTGATCTCCGGGCGCGCGTGGACCAGTTGGACGATCTCGACCAGCAGCGGCACGCCGGGCTGACGCAGCGGCGCGAAGGCGAGCGGCAGTGCGAGATCCAGCGCCAGCGCCGGCTTCTGCAGCAGCAGCGCGATCGCGCTGCGCACCAGGCTGCGTTTGGGCGCAGGCAGGGCGGCCGGTCGCGCGCCACGCGCCGGCTGCGCGGGCACGTGCGTCTGCGGCGACGCGGTGCGTGCGCCCACGCCGGTGAGCTCGGTCAGGCGTTGCTGCATCAGGTCGCGGAACGCGCCATCGGGAATCTGCGCCAGCAGCGGCTTGGCGCGCTCGGCGAGCCGGCCCTTGCCTTCCAGCGTGGCGAGATTGACGTCGTGGGCGAGCGTGTCGAAGAAGAACTGCGACAGCGGCGTGGCCTGCGCCAGCCGCGCCTCGAAGCCGGCGCGGCCCTCGTTGCGCACGAGGGTGTCCGGATCCTCGCCCTCCGGCAGGAACAGGAAGAACGCCTGGCGGCCGTCCTTCATGCGCGGCAGCACCGACTCGACCGCCTTCCATGCCGCCGCACGTCCGGCGCGGTCGCCGTCGAAACAGAAGTAGACATCCGGTGCGTTGCGGAACAGCAGCTCGGCGTGGTCCGGCGTGGTCGCGGTGCCGAGCGTCGCCACCGCGGTGTCGATGCCGTGCTGGAACAGCGCGACCACGTCCATGTAGCCCTCGACCACGATCAGCCGCGGGATGCGCGCGTGCGCCTGCCGCACCTGCCACAGGCCGTACAGCTCGCGGCCTTTGTGGAACAGCGCGGTCTCCGGCGAATTGAGATATTTCGGCGCGTCGTCCTTCTTCTCCAGGATGCGGCCGCCGAACGCGATCACCCGGCCGCGGCGGTCGTGGATCGGGAACATCACCCGGTCGCGGAACTTGTCGTACACGCGGCCGGCATCGTTCTTCGAGAACAGCCCGGCGCGTTCGAGCAGCGCCATCCGGCGCGCGTCGGTGCCGAGCGCATCGCGCAGCGCGTTGAAGCCGTCGGGCGCGTAGCCGATCGCGAAGCGCGCGCGGGTGGCCTCGTCGACGCCGCGCGCATCGAGATAGCGCCGCGCGCGTTCGGTGGCGGCCAACTGCTTCTGGAAGAATTTCGATGCCGCCTCCAGCGCCGCGTACAGGTCGCGCGTGTCCGGATTCTCGTTGCGGCTGCGCGTGTCGCGCGGCACGTCCATGCCCACCCGGCGCGCGAGTTCCTCGACCGCATCGAGGAATTCGAGGCGGTCGTAGTTCATCAGGAAGCTCAGCGCGGTGCCGTGCGCGCCGCAGCCGAAGCAGTGGTAGAACTGCTTGGTCGGCGAGACGTAGAACGACGGCGAGCGTTCGTCGTGGAACGGGCAGCGCGCCGAATACTCGCGCCCCTGCCGCTTCAACGGCACGCGCGCGCCGACCACCTCGACGATGTCGGTGCGCGCCAGCAGCTCGTCGATGAAGGCGTCGGGGATGCGGGCCATCGGCACATGATCGCATTCGCGGGGGTGGCCGGCGGGCTGCGGGGTGTCAGCGCAGGCGGTAGGCGCCACGCCGCACGTGCGATCCGCGGCGCCGGACTTGACCTCTTGTCGAAGCGGCGCCGGACTCACCTGTTGCCGAATTGGCAGCGCGCCGCCCCGGCGCAGGTTGGAACCTATTGTTGAGTGGCCGTGGACAATGGGCCCCGGCGTCCGCCGGGGCGACGGGGGGAGGCCTTGGCGCGTGAGTTCGATGGTGCTGCGGATCAACGGCTCGTCGTCCCGGCGCAGGCCGGGACCCCTTGTTTGGGTGCTCAGGGAAATTGGGCCCCGGCGTTCGCCGGGGCGACGGGATGGGGCTTGGCGCGCACTTCGACGTGCGTGCCGGCCCGCGTCAGCCCTCGGCCGCCAGCCGCCGCAGCGCCTCGCCGCTGAGGCGCTGGACTGTCCAGTCCTCCAGGCCGACCGCGCCGAGGCGGCGATAGAAGGCGATCGCCGGCATGTTCCAGTCGAGCACCGACCACTCGAAGCGGCCGCAGCCGCGTTCGACCGCCAGCCGCGCCAGATGCCGCATCAGCGCCAGGCCCAGGCCGCGGCCGCGGAACGCCGGGCGCACGTACAGGTCCTCGAGGTACAGCCCGCGGCGGCCGAGGAAGGTCGAGAAATTGTGGAAGAACAACGCGAAGCCGGCCGGCTGGCCGTCCGCCTCGGCGATCACCACTTCGGCGGCCGGGCGCTCGCCGAAGAGCTGCCCGGCCAGACCCGCCTCGTCGGCGACCACCTCGTGCGCGAGCTTCTCGTACTCGGCCAATTCGCGGATGAAGGCGAGGATCAGCGGCACGTCCGCGCGGACGGCGGGGCGCAGCACGATGCCGGCGTCCATCGCGCTCAGCCCGCCAGCGCCTTCTTCACCAGCGCGGAGACCTGGCCCATGTCGGCCTGGCCGGCGAGCCGGGGCTTCAGCACGCCCATCACCTTGCCCATGTCGGCGGGGCCGCTGGCGCCGGTTTCGGCGATCGCCGCCTGCACCGCGGCCTGCAGCTCGGCCTCGCCCAGCTTGGCCGGCAGGTAGCGTTCGATCACCGCGATCTCGGCCTGCTCGGCCTCGGCCAGATCGGCGCGGCCGGCGGCCTGGTACTGCGCGATCGAGTCGCGGCGCTGCTTGACCATCTTGTCGAGCACGGCGATCACCGCCGCATCGTCCAGCTCGATGCGTTCGTCGACCTCCTTCTGCTTGATCGCGGCGTTGATCAGCCGGATCGCGCCGAGGCTGGCCTTGTCGCCGCTCTTCATCGCGGCCTTCATGTCGTCGGTCAGGCGCTGTTTGAGGGTCATAGGCGTCGGGATTCGATTGGTGGGACTGGGGATAGGAGCTCGAGCCGGGAGCCTGGCGGGAAGCAGACAGGCCGGAGGTGGGTCGGGAGGGATCCGCTTCACGAATCCCCGATCGCGCATCCCGGCCCTCCGGGCCCAACGCAAAAAGCCGGCGCGCCTGGGGCGCAGCCGGCTTCACGCGTCGTCCGTCACCCGGCGGGCACCCGAAGGCGCCCGGCGAGCCGGCTCAGTACAGGCGCTGGCGCTTGGTGGCGTCGCGCGACTGGCGGCGCATCTGGCGCTTCACCGCGGCCGCGGCCTTGCGCTTGCGCTCCTGCGTCGGCTTCTCGTAGAACTCGCGCTTGCGGGTCTCGGCCAGCACGCCGGCCTTTTCGCAGGTGCGCTTGAAGCGGCGCAGGGCAAACTCGAACGGCTCGTTTTCGCGGACTTTGACGCTGGGCATAAGGGTCTCGGGGAACGGGTGCCCGGCCGCTCGGGCCGGGGGAGCCGCGCATTATAGCGACGCGCGTTCCAGCGGTGCAACATAGCGCCCATGAACGTGCTCGGCATCGAAACCAGTTGCGACGAGACCGGGGTGGCGGTGTACGCCACCGACGCCGGGCTGCGCGCGCACGCGCTCTACAGCCAGGTGGCGCTGCATGCCGAGTACGGCGGCGTGGTGCCCGAGCTGGCCAGCCGCGACCACGTGCGCAAGCTGCTGCCGCTGATCCGGCAGACGCTGGGCGAGGCCGGGCTGCGGGTGGAGGACCTCGACGGGGTGGCCTACACCGCCGGCCCCGGGCTGGTCGGCGCGCTGCTGGTCGGCGCCGGGGTGGCGCGCGCGCTCGCCTGGGCGCTGCAGGTGCCGGCGATCGGCGTGCACCACATGGAAGGCCACCTGCTGGCGCCGCTGCTGGAGGATCCGGCGCTGCGGCCGCCGTTCGTGGCGCTGCTGGTGTCCGGCGGCCACACCCAGCTCGTCGCGGTGGAGGCGATCGGCCGCTACCGCCTGCTCGGCGAGACGCTCGACGATGCCGCCGGCGAGGCGTTCGACAAGACCGCCAAGCTGATGGGCCTGCCGTACCCGGGCGGACCGCAGCTCGCCGCGCTGGCGGAGCAGGGCCGCCCCGGCGCGTTCCGGTTCGCGCGGCCGATGACCGACCGCCCGGGGCTCGACTTCAGCTTCAGCGGGCTCAAGACCCAGGTGCTGCTGGCCTGGCAGGGCAGCGACCAGGGCGAGCAGACCCGCGCCGACATCGCGCGGGCGTTCGAGGAGGCGGTGGTGGAGACGCTGGCGATCAAGTGCGAGCGCGCGCTGGAGGCCACCGGCCACGACACCCTGATCGTCGCCGGCGGGGTCGGCGCCAACCGCCGCCTGCGCGCCGCGCTGGAGGCGATGACCGCCCGCCGCGGCGCCCGCGTGCGCTTCCCGCGGCCGGCGTTCTGCACCGACAACGGCGCGATGATCGCCTTCGCCGGCGCGCTGCGGCTGGCCGCCGGCCTGCACGACGACGCCGCGGTGCGAGTGCATGCGCGGTGGGACATGGCGGGGTTGCCGGAGGTGCGTGGGGGGCGGGGATAGGGAACGGGGAACGGGGAACGGGGAGCGGGGAGCGGGGAGCGGGGAGCGGGGAGCGGGGAATCGGGAATCGGGAATCGGGAGTCGGGAGTCGGGAGTCGGAGTCGGAGTCGGAGTCGGGAGTCGGGAGTCGGAGTCGGAGTCGGGTGTGCCATGTTCGCTGCGTCGCGCTGCCTGCTCCGTCCCCGGAGCCCTCCCCTTCAAGGGGAGGGTTTGGGAGGGGATGGTGTTGCGATGAGGCGGAAGTCGGGAGGGCGTGCGAAGGAACACCATCCCCACCCCGGCCCTCCCCTTGAAGGGGAGGGGGAAAGGCGTTGCGGCCTCCCTTGAAGGGGAGGGGGAAAGGCGTTGCGGCCTCCCTTGAAGGGGAGGGGGAAAGGCGTTGCGGCCTCCCCTTGAAGCGGGCGCGTGCGGCTTGGCGAGCAGCCGCGCCGGGATAGGTTCGGCGCCGTCGGAACGCATCGCTTTTCTTTACGATTCCCGACTCCTGGTTCCCGATTCCCCGTTCCCGTTCCCGTTCCCGTTCCCGTTCCCGTTCCCCGTTCCCCGTTCCCCGTTCCCGATTCCCCATTCCCGATTCCCGATTCCCGATTCCCCATTCCCGATTCCCGCCCCCCCATGGACCGCGTCTTCATCGAAGGCCTCGAGATCGAGGCGCTGATCGGCATCTACGACTGGGAACGGCGGGTGCGGCAGCCGCTGGTGTTCGACATCGAGATGGCGTTCGACAACCGGCGGCCGGCGGCGAGCGACCGCATCGAGGACACGCTGGACTACAAGGCGGTGAGCAAGCGCGTGATCGCCTATGTCGAGCAGTCGGGGTTCGGGCTGGTGGAGACGCTGGCCGAGCGCGTGGCCGAGCTGATCCTGCGCGAGTTCGCGGTGAGCTGGCTGCGGCTGAAGCTGAGCAAGCCCGGCGCGGTGCGCGGCGCGCGCGCGGTCGGGGTGGTGATCGAACGTTCCCGTCCGGCGTCGTGACGATGGCGAAGGCGTACCTCAGTCTCGGCAGCAATCTGGAGCCCGAACGCCATCTGCGCGAGGCGATCCGCGCGCTGCGTGCGCGCTTCGGCGAGGTGGTGGTGTCGCCGGTCTACCGCACGCGCGCGGTCGGGTTCGACGGGCCGGATTTCCTCAATGCCGCCGCGCTGATCGACAGCGACCTCGACCCGTACGCGCTCGACCGCTGGCTGCACGACCTCGAGGACGCGCACGGCCGCGACCGCAGCGGCCCGCGCTTCGGCAACCGCACGCTCGACGTCGACCTGGTGCTGTACGGCAACCTGACGCTGCAGGGGCCGGGCCGCCTGCAGATCCCGCGGCCCGAGCTGCAGCATGCGTTCGTGCTGCGCCCGCTGGCCGAGATCGCGCCCGACGCGGTGGTGCCCGGCGTGGAGCGCACGCTGGCGGAGCTGTGGGAAGCGCATCCGGAGCGGCACGAACCGGCGCGGGTGGTGACCTTGCCGTCGGCGTGATGCGACGAACGGGGCTTGCGCCGGTGTCGCTCCCATTCGAGGATGCGAGCGGCTTCCGGGGAGACGGCCCATGTTCGACAGGTTCTCGCGCAGTTGGACGCTGGTGAAGGCATCGGCGGCGGTGTTGCGTTCCGACAAGGAACTGATGTGGCTGCCGGTGCTGTCCGGCCTGGCCACGCTGCTGGTGCTGGCGACGTTCGCGATCCCGACCTTCGCGCTGCGCGTGTTCGAGAACGGCTTCGGCGTGGGCGGCGCGCTGCTGGCCTTCGCGTTCTACTTCTGCCAGTACAGCGTGATCATCTTCTTCAACTCCGCGCTGGTGGCCGCCGCGATGATCCGGCTGGAGGGCGGTGACCCGACGGTGTCCGACGGCCTGCGCGCGGCGCGCGCGCGGCTGCCGGCGATCCTCGGCTACGCGGCGATCGCCGCCACCGTCGGCATGCTGTTGCAGGCGCTGAAGAACAAGGACAACAACTTCGTCGTGCGGCTGATCGGCAGCGGGCTCGGCGCGGCGTGGACGCTGGCGACCTTCCTGGTGGTGCCGGTGCTGGTCGCGCAGAACGTCGGCCCGATCGAGGCGCTCAAGCGCAGCATCGAACTGCTCAAACGCACCTGGGGCGAGAACGCGATCGGCCAGGTCGGCATCGGCGCGGCGTTCGGCCTGATCACCGCCGCGGTGGTGGCGGTCGGCATCGGCGCCGCGATCCTCGCCGCGCAGGTCTCGGGCGTGCTGGCGGTCGGCGTGGCGATCGCGTTCGTGCTGGCGGTGCTGCTGCTGGGCATCTACCAGGCGGCGCTGAGCGGCATCTACTCCGCCGCGCTGTACCGCTACGCGCAGGACGGCCGCGCGCCGGCCGGCTTCGAGGCGCGTGCGCTGGAAGGCGCGTTCGCCCCGCGCTGATGGCCGATCTCGCGCTGTTCGACTTCGACGGCACCCTCACCCGCTGCGAGACCTTCCCGCCGTTCGTGCGGGCGGCGGTCTCGCCGCTGCGACGGCGACTGGGCGTGCCATGCCTGGCGCCCGTGGTGGCGGGCTACCGGCTGGGCTGGGTGTCGGGCGTGACGGTGCGCGCGGCGGTGGTGCGCGTGGCGCTCACCGGCATGCCGGTGGCGACGTTCGAGGCGCGCGCGCGCCGCTTCGTCGGGCAGGCGCTGCCGACGCTGTTGCGGCCGCAGGCGGCAGCGCGGCTCGACTGGCATCGTGCGCGCGGCGACACGGTCGCCGTGGTGTCCGGCAACTTCGAGGGGCTGCTGCGGCCGTGGTGCGAAACACAGGGCATCGCCTGCCTCGCTTCCGCGCTGGAGGCGCGCGACGGCCGCCTGACCGGCCGCTACCTCGGCGCGCAGTGCGTCGGCGAGGAGAAGGCGCGGCGCGTGCGTGCGGCGTATGCGCTGGACGCGTTCGACCGCATCCACGCCTACGGCGATTCGGTCGAGGACTTCGCCCTGCTGGCGCTGGCGCACGAGCGCCACTACCGCGGCCGGCCGCTGCCGGCGGGCCTGCCGGTCGAAGCGCTGCGAACGGCAGCCTAGCTCCTCGGGTTCGCCCGTGGCGCAGGTTGGGCCGGGCCGGCGTCGCGACTCACCCCAGCAGCGTGCGCCCGCCGTCGAGCAGCAGCGTCTGGCCGGTGCTGTAGTGCGCGTCCTGCAGCAGCCAGCGCACCGCCTCGGCGACTTCCTCCGGCGTGCCGGTGCGGCCGAGCGGAGTGCGCGCGAGCATCGCCTTCTGCGCTTCGGTGTTGTCCTCGTCCTCCGGCCAGAGGATGGCGCCGGGCGCGACCGCGTTGACCCGCACCTCGGGTGCCAGTTCCACCGCCAGCGACCGGGTCAGCATCGCCAGCGCCGCCTTCGCCATGCAGTACACGGTGTGCTGGCGCAACGGGCGTTCGGCGTAGAGGTCGGTGAGGTTGACGATCGCGCCGCGCGCGGCGCGCAGATGCGGCGCGGCGGCCTGGGCGAGGAAGAACGGCGCGCGCGCGTTGCTGGCGAACAGCTCGTCCCATTGCGCGGGCGTGGTGGTGCCGAGCGGCGTCGGGTAGAACGCGGAGGCGTTGTTGATGAGCGCATCCAGCCGGCCGAAGCGGCCGAGGGTGTGCGCGACCAGCTCCGGCAGGCGGTCGAACTCGGCCAGATCGGCCTGCAGCGTGAGCACGCTGCCGGGACGGCCACGCTCGAGCTCGTCGGCGAGCGCGGCCAGCTCGTCCCGCGAGCGGCGGCAGTGCAGCGCGAGGTCGTAGCCGGCGGCGTGCAGCCGGCGCGCGATCGCCGCGCCGATGCGACGGGCGGCGCCGGTGACCAGGGCGACGGGAGCGTGGGCCATTGGGCGGCTGCGGTGACGGAACGGGCGGCTAGTGTCCCATGCATGCGGGCCGCATCGCCTGCCGCCGCCTGCACCGTCGCGCAGGCACAATGCGCTCCCCGATCCGACGACCGCGCGCGACGCCGCATGACGCATCCGTCCGACCTGCCCCCGCCCGAGCCCGAGGCGCTCGCCCACAGCGCGCGTCTGGCGGGCCACATCCGCGAGGAGATCCGCGCCGCCGGCGGCGCGATCCCGTTCTCGCGCTTCATGGAGCTGGCGCTGTACGCGCCGGGGCTGGGCTATTACAGCGCGGGCGCCACCAAGTTCGGCGCGGCCGGCGATTTCGTCACCGCGCCGGAGCTCGGGCCGGTGTTCGCCGCCTGCGTGGCCGAGGCGCTGGCGATCGTGCTGCGGCAGATCGGCCCGCGCGCGCGCGTGCTGGAGCTGGGCGGCGGCAGCGGCGCGTTCGCCGAGGTCGCGCTGAAGCGGCTGATGGAACTGGACGCGCTGCCGGACCGCTACGCCATCCTCGAACCCAGCGCGACGCTGCGCCAGCGCCAGCGCGAGCGGCTGCAGCAGCGCCTGTCGCCGCCGCTGTTCGAGCTGGTCGAATGGGTCGACGGCCCGTTCCCGGACGACTGGCACGGCGTGCTGTTCGCCAACGAGGTGATCGACGCGCTGCCGACGCCGCGCTTCGCCATCCGCGACGGCGAGGTGTACGAGGAGCACGTCGTGCTCGACGGCGAGGCGTTCGCGATCGAGCTGCGCGCGGCCGACGAGTTCCTGCGCAACGCGGTGCGCTTCGTCGAGCGCCGCCTCGGTCGCGCGCTGCCGGACGGGTACCGCTCCGAAGTGCTGCCGCAACTGCCGTACTGGGTGCAGGCGGTGGCCGGCGGCATGAAGCGCGGCGCGATGCTGTTCGTCGATTACGGCTACGTGCGCGGCGAGTACTACAGCGACGAGCGCCGCGACGGCACGCTGCGCGCGTTCTACCGCCACCGCATGCACGCGCAGCCGCTGCTGTGGCCGGGGCTGCAGGACATCACCGCGTCGGTGGACTTCACCGCGCTGGCGGAGGCCGGCGTGGCCGCCGGATTCGACTTCGCCGGCTACTGCACGCAGGCGAGCTTCCTGCTCGGCAACGGCCTGGCCGACGTGCTGGCGCGGATCGAGAAGATCGACGACGAGGTCGAGCGCCTGCGCCGCACGCAGGAGGTGAAGCGGCTCACCTTGCCTTCGGAGATGGGCGAGCGCTTCCAGGTGATGGGCTTCGAGAAGGACGTCGCGTTCGGCGCCGCGTTCCTGGCCGGCGACCTGAGCTTCCGGCTGTGAGCGCGCTGCGCGGGTTCCGCCGCCCGGCGGTGTGGGTGTTGCTGTGGGCGGCGATGATCGCCGCGGTCACCACCGGTTCGCTGCTGCCGGCTCAGGACGTGCCGCGGTTTTCACTCCCCGGCGGCGACAAGCTGCAGCACGCGATCGGCTATGCGTGGCTCGCCTCAGGTGCGGTGATGCTGTTCGCGACGGCGCGCGCGCGGGCCGTGGCGGCGGTGGGATTGTGGCTGCTGGGCGGTGCGATCGAGCTCGCGCAGGGCGCGCTGACGGCATCGCGCGCGGCCGATCCGTGGGATCTACTCGCCAACGCGGCCGGCATCCTCGCCGGCCTGCCGCTCGCGCGCACGCGCTTGGCGACGTGGTGGCTGCGGCTCGACCAGAGGTGGTTCCGCGCGGCCGCGAATCCCCTGTAGGCGCGGCTTCAGCCGCGATCAGCGCCTGCGTGTCCGGTCGCTGACGTTGGCGTAGGCAGCACGATGGGGCTGCCATAGACGGGTGGCGTGTGTGGCGAGCGGGAGTCGCGGCTGAAGCCGCTCCTACCCCTTGCCGGTCGCCGCCGCGATCGCCGCGATCCGCGCGCGCCGGATCGCCTCGCCGACTTCGGGGCCGCTGAGCCCCTGCGCGATCTCGGCGGCGCGTACCGCGAGCGCGGCCTCGAGCGCTGCGACCAGTCGCGCCCCCTGCGGATAGGGCCGGTCCTGCAGGCCGGCGCGACCGCGCTTGTCGCATTCGCACACGATCGCGAGCTGGCGGATGCGCTGCGGCCTGCGGAAGCCGTCGCAGCGCGCGATCAGCTCGTGCACGGTGCGCGCGCGCAGCTCGTCGAAGCGGTGCACGTTGAGATGCTCGCGGCAGGCCGCGACCGCCAGTTCGCGATGCTCGTTGGGCACCCGCAGACGCGCGCACAGCGCCTGCACCGGCGCCACCCCGGCGTGTTCGTGGCCGAGGTGTTTCGGCAGCACGTGCGCGGGCGTCAGCGCCTTGCCGAGGTCGTGCACCAACGCGGCGAAGCCGATCACGTCATCGCCCGGCGCAAGCAGCGCCGCCACGTCGCACACCATCTCCACGTGCACGCCGGTGTCGACTTCCGGGTGATAGTCGGCGCGCTGCGGCACGCCATACAGCGCCTCGACCTCCGGCAGTACCGCGCCGAGCGCGCCGCAGTCGTGCAGCGTGCGCAGGAACGCCGACGGCCGCGCGCTCGCCAGCGCGCGCCGCAGTTCCTGCCAGACCCGCTCCGGCGTCAGCTCGGCGAGCTCGCCGCTTGCGGCCATCTGCCGCATCAGCGCCATCGTCTCCGGCGCCACGCTGAAGCCGAGCGGCGCCAGCCGCGCCATGAAGCGCGCCGCGCGCAGCACGCGCAGCGGGTCCTCGACGAACGCCTCGCTGACGTGGCGCAGCACGCGCGCCTGGAGATCGCGCGCGCCGCCGAACGGATCGACCAGCGCGCCGTGCTCGTCCTGCGCGATCGCGTTGATCGTGAAGTCGCGCCGGCGCAGGTCGTCCTCCAGCGTCACCGACGGATCGGCATGCACCACGAAGCCGCGGTAGCCGCGGCCGCTCTTGCGTTCGGTGCGCGCCAGCGCGTACTCCTCGCCGGTCTGCGGATGCAGGAACACCGGGAAGTCGCGGCCGACCGCGCGGAAGCCGGCTTCGATCATCGCCTCCGGCGTGGCGCCGACCACCACGAAATCGCGATCGCCCGGCGGCAGGCCGAGCAACGCGTCGCGCACCGCGCCGCCGACCAGATACGTCCGCATCGTTCAGCGTGGCGCGTGCTGGGCCAGCAGCGCGACGATCGCATCGGCGCCGGCGTTGCGCCCGAGCGCGCGCACGATCGGCTGCGGCTGCCCGCTCACCCACAGCCGCAGTTCGGCCTCCAGGTCGAAATGGCCCGCGGTCTCCAGCGCGAACATCGCAATGCTGCGGTAGGACAGGCTGACGAATTCGGTCTTGCGGCCGGTGACGCCCTGCCTGTCGATCAGCAGCAGGCGGCGGTCGGTGAACACGATCAGGTCGCGCACCTGGCCGAATGCGCGCTGCACGGTCTCGCCCGGCGCCAGCAGCGGGGCGAGCTCCTCGGCGATGCGGTCGGCGGATTTCTCGCCGAAGTGACCCAGCAGGGTATCGAGCAGGTTCATGGCCATCTCCTCGTCGCGTGTGCGCACTATGCCCGATGCGCGTCCGCGCCGCCGTCGCCTTGAACGCCGCGGCGGCGGCCCCACCTAGGCTGGACATCGCCCGGAGCCGCCCATGGACCCGCATCGCCAGCCGCCCGTCTTCCATGCCACCACCATCGTCTCGGTCCGCCGCAACGGTCGCGTCGCGGTCGCCGGCGACGGCCAGGTCACGCTCGGCCACACGGTGATGAAGGCGAACGCGCGCAAGGTGCGCCGGCTCGGGCGCGACGGTCAGGTGCTGGCCGGCTTCGCCGGCGCCGCGGCGGACGCCTTCACCCTGTTCGAGCTGTTCGAGGCCAAGCTGGAGAAGCACGGCCAGCTCACGCGCGCGGCGGTCGAGCTGGCGAAGGACTGGCGTACCGAACGCCGGCTCGGGAAGCTCGAGGCGCTGCTGGCGGTGGCCGACAAGGACACCTCGCTGATCATCGGCGGCACCGGCGATGTGATCGAGCCGGAGGACGGCATCATCGCGATCGGCTCCGGCGGCCCCTACGCGCTGTCCGCCGCGCGCGCGCTCGCCGCGCATACCGCGCTCGACGCCCGCGCGATCGCGGTCGAGGCGCTCAACATCGCCGGCGACGTGTGCATCTACACGAATCGCAACATCGTGGTCGAGGAGCTTTGAGGCCGGGATTCGGGATTGCGGATCCGGAATCCGTTCGTCGCGGTCCCGATCCGTCGTTTCCCGCATCCCCGACCGCGCCTCCCGAGCTCCGAAGCCGAACCGCCAATTCCCAATCCCGAATCCCCAATCCCCCACCCATGAAACCCGACACCAGCCACGCCACGATGACTCCGCGCGAGATCGTGCAGGAGCTCGACCGCCACATCGTCGGCCAGGCCGCCGCCAAGCGCGCGGTCGCGATCGCGCTGCGCAACCGCTGGCGGCGCATGCAGCTCGCGCCGGAGCTGCGCAACGAGGTGATGCCGAAGAACATCCTGATGATCGGCCCGACCGGCGTCGGCAAGACCGAGATCGCGCGCCGCCTGGCCACGCTCGCCAACGCGCCGTTCGTGAAGGTGGAAGCCACGCGCTTCACCGAAGTCGGCTACGTCGGCAAGGACGTCGAGCAGATCGTGCGCGACCTCGCCGACACCGCGGTCAAGATGTACCGCGAACAGGCGAAGCTGCGCGTGCGCACGCAGGCCGAGGAGCGCGCCGAGGAGCGCATCCTCGATGCGCTGCTGCCGCGCCGCGCGCCGGTGCAGCCGATGTTCGGCTTCAGCCCGCGCGAGGCGGCGGCCGACGAGCCGTCGGCCTACGAGAATTCGCCGGAAGCGCAGGAGACGCGCGCCAAGCTGCGCCGGCAGTTGCGCAGCGGCGCGTTCGACGAGCGCGAGATCGAGATCGAGACCGCGGTCAACGTCGGCGTCGACATCATGGCGCCGCCCGGCATGGAGGAGATGGGCCAGCAACTGCGGCAGATGTTCTCGCAGTTCGCCGGCAGCCGGACCCACAAGCGCACCCTGCCGATCAAGGCCGCGCGCACGCTGCTGGTCGAGGAGGAAGCGGCCAAGCTGGTGAACGAGGAGGAAGTGCGCCAGGCGGCGATCGAGGCCTGCGAACAGCACGGCATCGTGTTCATCGACGAGATCGACAAGGTCGCGCGCCGCAGCGACACCCTGGTGGGCGGCGACGTCAGCCGCGAGGGCGTGCAGCGCGACCTGCTGCCGCTGGTGGAAGGCTCCACGGTCAGCACCAAGTACGGCCCGGTGAAGACCGACCACATCCTGTTCATCGCCTCCGGCGCGTTCCACCTCGCCAAGCCGAGCGACCTCATTCCCGAGCTGCAGGGCCGCTTCCCGATCCGCGTCGAGCTGTCGGCGCTGAGCAAGGACGACTTCGTGCGCATCCTCACCGAGCCGAAGGCGGCGCTGACCACGCAGTACGTCGAGCTGCTGCGCACCGAGGGCGTGACGCTGCGCTTCACCGACGACGCGGTCGAGCGCATCGCCGAGATCGCCGCGTTCGTCAACGAGCGCCAGGAGAACATCGGCGCGCGCAGGCTGCACACCGTGCTGGAGAAGCTGCTCGACGCGCTGAGCTACGAGGCGCCGGACCGCGACGGCCAGGCGTTGACGATCGACCGCGCCTACGTCGACGCCCAGCTCGGCGAGCTGGTGCAGGATCCGGATCTCAGCCGCTACATCCTCTGAAGCCCGGCCATGACTTCCGGCGCTGCGTGCGGCGCCGGCACGGCCGCTAGCATCGGCGCAGGCGGACATCACGAGCGATGGAGGCGGAATGAGATCGACCTTGCTTGGCGCCCTGTTGGCGATCGCCGGCATCGCAAGTGCGCACGCGCAGGACTGTCCGGATACCGCCGCCCGTTATGGCGAGGCGCGCGAGATCGTGCGCGATCTGCATCGCATCGTCGCGCCCAACGGCGTGCAGGAAAGCTATGCGGCCCGCATCGGCGGCATCGAACAGTGGCTGACGGTGCGCGGCCAGGATCGCGCCAACCCGATCCTGCTGTTCGTGCACGGCGGGCCGGCCTCGCCAGCGGCGCCGACGCTCTGGCAGTTCCAGCGTCCGCTGGAGGAGTACTTCACCGTCGTGCACTGGGACCAGCGCGGCGCAGGCATGACCATCGCGCGTACGCCGCACGAGGGGCTCGGCGAAACCGTGCGCATCCAGCGCTACGTCGACGACGCCATCGAAGTCGCCGAGTACGTGCGCCGGCGCTACGGCAAGGACAAGGTGATCCTGGTCGGACACAGCTGGGGCACCGTGGTCGGCATGCACGCGGCGTTGCGGCGGCCCGATCTGTTCCATGCCTACGTCGGCATCGGCCAGGTGATCGACACGCGCGAGAACGAGCGGATCAGCTTCGAGTACGGCCTGCGCCAGGCGAAGGCGCACGGCAACGCCGAAGCCGTGCGCGAGATGGAATCGATCGCGCCGTACCCGGGCGATCAGCCGATCACCCGCGAGCGCATCATCATCGCCCGCAAATGGCCGCAGTACTACGGCGGCCTGACCGCGTTCCGCGACGAATCCACCTACTACTACCGTGGCCCGCGGTTGTCGCCCGACTACGAGGATCGCGACCGCTGCGCGATCAATCAGGGCAGCCTGTTCACGCTGGAGCGCTTGCTCCCCGAGTTCCTCCAGGTCGATTTCGACCACGTCGCGTCGTTCCCGATCCCGGTGGTGATGTTCATGGGCCGGCACGACTACACGACGCCGTCGCAGCCGACCGCGAACTGGCTCGAGCGGGTCAAGTCGCCCTACAAGCGCGCGGTGTGGTTCGAGCGCTCCGCGCACATGATCCCGTGGGAGGAGCCGGGCAAGACGCTGGTGAGCCTGCTCGAACACGTGCGGCCGCTGGCCGTATCCGGCGCAGGAGCACCGCGCGAGTGACGGTTTACGGCGTGGCGGCGGGGCGCCCGCGCCGCGTCGCGCGCTGGCGGCCAGCAGCTCCGCGCGTGCCGCCTGCTGAAGAGCATCGATGCCCCCCCCGCGCCGGCGGATGCCCGGGTCGCGCCGCGAGCGCGGCTACGACGCGCTTGTTGGCGTAGGTGTGCGGAGACTGCATGTCGTCGCTCTGCGCGCTGGTCATGCTGCGCAGTAGGCGGGCGCAGACGTCGCGCGGGTAGGTGAGTTCGGCGAGCTTGGCGCGTCTCGTAGCTCGAGCCCGGGTCCATGGCGGCATGCTAGCGTGGCCGTGCTCGGCGGCGGAGGCGAGGGTGGGATACCTGACGGTCAAGTGGCTGCATGTGATGAGCTCGACGCTGCTGTTCGGCACCGGGCTCGGCATCGCGTTCTTCATGTGGAAGGCGCACCGCACCGGCGATGCGCGGGTGATCGCGGCCACCGCGCGCACGGTGGTGCGCGCCGATGCCTGCTTCACCGCGCCGGCGGTGCTGGTGCAGTTCGCCAGCGGGCTGTGGCTGGCGCACCGGCTGTCGATGCCGCTGTCGGTGTTCTGGCTGAAGTGGGCGCTGGTGCTGTTCTTCTTCGTCGGCGCCTGCTGGCTGCCGGTGCTGTGGTTGCAGGTGAGGGCGCACCGGCTTGCGCGCGCCGCCGCGGAGCGGGGTGCGCCGCTGCCGGCGGGCTACCACCGCGCGATGGGCTGGTGGTACGCACTCGCCTGGCCGGCGTTCGCCGGCGTGGCGGCGATCTTCTGGCTGATGGTGGTCAAGCCGGCAGGCTGAGCGCATGCACCTGGCCGCCCTCTACCGCTATCCGCTGAAGTCCTGCGCGCCGCTTCCCTGCGAAGCGGCCGAGGTGGAGCCGCGCGGCCTGGCGCACGACCGGCGCTGGATGGTGGTCGACGCCGACGGCCGGTTCCTCACCGGGCGCCAGCTCGCGACGATGACGCTGATCCGCGCGCAACCCGCACCGGAGGGCGCGCTCGTGCTGTCCGCACCGGGCCACGGCGCTCTGCACGTGGCGCCGCCGGCGGACGGCGCGCGCCTGCGCGTTCGCGTGTGGGACAGCACGGTCGATGCCCGCCCGGCCGGCCGCGAGGCCGATGACTGGCTGAGCGCGGTGCTCGGCCGCCCGCTGCGGCTGGTGCACATGGACGAGGGTGCGCGCCGTCCGGTCGACGCGCGATACGCACAGCCGGGCGACGAAGTCAGCTTCGCCGACGGCTTCCCGCTGCTGCTGATCTCGCAAGCGGCGCTCGACCACCTCAACACGAGGCTGGCGCGGCCGGTGGCGATCACGCGCTTCCGGCCCAACCTGGTCGCCGACGGCTGCGCGCCGCATGCGGAAGACGGCTGGCGCCGCATCCGCATCGGCACGGTCGAGTTCGACGTGGTCAAGCCGTGCGTGCGCTGCGTGTTCACCACGGTGGACCCCGAACGCGGCGAGCGCGATCCGGACGGCGAGCCGCTGCGCACCCTGCTGACCTACCGGCGCACGCCGAAGGGCGTCACCTTCGGCCAGAACCTGATCCCGCGCGGCACCGGCACGTTGCGCATCGGCGATCCGGTGACCGTGCTGGCCTGACGCGGCGCCGCGCAGGGCCTTGGGCGATAATCGCCGCATGAACGAATCCCCCCGCAAGTCCGGCACCACCCACTTCGGCTTCCGCGAAGTGCCGGCGGCCGAGAAGCAGAAGCTGGTCGGCCAGGTGTTCAGCTCGGTCGCGCGCCGCTACGACCTGATGAACGACCTGATGTCGCTCGGCATCCACCGCGTGTGGAAGCGCTACTTCGTCGCCACCGCGCAGGTGAAGCGCGGCGACCGCGTGCTCGACCTGGCCGGCGGCACCGGCGACATCGCGCTGCTGCTGCACGAGCGCGTCGGCCGCGACGGCAGCATCGTGCTGGGCGACATCAACGGCGACATGCTGCGGGTGGGGCGCGACCGGCTGACCGACCTCGGCCGCGTCGCCGGGCTCGAGTACGTGCAGTGCAACGCCGAGGCGCTGCCGTTCCCCGATCACAGCTTCGACCTGGTGACGATCGCCTTCGGTCTGCGCAACGTCACCGACAAGGACGCCGCGCTGCGCGAGATGCACCGCGTGCTCAAGGTCGGCGGCCAGGCGCGCGTGCTGGAGTTCTCCGAGGTGAAGGCGGACTGGTTCAAGCCGCTGTACGACTTCCACTCGTTCCAGGTGCTGCCGCGCCTGGGGCGGCTGTTCGCCGACGACGAGGACAGCTACCGCTATCTCGCCGAAAGCATCCGCAAGCATCCGCCGCAGGACGAACTGAAGGCGATGATGGAAGCCGCCGGCTTCGCCCGCTGCGGCTACCGCAACCTTTCCGCCGGCATCGTCGCCATCCACACCGGCTACAAGGTGTAGGGCGGGACTTGTCCCGCGGCCGTGGCGGGATGGGTCCGCCACCAATCGACACGGATCGAAAAGACGCTGCGCCGATCATTCCCGTAGGGCGGGGGCTTGCCCCGCCGCCGACGTCGTCGGCAGGCCGTCGGTCGCCGACGGCGGGACAAGTCCCGCCCTATTCGATCCGTGTCCATCGCGCGAATCCGTGGCTCGCGACGCCGGCCCTCCGGCACCTGCGCGGCCCGGACGGGGCGGCTACACTCGGGCCCCTCCTGGTTCCGGTTGCCGTCCGATGCGTCCGACTCTCCTCGCCCTCTGTGTCGCTTCCGCGCTGATGCTCGGCTGCCAGCGCGATGCCACGCCCAACGCCGCGCCCGACACGCCCGCCACCGCCGCCGAAAAGCCGGCGCAGCCAGCCGCCGCGCTCGATCCGTACAGCTATGCCGAGCCCGACAAGGTCGGCGTGACCGATCTGGCGCTGCACCTGACGGTCGATTTCGACAAGAAGACGTTGTCCGGCAGCGCCACCTACACGCTCGACTGGCGCGATCCCAAGGCCGGGCGGCTGGTGCTCGACACCCGCGATCTGACGATCGAGAAGGTGGTCGGCGAACGCGAGAACGAGCGCTGGGTCGAGCTGCCGTTCCAGCTCGCGCCGGAGGACGAGGTGCTCGGCAGCAAGCTGACGATCATGACGCCCGAGCCGTTCAAGCGCGTGCGCGTGACCTACAGCACCTCGCCGGAAGCGTCGGGCCTGCAGTGGCTCACGCCGGAGATGACGCAGGGCAAGAAGACGCCCTTCATGTTCAGCCAGTCGCAGCAGATCCACGCGCGCTCGTGGGTGCCGCTGCAGGACACGCCGCAGGTGCGCTTCACCTACAGCGCGAAGGTGCTGGCGCCGAAGGATGCGATGGTGCTGATGAGCGCCGACAACGATCCGAAGGCGGCGCGCGACGGCGACTACGACTTCCGCATGCCGCAGCCGATTCCGTCGTACCTGCTGGCGATCGCGGCCGGCGACCTGGTGTTCAAGCCGATCTCGGCGCGCAGCGGCGTGTGGGCGGAACCGGCGACGGTCGACAAGGCGGTGGCCGAGTTCGCCGACACCGAGAAGATGATGCAAACCGCCGAGAAGCTGTACGGGCCGTACCGCTGGGAGCGCTACGACATCCTCGTGCTGCCGCCCTCGTTCCCCTACGGCGGCATGGAGAACCCGCGGCTGACGTTCGCCACGCCGACCGTGATCACCGGCGACAAGTCGCTGGTGGCGCTGATCGCGCACGAGCTGGCGCATAGCTGGTCGGGCAACCTGGTGACGTTCGCCACCCCGAACGATTCCTGGCTCAACGAGGGCTTCACCAGCTACGTCGAGAACCGCATCGTCGAGGCGCTGTACGGCAAGGAGCGCGCCGACATGGAAAACGTCATCGAGCGCAACGAGCTGCGCGAGGAGTACAGGACGCTCGACCCGGCGCTGCAGGTGCTCGCGCTCAAGCCCGGCACGCTGAAAAACCCGGACGACAGCAGCAGCGCCACCGTCTACACCAAGGGCGCGTGGTTCCTGCAGTTCCTCGAGCAGCGCTTCGGCCGCGAGGTGTTCGATCCTTTCCTGCGCGGCTACTTCGACCACTTCGCGTTCAAGAGCATCACCACGCAGGACTTCCTCGCTTACGCCCGGGCCAACCTGCTGGCCAGGCACCCGGGCAAGGTCACCGAGGCCGAACTCGAGCAGTGGGTGCATCAGCCGGGCATTCCCGACGGCGCGCCGCAGATCGCCTCGCCGCGTTTCGACGCGGTCGACGCCGCGCGCAAGGCATGGCTGGACACCGGCACGCTGCCGGCCAAGGACCTCACCGCGAAGTGGACCACGCAGGAGTGGGTGCACTTCATCGAGGGCATGCCGAAGACGCTGCCGGTGGAGAAGCTGGCCGCGCTGGATGCCGCCTACCGCTTCACCGGCACCGGCAACGGCGAGATCGCGCAGCGCTGGTATCCGCTCGCGGTGCGCAGCGGCTACACCCGGGCCAACGAGGACATCGCGCGGTTCCTGCAGACGATCGGCCGCCGCAAGCTGATCATGCCGACCTACGAGGCGCTGGTGCAGACCCCGGAGGGCCTGAAGCTCGCCAAGGAAGTGTTCGCCAAGGCGCGGCCGGGCTATCACCCGATCACCACCGCATCGGTCGAGGCCACCATCGCCCGCGCCGAAGGGAAGAAGGGCTGAGGCCCGATCGCCACGCGCTCCCGCCGCCGGCGGGAGAGCGGCCGAACCCGAACCCATGCGCACGTCACGCCGTATCCTCGTCGCCGTCGCGGCCCTGCTGCTCGCGCTGGGCGCGCTCGCGATCGCCGCGGTCGCGAGCGATCCTTACCGGCTGGTGCGTCTCGAGTTCGCGCGCCAGCGGCTCGCCGCGCACCTGGAGCGGCGCAGCGTCGCGGTCGACGATCACACCTGGGTCTACGCCGCGTCCGACGCGGCCCCGCCGGATGCGCCGACGCTGGTCCTGGTGCATGGCTTCACCGGCAGCAAGGAGAACTGGTATCCGCTCGCGCGCCTGCTGCGCGGCCGCTACCGGCTGCTGATCCCGGACCTGCCGGGCTGGGGCGAGAGCACGCGCCGCGCCGGCGCCGACTACGGCTATGCGGCGCAGGCGCAGCGACTGGCGCGCTTCATCGAAACCGTGGCCGGCGATCGCCCGGTGGTGCTGGTCGGGCACTCGATGGGCGGCGGCATCGCCGCGCTCGCCGCCGCACGCTTTCCCGGGCACGTGCGCCGGCTCGCACTGATCGACGCCGCCGGCGTGCCGTTCCGCGACAACGCGTTCGGCCGCGCCGTGCTCGCCGGCCGCAACCCGTTCGAGGTGCGCGATGTCGCCTCGCTGCAGGCCTACCTCGACATCGTGTTCGGCGATCCGGCCGCGCGTCCGCGCATTCCGTGGCCGGCGCGCGAGGGCTTCATCGCCTTCCGTCGCGCGCAGGCGCCGTTCGAGCAGCGCGTGCTCGACCGCATCGGTCGCGGCGAGGGCCGCTTCCTGCCGGGCGAGGCCGCCACGGACATCCGCCAGCCCACGCTCCTGCTGTGGTGCGAGCGCGACCGCGTGATCGACCCGAGCGCGATGGCGCTGTACGCCGAACGCATTCCGCAGTCGCGACGCGTCCTGCTCGGCGGCTGCGGTCACATGGCGATGATGGAACGGCCGGCGGACGTCGCCGCCGCCCTCGACATGCTCATCCGGGAGTCCGCACCATGATCCGAACCCTGCCGACGGCGGCGCTGATCGCCGTATTCGCGCTCGTCGCCTGCCAGCCGCGTCAGGATCGCGAGGCCGCGCAGGCCGCCGCGCGCGAGGCGCAGGCGGAGGCGATCGCGCGCCAGTTCGAGGCCGAAGCCGCGAAGGGCAACTGGGAGCTCGCCGCCGCGCACGGCACCGTGCTGCTGGCCGACCATCCCGGCAGCGCCGCGGCCGCGCGCGTGAAGGCGCGCGTCGACGAAGCGAAGACGAAGGCGCAGGCCGCGCGGGAACAACGCCGCCTCGCCGGCCTGTGGGCCTACGGCGCCGAGCCGGTCGCCAAGGGCACCCAGCTTTCGGCGGCGATCTACTCGAAGGACGTGGTCGATACCGGCGGCGACCGCCCCGCGCGCGTGCGGCTGATCTTCCGCGACCATCCCGAGTGGGGCCGGAGCAGCTATCTCACGCTCGAGGGCGGCGACTTCGATTGCTACGGCGGCTGCAAGGTGAACGTGACCGTCGACGACGGCGCCGCCCGGCCGATGGCGGCCTCGCGACCGAAGACCGACGAGGCGATCGCGATGTTCATCGAGGACGAACGCGCGCTGTGGCGGATGACGAAGTCGGCGAAGACCGTCGCGGTCGAATTCCCGGTCAAGGCCGGCGGCACCCGCACCGCGGTGTTCGAAGTCGGCGGACTCGATCCGGCCAGGCTGCCGGCCTGGAATTGAGACGCCGCGAAGCACGCACGTAGGCTGGGCTGAGCGCAGCGAAGCCCAACGGCACCACGGTGGATCGTGAGACGCACGGATGTCGGGCTTCGCCTTCGGCTCAGCCCAACCTACGGGGGCGGCGTTACAGCGCGTAGCCGAACTGCTGCTTGAACTGCTCGGCGAACTCGTCGTAGTCGAAGCGCTGGTTCTGGGTGCCGGGGTGTTCGACCTTGAGCGCGCCCATCAGGTTGCCGATGCGGCCGATCGTCATCCAGTCGTAGCCGCGCTGGATGCCGAAGATCAGGCCGGCGCGGAACGCGTCGCCGCAGCCGGTCGGGTCGGTGACGCGACGCTCGTGCGCGGGCGGCACCTGGTAGGTCCTCTCCGGCGTGTGGATCACCGAGCCGTGCGGTCCGCGCGTGGTGATGTAGGCCTTCACCTTCTTGACGATGTCCGCCTCGCTCCAGCCGGTACGCTCCTGCAGCAGGTTCGACTCGTAGTCGTTGACGGTGACGTAGTCGGCCAGATCGATGAAGCGGCGCAGCTCCTCGCCGTTGAACAGCGGCATCGCCTGGCCCGGATCGAAGATGAAGGGGATGCCGAGCTCGTGGAATTCCTGCGCGTTCTGCAGCATCGCCTCGCGCCCGTCGGGGCTGACGATGCCGAACGTCACGCCGGCGACGTCGCGCACGTGGTTCTCGTAGGACCGCATCATCGCGCCGGGGTGGAACGCGGTGATCTGGTTGTTGTCCAGGTCGGTGGTGATGAACGCCTGCGGGGTGAACAGCTCGTCGATCACCTTGACGTGGTCGAGGCGGATGCCGCAGGTTTCGAAGTGCTCGCGGTAGGGGCCGAAGTCGGAGCCGACGGTGGCCATCGGAATCGGGTCGCCGCCCAGCAGCTTGAGGTTGTAGGCGATGTTGCCGGCGCAGCCGCCGAACTCGCGCCGCATGCGCGGGACCAGGAACGAGACGTTCAGGATGTGGACCTTGTCCGGCAGGATGTGGTTCTTGAACTGGTCGGGGAACACCATGATGGTGTCGTAAGCCAGCGAACCGCAGATCAGCGCAGACATCGATCGGAACACCTGAGGAAGGCGGCCGGGGGCCGCGCGGGCGGGTAAGGGTAGCGGCTGAGCCTGCGAGCGGCCAGCCGAATCCGTGATCCAGGTGTCGCGGCTGCTGAAGAAGCGGTCTTTCGGTGGGGCCCAAACCCTTGTCCGGCCGGGATTTTTCCTTGCCCGGCGCTGTGCGCGGTTGCTAGGCTAGCTCATTCGTTCTCGCCCCCGCCGGCGCCCACCTCCTGACGGCCATCCCCCGATGTTCAAGAAGTTCCGCGGCATGTTCTCCAACGACCTGTCCATCGACCTGGGCACGGCGAACACCCTCATCTACGTGCGCGGGCAGGGGATCGTGCTGAACGAACCGTCGGTGGTGGCGGTGCGCCAGGACCGGCTGGTCGGCGGCAGCCGCTCGGTGGCGGCGGTCGGCACCGAAGCCAAGCAGATGCTGGGCCGCACTCCGGGCCACATCACCACCATCCGGCCGATGAAGGACGGGGTGATCGCGGACTTCACCTACACCGAGGAGATGCTCAAGCACTTCATCCGCAAGGTGCACCGCTCGCGTTTCCTGCGCCCGAGCCCGCGCGTGCTGGTGTGCGTGCCGTGCGGCTCGACCCAGGTCGAGCGCCGCGCGATCAAGGAATCGGCCGAGGAGGCCGGCGCGCGCGAGGTCTACCTGATCGAGGAACCGATGGCCGCCGCGATCGGCGCTGGCATGCCGGTGACCGAGGCGCGCGGCTCGATGGTGGTGGACATCGGCGGCGGCACCACCGAGGTGGCGGTGATCGCGCTCAACGGCATCGTCTACTCGCAGTCGGTGCGCATCGGCGGCGACCGCTTCGACGAGGCGATCATCAGCTACGTCCGCCGCACCCACGGCATGCTGATCGGCGATGCCACCGCCGAGCGGATCAAGCTGGAGATCGGCTGCGCCTATCCGCAGAAGGAGATCCGCACCATCGAGGTGTCCGGCCGCCATCTGGCCGAGGGCGTGCCGAAGATGATCACCATCAGCTCCAACGAGGTGCTGGACGCACTGCGCGAGCCGCTGTCGGGCATCGTCGCCGCGGTCAAGCAGGCGCTCGAGCAGACCCCGCCGGAGCTGTGCGCCGACGTCGCCGAGCGCGGCATCGTGCTGACCGGCGGCGGCGCGCTGCTGCGCGACCTCGACCGCCTGCTCTCCGAGGAGACCGGCCTGCACGTGCAGGTCGCCGACGACCCGCTGACCTGCGTCGCCCGCGGCGGCGGCCGCGCGCTCGAACTGGTGGACATGCACGGCAACGAGTTCTTCGCGCCCGAGTGATCAGGCCGGGAATCGGGAATCGGGAATTGCCGCCGCGGGAAGCACGCGCGCGATGACCGCTCCAGTCCCCCGCCCGGTTCGTCCTTGCCTCCCTGCTGCAGGCGTCGCGGGTGCGGCGCCCGATACCGATTCCCGATTCCTGATTTCCGATTCCCGCCGACGTGCCGACCTACCCCGGCCCTTCCGTAGCCCGCCCCGGTGACGTCGTCGGTACCCTGCGCCTGCTGGGCTACCTGGGGCTCGCGCTGGTGCTGATCGTGCTCGACCAGCGCGGCGGCTGGCTGACGCAGGCGCGCACGCAGGCCAACGCGCTGGTGCAGCCGTTGTGGGCGGTGGCCGGGCTGCCGGGGCGGCTGATGGAGCGGCTCAACGAGGACGCCGGCACCCTCGCCCAGCTCACCGAGCGCAACCGCGAACTGCGCCGCCAGTTGCTGCTCAACCAGGCGCGCATGGCCCGCCTGCAGGCGCTGGCGGCCGACAACGCGCGCCTGCGCGGCCTGCTGGATGCCGCCGAGCGCGGCAACCTCGACGTGCTGCTGGTGCCGATCCTCGACGTCGATCTGGATCCGAGCCGGCAGCGGCTGGTGCTGGACGCCGGCAGCCGGGTCGGGCTGCGCGTGGGGCAGAGCGTGATCGACGCCGGCGGCCTGCTCGGGCAGATCACCGGCACCACGCCGATGCACGCCGAGGTGCTGCTGGTGACCGACCCGGACCACGCGGTGCCGGTGGTGGTGGTGCGCACCGGCGTGCGGCTGGTGGCCTACGGCACCGGCCGCAGCGACCGCCTCGCGCTGCGCCACGTGCCGATGTCCAGCGATCTGAAGGTCGGCGACGTGCTGGTGACCTCCGGCCTCGGCAACCGTTTCCCGCCCGGCTTTCCGGTGGGCACGGTGGTCGCGCTGCGGCCGGACGAGAGCCGCGCGTTCCTGGTCGGCGACGTGCGGCCGGCGGCGCAGCTCGACCGCGGGCGCGACGTGCTGGTGCAACTCTCGGTGCCGGATGCGCCGCCGGTGCGCGCGCTGACGTTCGATCCCGCGCTGCCGCCGGTCGCGACCCCGCCGGCCACCGCCGCGGTCCCCGCGTCGCCCGTTGCGCCCGCGCAGGCCGGCGCCCCCGCAGGCGCGTCCCCGGCCGCGCCCGCC